>NZ_FTPR01000002.1 GCF_900156505.1 Yoonia rosea | reverse complement strand
CCCGTAAGCCCGTCTGGCGCCCCGTCAGCACTTGTAAGCGCCGCCGGTGAAGGGGGTTCTACGGTTACTCGAAGATACCCGCAACCCCTTTTTTCGAGAAAAGTGCATTTTTTATGACATCCCTGAATATATGTTTGTTTTTAATGACTTGCGGTCATTTAACTGCGCCAACACCCCCTGTTGTCGCAATTTTCTTAGGCAGAATGGAAACAGAACATACCAGATTTGGGGTTATCCACAAAGCCGTCTACTAGAGACTCTCAATTTCATGCAGACTCATACATCCAAATCACACTGAATCGCTTCGATTCATACTTTCTTAAGCCCCTAGGGCCGATATTCATCATGTGATTCATTGTGATTCACCTCCTCACCACACAAAGACCCGGCAGTTTTCGCTGCCGGGTCCGTGGGGGATGTCGCAATAGCGGGTCGTTTACCCCGAGATTGGCTGTTGCTTCCGTTCTAAAGACACATACCGTGCCCCGACGAGTGCCAGCACCACGATCAAATAGATCAATGGCTCGATCTGAAAGCCTTTGGCCAACCACAGATAATGCAGCGCGCCCAAAACGGCCGCGGGATAGGTCAGCTTATGCAGCTTGCGCCATGACGCGGCCCCCATTTTGCGCAATGACAGATTGTTTGATGTCATCGCCAACGGAATCAGCATCACGAATGACGCCATCCCCACGGTGACATAGGGGCGCTTCACGATTTCTTCCCAGACGCGACCGAGACTTTGCACATCAAGAATTGCAAAAACAAGGAAATGGGCCAGTACAAAGAAGAATGCACTGACACCGATTGCGCGCCGGAACTTGAGCAGGTTCAGACCGGTCCATTTGCGCAGCGGCGTCACGGTGAGCCCCGCCACCATCAGAATCAAGGCAATTTCACCATAGGCCCGTTCCAGCACATTGATCGGCTCGACCAGATAGGGGCCGAGCTGGTTCAGGGCGCGCCAGAACTCCCAGCAGGCATAAAGCGCGCTGACAATATATATTGTGCCGGCTGGGAACCGGCGCAAAACGCCGTTGATGGGCTGCGCAATCGTCACTTTAGATATCCACACTCAGATCCTGGCCGGCATAAAGCGGGGCCACTTCGGGATAGCCGTTGAACATGAGCGTGTCCTGACGCGGCGCAAAGAGGCCGCCACCGATACGGCGCTCGGTTGCCTGGCTCCAGCGTGGGTGATCCACATTGGGGTTCACATTACTATAGAAGCCGTATTCACGCGCATTGGCCTTGTTCCAGCTGGTAGGGGGTTCACGGTCAGTCAGTGTGATCCGCACAATGGATTTGATCGACTTGAACCCGTACTTCCATGGCACGACCAAACGGATCGGCGCACCAGACTGATTATAAAGCGGCTCATCATAGATACCTGTCGCCATGATGGTCAGCGGGTGCATTGCCTCATCAAGGCGCAGGCCCTCGACATATGGGAAATCCAGAACGCGGCGCTGGACGCCGATCATGTTCTCGGGCTGGACCACTGTTTCAAAGGCCACATATTTTGCGCGCGACTGAACCCCGACCCGATCGAGGATATCCGCAAGCTCGATGCCATTCCATGGCACGACCATTGACCACGCCTCGACACAGCGGAAACGGTAGAGGCGATCCTCAACCGAGAGCCCCGCCAGCAGATCATCCAGCGCATAATCACCGGGGTTATCAACCATCCCATCCACCTTGATGGACCATGGCGATGTCACCAGCCTATGGGCGTTCTGGGCCGGATCGTTCTTGCCGGTGCCGAATTCATAGTAATTGTTGTAGCTTGTGATCTCTTCCAGCGTATTGGGCTCCAGGTTGCCCTGTGCCGCGGCACCGCCCGCAAGGCCAATCGCGCCAAGCCCGATCGTCCCCGCCAGAATCTGGCGCCGGTTGAGATAAGCCGACTTTGGTGTGACGTCAGCCTTGGTCAAAGTATTGGTCCAGCGATATGCCATCTTGGATCTCCGTTCTTTTCACTTCCTGACAGTATATAGAGGATAACGTTTGAAAGATGTCTCACGTTGCCGCCAGATCGTTGAAATGTTCCGTAAATATGCCGGATCAATCACAAAGATTCACGCACCTGTGACTGGAAACAGCAAATCGGCGCGGCTTAGGTGAAATGCGGTTTTCGTCAAGCAGCATCGGCGTAATTCCCCGATGATCCAAGGTGATCTGCTCTCGTAAAAAGAGCAATGCCAACGACAAGGCATGCTTTGAAACTAGGAGAACACAGATGCTACGCAGAACTTTTATCGCACTGACAACGACAGCTGCCCTGACTTCAACTTCGGCCTTCGCAGCAGGCCACTCAAAAGATATCGTCGACACAGCGATTGATGCAGGCAGCTTTACAACACTGGTTGCTGCTGTTGAAGCGGCCGGTCTGGTTGAAACACTGAAAGGCGAAGGTCCGTTCACTGTTTTCGCACCAACAGACGAAGCCTTTGCTGCACTGCCAGAAGGTACAGTTGAAGGTCTGCTTGCCGATCCGGAAGCACTGGCCGCGATCCTGACCTACCACGTTGTGCCAGGCAAAGTGATGTCCACAGACCTGAGCAACGGCATGATGGCGACAACTGTAAACGGTGCTGACGTCACAATCATGACCGAAGGCGGCGTGATGGTTGACGGCGCAAACGTCGTTACAGCAGACATCGAAGCATCAAACGGCGTGATCCACGTGATCGACGCGGTTATCCTGCCGTCCATGTAAACGATTGACCACAAGGTCTACCAAAGCCCCGGCACATCGCCGGGGCTTTTTTGTTATCGTGCGACGTAACGGTCGCGCCGGTGATTGATCGCAATAATCAGGTTCAGCACCACAGCGCCCACGAGCGAATAGAACACCAACAACGGATCAAAGAGAAAAAACGCCAGTCCGAAGATAAGGGCATCAAAGATGAGCTGCGCATATCCGGCGCGAAACCCTGTCGTATCCTGGATCAGCAGAGCCACAACGCCCAAACCACCCAGCGATCCGTTATGCCGGAAGAGCACCAGGAGGGCGACCCCAAGCAAAGCACCAAATGTCAGCGCACCCAATAGCGGGTCAATATACGAGAATACCATGCCAAGCGGGATGATCTCGCTCAGCACTGACAGAAGCGTCACAGAGATCAGCGACTTAATGGTAAATGTGGCGCCCAGACGTTTCCACGCCAGCACATAGAACGGCAGGTTTACCGCAAAGAAGACCACACCGAATGAATACCCGCTGAGGTAAGAAATAATCACCGCAATTCCGGCTGTCTGTCCGGTAATCAGCCCAACCGTGGTCAATATGTTCAGACCAACCGCGGCAAGAAAGATGCCAAGCGACATGCCCTGGACGTCATCAAGAAGCGAATGTGTAGATTCTGGCGGATGTGTTGTCATAACACCTTTATAGGGCAGCTTTGCTGACCCACAAGTGCCCGGGTGCCAACGGGCCCGCAAAAGAAAAGGGGCGCCCGCAGGCGCCCCGCGTATCACTCCTTTTGGGGTCAGAACAGGAAAGAAGCAGTGATACCTACGTTCTCAAGGGCCTTTTCAAAGTCATCGGGATCAGTGTTCTCGATGGAATCGTAGATCACCTCCAGACGCGCGGTCCCACTGCCCGCCAGCGCCCGCTGAACACCGATGCCGGCGGTGAAACCGGTCCCGACCGTGTCGGCATAGACACCTCCGCCATCCTCAGCGACACCGGTCACGATGGCGAGGCCAGCAGACCCGAAGAGATCGTAGCCGCCACCGACCGGAACGCCGTAAAGGCCGCGCACCCGGGCAAGCGCATCAATGTCACACCAATCGGGCGAGAAATCCGTGCATGAGTCGGCACCGCCGCTGTAGCTCATCTCCCCATCGACCGGAAAATCGACATTCAACTCCGCTGCCCAGAAAGGCCCGCCGCCGATGTCGGCCCGATAGCCCAGAAGGCCGCCAACCACCACGCTTTCACCCGAGGTTTCGCCGATTCCGTCACTTGTGCTCTCCATCTGCAAATAGCCAAGGCTCCCACCATAGTAGATCCCATCGGCCTGTGCGGTAGACGCAGCAAGAGCGGCCACAGCCACGATGATTGCTGCACGCTTGTTCGTCATATTCATCTTCGTACTCCAGAATTGCCCCCAAAGCTGACCTTAGGGAAAGTGGGCACTCCGGTCGAGACACATATCGACAGAATCAGAACTTCATCGACAGAACCAAGAAAAAGGGCGCCCGAAGGCGCCCCGATCACTTGCTCAATGCACGACTGCATCATTTGGCCGTGGTCGGTTGGTTCCCGCCACACGATCACCCACTACGAGCCCGTCAACTCCAGCGCTGATTTTGATCGTATCGCCGTCCATGACATCACCGGCCAGAATCATCTCGGCCAGCTGGTCCTGCAGCGCGCGCTGGATGACCCTCTTCAGGGGGCGCGCGCCGAACACAGGATCATAGCCTTCTTCAGCCAGCCAATTGAGTGCGGCATCATCCAGATCAAGATGGATGTTGCGCCCTGCCAGCCGCCGCTCGAGCAAACCAAGCTGGATTGTCACGATACCTGCCATGTCACTGCGCGCCAGACGGTCAAAGATGACAATCTCGTCCAGCCGGTTCAGGAACTCTGGCCGGAAGTGCCCGCGCACCGCATCCATCACATCGCGCTTGGCATCGCTGGTATCGGCACCATCGGGCAGCTGGCTCAGCGCCTGCGCCCCCAGATTGGATGTCAGAATGATCAGCGTCTGCTTGAAGTCCACCGTCCGGCCCTGACCATCGGTTAGCACACCATCGTCCAGCACCTGCAACAGCACGTTGAACACATCGGGGTGCGCCTTTTCGACCTCGTCGAACAGGACCACCTGATATGGGCGGCGGCGGACGGCCTCGGTCAGCACGCCACCCTCATCATAACCGACATAGCCCGGAGGCGCACCAATCAGACGGGCGACCGCGTGCTTTTCCATGAATTCAGACATATCAATGCGCACCATTGCGCTGTCGTCATCAAAAAGATACTCGGCCACGGCCTTGGTCAGCTCGGTTTTACCAACACCCGTTGGCCCGAGGAACAGGAACGATCCAAGCGGACGGTTCTCGTCATTCAGACCGGCACGTGCGCGGCGCACAGCATTTGCCACCGAACGGACCGCTGTCTTTTGACCGATCACGCGCCTGCCCAGCTCTTCTTCCATGCGCAAGAGCTTATCACGTTCACCTTCCAGCATCTTCGAGGTCGGAATACCCGTCCAGCGCTCGACGACTTCAGCGATCTGCTCGGGGCGCACGGCCTCTTCAACCATCAGGTCATCACCTGTCTCAACTTCTGCGACAAGGCGCTCCAGTTCAGGGATCACACCATAGGACAGCTCACCGGCACGGGCGAGATTGCCTTCGCGTTTGGCGATGTCCAACTCGGCACGCGCGCGGTCCAGTTTTTCCTTCACGCCACGCTGGTTTTCCAGCTTGTCACGCTCGGCCTGCCATTTCGCAGTCATTTCTGATCCACGGTCCTGCAGGTCCGCCAATTCCTTTTGCAGCTTTTCCAACCGATCAAGCGATGCTTTGTCGTCTTCTTTCTTCAAAGCCTCGGATTCGATCTGTAACTGCAGAATCTGGCGATCCAGCGCATCCAGCTCTTCTGGCTTGCTGTCCACTTCCATCCGCAGACGGCTGGCGGCCTCATCCATCAGGTCGATGGCCTTGTCCGGCAGAAAACGATCCGTGATATAGCGGTGCGATAGCGTTGCCGCCGCAACCAAGGCGCTATCGGAAATACGCACACCGTGGTGCAGCTCGTACTTCTCTTTGATCCCGCGCAAGATACTGACCGTGTCCGACACAGTCGGCTCTTCCACCATCAAAGGCTGGAAACGCCGCGCGAGGGCTGCGTCTTTTTCCACATACTTGCGGTATTCGTTCAGCGTCGTGGCACCCACGCAGTGCAGTTCGCCGCGTGCCAAAGCCGGTTTGATCAGGTTTGCCGCATCCATCGAACCCTCGGACGCACCTGCGCCGACAAGCGTGTGCATCTCGTCGATGAACAAGATGATTTCACCGGCCGCAGCTTCGATCTCTTTCAGAACCGCCTTCAGGCGTTCCTCAAACTCACCACGATACTTTGCACCTGCAATCAGCGCGCCCATATCCAGCGCCATCAGACGTTTGTTGCGCAAGCTTTCAGGCACGTCGCCGCTGATGATCCGCAGGGCGAGTCCCTCGGCAATCGCCGTTTTACCGACACCGGGTTCGCCAATCAGCACAGGGTTATTCTTGGTCCGGCGTGACAAAACCTGCATCGCGCGGCGAATCTCTTCGTCACGGCCAATGATCGGGTCGATCTTGCCTTGCTCGGCGGCCTCGGTCAGGTCGCGCGCATATTTCTTGAGCGCATCAAAGCTGTCTTCGGCGTTCGCACTATCGGCGGTCCGGCCTTTGCGGATGTCGTTGATCGCTGCATTGAGTTTCATGGCGGACACGCCACCTGCATCCAAAGCGTCTTTGGCCTTGGATTTCACAACGGCAAGCGCCGTGAGCAGGCGTTCGACCGGCACAAAGCTATCGCCTGCCTTCTTGGCAAGCTTTTCAGCCTCATCCACGACTTTGGCGGTCGTATTATCCAGATAAACCTGGCCTGTATCGCCGGAAACCTTGGGTATTTTTGCAAGGGCTGCCTCAACCGCGCCGACAACAGCGGGCGCATCGCCGCCTGCATGTGAAATCAGGTTGGTAGCCAACCCTTCTTCATCATCAAGCAAAGCTTTGAGCAGGTGCTCGGGGGCGAGTTTCTGATGATCCTCGCGCATTGCGATCGTCTGGGCGGCCTGAATAAAGCCGCGCGACCGCTCAGTGAACTTTTCTAAGTTCATGGGTCTCTCCTTTGTTAAGCGCCCGTCTTTACGGATGCCCGACTACGCGGCACATCCCTGATTGGGCCTCCTTCAATAAATGGGATGCCCGCACCGGTCGTGCAAGTCCATGTCGTCAAATACGCAAACGCACCCGACAGACACATCATTAGACCCTCAAAGCGATGCCAGGTTGATCAACATCAATCGTGTCAGCACCGCATCAGTTGCGCCGCAACCGCCCAGTCGCTAGACCGCTCAAAACAAATCAAGGAGTTTGCACATGTCCGATGACCGTTTGATCGTAGCAATGGACGTGCCAAACGTCCTTGAAGGGCTGGAACTGGCCAACACGCTGGGCGATGCTGTAAGTTTTTATAAAATCGGGCTTGGGATGCTGACGGGCGGCGGCTTGGCGCTTGCGAACGAACTCAAGCAGGAACATGGCAAACGCATTTTTCTTGATATGAAATTCTTTGACATCGGCGCGACAGTCGAAGCCGCGGTGCGCGGTGTGGCCCAATTTGATCTGGACTTCCTGACTGTCCATGGCGACCCCCATGTTGTACGCGCAGCGCGTGAAGGGGCTGGCGGGTCCAACATGAAAATCTTGGCCGTAACCATTCTGACATCACTGGACCGCGACGATCTGGATGCATCCTGCATCAAGGCGGGCGCGGTGGCCGATCTGGTGCAGGAACGCGCAGGCACAGCACTTTCAAACGGGGCCGACGGGGTGATCGCATCACCGCAAGAGGCGGCACTGATCCGCGCCCTGCCCGAAGCGGAAGGCAAACTGATCGTCACCCCCGGCGTGCGGCCCGCAGGTGCAGCCCTTGGGGATCAAAAACGGGTCATGACACCGGCGCAGGCCATCGCAAACGGCGCGGACCATGTGGTTGTGGGCCGCCCGATCTGGCAGGCCGCGAACCCAAAGGCCGCAGCACAAAGCATTCTGGCGGAACTGGCATCACCACAAGCAAAAACCCCCAACCACTAGGGCCGGGGGTTTTCAGATCTTAAGGTCTGAAGCAAAAGATCAGTCGTTGACGTCGGTTTCCCAGATTTTGACCTGTCCGGTCTTCAGCGCGAAGTATTTCCGCATCACCAGATAGGAAATCAGCGACAGCACCGAAAAGATGACCAGCGTGAGCGCAAAGCCTGACGCCGATATCCCGAAGAGGATCAGCAGTCCCATCATGGCCGCGCCAATCGCGAACCCCAGAAAGATATAGCCCGGGATCAACACCTCGAGTGTTGCGAGGATCAAAGCCCCCGACATCCACACCCACCATTCTGTCCAAAGCGGCATTATCCACGTCCTTTCAGCATCTGGAATGCATTGGCAAAGGCATCAAGCGCATTGGCGGGCAGGATAACAGTCTGACTGCCGGTACCGTCACCCAGCTTTTGCAAGGCTTCAACCTGCTTGAGGGCCACCTGATACTGCGCCGCCTCCAAACCATTTTCTGCAATCGCCACGGCAACCACCTGCGTCGCATAGGCTTCGGCATCCGCCAGAATACGGCGCGCTTTCGCGTCCTGCTCGGCGGCATAAAGTTCCGCGTCGGACTGCAGCTCCACAGCGCGCTTCTTACCTTCGGCTTCTGTCACCTGCGCGCGACGTGCACGTTCGGCGTTCAGCTGTTGCAGCATCGCTTCACGCGTTGCCTGATCCAGATTGACGTCGAGAATCTCGGCGCGGGTCACTTCAATACCCCAGTCATCTACTTGCTGGGCGACTTGGGTCCGTACCGCTTCAATCAGGCTCGAACGGTTCGCCTGTACCTGATCCAGTTCCATACGGCCGATTTCCGACCGCACGATACCGGCCACAGTGGTCGAGATCGCACCATCGACATCACGGATCCGGTATACGGTCTTTTCAGGCTCGATGATGCGGTAAAAAACCGATGTCTCGACCTGGACCAGCACGTTGTCCGATGTGATGGCATCCTGGTTCATCGACGGCAACTGGCGCTCAAGTATGGATACCTTGTGACGCACACGGTCCAGAAACGGGACAATAAAGTTGATCCCGGGGCCAAGCACTGAACGCAGACGACCAAGACGTTCAACCACGAACTTCTCAGACTGCGGCACGATGCGAACACCGGCCATAATGCAGACGATGATGAACACTGCCAGCAAAAGCCACAGCACATTCTGGCCCAGAAACTCGGATAAAAGGTTCTCAATAGGCATGTATCTATCCCTCATAATTATGAAGGATAGATAAGTAGCTGTTATGCTGATTTCAATGTATGCTGTTGCATACTGTGCGATTTGGGCGCGAAAACACGCGACTGTACCGCAGTTGCAACGAGATCGGACGTTGCCGCCGAAAGGGTCCAACCAAGGTGCCCGTGCCCGGTATTATAGAAAACACGCGGATGACGCCCGGCACCAACACGCGGCATCATGTTGGGCATCATCGGGCGCAGCCCTGCCCAAGGCACGACGTTTTCCGTGCTGACATCGGGGAAGTGCGCCTCGCACCACTGCACCAGCGGTTTCACACGATCCGCACGGATATCACGGTTTTCGCCATTGAATTCTGCGGTCCCCGCAATGCGGAACCGGTCACGCCCCAAGCGCGAAGTGACGATCTTGGCCTTGTCATCCAACAGCGAAACCGTCGGTGCCGCCGCCTGAGATTGCGCATCAGGCAGGTTGACCGTGATGGAATAGCCTTTCACCGGATAAACATTCACGCGGTCACCCAGTTTCTTTGCAAAACCGCGTGACGCAACGCCGGCAGAAACAACCACCGCATCAAAACGCTGCTCGGTCCGCGCCCGCACAGTCACGCCATCCGCATCGGCCGCAACATCGTCGACCGCATGGCCCATTTCAAACTGCACACCCTGTCGGCGCAGCCACGCGGCCAGACCGACGGTGAATTTGTGGATATCGCCTGTGCTGTCGCTCTCGGTCCAGAACCCGCCCAAAATACCGCCACGCAAGGTCGGTTCTTTGGCAAGCGTCTCTTCCGCGCTCAATTCGCGTCGCGCCAATCCGCCTTGGGCCAACAATTCCGTGACCTTGCGCGCATGGGCAAAATCTTTCTCGGTTTTGTAGAAATGCAAGATCCCTGCCGGCGTGAAATCAAAATCAATCCCTGCATGATCAGCCATTTCCGCCAGACCAGCGCGCGCCGTCACCGCCATCCGCGCGGTTGCGACGGTGTTCGCTTTATAGTGCGGAATATTTGCCAGAAACGCCGCCATCCAGCTAATTTTATGCCAGCTGGGGCTGGGGTTCACCGATAAAGGCGCATCCTGTTGCAGCATCCATTTGATACCCTTCAGAACCGTGGACCACTGGTTCCAGACTTCCGCGTTTGACGCGCTGAGCTGTCCGCCATTGGCAAAGCTGGTTTCCATCGCCGCATAGCGCTGGCGATCAAACACGGTGACGTCATATCCGCGCGTGTGAAGTGAATAAGCAGTGGTGACGCCGGTAATTCCGGCGCCCAATACAGCAACTTTAGGCATGGTAAACTCCCTACCATCTGCCCCCGCCGTCTGCTGTACCTGAGAGATTCGCCCAATCGGGCTTGCTCCTTCGGCGGACCACTCAAGGCCTCTCTTCGGCGTGTTGCACCCCAACCGGTCCTTTTGCCTGAGAGTGACCGGGGCGGTTGCTCCTTCGGCGCCAGACCAAACCGGACTCTCCCGGTTGGTGTGTTTCCTATTGGAAACTCATAGACAGATCGGCGCGCAACGCAATGAGAAATTTCAGCCCGGAATGCCATCCGTCGCACCGTGGCATTTTCGCGACGCAACGCCACCAGCAGCATCCTCGCGCCATCGTGTGGGCCGTTGTGTCCAAATCCCGCCCCTTCTACACTGCCTTCATGCCAGCACTTTGTCGCGATTGCCTGACCACATTCGACAATGAGTCCCGTTGTCCACAATGCCGCAGTCCAAGGGTGACGCGGCACCCGGAGCTGTTTGACCTGACCATCGCGCATATGGATTGCGATGCTTTTTATGCCTCGGTGGAAAAACGCGACAACCCCGATCTCGCAGATAAACCCGTGATCATCGGTGGCGGGCGACGCGGCGTTGTATCGACCGCCTGCTATGTGGCGCGAATCAAGGGCGTCAAATCTGCCATGCCGATGTTTCAGGCGCTCAAGCTTTGCCCCGAGGCTGTCGTCGTCCGCCCCAACTTTCCCGCCTACACCGAGGCCTCACGCGCCATCCGCGCGATGATGGATGAACTGACACCGGTGGTTGAGCCCTTGTCACTGGATGAAGCATTCATGGACCTTACAGGCACCGAACGCCTGCACCACGCACCCCCTGCGGTCATGCTGGCGCGTCTGGTCAAGCGGATGAAAGACGAACTGGGGCTGACGGGATCAATCGGGCTGTCGCACAACAAATTCCTCGCCAAAGTGGCCTCGGACCTCGACAAACCACGCGGCTTCTCGATTATCGGCAAGGCAGAAACCACCGCATTTCTGCGCCCCAAATCCGTGCGCCTGATCTGGGGCATCGGGCCGGCCGCACAGGCCAGCCTCGAGGGCGCAGGGATTCGTACCTTTGACGACCTTCTGCGCTGGGACAGGCGGGATCTGCATGACCGGTTCGGCGGCATGGGCGAGCGGCTCTACAGCCTTGCCCGCGGCGAGGACGGGCGGCGGATTTCACCCCATAGCCCTGTAAAAACGCTGTCGAACGAGACAACGTTCAATGAAGACACCGGCGATGTGGATATTCTGGATGGCCACCTGTGGCGGATGGCCGAAAAGGTCAGCGCACGCGCCAAAGCGCAGGATAAAGCGGGACGGGTGGTGACGTTGAAGTTGAAAACCTCGGATTTCAAACTGATCTCGAAACGCCAAAGCCTGCGCCATCCGACCCAGATTGCCGACACCATCTATCGCACGGCGCGCGGCTTGTTCGATCAGGTCAGCGGACGCGGGCCATTTCGTCTTCTGGGGGTGGGGCTGTCCGAGATAAGTCCTGCCGCCGAAGCCGACCGCGAAGGTGATTTGCTCGACCCCGGCGCGCAAAAACGGGCCGATGCCGAAAAAGCCGCTGACAGAATCCGTGAGAAGTTTGGCAAGGATGCGATCATCAAAGGACGCGCCCTGCGCTAGGCGTAAGGTGGGTCTTGACCCACCCACCCCCGCCTGAATTAGTCTTTTTACAAAAACGAATGTCCGCTACGCTCGACCGGCGCAGACACAGCGAGGGCACGACTTGAACCACGTCTTTGACACCACCGCCGCTTATTATGATCCCGATGCCTGTGATATCGCGGATTTCACCGCGTTGATTGATCAGACTACACACGGCGTGGATGTGCCTTTTGCCTCCGCCATCGAAAAGAGTATTCCGGTTTATGATATGGCAGCACTCCGCCCTGCCCTTGAAGATCAGGGAACCCGTAAGCGAATCCTGGCAGAATGGGCCCGCGTTCTGCGGGAAGGTGCAGGTGTCATCGCGCTCAAAAAGACCTTTGCGGACACCAGTGTTCTGGATCAGGCCACCCGCGTTTACGAACAGATCATTGCAAATGAAAAGGCGGGCGCGCACGGCGCAGGCGACCATTTCGCGGCGGCAGGTGCGAATGATCGGGTCTGGAATTCGCTGCAAAAACTTTGCGAAGCGGCACCCGATGTCTTCCTCCGCTATTTCGCAAATACCGTGATTGATGCGGCTTGCGAGGCATGGCTTGGCCCCAACTACCAGATGACCGCGCAAGTGAACCTCGTCCATCCCGGCGGAGCCGCGCAGCAAGCGCATCGCGATTATCATCTGGGCTTTCAAACCGCCGAGATCTGCGCGTCCTATCCCGCCCATGTGCATGAGATTTCACCAGTCCTCACACTTCAGGGGGCAGTTGCGCATTGCGATATGCCGCTGGAAAGCGGCCCGACGAAACTACTTCCTTTCTCGCAGGCCTACCGCCCGGGATATGCCGCTTGGCGCAGGCCCGATTTCAGGGCGTTGTTTGAAGAACGCTATATCCAACTGCCGCTCGCAAAGGGCGACACTTTGTTTTTCAACCCTGCGCTGTTTCACGCAGCAGGCGCGAACACCAGCAAGGATATCCATCGTTTCGCCAATCTCTTGCAGGTCTCCTCAGCCTTCGGGCGGGCGATGGAAACGATTGACCGCGACAAAATGTGCAGGCTGGTGTTCCCATTTGCTGCCCAAGCGATAGCAGATGGCAAATTGAGCCCCTCGGAACTCAAAGCAGCGATATCGGCCACTGCAGAAGGCTATTCTTTCCCGACCAACCTTGACCGCGATCCACCCGCAAACGGAATTGCGCCAGAAACACAGGCCGCGTTCATAGCGCGTGCCTTGTCGACAGGCATCAGCCCGGAGGATTTCAGCAAACGTCTGGACGATATGAAAATAGCGCGGCTGTCTTAACCGCGGCTATTCCGCCGCAACCTTTTGGTCCGCAACACGTCCGATATCGACAATCTCGGCGATCACACCTGACAAGAGCGCCTGAAAGGCCGTGAAGTCTGCGTTCAGTTCCAATGTACGTTCGTTCATGTAAAGCGCGCGGTCAACCTCGACCTGAATGGCGTGTTGCTGGCGTGACGGGCGGCCGTAGTGTTGCGTAATGAAGGCCCCCGCAAAGGGCATATTGCGCGCCACCCGCAGACCCGCACTTGTAAATGCGGCCTCCACCTGCTCCACAACAGATGCCGCGGCGGTGGAGCCAAACCGATCACCCAGAACCACATCAGGACGCGCACTGCCCGGCGGGCCTACGTTCTCAAGCGCTTCGTGGGGCATGGAATGACAATCGATCAAAATCGCCTCGCCGTAGGCATTGTTGCTTTCATCCAGCAAGGTCTGCAGCTGGTCATGGTAGGGACGCCAGTACTGCGCAATGCGCAGATGCGCCTCGGCCAGCGTGAGCTTGCCACGATAGATCTGGCGACCATTGGCCACAACACGTGGGATCACCCCGAGCCCGCTGGCGATGCGCGGGTTGTGTGCGTTGCGGCGCACCCCTTCGATCAGGGCCTGATCAAGTTCATCAACACCACGGTTCAGATCAAGAAAGGCGCGCGGCGCTGTTGCCGTCAACAGCGGTGCGCCATGGTCAGGCACGGCGGCGAAAAGCTGATCGACAAAGGCATCCTCGGACGACCGGATCTCGCTTGCATTCAGAACCGACCGGCGCAAGAACGCGTCAGGATAATCTCGCCCGCTATGGGGCGACGCAAAGACAACGCTTGTGGTGCGCACCTGAGGTCGGGTCAGAGTGTAGGCCGTTTTAAGCAATATTTTCGTCCCTTCAGCACAACAGATAGCGCATTTCGGGAAAATACCAAAAGCCCTTGATCCCTTTGTCGACTCCTTTTATAGACCGCACGACTGACGCGGATTGCCCGCGTCCTATTTCGTTATGGGACGTGTCGTAAAACGCAGAAGGCATGGATGATTAGCTCAGCGGTAGAGCACTTCGTTGACATCGAAGGGGTCACTGGTTCGATCCCAGTATCGTCCACCATGAATTCATCGGGCTTACCGCCCGTTAATGTAACCCAAGGCGCAGTCCGCGCGCCGCGACAGATAGGAAACGACCCCATGAAGGTACGTAACTCCCTCCGCTCGCTCAAGCAGCGCCACCGCGATTGCCGCGTCGTGCGCCGTAAGGGCCGTGTCTATGTTATCAACAAGACGCAACGCCGGTTCAAAGCCCGTCAGGGCTAAACCTGCGATAGCAGTAACAGGGAAAAGGGTCGTGCCGCTGGCACGGCCCTTTTTCTTTTCCATCAGCCCAATCTCATCAAAATATCTGCAAGAAAACCGGTAAAAGTCACAATCGCACCTTCGTAAACCTGTAATATTCGCTAGTCATACTGAGTTCCATCACGCTACTTTGTGGCACTCCAAATTTCTTGAAGACAAAGGACTTTATTCCATGACCCGCCCCACACTTAAAACATCTGCCATAGCTGCCCTCATGCTGGGCACCGCATCACCGGCATTGGCCCAAGACATCTGCGGAGGCTTTGGCAACAACGGTCAGTGGATCGGCGGCGATGAAGAAAGCTCTGATATTACCACATCCTTAGCCTACCGCGAACAAATGGCGCTAGTTCTGGGCGGCAATGAATATATGTCACTTTTCACCCTTTCCGCCCCGACAGATATCCGGGTTGAGGCCGCAGGGCGTGGGTCGGGTGATCCGGTCATCGACCTCCTCGACAGTACCGGCGATATCATTCTTTCTGATGATGATTCTGGCGGCAACTCCGCCTCGCGTGCGGAAACCTCGCTTGACGCAGGAACTTACTGCATGTCGGTGCGCAGCTATGATGGCGGCCCGATGACCGCATTCGTCCGCATTGCCCGTCAGGAACAGGAGTCGCTGACAGACGGCATTAGCACGCCGTCAAGCACCCCAACAGGCAGCTGTGACACAGCCGTGCCGTACGGCACACTTGGCGAAAGCGTTTCGGCCTCCGCGGCAGAGGTGCCGTTCTGGAGCTTCGAACTTGACGGTCAGACACCAATCACGATCACAGCGGAAAATGAAACCGCCGATCCCGTGATCACCCTCTATGGCCCGGGCGAGACCTATATCGACGAAAATGACGACTATGACGGCTTGAACTCCCGCCTTGATGTCACCGACACTCTCGCTGCTGGCACATATTGCCTTGGCGTGACGGCACTCAGCGATGACAACGCGCCGATCACCCTTTCCATCAACCCTTATGATGCGGAAGAAGCCTTGCAGGCGCTCTATGCCCGTGGCGAGGCCGCACCACCTTTGGACGGCAGCGTCCCTGTGACCGATCTTGGCGTGCTGACCTCGCGCACCCGCCAGGACGTGCAGGCGACCGAAGATGTCACATGGTTCAGCCTTGATTTCGAAGGCGCAGGCCTCTTGGTGCTCGAAGCCATCGCGAACGGCAACAGCGACCCTTGGCTGGTGCTCTATGATGATCTGGGCCGTCAGATCGGGCTGAACGACGACTATGGCGACGGGCTGGACAGCATGATTGCCGTACGTTTGCAGGAAGGCACCTACATTGTCGGTGTGCGCCTGTTTGAGGGCAATCAGGGATTTGTCCGGCTTGTTGCCGAAAAATACGTGCGCGCAGACTAACGCACACCGGAATTGAAAACGGGCGCCCCGCGGCAAGCGGGGCGCCCGTTTTTATGCGACAGAAAGGGAATGCGCCTAGCGACCGAACGTATCAGCCAGCAGACGCGCCAGCGTCGCCTGATCCAGATACCCCGTCGATGTCAGATTTCCCTGCGCCTGATAGCGCCCGATCGCACGCCGCGTATCGCTGTCGAACCGCCCATCGACCTGTCCCGGATTGAAGCCCAGTTGCTGCAGCCGGTTCTCGATCAAACGACGCAGGACAGGATTGATATTCAGCGCATCCTCGCGTGCCCGCGCGGCATCATTGGCCGCCTCATTGTTTGCTTCATCCAGCGCAGCAAGCCTGTTGCGTGCCTCATCCGCGAAAATACCGTCGGGATAGCGTTCCAGATAGGCCCGGTAGCCAGCTGGCGTGCCGCGCGCACCGGTTTCTTCCCAATAGTCGCGATCCAGTGACAGGGCTTGTTCGCGCGCGCGCTCTTCCTCGGCTGCGATTTCAGCGGCACGCCGGCTGGCCTGCGCATCAATCCGGTTGATCTGCTCGGTGGTCAGATAGGAGGTCTGTGCAAACCCGTTGTTTTGTTGCCAATTGCGGATCGCGCCGCGTGTGCCGGGGCCAAAGATACCATCCACGCCCCGCGTATCGAACTCCAGCAATGTCAGATTGCGCTGGATCGCGCGCCGCTCGTTGCGGGTCAGGTTCAGCGCGTCTTCGGCAATCTGCGCAAGCCTGATGGGATCATTTTCGATCTGGTCCAGACGGCGGCGCGCCTCGTCAGCGTAAGGGCTGCGGGGATATTCGAAGATGAAATCGCGGTAGCTATCGGCAGTGTCTGCATTTTGTGCGTTTGTCCATGCGGTCAGGCTAGGCTCGATTTGCGGCAGGTTTGGCGCCGGAACCGTATCAGACAACTGCATGATCAGGCTCTGCGGCTGAAAGCCCAGCGTGTTTAAACGCCGGTTATCGCGCACATAGGCCATGACATCGCCGCCCGGTACTGTAACCGCATCGGTCAAAACCCCGACAACCCTGTCGGGCTCGCCATATACCACAGTCACCCCTTGCGGCACATCAAGAGTGCCGACGCCTTCGCGCAGATATCGCCCGAAACTACTGAACCCGTCCTGATCGTACCCCAGCACAAGAACCGCCTGACCGGGCGTGCGTGCGAGGACATCGAGAACAGTATCTACCGATATTGCGCTATCCAGCCCGAATGGTGTGGGTGTCTGCGCATCCTGCGCCAGGAACCATGTCCGTGTGCCATCCGTGGCAAAACGACCAGAGAGCGCAACAACCAGACGATCCGCGCCCAGCGCGTCATCGGCCAGTGTTTCCGCGAGACGCTTCATGTCGCGCGCGGACCCGTTGGAGAGCGTGGTGACCTGATAACCGGCATCCCGCAATTCATCCGAGGCATCCAGAATATCTGTTGCATCGCCAACCCTGCTGAATTCCTGATAGCGGTCAACGCCCATCAAGAGGGCTGCGTCATCAGCAAAAGCCGGCAGGGCAAGCCCCGAGAGGGCCGCAATCAGGGTCAATCTGCGCATTGCGCGTCTCCTTTGGTTAGTCTTGCAGAGCCCGCAAAAAGCGGCCCAGCACTCAGCCAAAGGCTAGGCTGTTGCGGGGGTGCTATTCAATAGCGCCCCCTAAACCGGCGTTAGATACGCAGATTCTCACTCGGCCGGAACGGTGGTTTCGGCCTTTTCGACGCGCACGGCAGAGAATTTGAACTCGGGGATCTTGCCATAAGGATCGACCGCGGGATTGGTCAGCACGTTCGCCGCCGCCTCGACATAGGCGAACGGAACAAAGACCATATCCGGGGCAACCGCCCGGTCTTCGCGGGCCATGATGGTGATGCTGCCCCGGCGGCTCGATACGGTGACCATCCCGCCCGGCTCAACACCCAACTTGCGCAGGGTCGATGGGTGCAGGGAACAGTTCGCCTCCGGTTCAACCGCGTCCAGAACGCGTGATCGCCGTGTCATGGAGCCGGTATGCCAGTGCTCCAACTGCCGACCCGTCGTCATGATCATCGGATATTCCGCATCGGGTGCTTCATCCGGCGCGATCACACTCGCGGGGGTGAAACGCGCACGCCCGTTAGCGCGGGGAAAACCATCGCCAAAGACGATCGGCTGGCCGGGGTCCGTAGGCGATAGCGACGGATAGGTCACGGCATTCTGCGCCTCAAGCCGGTCCCACGTGATGTTGGACAGCGATTTCATCGACAGCGCCATTTCGCCAAACACCTCACGCGGGTGGGTGTAGGTCCAATTCAGGCCAAGCCGCTTGGCAAGTTCGGTTGTGATCCACCAATCCTCGCGTGCCTCACCGGGTGGCGGCACGGCAGGGCGGCCCATTTGCACTTGGCGGTTGGTATTCGTGACCGTGCCGGATTTTTCAGCAAAGGCGGCAGCAGGCAGGATCACATCGGCATAGTTCGCGGTTTCGGTAATAAAGATGTCCTGCACCACAAGGTGTTTCAGTTTCGCCAGCGCGTCGCGGGCATGTTCCACATCAGGATCGGACATCGCGGGGTTTTCGCCCAAGATATACATGCCGTGAATGTCACCTGCGTGCACCGCATCAAGGATTTCCGTAACAGTCAGGCCCTTGTTGGGATCAATTGTGCCTTCTTGCCAGATTTCCTGAAACGCGCTGCGCACCCCGTCATCACCCACCGGCTGATAATCAGGCAGGAACATCGGGATCAGGCCCGCATCAGAGGCGCCTTGCACGTTGTTCTGTCCACGCAGCGGGTGCAGGCCAGCACCGGGGCGACCCACTTGGCCGGTCATCAGTGCAAGACTGATCAGACAGCGCGCGTTGTCTGTACCGTGGATGTGTTGGGACACGCCCATGCCCCAGAAAATCATGCCCGCCTTGGCACCTGCGAAAGTCCGTGCGACATCGCGCAAAACCTCCGCCTCGATCCCGCAGACCTTGGCCATTTTTTCGGGTGTGAAATCGGCGAGATGCGCTTTCTCTGCTTCCCAGTTTTCTGTGTAGGCTTCGATATACTGGCGGTCGTAAAGCTCTTCCTCGACGATCACATGCATGATCGCGTTCAGCATCGACACATCGGCACCAGGTCGGAATTGCAGCATATGGGATGCAAACCGCTTGAGCGCCTGACCGCGCGGATCCATGACAATCAGCTTGCCGCCGCGTTTGGTAAACTGCTTGAAATAGGTCGCCGCGACGGGGTGGTTCTCAATCGGGTTGGCCCCGATGACGATAGCAACGTCCGCGTTTTCAATCTCGTTGAAGGTCGCGGTCACAGCGCCCGAACCTACGTTTTCCATCAATGCGGCAACCGATGACGCATGACACAGGCGCGTGCAGTGATCGACGTTGTTGTGACCAAACCCCTGCCGGATCAGTTTCTGGAATAGATAAGCCTCTTCATTGGTGCATTTAGCCGAGCCGAAACCGGCCACACCTGTGCCACCGATATCAGCCATGCCTTTGGCGGCCACATCAAGCGCCTCGTCCCATGTGGCTTCGCGGAAGTGGGTCTGCCAGTTGCCGGGGTCCACGTTCAGGCCCTTGGCAGGCGCATCATCGCGACGGATCAGCGGTTTGGTCAGGCGGTGATCATGGTGGATATAATCGAACCCGAAACGCCCTTTGACGCAGAGCCGCCCCTCGTTGGCAGGGCCGTTGATGCCTTCGACAAATTTCACCTTATCGTCTTTGATCTTCAGGCTGATCTGGCACCCGACACCGCAGAACGGACAGACGCTTTCGACTTCGCGGTCAAAGTCTTTCGTGTCGCCCATCTGGTTTTCATCCGTTACCGTCGCAGGCAACAGTGCGCCTGTCGGGCAGGCCTGCACACATTCGCCGCAAGCCACGCAAGACGACGCGCCCATCGGGTCGTCCATGTCGAATACCGGATAGGCATTGCCGCCGCGCCCCGCCATGCCGATCACATCGTTGACCTGCACTTCGCGGCAGGCCCGCACGCAAAGCCCGCATTGGATGCAGGCGTCAAGGTTCACGGACATCGCCACATGGCTGTCGTCCAGCAGGGGGATGTGTTCGGGATCGGCTTTGGGAAAGCGGCTTTCGGACACATCCTGTTTTGCGGCCATATCCCACAGATGCGCGGATTTATCATGGGCCACCTCTTGGGCAGGCTGGTCGGCGACCAAAAGCTCCATCACCATGCGGCGCGCCTGTGTTTCGCGGGGTTGGTCCGTGGTCACGACCATCCCTTCGGAGGGTTCGCGGATGCAGCTCGCGGCCAAAGTCCGCTCGCCTTCGATCGCGACCATACAGGCGCGGCAGTTGCCGTCAGACCGATAACCGGGCGCGGGTTTGTGGCACAGATGCGGGATGATCAGGCCGCGTCCATTGGCGACTTCCCAAATCGTTTCACCCGCTTGCGCGGTCACGGTTTCGCCGTCCAGCGTAAAGGTAATGGGATCTGACATCGGGAACCTCCAAGGTGCGTTGCCCGAATATAGACCATTTGTCCCTTGCAACTGAAAGGTCATGCGCGACCGCAAGCAGCACATTTACGCCATGCGGGATTTCCGATGGGTTACGTGGGGGACGCATGAGGGGAATTAACCCGCGATTTCGCTTTCGACAAAGGCGAGGTTGGCGCGGACTTCGGGAATTGAGGGATCAATGCTGCGGGCACGGCGCAGCGCCTGCCGTGCGCCGCGCAGCTCACCCTGCGCATAGCGGGCATTGCCAAGGCCGAATTGCCAAAGCCAGTTGTCGGACCACTTCGCAGCACCCGTTTGATAGAGCGTTTCGGCTGCCTCATACTGCGCGACCCGCTCAAGCGCGGCAGCAGCAGAAAGCACCTCGGCCTCGTCCGCGCTGGCGGGCAGTTGATCAGGTGGCAGCACCACAAGCCCCCAGTAATCGCCCCGCCGCCACGTGCGTTCAAAGACCGCAAAGGGCATGACCATCTGGTCTTGCTGGCCGGAATTCAGATAGACCTCATCGCGCGCAAAATCATAGCCCGTCACAACGCCGTAATGCCACACAGGCACCACGCTGAACCCGAGGTTCTGAAACACAATGACCGGATGGCCTGCGGTCACTTCGGTCAAGAGCTGATCAAAGTTATCAATCTCAACCGCCAATTGGCCCAACCTGCGGCTGCTGCCGATCATATCCGCCAGATAGGTACCGCCCGCGCCGGGGCTGAAGGCAAGGGCGGCGACCTCTTCTTGAGTGATATCCGCCCCCGCCCATTGCATGACCATCGCGATCGAGGTGGGACCGCAGAAGAAGTCTTCTTGCTGGATCAGTGGCACGCCTTCAATTTGCGCCCGTGTCGGCGCATCAAATGACAGACGTTCATCCGGATCAAAGGGTGGCGCGCAGGCCGCCAGCCAGCACAGGGCCAGCAGGCAGGCAAAGCGTTTCACAAATGCGCCTAGCGGACGCACCGCGTAAAGTTGAAGAAGCGCGTAAAGCACAGCAGGTCAGTGACCAGCAGGATTACAAAAATCGTGAACAGCGTGCCCACGATATCGGCACCGGCACTGTCATTTTCCATCTGCGTCAGCATCGTCGCGATCTCGGCATCGGACAGCGCTGCCAAACGCGCCTCGGCCTCGGCCGGATCGACGCCAAGCGCTTCGATCTCGGCGCGGACCTCATCACGCTGCATTTCGTCCATCAGCGCGTTGCGGTTCGCCAAAGCGGTGTATTTGCTGATCGCTGCATCTGTGCCCAGCATCTCGGCCTGCGCCATTGTTACCGCCTGCGTGGCCAGCACCATCTGCGCCGAAAGCGCGATTGCGATACCTTTTTTGCTCAGATTAAGAAAACCCATGTCGTTCTTTCCCATTTTGTGGCGGCATTTCGAACCGCCACGTTGCCCCAATGCATATAGTTTTGAGCAATTTCTGCCCCAGCGCAACTCTTTGCGGGAAATTAGACCCCCAATCGGCAAAAACCAGACTAGGCGAATGCGAACATGTTGTTGATCAAGAAGATACGCAGGATTTCAAGGCCGACCAGCACAACGATCGGAGACAGGTCAATCCCGCCCAGATCGGGCATAAACCGGCGGACGCGGCTGTAAATCGGCTCCAGCACACGCTCCAACCCGTACCAGACCTGACCCACAAATTCCTGCCGGATGTTCAACACCTCAAACCGGATCAGCCAGCTCATGATGAAATGCGCGATAACAAAGAACCGGATCACGCCAATGATCAGCAGAAGGGCTTGGATAATTGTCAGCATGGATGCGGCCTTTTTGAACAGTTTGTCACGATCTAAGCGCTTGCGCGCGCCACGACAAGCCCAAGGGGTGCCGCGAGGTTAAAGTTGACGTCCACGTCAGGTGGGCGCATTCCCCGAGAGCCAGAAAGGATACCGCCCATGTACCCCATTATCCGCGTGATCAAAGAGGTTCTCAAAGCCAAGAAGATGCCCCCGCTGCACCCTTTGGGCAGCCATGTGTCGCATCACCGCTGCTGGCCGCAGGACATTGATTATTATCTTGAAATGAACAACGGGCGTATCCTGACCATTCTTGATCTTGGCCGGACAGGACTGGCCCAGCGCGTGGGCTTGCTGCGCGCCCTGCGGCAGAATGGGTGGGGCCTCACAATCGCCGGGGCATCGATCCGGTATCGCAAGCGGATCCGGCCATTCGTCAAGTTCCGTATCGTCAGCAAGGCCATCGGTTGGAGCGACCGCTTTTTCTATATCGAGCAAACGATATGGATCGGCGACGAATGTGCTGTGCAAGCCCTATTCCGGTCGGCCGTGACAGGCAAGAACGGCATCATTAACCCGGCCCGCGTGTTTGCGGCTGTTGGCTTGGATCAACCCTCGCCCGAAAAGCCCGCATGGGTGCAAGCCTGGATCGATGCGGATAACACCCGCCCCTGGCCACCCGAGGACGACGGCACGTCGCAATAAAGAATTCTTGCCAGCCATAGGCTTATCTGTGTCTTATCCCTTCAGGGAAGAGCAGGGACAAGAACATGGCAGTCGCAAAGAAACGCATCTGGGGGTGGATGGCCTTCGATTGGGCCTCGCAGCCTTTCTATACGCTCGGCCTGACATTCATCTTTGGGCCCTATTTCGCCGTGGTCGCGACCGAGTATTTCTTTAGCACAGGCATGTCGGAAAGCGCGGCTGATGCGCAGGCGCAATGGGTCTGGTCAGCGGGCCAAACCGTTGCGGGGCTACTGATTGCGTTCACTGCGCCTTTTCTGGGCGCGTTCGCGGACAATTCAGGCCGCAAGATGCCGTGGATCGCGTTCTTCTCGGTCATTTATGTGGTGACCACCTTCATGTTGTGGGGGCTGACACCGGACGGATCGTCGCTCATCCTTGTCCTCGTGATGTTCTACGTGGGCTTCTTTGCTGCGGAAAGCGCATTGAACTTTGTGAACGCCATCCTGCCATCGCTGGGCAATGACAAAGAAGTCGGGCGGATTTCCGGCTCGGGTGCGGCCTTTGGCTATTGGGGCGGCGTGACCTCGCTTTTCATCATGCTCCTGCTCTTTGCCGAGAATGATCAGGGCGTCACCCTTTTGGGCAATGCGCCACTGTTCGGGTTGGACCCAGAGGCGCGTGAGGGCACGCGCTTTGTCGGACCTTTCATCGCGATCTGGTACGTCATCTTTATCATCCCCTTCTTTATGTTCGTGCGCGACGATCCCAAAGCCGCGCGGAAGTCCACCAAACTGGGCGCGGTTTGGGGCGAGTTAATGGAAACGCTGCGGTCGGTCTTCCACCGCAAAAGCCTGCTGAACTTTCTCGTGGGGTCGATGTTTTACCGTGACGCATTGAATGCGCTTTACGCTTTTGGCGGTGTCTATGCGGCCCTCGTGCTTGACTGGCAAACAATCCAGATTGGTGTCTTTGGCATTATCGCTGCGATTGCCGCCGCCATCACAACGTGGCTGTCGGGTCTGGCAGACGCACGCTATGGCCCGAAACCTGTGATCCGCGCCTCTGTCTGGGTGCTGATCCTTGTCTCGGTCGTCATCGTGGGTATGTCACGCGAAGGAATCTTCGGGATCCCTTTCGCGGAAGGGTCCGGCATCCCTGATATCATCTTCTATATCTGCGGTGTCTGCATCGGCGGCGCGGGCGGTGCGGTCTATGCGTCATCCCGTTCAATGATGGTGCGTCACACCCATCCCGAGCGCCCCGCCGAGGCCTTCGGCCTTTTTGCGCTTACCGGCAAAGCCACTGCTTTTCTTGCCCCTGCGTTGATCACTTTGTTCACGATCATGACCGGTAGCAATCAATTAGGCTTCTTGCCTGTAATCTTTCTTTTCCTGATCGGGCTTTTGTTGCTACGATGGGTGAATAAAGACGGAGATCGCGCAGAATGGTCCGCTTCATAATCGCAGCAGTACTTATCCTCGGATTGGCCGCATGCCAGACGGAAGAACCGCCTGTTGTCAGCCTGTCCAGCCAGAATTTCAACGATACACGCATCGCCAAGACGCTCTTCGGCGCGGCACCCACCGGCTCGCCACAAGCGCCGCAGCCCTTTGGCAGCTATTCGCGCGGCTGTCAGGCAGGCGCAGAGCAGTTGGAAGAAACAGGTCCGACATGGCAGGCGATGCGGCTGTCGCGCAACCGCAACTGGGCGCAACCCGAAACGCTGGACTATGTCCGCGACCTCAGCCGCTTTGCCGCGACACAACCCGGATGGGCGGGGCTTTATATCGGCGATATGAGCCAGCCGCGCGGCGGCCCAATGCTGACAGGACATGCCAGCCACCAGACAGGTCTGGATATTGATGTCTGGATGCTACCGCCCCAGCGGCTCGACCTGACAGTGGCCGAGCGCGAAAGCATTTCGTCCATCTCGATGCGGCGCAATGCGGGCGCCTTTACCAATGACCTTTGGACACCCCAGCACGAGGCGATTGTCCGCGCCGCGGCCTCGGACCCGCGCACCGCGCGCATCTTCATCTTCCCCGGTGCCAAGGTTGCAATGTGCAATTCGGCGACCGGCGATCGCAGTTGGCTGTCCAAAGTGCGCCCATGGTGGGGCCATCACTATCATTTCCATGTGCGCCTGAATTGCCCTGCCGGTGCTGCGGGTTGCACAAACCAGGCACCACCCCCACCCGGTGATGGCTGTGCCGAGGCCCAAGACTGGGTGGATCGTATCCTGAACCCACCTCCGCCGGACCCCAACGCGCCACCCCCGACACCGCGCGCGGAACTAACGATGGCCAACCTGCCCGGCCAGTGCCAAGCCGTCTTGAACGCCCAGTAAGTGTTCCGCTTTTTGTGCCTCTTGGTCCTGCTCAGGGCCCTGCCTGCCTATGCCGAGGTCACATATCTTGGCAGTTATGACTGGCGCGTAAGCGACCGGCTCTTTGGCGGGTTTTCAGCCATTGAGGTGACCACCGATGGAATGGGGTTTGTTGCGCTGACAGACCGTGGCAGCATCGCGCGCGGCACTTTCATACGCGACGGAGACACCATTACCGGCATCACATTGGGCGCCTTGCGCCGCCTGCTCGGACCAACCCGCGCACCGCTCGCCGATGACCTGAGCGACAGCGAGGGGCTCGCCATCGGGCCGGACGGCACGTTCTATATCTCGTTCGAGGGCGCGGACGGGGTGCGATCCTTTGCAGGCCTTGACCGGCCCGGATCCGAGCTCGTGGCCGCGCGGGACTTTCAGGCCTTTCAACCCAATGCGGGGCTTGAGGCCCTGGCGATTGGTCCGGACGGCGCGCTTTACACATTGCCCGAAAGGTCAGGGCTGGCGACGCGGCCATTCCCTGTCTTCAGGCTCAAAGACGGTGTCTGGGATCAGCCATTCGAGATCACGCGCGCTGGGCATTTCCTCCCTGTCGGCGCGGATGTCGGGCCCGATGGCAGGCTCTATGTGCTGGAACGTGACTTTACCGGCATCGGGTTTCGCAGCCGTATCAGGCGGTTTGATCTGGACGGTCGCAATGAAGAGACCATTCTCGAAACAGGGCTGCGCACACATGATAACCTTGAAGGGATCAGTGTCTGGCAAGACGCCCAAGGGCTGCGGATCACACTGATCTCCGACGATAACTTTCGCATGTTCCAAAGGACCGAGATCGTCGAATACCGATTGACGGAGTAGGCAGAGAGCGTTAATGCGCCCTGTCCCCGTCGGGGGCCAAGTGCCGCACCCTTGTCAAAACGGAATTATCGCATGACACGTATCCTTCCCGGCGTTCTCGCCATGGCCACCATTGTTGTGGCATCCAACATCCTCGTACAGTTTCTGCTTCTCGACGGGCTTTTGACCTGGGGGGCGTTTACCTATCCGCTGGCCTTTCTTGTCACCGACGTGATGAACCGCGTCTACGGGCCGTCCGCGGCGCGTAAGGTCGTCTTCTCCGGTCTGGTCGTGGGCATCATCTGTTCGCTGATCGGCAGCCGGATCATGATCCAGGGCGACGGGTTCGAATACCCCGCCGTGGCGCTGCGTGTGGCGATCGGTTCGGCGACGGCGTTCCTGATTGCGCAATTGCTTGATATTATGGTGTTTGACCGCCTGCGTGACGGATCATGGTGGAAGGCCCCTCTGGGCAGCACGCTGGTCGGCTCAACTGTCGATACGGTGATCTTCTTTTCCATCGCATTTGCGGCCGTATTCAACGGGTTGAGCGCGTCTGCCGCCGAAGAAGTCATGTGGGCGCAAGACGCCGCACCGTTCCTGCTGACCGGCCCTGACATGCCGCTTTGGGTCACACTGGCCGTGGCTGACTGGGGCGTGAAACTCAGCATCGCGCTGCTCGCTTTGGTGCCATTTCGCTTCATTGTTACGCGGATGCTGCTGCGCAGCGCATAAACACGAGATCAGGTATCTTTTTACTTGAAATATACCAAATCTGTGGTTTTCTGCTTTCAGGCGAAACATTTGAAAGGAGGTGATCCAGTGCATCATGAGGTATTGGAGAAGTGTGTCGGGACAACTTGGGAGGAGCGCAGCTAGGGCAGCCCTTGGCTGACGTGAACCCAAGGTGGTGATCCTAACCGACCCACCTCCGAAATTCAGGAAAGGGCCATCCCGTTCGCCGGGGTGGCCCTTTTTCGTGGGGTTTTGCGGCGTACACAAGGCGTACACAGGCTGTACACAAGTCGTATGTACAGGTGTGCGGGTGGGGGCCCTTATCGTCGAGCTACGTGAAGACAACGACCAACGAATAATTGTCTGTTGGCTTTCGTTTCGTCATTAGGTCTTTGACAGCTACGATTGCCTCTTCAGGATCATTGGAGCGACGCCCAATGTTTCGTAATTCTTGTAGCTTAACGTGATCATGGACCCCGTCTGTTGAGAAGTAAAACTTGTCGCCCCGAATGAAGTCAAAATCGACTGTCTGGAATATCGGCTGCTTTTCAGCCCCTAATGCGCTTTCGAGTATGTGATTTCTCGGATAGTGCCTGTATTCTTGCTTCGTCAGCTTGCCAGCTTCGTACAAGCGCTGACCTTCGGTTTGGTCCGTCGTAAGTCTTATGACGCCATCACCACGCGCGACCGCGATACGGCTATCTCCACAATGCAGGCCTCTAAATCGACCATTGCTAAATCTGCCAGCACTCAACGTCGTCGCCATTTTATCCAGACTCGGGCGTTCTTGCTGCAATTTGATCAACTCCATGTGAAGAGTCTGTCCAAGCGATCTTAGGCCAGCATCAGAGAAATCTGCACTGCTGAACTCTGTTCGCAAGCGTCGAATTATGAATTCTGATGCAATATCTCCACTACCCATGCCGCCAAGGCCGTCAGCAACTGCAACAAACAAATCGCCATCATCGGATTCCCAGAAATCCAGTCTATCTTCATTTATCTTCCTTGGCCCAACTTCGGACAAAGAAGCTAATCGTAGTGACATCAACATAAATCCGTTAACGTAGACACCAGTCGAGGGTGCAATGCTTTCCGATCAAAGCCAATCGAAGCCTCTAGGTGTGATATTGAACCGCAGATGATATCCTCTTCAATTCGGAACTGAATAGCCAGTCGCTTCGCTAGATTTTCATCTAGGCTACCATTGCAGTAGTTTACGAATTTTCTTTCGACGTACCACCGATTATGTGAAGTTCCCAACTCGAGTAGCGCCATTAAAACGGAAACCTTCGCGTCAAATTCAATAAGGATCATAAAGTCGTCCAAGCGGTTTGCAATCGCATCACTAACATCGAAGTGGTACTGCGTTCTCCTGACCCAGTCACAATAGTGCTGACAGATGCGGTTAGCCGCAACTGGAGCCAAGTTGCACATCTCTCTGATGTTTGGACTCGTTAGCTTACCGCAGATAGTTCTTCTATCCGCATCAGTAGCCTCGAAGTCGAGAAAACGAGCTAGCTTTTCCCAGAATTCTGGCTCGAGCGACGCATCACTCTGGAGACAGCCAACATAGTCAATTGATGCCTCACCCGCATCTTTGTCGATACTAAATTCTGTGCTTGCAATTGCATCAAGGACAGACTTCGCTGATTTGAACCGATTATTGGGATCTCGGCGCGTACATGCCAACAGGATATCTGAAAATGGACCAGGCTCTCTAATTTCCGCACAGGGAACTCTGTCTTCCGTTCCGACCAAATCATGAAGAACACAGCCCAACGAATATACATCAGAACTTACAGACGCAGATCGAAGATCTTTGGTGATTTCAGGAGCCGTATAAAAATCAGATGTCTTCCTCATTCCAGTCATTGTAAGGTTTGAAAGTCTAGATTCGTTCAACGAGATTAGTCCAAAGTCACTGATTGCGTAGTAGGGAGCGTCAGCCCCTTCAAAGCGCAGAACATTTTGAGGCTTTAAGTCTCGGTGGAAAATTTGCATTGAGTGCAGTTCCTCCAAACCTACCACAATATCGCTGATTATGGAGATAAAGCGCGCTTTGGTTTCCGCCGCTTCGTTTTCTAACTCCCAATCGAGGCTTCGCGACGCGACTGGCATGTAATAGACAGGAGGAGAAACGGCAAAGTCACTGCCAAGTATCGGAACAACATTACGATGAGAAATACCACCTTGAATTCTCACCTCCTTTTGGAAGCGCTTGATGAAGTTCTCTATCATCTCCGCATTAAAACCGTTTGGCGCTGCAAATGTTTTTCGTGCAAAACTGTTCCCATTTGCGTCTCTTACTTCCTCTACAAGGCCAAAGCCACCTTGACCGAGATTTCTGACTACTTGCATATCACACCTCCGCTACAACCTTCGGTTACATAGATGCATACACTAAACGACAACCTCAACCCGAAGTTTTCAGATTGCAAGCTCGACCGACTAGCGCTCAAAGGTCAAATTATTTTGACTTGATCCAAATGCATTTGACCTGCCTACCATGAATTGCAAATGGCTCATTTGAACCTGAAAATCCCCTCCCCTACCCACGCCCCCGCCGCCCGTGTATGGTCTCCCCATCCACCCCCGCACACGGACCACACATGCGCATCAACGATCAGATCGAGATTGCCGATTGGGAGCTGACCGAGAGCTTTGCGCGGTCGTCCGGCCCCGGCGGGCAGAATGTGAACAAAGTGTCCACGGCGGTCGAGTTGCGTTTCGAGGCGGCCCGTTCCCCGCATCTGCCCGAGGTGGTCAAGGCGCGGCTGCGGCGGCTGGCAGGGCAGAAATGGACCAAGGACGGCGCGGTTGTCATCTTTGTGCAAGAGACCCGCAGTCAGGCCCGCAACCGCGAGATCGCGCGCGACCGGCTGGCGGAACTGATCAAACGCGCCTGCGAAAAACCCAAACGCAGAATCCCCACCAAGCCGACCTATGGATCGGTGAAACGGCGCCTGGCGGGCAAGAAAGCCCGGGCCGAGGTCAAAGCCCTGCGCGGGAAGGTCGAGGACTAGGTCCAAAAGACCTGCGTGTGCTTACCAGTTATTAAGACTAATGGTGGACTCTGGAGGCTATTCGATTTTGGACGCCTTCGTATGCTTCAGCTTTCCGGCTTGCTACCGCCGATCATCGCCCTGATGTGCCTCGCTTTTCTTTTCAATTTGGTTTTGCGTCGATTTCATGCGTCAAAATATGAACAGAGCGTATTTGGCGTACTTTTCGGTCTTATTGTAATCCTAGGCATGACCAACCCGCTTAGTCTGGGCGATGGCCTGATCTTGGACACACGCACGCCTCTGATCGCGTCCGCTGTTGTCTTTGTTGGCCCTCTTGCCGGGATCATCGCGGTGCTGTTTGGTCTGGTTTGCCGTATTATCATCGGGGGTGCGGGGGTCGCGCCTGGTGTTATGGGGCTGTTTCTTGCTTTTGGTATTGCGTGTGGCTGGAAGCGCTTCATTGGCCCGAAAGTAAAATACCCCATCCTAAATGACGCATTCTTGGGCGTTGCCTTGACGACATCGGTGCTGGCCTTCTTTTTGCTTCCGTTCCAGATGGCAATCCAACTGATTACCGACTTCACACTTACGCTACTGGTCGCGAATGTACTGAGCATGGTTGCCATCGGATTGGTGTTTCGGCGCGAACTTCGGTTTGTTGAAGAGAATCGGAAACTGACAGTTCATGCTGAAACAGACGCGCTTACCAATCTTTTGAACAGACGCGGTTTGGATGCGGCCATAGGCATGCGGAAAAATGATGCTCAAGATGGTCATGCGTTGCTGTATTTCGATGTCGACAATTTCAAACATGTGAATGACACCTACGGGCATGGCGCAGGCGACGCGGCGCTGGCAATATTGGCCGCGCGTATCAAAGACAGTATTCGCGAGGACGCGCTGTTTTCGCGGCATGGTGGTGATGAGTTTTCAATTTACGCGCCACAATTGGCTGCTTGTGATGTTCAATCATTTGCAGATCGCGTGCGCACCGCGATCTCGGATCAGGCTATGGCTTACGACAGCATTTCATTTGATGTTTCCATCAGCATCGGCGCCTTTTGGACAACAACAGAAATGGCCATAGAAGAAATGATTGAGAAGGCCGACGCCCAACTCATGCTGGCGAAACAGGCTGGCAAGAACCGTGCGCAGATCGCCTATGACGCACCCCGGTGTGTCCGTGCCTTTGCCTAGCGTAAATCAAACGGCCCGCGTTTTGCGCAAAGGATGCGTGGCGGACCTGTTTGTTGCACGACATGGTGACCACCGGGTCCGTTGCTAGACGGAAACCTCAATCGCTTTTTGTGCACCCACACCGAACACGCGCTTGTAGCGGGCGACCTCATCTTCGGGCCCCATTGCCTTGTTGGGATTATCGCTCAGTTTGACGGTGGGTCGGCCATTGGCGGACACTGCTTTGCAGACCAGTGAAAACGGCGCGAGCCCATCGTCGGCCACAAGCCCCTTGAAGTCATTCGTCAGCATCGTGCCCCAGCCGAAGGACACGCGCACGCGGCCGGCGAATTGTTTGTGCAGTTCGACAATCTTTTCCACATCAAGCCCGTCGGAGAAGATAACCAGCTTTTCGCGCGGGTCTTCGCCCCGCGATGTCCACCATGCAATTGCGGTTTCGGCCCCCGCCGCAGGATCGCCACTATCCACACGAATACCTGTCCATCCCGCCAGCCAGTCAGGGGCACCTTGAAGGAACCCTTTGGTGCCGAATGTATCAGGCAGGATGATGCGCAGGTTGCCGTCATGTTCTTCCTGCCAATCAGCCAGCACATCATAGGGCGATTGCCGCAGCGCATCATCGCTTTCGGCCAACGCCGCATAGACCATCGGCAATTCATGGGCATTGGTCCCGATCGCTTCGATTTCGCGCATCATCGCAATCCGGCAATTCGATGTGCCCGTGAATTTATCGCTCAGGCCCTCCATCATCGCCTGCACGCACCAATCCTGCCACAGATAGGAATGCCGTCGCCGCGTACCGAAATCCGCGACACGCAGATCGGGGATCGTGCGCAGCTGGTCGATTTTCTCCCACAACTTTGTCATCGCGCGCGCATAGAGCACCTGCAATTCGAACCTGCCCATATCCTTCAGCACCGCGCGGCTGCGCAATTCCATGATCACCGCCAGGGCGGGGATTTCCCACAGCATCACCTCGGGCCATGTGCCTTCAAAGGTCAGCTCATACTGGCCATCATTCTTTTCCAGATGATAGGGCGGCAATTGCAGGTTCTCGAACCACTCCATGAAGGCGGGGGTGAACATCTGGCGTTTGCCGTAAAAGGTGTTGCCGCGCAGCCATGTGCTTTCGCCGCGGGTCAGCCGCAGGGAGCGGATATGATCAAGCTGCTCACGTAGTTCACCCTCATCCACCAATTCAGCCAGACGTATGGTTTTCGTACGGTTGATCAGGGAAAAAGAGACATGCGTGTCCGGGTGATTGCGGAAGACAGACTGGCACATGAGCAGTTTGTAAAAGTCGGTATCGATCAAGGACCGCACGATCGGATCGATCTTCCACTTGTGGTTCCAGACCCGTGTTGCGATATCAACCATATTCAGTTCCCCCTGCTGGCGCTTACGTGTTAGATCAAGTGGGCGCTGGTGTGGCAAGGGGGCCGTGAACATGGCATTGCGTTACGATTTCGATATGGTGGAGATGTCACCAACAGGATTGCCGGACGGATTTGGCGATCTGGCAACCACTGGTGTGGCGGGCGAAAAGGTTGCGATGTTCCGCGATCCGGCCACAGTCGCCGCACTGAAAGAGGCAGACGCCGCCGTGCGGGCCTATTTCGCCGACAGCGGATTTGGCTTGGAAGAGTACAACAGCGGCGCCCCTCCGGGCCGCTACCCAATGCGCGATGAAGAGGCGCGGGTCGCGCTGATTGACCGGCTCACAGCCAATCTGGAGGCCTACGATCTGGCCAATGCGAATTGGGGCGGATTTGATTTTGACGCCTTTATGAATGCGCTATCAACTGCGGAACCGGTCGAAGATGAGCTTTTGGCACCTTTGCCGGGCAGCAGAGCTGATGCTCTGAACGATGAGCTGATTGCCGCACGTATCGCGTCACGACAAAAGAGGGGCCGTCGTATGCTGGCCTTAGGCGGGCTTTTACTCGGGCTGATCCTGCTTTTCTATGTCGCCAGCCAGACCCTGATGTGATCCCGTCGCAAGCCACGCGTCAAAGGCCCCCCGTATGACAACCACTCCCTATTCCGCCCGTCTGGTTGGTGCGGTCGTTCTGGCGATGACGTTGATTGTCGGCGGGGATGCGGCGGCGACGGTACTGACCGGCGCAGGTTTCCCCCAAACCTTCGTGGCATGGACCCGCTTTGCGCTGGCCGCTTTGTTGCTGGCCCCTCTGTGTGGGCTGATGCGTGCGGATCTTGCATATCTGACGGATTGGCGGCTTTATCTACGCGCAGCCCTGATTGTGGGCGGCATCGTCTGCATTCTGACCGCGCTGAAAACCGAACCGCTGGCCAATGTTTTTGCCGGTTTCTTTGTGGGGCCGGTGGTATCGTATTTCCTCTCGGCGCTCCTGCTGCGCGAACGTATTACCCTGCTGCGGACCTGTCTTTTGCTGGTCAGTTTTGCCGGCGTCCTGCTTGTCGTGCGCCCGGGTTTTGGCATGACCACCGGCATGGGCTTTGCCATGCTGGCGGGGTTTTTCCACGGGTCTTATCTGGTGGCGACCCGCTGGCTCGCCGGGGGGTTCCGCCCGCGGTTCTTGCTGTTTTCACAACTCTTGATCGGAGCGGTTCTGCTCTCGCCTTTTGCAGTGGCCCCCATCCCCGACATGACACTTCCCTATCTGGGGCTGATCACTATTTCAGCGTTAGGATCTGCAGGGGGAAACCTTTTGCTGGTTCTGGTAAACCGCAACACGCCCGCCGGTGTTGTCGCGCCTTTGATTTACAGCCAGCTTCTGGCGGCCATGGCTATTGGGTGGCTGGTTTTTGGCCAATGGCCGGATGGTCTTAGCCTGATTGGTCTGGTCATCATCATGACGGCGGGCGCATCCTCGGTCTGGTTCGCAGGCAGAGGCCGCTAGGCCAGTGTCACGCCTGCCTGCGCCATGCCATCCTTGGCTGCATCCAATGAGCCATCAAAATCGATCGCGCGGCAAAGCGCCATGTTCACTGTCACATCAAACCCCAGCTTGGCCGCATCAACGGCAGAATAATTTACGCAAAAATCCGTCGCCAACCCTACGAGAGTGAGGGTGGTGATCCCACGGGTGCGTAAATAGCCTTCCAGCCCCGTTGGTGTGGTCTTGTCGTTCTCGAAGAAGGCCGAATAGCTATCAATCGCGGGGTTATATCCTTTGCGGATAATCAGATCAGCGCGGTCAACATGCAACTGGTTATGAAAGGCCGCCCCCTGTGTGCCCTGAATGCAGTGGTCAGGCCAGAGCACCTGAGGCCCATAAGGCATCTGTATCATACTCATCGGGGCCGCATCATGCGTGGAAGCGAATGATGAATGGCCTGCAGGGTGCCAGTCTTGTGTCAGGATCACCGCATCGAAATCGGCCATGGCGGTGTTGATGCCTGCAACAATCTCATCACCGCCCGCGACCGCCAATGCGCCACCGGGGCAGAAATCATTCTGGACGTCGATTACGAGTAAGGCATGGGTCATGGCGGGCTCCTCTTTGTTGATGGGCGCAAGCTAACCTGTTCGGCCCTGACCTGCGACCGCTTTGTTGGTTCTGGAAAACAGCGCTTGCCAGTACCAGCTTATTTTCCTATCTGCGGCGTCTTTCACGCAAGGATCAGGTGGTACACATGGCGGTTTTGGGCATTGATTTTGGCACCTCGAATACCGCAGCGGGCATCATGGCCGCCGGTCGCCCGCATCTGATTGCGGTGGAACAGGGGCGCACGACACTACCGACTTCGGTGTTTTTTGACTATGATCGCAAGCTCACGACCTACGGGTCTGTCGCCAATGCGGCGCTGATCGAGGGGCGTGAAGGGCGGTTCATGCGGGCGCTGAAATCGGTGCTGGGCACGCCCTTGCTGCGTGAGCGGCGCCAGATTGCCTATGAGCGGATGACGCTATTGGAGGTCGTGGCGCGGTTTTTGCAAATGATCCGTGAACGGGCCGAGGCAGAGACCGGCCAGAGTTTTGAGGTCGCCTTATCAGGGCGCCCGGTGCGGTTTCATTCCATAGATGCCGCCCGCAATGCGCAGGCCGAGATTGACCTGCGCGAGGCCTATCTTTTGGCAGGCTACAAAGACGTGGCGTTTATGTACGAGCCCGAGGCCGCCGCCCTTGCCAGCGGCCCGATCGGTCGTGGTGAATTGGGGCTGATTGTGGATATCGGCGGTGGCACGTCGGATTTTTCCATTTTTGAACGCGACGGGGAAACAACGCGAATTATCGCAAGCCACGGCGTGCGCGTTGGTGGTACCGACTTTGACCGCGCGATCAGTATTGCACAAGTCATGCCGCTATTGGGACGCGGTGCCGAGGTCCGCAATGCGATGGGCCAAGGCCGCCACACGGCCCCGAACGCAATTTTCAACGACCTTGCCACGTGGCAGAAAATTCCTTTTCTCTATACCCCCGAAAACCGGCGGATGGCGGCGGATTTTGCAAAGCTTGGCGTTGATCCCGCGCTATTCGCACGGCTCGATACGGTCCTTGAAATGGAGTTGGGCCATGACATTGCCTTTGCTGTCGAGGCGGGGAAAATCCAGCTCAACCAACCGGATCGCGCGGATGTGGGGATTGATCTGCGCGTGATCGAACCTGCGCTCTGGGCGCGTTTGACCCAAGAGGCGATGGAGAATGTGCTGGCAGATCAGGCCGCACAAATTGGGACCTGCGCGCGCGAAACGCTGGCAATGGCCGATATCGGGCCTGACCGGATTACCAAAATCGTCTTTGTGGGCGGGTCCAGCCTTCTGACGGTGGTCGAGGATACGATGACCGCAGTTTTCCCGCAGGCCGCGCATGAAAGGGCCGAGGCCTTTACCGCCGTTGCGGATGGTCTGGCGATTGCAGCATCCCGCGACTTGCCCCTTTCGGCGGACAGGCGTATCTGAGTCCCCATGTATACTGTCGCTGCGCTCTATCACTTTACCCGCTTTGATGATCCTGCCGCCCTGCGCGGCCCATTGTTGCATTTGTGCAAGTCCGGTGGGATCATGGGGACCCTGCTTTTGGCGAAAGAGGGGATCAACGGCACGATTGCAGGACCGCGCGCCGGCATTGACGCCGTGATTGCGCATATCCGTGCCCTGCCCGGCTGCGCCGATCTGGAGTGGAAGGAAAGCACGGCGTCCACACCGCCCTTCCACCGCATGAAAGTGCGGTTAAAAAAGGAAATTGTGACGATGGGCCAGCCCGATGTCGATCCGGTGGCGCGGGTTGGCAACTACGTGGACCCTGCCGATTGGAACGATCTGATCAGCGCGCCAGACGTGGCCGTCATTGATACACGTAACGATTACGAAGTGGCGATTGGCACCTTTGAAGGCGCCGTTGACCCCGAAACCAAAAGCTTTGGTGAATTCCCCGAATGGTGGGAAAAGAACAAGCACCGGTTCCATAACAAACGGATCGCGATGTTCTGCACCGGCGGGATTCGGTGCGAAAAATCAACAAATTATCTGATCGGTCAGGGTGTTGAAGATGTGTATCACCTAAAGGGCGGCATCCTCAAATACCTCGAAGAAGTCCCCCAAGAGCAAAGCAAATGGGACGGTGAATGTTTCGTTTTCGATGCGCGGGTGAGCGTCGGACATGGGCTGACGGAAGGTCCGCATGTCCTTTGCCACGCCTGCCGTCGTCCACTGCGCCCCGAAGACCGCGATAATCCGGCGTTCGAGCAAGGCGTGTCCTGCCACCAATGCATTCACGAGACATCAGAGGCGGATAAGGGCCGGTTCCGCGAGCGGCAGAAGCAAATGCAATTGGCCAAGGCGCGCGGCACGCATCATATCGGCGGAGTATAGATCCTCAGTATGCGCGTTTCCCACCCACTCATGCCGCAGGTGCTGGCGCTGACGATTGGGCTGTGCGGTGGATTGGCTGCTTATTTTTCGGGCCTGCCCTTGCCATGGATGCTGGGGCCGATGGTAGCAAACACAGTGGCCGCGATGCTGCGGGCGCCAATCGCTGGCCCCGACAGGCTCCGCCCTTATGTGATCCCTGTGATCGGCGTGATGCTGGGGTCCGGTGTATCGGCGGATGTGCTGGGCCTTTTGGGAAGCTGGCTGATCACTCTGCTTTTGCTGCCGCTGTTTTTGATTTGTGCAGCCGCAATTTCATATACCGTTTACCGCAGGCTTGGCCGCTATGATCCGGTCACCGCTTTCTATTCCGCGATGCCTGGGGGGATCAACGAAATGCTGATCCTCGGTGCAGCCGCAGGCGGAGACGAGCGCCGGATCGCTTTGGCCCATGCGGCGCGCGTGTTGATTATCATCGTATTCGTGGCGTTGTTCTTTGGTTTGGTGCTGGGCGTGACAAGTGGTGGGCGCGGTGCCGCACAGTGGATCGGGCTTTATCAGATTACCGCGCTTGATTACGTGATCCTTGGCATTTGCGCTGTACTGGGCGCGCTGTTGGGCAAGTGGCTGGGCCTGCCTGCCGCACCCATTTTCGGCCCGATGATCCTGAGCGGTGTGGCCCATGTCGCGGGCTGGGTGACGGTGGCGCCGCCGACGGTTTTTGTGATCGCCGCACAGGTGACGATTGGAACGATCATCGGCACACGGTTTGTCGGGGCAACTTTGCGGGAGGTCAGAACCGACATCGGGCTGTCCGCAGTCGCGTCATTGCTGATGCTGGTCGCCGCGGTCGGGTTTGCGGAGTTGATTGTCATCATCAGCGGAATCCCCCTTGCGCAGGCCTTTCTGGCCTTTTCGCCCGGTGGTTTGACCGAAATGTCTTTGCTGACGCTCGCGATGGGCCAGGACGTGGCCTATGTCTCGGTGATGCATATCATCCGCATTACCATGGTCATCGCGCTGGCGCCTTTCCTGTTCACACTGACGCGGAGCAGAAAAGGCTAGCAGACGCTAGAAATCCAGGTTTTCGACGTTCAGTGCGTTGTTCTGGATAAATTCGCGGCGCGGTTCGACGACGTCGCCCATCAGCTTGGTGAACAGGTCGTCCGCTTCGGAAAGATCCTCGACCTTAACCTGCAGCAGCGTGCGCGCGTCAGGGTCCAGCGTGGTTTCCCAAAGCTGATCCGGGTTCATTTCGCCCAACCCTTTGTAGCGCTGATAGGAGAGACCTTTTTCGCCCTCTTCAAGGATCGCCTTGAGCAGATCAAGGGGGCCGTGAATCGCTTGGCTGCGGTCCTTGCGGATCAGTGTGGCGGGCAGATTGTAGACGTCTTGCAGGCTTTGCGTGAAAGTACCTGTGCGCCGTGCTTCGCCACCGCGCAGCATCGGGCCATCAAGCGTGCGCACCTCTTCGACACCGCGCAGCATACGGGCAAGCCGCATCCCGTGGTCTTGCGTGATGCGCCCTTGCCAGCCGCGTTCCCATTCCAGCGCAATCAGGTTCAACCGTTCGGCCACGCGATCGGCGGTGCCTTGCAGGTCATTTTCAACAACACCGGGTACAAACGCGCCGGCGATGGCGGCCTGTTCAAGGATGTGGCGCGGGTAATGCGTCGGGAAGGCTTCCAGCACACGTCTGAGTTGGCGGGCCTCTTCCACGACACGGCGCAAATCAGCACCGGCGATTTCCTCGCCGTTGCCTTGGCGCAGCATCGCACCATCAATGCCCTGTTCGATCAGGTACTCATCCATCGCCTGCTGATCCTTGAGGTAAACCTCGGACCTGCCGCGCGAGACTTTGTAAAGCGGGGGCTGCGCGATGTAGAGGTAGCCACCTTCGATGAGCTGCGGCATCTGCCGGAAGAAGAAGGTCAGCAGCAAAGTACGGATGTGCGCGCCGTCAACGTCCGCGTCAGTCATGATGATGACTTTGTGGTAACGCAGCTTTTCGATGTTGAATTCGTCGCGGCCAATGCCGGTGCCCAGCGCCATGACAAGGTTGCCGATTTCCTGACTGCCAAGCATGCGGTCAAAACGGGCGCGTTCGACGTTCAGGATTTTACCCTTCAGCGGCAGGATTGCCTGTGTGCTGCGGTCGCGCCCTGTCTGGGCGGAACCGCCAGCCGAGTCACCCTCGACAAGGAAGACTTCGGTCTTGGAGGGGTCTTTTTCCGAGCAGTCCTTCAGCTTGGAAGCGTTGAAGTTCACGTCCATCGCCGATTTGCGGCGGATTTCGCGGGCCTTGCGCGCGGCTTCGCGGGCAGCGGCAGCTTCAACGATCTTCGAGATGATCGACTTGGCCATTTGCGGGTTCTCTTCGAACCATTCGTTGAGCTTTTCACCCATCAAATTCTCGACGGCGGGGCGGACCTCCGAACTGACCAGCTTGTCTTTCGTCTGGCTGGAGAACTTTGGATCAGGCACTTTCACGGACAAAACGCAGGTCAGACCTTCGCGCGCGTCGTCACCCGTAAGAGACACCTTTTCCTTTTTCGAAATCCCCGTCTCGGTCGCATATTTCGCAATGGCACGGGTCAGCGCGCCGCGGAAACCGGCCAAATGGGTGCCGCCATCACGCTGCGGGATGTTGTTTGTGAAGGGCAGCACCATTTCGTTATAGCTGTCGTTCCACCACATCGCGACTTCGACACCGATGTCATCGCGTTCACCAGTCACATAGATAGGTTCTTCCATCAGCGGGGTCTTGGAACGATCAAGGTATTTGACAAATTCCTTCACACCACCCTCATAAAACAGATCCGTTTTGAGCGGTTCGGCAGGGCGGAGGTCCTCAAGGATGATCCGCACGCCAGAGTTCAGAAACGCCAGTTCGCGCAGACGCTTTTCCAGAATGCTGAATTCAAAGTCACGGTTGCTGAAAGTTTCGGTCGAAGCAAGGAACGTCACCTCGGTGCCTTTGCGCCCGTTTGCGTCACCCACAACGCGCAGGTGTTCGGTGGTAAAGCCACCTTCGAAGCGTGCATAGTGTTCTTTGCCATCGCGCCAGATGCGCAGCTCAAGGAAATCCGAAAGCGCATTCACAACCGACACACCAACACCGTGCAGGCCGCCCGAAACCTTATAGGAGTTCTGGTCGAATTTACCACCCGCATGCAGCTGGGTCATGATGACCTCGGCCGCCGAAACGCCTTCGCCCTCGTGGATACCCACAGGAATACCGCGCCCGTTGTCGCCGACAGTGACCGATCCGTCAGCATTGATTTTCACATAGACATGATCGGCATGACCGGCCAGCGCCTCATCAATCCCGTTATCGACGACCTCATAAACCATGTGGTGCAGACCGGACCCATCATCGGTATCACCGATATACATGCCCGGCCGCTTGCGAACCGCCTCTAAGCCCTTAAGAACTTTGATAGAATCTGCGCCGTAGTCTTCTTGCTTCTGGGGCTCAATGGCCATGTCGAAAATCCTGTATTCTTCTGCCCAAAATATACGCTTTTGAGGGGCGCTTGTCACGCAAATGGCACAAGATTTTGTGGTTTTCGACCGACTTTCGTATCCACCCCCTATGCGGCCCTCTGGCCCAGTTTCGAGACCGTGTTACCCCATTTCAGGATCGTTGGCGCCGTCGCGTCGGAGGCGCCTGAAAAATAGGTGTAGCGCACCGGTTTGATACCCACAAAACCAAGGATTTGTTTGTCCAGCTGGCGCATGATTGCGTTGCGGTAAATCAGCCGCTCAAACCAGCGCGGCGTATCTGACGTCATGATCACGCGGGCCGTTTTTCCTGTCAGCATCGGGGTGGGCATACCCATTTTCAGAACCTTGGTATTGAAGGTACGGTTGGGCAAGAATGCGCGATCGAACAAGCCTTTCAATTTCGCTGGAAGACCACCCCACCACATCGGCGTCAACATCACGAAATGCTCGGCCCATTCCAGATCAGACAGGAATGCTTCGAGGACAGGTTCCAATGGCTTGAACTGGGAGTAATTGCCCTGACCAAAATCCATATCAAACACCATTTCCGGCAGATGATGAACGCGGACATCTGCGCCGGATTGCGCGGCGGATTGTACATACCGTTCCGCAAAGTGCCGCGAGAGAGAGGTTTCACCAGGATGTCCGTTCAGGACGAGGATGCGTTTCTGTGACATGTCGATTCCTTTAAATTGACCATGGTCATTTTTATATGCGGTGAAAGTGACCGTGGTCAATTGCTAAATTTGACCACGGTCACAAAACCTGCGAAATTGGTCACTATGGAAACGTACACCCCCCAGAAGCGTCGCCTCGCGACGCGCCAAAAACTGATTGATGCTGCCACGCAGATTATCGATGAACGTGGCTATGCCAGCCTGCGCGTCGAAGATGTCGTTTCGCGGGCCGCCGTGGCAAAGGGTACTTTCTTTTCGCATTTCGATGACAAGGACCGCCTGATGGCTTTGCTGATCGGGCAAGAGCTTGGGCGTATCCTCGACAAGATCGCCAAAGGACCGCCGCCTGCATCCATTCCAGAGTTTGCATCAAGATTGCAGCCGCTCATGGACGTCATGAGACAGGACCGCATTGTGTTTGACATCGTCTTACGGTTTTCGGGGGCAGCGTTGATTGAAACGACCGAACTGATATCGCTCAACTTTCTTCATCAGGTCGAATTGTATGCGGGCTGGATCAAGGCCCTTCAGGGAACGGTTGTGCGCGACGATGTGGACGCGATGCTTTTGGCCGAAGGCGTACAGGCCTTTGTCATTCAGGTGATCGCACTGGATTTCTGCGCCCTGCACAATACTGTCACGACACAGCAACGCCTTGTCCCCTATCTGGAACCATGGCTGGGCCCGGTCAGGTCAGTCCGATAACCACACCGACACCGATCAAGAGACAGCCCGCAATGATGTTCATCCGGCGCACCGCAGCGGGCGATTTCAGCACACCACGCACACGGTCTACAAAGGCGGCAAGAACCAGGTTTCCGACCAAGGGCACCAGGAAACTCAGCGTGCAAATTGCGACCATATCAAACGGCGTGATCCTGCTCAGATCAAAGAAACCGGGCAGGATGCCCATATAGAACAGTGCGGCTTTAGGGTTACCAACGATGACGGCGACACCGGCCAGAAACCCGGCCCATCTGCCTGGCCGCATTAGCCTGCTGTTGGCATCCAGCGCATGGTCGGCGTTGCGGATCAGTGCTGCGCCCATCAGCATAAAGACAAGGACGGCAACGTATTTCAGGACATCCATGAAGCCTGCAAATTCCGACACCAGCCAGGCCACCCCCAACACCGCGACCAGCGGCCAGAGGATATCGCCAATGGCCACACCGATTGCGAGCGGCCAAGCCGCTTGAAACCCGCCCGACAGTGATCGAGCGAGAAGCGCGACCCATACCGGGCCGGGTGTCATGAACAAGATGATCAGCGCTCCTGCGTAGAGCAGGAGTTCATAGCCTGTGATTGTCATGCGGTGGCCAGTGTCAGACTGCCATCCGCATTCAGCGTCCAGAACGGGTTTTGCGCCACTTCCCAGACGTGACCGTCCGGGTCGGCGTAGTAACCCGAGTAGCCACCCCAAAAGACCTTTTCCGGTGCTTTGAGCGGGGTTGCACCTGCTGCAAGGGCAGCGGCATAGGCAGCATCAACATCGGCATCTGTCGTGAAGTTTTGCGCCAGCGTGATAGCACCGGTGCCCAGTGTTGCATCAGGGCGGCCCTGATCTTTCGCCAAGGGAGCAAGACCAAACAGACCAAGCACCATGCCATTGATCTGGTAAAACACAACTTCGCCTTCGTCATTGGTTGGGGTCCAGCCAAGAGCCGCGTAGAAGGCTTTGGAACGGTCCAGATCAGCCACCCCGAGGGTGATCAGCGTGACGCGTTGTGGTGTCATGGGGCATTCCTTTGCATGACGGTCGATTGTCCATCTGTATCAGTGACTTCCGCGTATTGCGCGCGGGTGCCGAGTTCAGCAAACAGTTCGGGGCCCGTGCCGGTCATGAAAGCCTGCGCGCCCAAACTGCAGATTTCATCATAGAGGGCTGCGCGGCGGTCTGCGTCAAGATGCGCGGCAACCTCATCCAGCAAAAGGATGGGCGGCGCACCGAAATCGCGGGCAAGCGCACGACCATTGGCAAGGATCAGGCTGATCAGCAGCGCTTTTTGTTCACCGGTCGAGCAATCCTTGGCCGGCACGCCTTTGTCCGCGAAGACAGCGTCCAGATCGGCGCGGTGTGGGCCGATCAATGTCCGGCCCGCCGCCATGTCGCGGGCGCGATTGTCGGCAAGCGCGGACTGCAGGTCGTCCGGCACGGGGTCAGGCGACGTCAGCGCGAGCGTGGCGGTGGGAAACACCGTGGTCGCTGAGGCTTGTGCCGTCATCAGTGCGTCAATCGCATCATGGCGGTTGCGCTGGATGGTGGCGCCCGCCTCGGCCATTTGCGCCTCGATCGCGGTATACCAATGGGCGTCGCGCACCATGTCTTTGAGCAGGCGGTTGCGTTCGCGCATGGCTTTTTCATAGGTCAGGACGGCCTCTGCATGGGAGGGCTCGAAACTGAGCGTCGCACGATCCAGAAAGCGTCTGCGCCCTTCAGCTCCTTCAATCCAGAGCCTGTCCATTGAGGGTACCAACCACAAGACACGCCCGATCCGCCCCAATGCAGTTTGCGGGGCCGCCTTGCCGTCAATGCGCAACTGGCGCGGATTGCCCGCCTCGGCCCATGTTTCAACCTCGTGGGTTTGATGCAGGGATTTCAGGATACCGGTGATCTTCCAACCCAGAGCCTCTGGCCTGCGGGGCAGATCATCGGCCCCTGCGCGGCGCAGGCCACGCCCCGGCGAAAGAAGTGAGACCGCTTCAATGATATTGGTCTTGCCTGCGCCATTCGGTCCAAAAATCGCGATGGGGCGCGGATCAAGCGCGAGCGACGCGCGTTTGTGCGAGCGGAAATGCGACAGCGTCAGTTCTTGCAGCGCAAGCGTGGTCACGGGCGGTTGTCAGGATTTTGCAAAATCCTGCCTCCAAAATTTTGGAAAATTTTGGGCCCTGTCACACGCGCATCGGCATAACAACATAGACCGCCGAGGTGTCGTTGCCTTCGCGCATCAAGGTCGGGTCACCTGCGGTGTTGAACATGAACACTGCGTTTTCGCGGTCCACCTGACTTGCGATTTCCAGCAGGTATTTCGCGTTGAATCCGATCTCCAACCGCTCGTCGCTATAGGCAACAGCAAGCTCTTCTTCGGCGGCACCGCTGTCAGGAGCATTGACCGAAAGGATCAAGCGATCCTCATCTAGTGACAGCTTCACGGCGCGCGAACGCTCGGATGACACGGTCGCAACGCGGTCCACGGCGCGGGCAAACTCGCTGGCATCCACTTCAAGCTTGCGGGTGTTTCCTTGCGGGATAACACGGGTGTAATCGGGGAACGTCCCGTCAATCACCTTCGAGGTCAGCGTGATATCGGGTGTCGCAAAGCGTACTTTGGTTTCCGACACGGATACCGCGATTTGCATATCGTCATCGTCAAGCAGCTTGCGCAATTCGCCCACAGTCTTGCGTGGCACGATCACACCGGCCATTTCGGCTGCACCTGCGGGAAGATCGGCGTCGATCCGGGCAAGACGGTGGCCGTCAGTGGCCACACACCGCAGCACCTTGCCGCCTTCGCTATCGGCGACATGCATGTAGACGCCATTGAGGTAATACCGGGTTTCTTCGGTCGAGATCGCAAATTTGGATTTGTCGAACAGCCGGCGCAGCACGGGGGCAGGCGCCGAGAAATTGGCGGCATAATCAGAAGAGGCCATCACAGGGAAATCTTCTTTCGGCAATGTCGCCAGAGAGAAATTTGACCGCCCTGCCTCAATGCTCAACCGTCCGGATGCGCCATCTTCGGTCAAGGTGACCAATGCCCCATCAGGCAGCTTTCGCACGATTTCATTCAGGGTAACCGCAGCAACTGTTGTCGCCCCTGCGCGTTCCACCTTGGCAGGCGCGCGGTCGACGATCTCGATATCGAGATCGGTCGCGCGGAACTGCACAGTGTCGCCTTCTGCTTCGATCAGGACGTTGGCCAAAATCGGGATCGTGTTGCGCCGCTCGACCACGGACTGGGCTTGCGCCACAGCCTTAAGAAGCACCGCACGTTCAATGCTGAATTTCATATCCCAATCTCCGCATATCTTGGCATCCGACGCCATCGGGACGCAAAATGTACTCTATTTTGCGCCACCCTCAAGCATTTTCTGGACTGTTGACGATGGGGGTGTCCGCGTCAAGCTTCGGGCCTGTTTTGCAGGCTTATTCCTGCAGCGCGCGGCGCAAAAGTTCCAGATCATCGGCGATCTGGCTATCAAGCGCCTTGAGCTCTTCAATCCGCTTAACCCCGTGCATGACCGTTGTGTGATCACGCCCGCCGAAACGCCGCCCGATCTCAGGTAGTGACCGGCTGGTCATCTGCTTGGCCAGATACATCGCGATCTGGCGTGGGCGGGCATAGTTGCGTACGCGCTTGGGGCCGATCATGTCGGACAGGCGGATGTTGTAATGCTCGGACACTTTGCGCTGGATCTCTTCGACCGTCACCTTGCGGTCCGACGCCTTGAGCACGTCAGACAGACAATCCTGTGTCAGGTCCAGCGTAATTTCGCGGCCCACAAGCGACGCGAATGCGAAAAGACGTGTCAGCGCACCCTCGAGAACGCGCACGTTGGTGGAAATGCGGTGCGCGAGGAATTCCAGAACACCGTCGGCGATCTGAAGTTCGGGGTATTGGGCGGAGTAGACCTCAACCTTGGACTGCAGAATGCCGAGGCGCAGTTCATAATCTGTCGGGTGCAGGTCCACCACTAGACCGCATTGCAGGCGGGATTTGATCCGCTCTTCAAGGTCCTTGATCTCACCCGGTGCGCGATCAGCAGAAATAATGATCTGTTTCTGACCATCGACCAGCGCGTTGAAGGTGTGAAAAAACTCTTCCTGCGTGCTGTCTTTACCGCCGATAAATTGCACGTCGTCCACCATCAGCACATCGACCGAGCGGAACAGCTGTTTGAAGTCCATCATCTTGCGTTCACGCAAAGCAGTGATGAAGCGGTACATGAACTGTTCAGCCGAGAGATAAAGCACGTTCAATTCGGGCGAACGCAATTTCAGCTCATGCGCGATCGCATGCATCAGGTGCGTTTTCCCCAACCCGACGCCGCCATAAAGAAACAGCGGGTTGAAGGTAACAGGGCCACCTTCAGCGACACGGCGGGCGGCCGCATGGGCCAACTCATTTGGTTTGCCGACAACGAAGGTGTCAAAAGTGAAACGGCTATCAAGAGGTGCACCTGATCCGGCTTCCGGCTCTGCGGCCTTGCTGGTCGCTTTCGCCTTGGCCGTCGGGCGCGTTTGCGACGGGACGCGGAATTGCAGGCGCTGCACCTCTTGGCCCAGATTATTCATGTGGTAGAGAATCTGGTCGCCAAAGTTCTGTGAGACATAGTTCCCGATAAAGTTCGTGGGCACGTCAAATACAGCCACGCCATCTACCAGTTCCTTGAATTCGAGCGGCTCAATCCAGCTTGAAAAACTGTTCTTGCCCAATGCACTTTTCAGAGCAGCCAAAACCGTTGCCCAAATTTCATTCGTCATTTTATACCTTTGTCCCACATTCACAGCTACCACGTGAGACGCGAAAATCGCGCCTGCGCCACAATGCCCAGGACAAAAAAGATCGACTAGATCAAGTTGCCCAACCTGATCCCAGCGCCTTTTACCCAAAACCATAGACCGAGACGCGCACCTGCATCGCAACGATACAGACAGACGCCAAACGGCAGCTCAACGGGCCACGAACAGCGACCAGAAACCAAAGAGCAGACCTTGGCCCTGGCGCAGACACACAATGACATGGGTTCGCAGTTTACACTGAAATCTCCATGCCACCATCGCATGAGATCTGCCTTCTGGTGCGGTGAAAAAACCCGTCAACGACGATATTTTATCACCCGGCCATCCGCAAATCCCCTCATGTCCCCCCGGAACGATGTGAATCGCAGGGCCAAGTTAGCAAGGGCTTTGGGACCGCTTCAACATAACATCGTGCTTGACTCAGAGATTGTCAGAAAAGAATCTCTTGGCTCTTTGAAAAGTCACAATTTCTGCGCAGGCAGACCACAGTGAAACAAAAAAAGCGCGCCCAGTCTGGACGCGCTTGAACTTTTTCGTTTTTGCCGGTTAGCGCAGAATCAACCGACAGATTTGACGCGTGCCGCCAGACGAGACATTTTGCGCGAAGCTGTGTTCTTGTGCATGACACCCTTGGTCACACCGCGCATCAGCTCTGGCTGAGCCGCCTTCAGAGCCGCTGCTGCAGCTTTTGGATCGCCGGATGCAATCGCTTCTTCAACAGCGCGCAGGTATGTACGGATGCGCGAACGGCGCATTTTGTTAACAGCAAAACGCGCTGCGTTCTGACGGGCGCGTTTTTTTGCCTGAGGTGAGTTTGCCATGTGTTCGTTTCCTAGCTGGGCCTTGATTGGGCCAAATTGAATGTCATTCGCGCATTAAGCCCAAGCCCCGGGTTTTCGAACCGGTGATTCTGGCCAAAGCGGGCCTCACGCGCATGTATGGTGCCGCGTTTAAGCGAGACAACACAGCGTTTCAACCCCTAATTACAAGGCAACGATCCTGATAAAGGTAGAGCAGATCAAGCGAGACCACGTTCTCGTCAATCAGGTTTTAGCAGAGGTCAGATCGCTGTTGATCGGTGACCTCTTCATCCACAGCAACAAGATTAAGCGCCGGCTAATTTCGCGCCCAGATACTGCCAATCTCTTCCAGCCTATCCGCAATCCCGGGTGTCTACGGCAGCAGTGTGCTCATCTGCGGCAAACCATTGCTCAGGGCGCTTAACGTACCGCTATAAACCGGGATCGTCTGCTTGAGTTCATCAGCGATTGTCTGGTCCATCTCTTCCGACCAGAGCAGGCCGGACTGAAGTGCCATTTGCTGGTTCAAAGTCACCGGACCGCCCGCGCGTTGGATGAACATGATATCCCGCGCCTGGATTTCAGCTGCTCGCGAAGCTCATCCGATGCTTGCGTAAGGATCAAGGCCGCGTCAATCAGAGGGAACAGGCCTACTTATCGCGGAATTGTGCTTCACGTTTTTCGGTAAAGGCCGCCATGCCCTCGGCTTGGTCCTCGGTCGCAAAGAGCGACTGGAACAGCCGCCGCTCATAATTCAGACCTTCGGCAAGGGTCGTTTCATAAGCGCGGTCTACCGCATCTTTTGCGGCCATTGTCGCAATCTGGGATTTCTCGGCAATCTTTTCTGCGGCAGCTTTCGCTTCGCTCAGCAGTTTCTTGGCGGGGACAACACGGCTCACAAGCCCGCTGCGCTCGGCCTCTTCGGCGTCCATGAAGCGGCCTGTCAGATGCATGTCCATCGACTTGGATTTGCCTACATAACGGGTCAGGCGCTGTGTGCCGCCGATACCGGCAATCACACCAAGATTGATTTCGGGCTGGCCAAATTTGGCATTATCGGCAGCAATAATGAAGTCGCACATCATCGCCAGCTCGCATCCGCCGCCCAGCGCATAGCCCGCAACAGCCGCGATGATTGGTTTGCGGGTGCGATTGAAGCGGTCGGTTTCATTCTCGAAGAAGCGCTTGGTGTACATCTCGACGAATGTCTTGTCGGCCATCTCAGAGATATCGGCACCTGCGGCAAAGGCCTTCTCGGATCCGGTGATGATGATGCAGCGCACCTTCTCGCTCGCATCCGCCTCTTCCAATGCGGTGCAAAGTTCGCCCAGAAGTTCGCTGTTGAGCGCATTCATTGCGTCTGGTCGGTTCAGCGTAATCGTTGCGACACTGTCGCTGATATCTACGATGATCTTGTCAAAGGCCATTCTGCTCATCCTGTTGCGCCGGTCAGACCTCAAGGCTTAGCAAAGCAGGCGGGCGGATCAAGCTATCTTTGGCATTGCGGACAAAAGAAAGATGATCTTCCGGACTGCACGATTCGGGTGATTGTCTTGTCGCATCCGTGGGTTACGCAGGGTTTTCCTGCGCGGTCGTAGACCTGAAAAACATGCTGGAAATACCCAAGCTCTCCATCGGATTGCCGGTAATCGCGCAAGGATGACCCGCCCGCGGCAATCGCTTCGGACAACACATCGCGGATCAGCGGCACCAAAGAGGCAACACGCGCAGCACTGATGCGCCCTGCCTTGCGCGCGGGGTGAATACCGGCGCGAAACAGCACTTCGCAGACATATATATTGCCAAGCCCCGACACGATCCGCTGATCCAGCAGCGCCGATTTAATGGGCGTGTTGCGCCCTTTCAGGCGTTCTACGAGATAGGTTTCGTTGAACGCATTGCCCAAAGGCTCCGGCCCCAGATCACGGATCAGCCAGTGATCTTCCTGACGCGCTGTCTCCATCAGGTCCATCGCGCCAAAGCGGCGTGCATCGTTGAAGGTGATCCGCGCGCCGTTCTCCATATGGAAGACAACGTGATCGTGTTTGGCAGGCACCGGGTGCGGGTGATGGAATTCCCCCACCGTATGTCCAGAGATCAGCATGCGGCCCGACATGCCAAGATGGATCAAAAGTGTCTCGGCGCTTGCCAGATCAACAAGGATGTATTTCGAGCGCCGGCGTAGCCCCAGAACGCGCTGCCCTGTCAGCCGCTCGGCCATCCGCTCGGGAAACGGCCAGCGCAGATCGGGGCGGTTCACCTCGGCGCGCGCAATCACAAGACCCTCCATCACGGGGGCAATGCCGGCTTTGACAGTTTCGACTTCGGGCAGTTCGGGCATTTTATGTCATCTGTATTTTTACTGTGGCCCACTACATAGGCATTGCAGCGTCCCTTGTCGTCCCCATTCGTGCGCCGTGGCACATTGACAGTTTGTCTATTTCGCCGCTTGGGTATAACCCCTTTCGGGACAGTATTCAGGCGAAAGCATGACATGACCGACAAGGCAGACAATACCACACACTTCGGGTTCGAAACCGTCCGCGAGGATGAAAAAGCTGGCCGCGTGCAAGGCGTGTTCTCGTCCGTGGCGAGCAAGTACGACATTATGAATGACGTGATGTCGGGCGGTGTGCACCGGATCTGGAAAGATGCGATGATGGATTGGCTGGCCCCGCGTCCCGGACAGCGCCTTTTGGATGTGGCTGGCGGGACCGGTGACATCTCGTTCCGCTTTCTGAAACGTGCGGGGCGGGGGCACTCGACCGTGCTCGACATTACCGAATCCATGCTTGTCGAGGGTCGCAAACGGGCCGAGGCCGCGCAGATGTCGGACAGCCTTGATTGGGTTGTGGGCGATGCAATGGCCCTGCCTTTCGAAGCGAACACCTTTGACGTCTACACCATCAGCTTTGGCATCCGGAACGTGACGCGCCCGCAAGGGGCGCTGAACGAGGCCTACCGTGTCCTGAAACCCGGTGGCCGCTTGATGGTGTTGGAGTTCAGCCAACTGCCCAACCCGATGATGCAGGCGGCATATGATGCCTATTCGTTCAACGTGATCCCGCGCATGGGCCAGATGATCGCGGGGGATCGTGACAGCTACCAGTATCTGGTCGAATCAATCCGCAAATTCCCCGATCAGGAAACCTTCCTCGGGATGGTGCGTGAAGCTGGTTTCGGCAACGCCAAGTATCGCAACCTGACAATGGGCGTTGCGGCGCTGCATTCGGGGTGGAAGCTCTAGCATGCGCGGCCCTCACAATATCATCCGCCTGATCCGCACAGGTGCCACATTCGAACGCACGGGTGCGATGAAAGTCGTGCTGGATGCGTTTGATGCGGGGCCGCTGCTGCGCATTACGTTCCGGACATTGGTTTGGCCGTTTCAATGGCTTGGCTACAAAGGCGATGTGTCAATGCCGCCCGCGGTGCGTGCCCTGCAAGCGCTGGGTCCGGCCTATATTAAGTTCGGTCAAATCCTGTCGACCCGCCCCGATGTGGTGGGGGACGAACTGGCGGTGCAATTGCGCGTTCTACAGGACAAACTGCCACCGTTTTCCATGGCAGAGGCGAAAAAGGCGATCCAATCCGAGCTGGGCAGCAGTTTTGATAAACTCTTTTCGACCTTCTCCGAACCGGTCGCAGCTGCCTCGCTCGCCCAGGTGCACAAAGCGCATCTGGCCGACACGGGCGAGGCCGTTGCCGTCAAAATCCTGCGTCCCGGGATTGAGCGCGCGTTCCGGACCGACATTGACGCGTTCTACTTTGCTGCGCGGGCGATCGAGTTTCTGTCGCCCGCATCGCGCCGTTTGCGCCCGATGGATGTGATCACCCATTTCGAAGGCGTGGTCATGGGCGAATTGGACCTGCGATTGGAAAGTTCGGCCGCAGCCGAATTTGCCGCGAATACCGAAAGTGATCCCGGTTTTCAGGTCCCTAAGGTGTATTGGCATCTGTCGGGGCGCCGCGTGATGACGATGGAATGGGCCGAAGGCACGAACATCGGGATGAACGAAGCGCTTGATGCCGCGGGCCACGATCGCGTCGTGTTGGCCACGCGCGTGCTGCAACTTTTCCTGAACCATGCGCTGCGCGACGGCTACTTTCACGGCGACATGCACCAAGGCAACCTGAAGGTTGCGGCCAACGGGGATATCATCGCCTATGATTTCGGCATCATGGGGCGGATTGATGAATATACCCGCCGCGTCTATGCCGAGATCCTTTTCGGCTTTATCCGTAAGGATTACCAGCGCGTCGCAGAGGTGCATTTCGAGGCGGGCTATGTGCCAGCAAACCGCGATGTTGATGAATTCGCCCGCGCTTTGCGCGCAGTGGGCGAGCCGATTTTCGGCATGGACGCGAGCCGTATTTCGATGGCGCGCCTGCTAAGCTATCTGTTTGAAGTCACCGAACGTTTCGGCATGGAAACCCGCACCGAGCTGATTTTGCTCCAACGCACAATGGTGGTGGTCGAAGGTGTGGCCCGGTCACTCGATCCGCGTATGAACATTTGGCATGTCGCAAAACCGGTCGTCGAAGACTACATCAAAGAAAGCATTGGTCCCAAGGCGCTGATACGTGATCTGGCCAAGACCGTGCGGATTCTGTCGCGCTTTGGTCCGCAGTTGCCAAAGCTTGCCGAAGATGCGCTGATCCGGCTCAACAATCCGCCGCCACCGCCCAAACCGCAACGCCGCATCGCACGGTTATCTTGGATGGCGCTTGGCGCGGTTCTGGCAAGTGGCGCGATCTGGGGCATCTCGCTGCTTTAGCTGTCTGCATCACGGAGCGCTGTGACCTGATCGCTTGCCACAGTGATCCCCCCCGTCAGAACCAACATGGTGACGCCCCCCTCAAGCCGTACCTCGTTCACGGTATTATAGGTTGCGACGGGGTTCTGCGCGATCACCTGACCATTCGATTTCGACTGAATTTCGAATTGATAGACCCCCGCTGGCAAGGGCGTGCCATTGGGGCCAACGCCCGCCCATTGCACCGACTCTGCACCAGTCGGGACCGCCTGCCGCTGCACCTCTCCGCCTGCGGCATTGCGCACGACAAGCTCTGCGCTGTCAGAAGCCACGGTTCTGGTCGCAAGCAGTGTCATTGGCTGGCCATTGAAGTAGGCAGGCCCTTCTGTGCGCACCTCTTTGCCGACAAGTGCTGCCATTTCAACCAAACCCCCCGTCGTCATCTGGGTGCTGAGGGACCGCAACAAATCATTCGTCAGCACCGCCTGTTCGACCCCTGAGAAGGTTGCCAGCTGCGTCGCATAGTCGGTCGAATCAATCGGGTTCAGCGGGTCTTGGTACTGCATTTGCGCCGTCAGCATCTTCAAGAAGGTTTCAAAATCAGAACTGATCTGCGCGGTCGCACCTGTCACGCCCGGGTTGGGCGGTGTGACCGTCGTTTGTGAAAGTTGCGTGATATCCATGATTGCTCCTTAAATGCGCAGATCGAGACCACCTGCGGCAACAGCAGGTGTGACTTGGGGGATTGGAACGGTGTCGTGTGTCTCTTGCTCGGCAGGTTGCGCGTCAGGGCTGGCCTCAGGCCGCGCCTGCCCCTTTTGTTCGCCAAACGAGAATGAAATTGACGTATAGCCAAGCTGACGGAACTCCTGCGCCAGCATATCAATGTGCCGCCGCAGCAGATCCTGTGTTTCGGGGCGATCAGCCAACAGGTTCACCGTGATAACACCGTCAGCCGCAGACAGGCTGAGTTTTACCCGCCCTAGTTCTTCCGGATTAAGCGCAATTTCCGTTGTCTTGCCGTTGCTATTCGTGACAGCCACCGCTAACTGCGCGGCCGCCTGCCGCGCTGTTTCTGGTGTCGCAGCAGCAGCCACAGGGACCGAAGTGCCGGCTGCCGTGGTATGCCGTTCGGCAGGCATAGCCGACAAAATACTATCCACATCCGCCGGTTTAAGTGCCTTTTCTGTTATCTCGCGCTGCGCCTGCGTCGCGGCCTGCGCCAAAGCAACGGCTGGCGGCTGTGCCGCAACAACATGCGCGATCGCGGGCGCCGTCGTGTTTGGCGTGGCCCGTGGTGTCGCCTCTTCACGCCGGCGCCGTGGCTGTTCTTCCACGAATTGGAACTGTGGCTTTCGCGTATCTTTGGCCTGATCCACGCTTTCAGCCTTGGGTTTGTCCGGCGTAAGCAAAGGTGTCGCAGCTGGCGGCGCATCCGCCTTTGGGGCGTTGGCCCGTGTTGGCCGTGCCGGTTGCACAGGTGGCGTCTCGGCAAGTCCCTTGAGCGGCAAGCGCCCCTCAATCACAGATTGCGCGATGGACGCGCCTGTTGATTTACTTTCGCGCACCACCGGCGCGGGCTGATCGGGCTGTTTTTCTATGTTCCCTTCGCGTGCAGCCGCGGGCAGCGTCGCGCCCTCACGTAGCAACATGGGCGTTTTTTCTGCCTTTGGGACCGGCAATGCAGGCGCACGATCCTGATCCACTTCTGCCACGTTCACCGGCACGGAAGTTGGCAAAGGGGTTGGCACAGAAATGGGCTGCTCGGCCGCGCGCTGAGCAGCCTTTGTCAGCGCAGGTGCAGGCGCTGCTTCATCAGCGGGCACGTCAGCGTCAACAACAACAGCGGCACCCAAGACGCCGTCACCCGCATCGCTTTGGGCGTCATCGCCCGCCTGCGCTGCCGCCAGCATCATCTCATCGAAGGTCGGGCCATCCGCAGCGGCCATACCGGCCGAGGTTACAGGCAGCGCTTGTGCGGTGGTCGTTCCCGACTGGGAAAGGATCAAGGGAATCATCGGTTCTCCGATTGTGTCTGTTCGATCCTCTGTTTGACGCAAAAAACTTACTGAATGTTTAGGAACGTCAGGCAAATTGCGCGGATCACTAACCGGAGAATCCGATGACAATGATTACTGATCTGCCACCGCCACGGCCCGCGCCCAACCTGCCGGACTTTATTCAGGCTGATGAGAAACTGCGTGATGCCGCCCAAAAGATGGAGGCTACTTTTCTCGCGGAAATGTTGAAATCCGCAGGCGTCGGTAAACCGCGTGACACATTTGGTGGCGGCGCAGGCGAAGAACATTTTGCTTCGTTCCTGAGAGAAGCGCAGGCGCAGGAAATGGTGAAGACGGGGGGAATCGGCTTGGCCGAAGCGCTGTTCGAGGCCATGAAGGTCCGAAGCATTGCTTAATACGGTCGTCACCCAACTACATAAGTTACTGGATCAGGAACGCGAAGCGCTGATTTCGGCGGATTTCGAGGTGTTGGCCACGTTCGTGCAGCAAAAAGAAGACCTGCTGGTACAGCTGGAAAGCACGATTCCAACGAAAGACGTTTTGCGGCCTCTGCGTCAAAAGATGGACGAGAATCTTGCGCTGTTGGCGGCTGCAATCAAAGGGGTCGCCGCCGCGGGCGAGCGTCTTGCCGCACTTCAGAACGTGAAAAGCGGTTTGAGCGTTTATGACAACGCAGGCCGTCTTGAACATGTCCGCACCCAGAACCCAGCACTCGAGAGAAAGGCCTGATTTCAGTCAAATTCTCTTTATTTTGAAGGGTTGAGTTAAGAGGTTGTTCAGCCTGGATTGGCTATTCATGCCCCATCGCCACAAAGGCGCACCGGTACGAAGTCACCGGTGATTTCCGTCAGAATGACGCATCGCACCGCAGTAAATTTGCGGAGTTTCCAACCAACCCGGTGCAAAGCGCCACACATGAAGGACCATAACTTATGTCCAGTATTTTGACCAACAACAGCGCAATGGTTGCGCTGCAAACGCTCAAGTCGATCAACAACGATCTCTCCAAAACACAATCAATGATCTCAACCGGTAAAGATGTCGCTTCGGCCAAGGACAATTCGGCCGTTTGGGCGATTTCCAAGGTGATGGAATCAGACGTCAAAGGCTTTAAAGCCATTTCCGAGAGCCTGTCTTTGGGTGAATCCTCTGTCGCAGTTGCCCGCAACGGGGCAGAAACGGTGACAGACCTGCTCAACAACATGAAAGAAAAGATCGTTGCAGCGCAGGGCGAGAACGTCGATCGCACAAAACTCCAGTCGGATGTAAAGGCGATCTCTGACCAGATCGCATCGGTGGTTGGTGCGGCGCAGTTCAACGGGTTGAACATGCTGTCCGGCACGCAAAGCGTGAATATTCTGTCCTCACTGGATCGTTCCAGCGATGGCACGGTCGCACCGTCCAACATCACAGTCGACCGCCAGGACCTGAGCACCGATGCGGGTGTCTACGGGACCGGGGCAACGCTGGCTGACAACGTGACAACCACACTTGGGGGCAACCTTGCCGCTGACGGCACCGGCGACGCATTCTCGAATGGTGCAAACATTCTGGAAGCAACAGTTGCAGGTACAATTGTTGCCGGCCAGACTTATAACTTCCAGATCGCGGGCGAAACCGTCAGCTTTACAACCACGACGACAGCCACCGATGACTTGGCGGCCGGCTTGACTGCCGCGATCAACGCAGCAGGCATTGAAGACATCACAGCAGATGTAACCGCATCAGTGATTTCGATCAGCTCGACCTCGAAGTTCGATGACGTCCAAGTCAATACAAGCGGCAACGGCGCTGCGACTTTTGCCCTCCAGGCAAATGGCGTGACAGCGGCGGCGGCAACAACAAATACGCAGACGATCAACGCCCGCGCGTCCGAGCTCGCGTTTTCAACGACGGCAGGTGTTTCCGAAGGTGACAGCTACCGCGCGAGCATTGGTGGCGTAAGCTATGACTATATCGCAGGCCCGAACGAGACCTTCGAAGATGTCGCGCGTGGTTTGAAGACTGTCATTGACGGAGCGGGTATTGAAAATATCTCGACACGCGTGACGCAGGATGAAGCAACAGGCGCATGGATCCTGCAAATCGACAATGATGGCGCCGCTCAGACCCTCACAGACGATGGTGCTGCAGGTGGTACAGCAACTGGTGGGCTCGTTGGGCTGGATAAACTGGACGTGACGACAGATGAAGGCGTGGCTGCGGCCCTTGCCAACATCGAAACATATATCGACACAACAATTGATGCCGCTGCATCTTTTGGTTCCAGCCAAGGCCGGATCGAAACCCAGTCAGACTTTATCTCGAAGCTGACAGATTCGCTCCGGTCCGGCATCGGTGCGTTGGTTGACGCTGATATGGAAGAAACATCAGCACGCCTGCAGGCGTTGCAGGTCCAGCAGCAGTTGGGTGTGCAATCACTCTCGATTGCGAACCAGGCGCCGCAGACCATCTTGTCTTTGTTCCGGTAAAAACAAGCGGTGGCGCCATCACATTGGCGCCACCCTTATCCTCATGGCCACGATAAAATCGGGCCTCGTCCACATTGCGCCGGAAAGGACCCACGCGTGAACGTTATTGAACAAGCCCAGCAAGGCTATGCCCCTACACAATTTGCCATCCGCACGACGCGCTCAGTCGAGGCACAACTGATTACACAGATTACGTCACGCCTCCAAAAGCTGCGCAACGCCAGTCGCCAGGATTTCCCGAAACTGATGGCCGCGCTGCATGACAACCGCCGCATGTGGAACACGATGGCGATTGACGTGGCTGACAAGGGCAATGCCCTTCCAAAGGAATTGCGCGCCCAGATCTTCTATCTCGCTGAGTTTACCGACCTGCACACCCAGCAGATTATTCGCAAAAAAGCCGACATTGCTGCGCTGATTGATATCAACATGGCTGTACTCCGCGGCCTTAATGGGCAGGAGCGGGTTTGATGTCGGGCCTTGTGCTCAAATTGAACCCAAGAGAGCGGGTTTTGGTGAATGGTGCCGTCATTGAAAACGGCGACCGTCGGAGCAGGCTATCGATCCTGACGCCGAACGCGAATATCTTGCGCCTGCGCGATGCGATCCGCCCGGATGAGGTCAACACACCTGTGCGCCGGGTCTGTTACATCGCACAACTCGTATTGTCTGGTGACGTGGAAGAGGAAGATGCGAAATTGCAAATCCTACGCGGAATCGAGCAATTGAGCCAAGCACTCCGTGATGATGACAGCCGCACCCATCTTGATCATGCGACCGAGGCGGTTGGCCGTCTGGATTTCTATCGCGCTCTCAAATCACTGCGCAATCTGCTGCAACGTGAGGCGCGTCTTTTGGGGACAGCACCACAATGAGTTTCCAACCTGTCCTCCCCCTGACGGGCTATGTTGGCTGGCGTTTTTTGGAAAGGACTGCCGAGGCGCAAGAAACAGCCTTTGCCGAAAGCCGCCCGATCCAGCGCGCAACCGATTACTTTCGCGAAAACATCGGATCAGTGCGCACCGCCGCTGATCTGGTCGGCGACCGCCAGCTTTTGGCGGTCGCCCTTGGTGCCTTTGGACTGGATGAAGATATCAACAACCGTGCGTTCATCCAGAAAATATTGGAAGATGGCACCACGGCAGATGACGCACTTGCCAATCGTCTGGCCGATAACCGCTATGCGGACTTCAGCCGCGCGTTCGGTTTCGGGGACAGCGCCATACCGAACACCGTATTCAGCAGTTTTGCCGGAGATATCGTTGACCGGTTCGAAAGCCAGCAATTCGCCCGCGCGATCGGCGATCAGAACAACGACCTGCGTCTGGCGCGCAATGTCAATTCCGGCCTTGCGGATGTCCTTGATCGGACGTCAACCAACAACGGCCAATGGTTTGCGATCATGGGAAACGCCCCGCTTCGGTCTGTTTTTCAAACGGCGCTCGGGCTGCCTGAAAGCATTTCAAGCATTGATATTGATAGGCAGCGCGAGATTTTCCAAGAGCGGGCAAGGTCGGTTCTTGGGACAGATGATTTGTCACAGATTGCGACCCCTGCAGAAGAGGAAAAGCTGATCCGCTTGTTTCTGATCCGCTCGGAAGCCAATGCAATCGCGACCACCTCGGCGGGGGCGACGGCTCTGGCGTTGTTGCAAGCAGCGCCAAGGCTTTTCGGTTAGGGCGTTTCGGACCGCATGGGCGATGCTGTAATCGCCTGCCGCAGCTTGGCGAAATGCGCCAGCGTACCGCGTGCATCCTTGATCTTCTGAAAATCCTCTAGCGCTGGTGCTGTCGCAATCGCTGCATCCAGCGCCGCGTCAGACCCAGCCACATAAAGCCCTGCCTGCACCATCATTTCAGAGCGTGCATAGGTCCCCAGAAGCGATCGTGCCTTGGCAATAATCTCATTCTCTTTGTCGTTCGCTGCCGCGGGCAAAGCGCGTGAGACCGACCTGACCACATCGACAGCGGGAAAGCGCCCGCGTTCGGCAATCGTCCGGTCCAGCACAATGTGCCCGTCCAAGACTCCACGCAGCATATCCGCCACGGGTTCATCCATATCTGAGCCTGCGACCAAGACTGAGAAAACCGCAGTAATATCGCCCGCATCCCCAACACCGGGCCCCGCCCGTTCGCAAAGCCGCGCAATTGCCGGACCGGTCGAGGCGGGGTATCCGCGCAAATTGGCGTTTTCGCCGCTTGCGACCGCCAGTTCGCGATGGGCTTCGCAGAACCGCGTCACCGAATCAATCAAAAGCAGGACGTGCTGGCCTGCGTCTCGAAAGTGTTCCGCGACAGCCATCGCCGAAAGCGCACAGCGCCGCCGCACCTGCGGACCAGTATCCGAGGTGGCCGCCACGACAACAGCGCGCTTCATACCCTCTGGGCCCAACACCTCTTGCACGAAATGCCCCACCTCTCGCCCGCGTTCACCAACAAGTGCGATGACGATGACATCGGCCTCAACCCCGCGCGCAAGGTCAGCCAGCAGTGTGGATTTCCCCACACCGGAGCCTGCAAAAAGCCCGATCCGTTGGCCGCGCACCAAGGGCAGCAGCGTGTTAAACACCGCCAGCCCCGTTTCCAGCCGCGCACCCAATGGCCGCCGCAGATGGGACGCAGGTGGTGCTGCGTTGAGATCGCAAGCCTGCAAACCAGGCAACAATGGCCACCCATCAAGTGGCTGACCATCTGGGTCAATGACGCGCCCGATCCATCCACGATGTGGCGCGAGTTGCGGTGCGGGAAAAAAAACCACCGGATCGTTTATTGACACGCCATCGGTCGTACCATCCAGCATCAGATGCGCCCCGCTTTGATCAAGTTTCACCACCTCGCCGCGCCGCCGGGTCTTTTGGGTATGAATGACGCCACGGTCACCAACACGCAGATCGTTCGCCGCACGCGCGCAATGCACAGTCCCGGAGGAGACCCCGACGACATGCCCCGCTTTATGCGTTTGTGCGCAGGCTTCAATCGCCTGACGCATCTGATCGAGAAGGTTTTCTTGCATTAAGGTTATCCGATTAAATGCCACACACTTCTTTTTAAGGAATCACCCTTAATCCTTCGTTGAAACCAAACGAGGGAGAATCCCCGATGTACAATTCCCTGGATATTTTCCAGACAGCGGGCGCCATGGCGCGTCACGCAGGTGCCAGACAGGCCGTGGTCGCGCGCAATATTGCAAACGCAGACACGCCTGATTTTCAGGCGCAATCAATTGCTGCTTTCAAAGATGTCTATGCCGGGACTGCCACGACGACCATGCGTGTCACGCGCCCCGGGCATATTGGTGGCCAGATGGGACAACCCGCAATGGATCTGCGGCATACCGTGACCGGTGAACCCTCACCCAACGGCAACAGCGTCTCCATTGAGGATGAAATGCTGCGCGCCGTTGAAGTGAGCCGTGAACACAACCGCGCCCTGACCATCTATCGCCACGCGATGACAGTCCTGCGCACCAGTCTTGGCAGAAATTAAGGAGGCAAAATGACCGATTTCAGTGATGCCATTTCCGTTGCAACCAGCGGAATGAAAGCACAGGCCAGCCGTTTGCGGCACGTGTCCGAGAATATCGCCAATACCGACACACCCGGTTACCGGCGCAAGGCGATTACCTTTGAAGAGATGGTCAATCTGGGCCGCCCTACCGGTGAAGTCGCAGTTGGCCAGGTCAGGCTGGACCGATCCGAGCTGAGCCGGATTTATGACCCTGCCCACCCCATGGCCGACGCGGCAGGATATTACCAAGGCTCAAACGTCAATCTGCTGATTGAAATCGCCGACGCGCGTGAAGCGCAGCGCAGCTATGAAGCCAACCTCAAAATGTTTGATCAGGTGCGACAGATGTCAACGGCCCTGATGGATCTCTTGCGTAGATAAGGAAAATACCATGGATATCAGTGCACTCGTCGCCCAGAATTATGCCGCGAGCAAATCCGTCACCGCGCCCGAGGCCGGTGGCGCAGGGGCCGCTTTTGGTGCTGCCGCCGATAGCTTTCTCGCCACCATGCAGGCAAGCGAAAACACCGCAATGCAGGCGATGACCAGCGGGGCTGATCCCCATGCGCTGGTCGAGGCTTTGGCGCAAACCGAATTGGCCGTGCAAACGGCAGTAACGGTGCGGGACCGCGTGGTCGAAGCCTATCAAGAAATCCTGCGGATGCCTGTCTGATGAGTGATGCGCTTTTCTATGACACCCTGCGACAGGGGCTTTGGGTGACCTTTGTTATCTCTGTGCCGATTCTGACAGTGGCGCTGGCTTCGGGGTTGATTGTGGGTCTGTTTCAGGCCCTGACGTCCATTCAGGAAATGACGCTTACATTTGTGCCGAAACTGGCGGCAATCGTCGTGACCTTCTGGGTCACTATGGCGTTCATGACAGAGGCCCTCGTCGCACTGTTTCAAACAACACTGATCCCGATCATTTCAAGGGGCTTCTGATGGACAATGCGTCATATACCGCGCTGACGCGGCAGTCAGGCTTGCTGCAGGAAATGCAATTGCTGGCCAACAATATCGCCAACGCATCCACCACGGGCTTTCGGGCCGAGGGCATCTTGTTTGCCGAACATATCAAAGCGCTGGGGCCAGACAGCCCTTCGCTTTCGATGGCGAGCGCCGGAGTGCGCAACACAGTGATGACACAAGGCACATTGGCGCAAACCGGCGGCACCTTCGATCTGGCGATTGAAGGGGATGGGTTCTTTCTGGTTGAAACACCGGATGGCCCGCGCCTGACACGGGCCGGCGCCTTTGGACCCGACGCAAACGGGACACTTGTCACACCCGAGGGCCATGCCGTTCTGGATGCAGGCGGCGCGCCTGTTTTCGTCCCTCAGGGGCTTGGTCCTGTTGGCATTGGTGCTGACGGCATCATCAGCGCAGGTGGGCAACCGGTGGGACAAATAGGATTGGTCCTGCCCGTTGATCCGACACAAATGGTCCGCGAAGGCAGCGTGCTGTTCGACGCGCAGGGCGGATTTGAACAGGCCGTCGATGGCCGCGTGCTGCAAGGGTTTCTGGAGGGCTCAAACGTGAACCCGATCCTTCAGGTCGGTCGGATGATCGAAGTCCAGCGCGCCTATGAGTTGGGCCAGAGCTTTCTCGACAAAGAAGATGAACGCATCCGCAGCGTCATTCAGGCCATTCGCACATAAAGGAGACGATTGATGCGCGCACTACAGATTGCAGCGGCAGGCATGACTGCCCAGCAAATGCGGGTTGAAGTGATTTCAAACAACCTCGCGAATATGAACACCACGGGGTATAATGCACGACGGGCGGAATTCGCGGACCTGCATTATCAACAAGTGGCTCGGCCCGGCACGATCAATGCCTCTGACGGCACAGTCCTGCCCACCGGCGTGCAGCTTGGGCTGGGCGTCCGGGCAAGCGCGGTTTCGGTGATGCTCAGCCAAGGCGCGCTGGGGGCCACAGGTGGCGATCTCGACCTTGCGATTGAGGGCGATGGTTATCTGGAAGTGACCCTGCCGTCCGGTGCGTCGGCCTATACGCGCGATGGCGCGCTGAAGCTTACAGGCGACGGGCTGATTGTGACGTCCGATGGGTATCCTGTTGTGCCCGATCTGACGATCCCGCGCGATACACGGTCGATCTCGATCAATGCCGACGGCGAGGTTTACGGCTATTTCATTGATGAAATCCAGCCGCAACTCTTGGGCCAATTCAGCTTGGCAGGCTTTACCAACCCAAAGGGACTTGAGGCGATTGGATCAAACCTGTTTTTGGAAACCCCCGCATCAGGCCCTTCGGTCGTTGCGGCACCGGGTGAGGACGGATTGGGCGTCTTGCGTCAGGGCTATCTTGAGGACAGTTCGGTCGATCCCGTGCGCGAAGTCACCGACCTGATCGAGGCACAGCGCGGGTATGAGCTCAATTCCAAGGTTATCACCGCCGCCGACCAAATGCTGAGTGCGATGGTGCAGTTGCGGTGATCCGGCTGGCTTTCATATCCGCGATGATCGCAGCCCCTGTAGCGGCCGAGACCGTGGTCGCAACCCGCACGATCCCCGCGCAAACCGTGATTTCAGCCGACGATATCCGCATCGTCGGTGATCCCACCGGCGAGGCGCTACAAGAGGCGCAAAACATGATTGGCATGGAGGCACGCGTGGCCCTTTTTGCAAACCGGCCCATCCAGTCCGGCAACATCGGCCCGCCCGCTGTTGTCGAGCGCAATGAAATCATCCCGCTTCTGTTTGAAAGAAACGGTCTGACGATCTCGACCGATGGCAGGGCGCTGGGGCGGGCCGGGCCCGGTGATATTATTCGGGTCATGAACCTTGGATCGCGCACAACAGTCACGGCGCGGATCAGCAGTGATGGGGTGGCATATGTTCAAAGGTAAATCGGCAGCGGCGCTTCTTGCGGTACTGATCGCGGGCTGCGGTAGCAGCGATATCGGCCAACCCCCACGGTTTTCACCCTCGGCCGAAAACACCGAACGCGCAGCCATTCTGAACCCCGCCATGCCAATACCGGTTTCGGCACGGGTTCTGGGGCCATCCTCGCATGCCTCACTCTGGACCGGTGCGCGCGGGTCGCTGCTCGGTGATCGCCGTGCAATGCAACGCGGTGACATCATGACGGTCGTTATTGAAATTGATGACCGTGCGGAAATCTCGAACTCAAGCGATCGGTCGCGCTCGGCGTCGCAACAAGCGGGCGTGCCCCAGCTCTTGGGTATCCCACAGCGGCTTGATGCGCGGCTGCCGGAGGGCGCGTCATCTGCGGCTATCGTCGACCTGAATTCGCAAAGTTCCGCGTCAGGCGACGGCACGGTGCGCCGCAACGAAAGGCTGACGTTGCGGGTTGCTGTCACGGTCACGGACGTCCTGCCAAACGGTGTATTGGCGATTGTGGGCCAGCAAGAAGTGCGGGTGAATTTCGAACTGCGCGAACTGATCGTGACGGGCTATGTGCGCCCCGAAGACATCACACGGCAGAACGAAATCACTTATGATAAAATCGCCTCGGCAAGGATTTCCTACGGGGGGCGCGGCCAGATCACGGACATGCAACAACCCCGCCTTGGACATCAGTTGCTTGAATCCATCCTGCCATTTTAACAAAGGTCAAAGCATCACATGAAAGCTATTTTGATTCCTGTCATTCTGCTGCTCGGCGGAACCGGCGCCGGTGCCGGCGCTGGGTTCTTTCTGATGCCGCCGAAACAGGAGGATGCAGAAAGCGCACTTGACTGTCCAACACCCGAAGCGGCAATCGAGACATCTGCTGTGCCAGATCCTGCTGCCGCTTCGCCCGAGCGGGAATATGTGAAACTGAACAACCAGTTCATTATCCCCGTTGTGGAAGACGAGTTGGTTGCCGCTCTGGTCGTCATGTCGCTGAACCTTGAGGTGACCATGGGAAGCCGCACCGCCATTTTTGCCGCAGAACCTAAATTGCGAGACCGCTTTCTGCAGGTGATGTTTGATCATGCCAACAACGGTGGCTTTTCAGGGAATTTTACGACGGGTACAAAGATGCGTTCCTTGCGCAACGAATTGCTGCGTGTGGCCCAAGATGTCAGTGGTCCCGACGTCACAGACGTTTTGGTCATCGATCTTGTCCGTCAGGATTCGTAGCGCGGGCGCCGTTGCGTTAACTGCACCTTTTTCAATAGCTGTTGGGCCGCCTGATCCTGGCCGAAGGACCTCTTCACCCTTGCCAGACAGTCAGACTTCTGCGCCAAAATCTGGGCAAGTTCGGTGTTGATCGCCTTGCGCCGTTGATCCACCCAGGCATGCCATTGCACATCGGCCCCTGCGATCGTAGCGGGATCATCCGCTTTGATCACAGATGCCACACGCGCATTACGTTGCTGCACCAGGTCTTGCAGGTTCTTGCGTAGATCGCGTTCTTTTGCGTGCAGCTGCGCCAATCGCGCCTGATCGGCCTGAAACCGCAGTGCGGAAATCTCTACCAATGCCTTGATGCGATCTTCCTGCATTACCTGCGGGTAGCCTTTCTGCGCATGCCTTCGGCAAACCGGATTGCCGCAGCCACGGCGCGATAGTGATCTTGCGAAATCTCCTGCCCCAGATCGACCTCTGCATGGAGCGCACGGGCCGTGGGGGGGTCCGAATGTACCGGCACGCCATGTTCCTGCGCCAGTTCACGGATGCGCGCGGCGACCTCGTCAACGCCTTTGGCCACACAGATGGGCGCGCGTCCTGTGGACTGATCCCATTTGAGTGCGACAGCATAGTGTGTCGGGTTCACGACCACGACATCCGCGGTCGCGACATCCTGCAGCATCTTGTTTGTTGCAATCTCCTGTCCGCGCTGGCGGCGCTGTTGTTTGATAAAGGGATCACCCTCGGATTGCTTGAGTTCATCCATCAATTCCTTGCGGCTCATCCGGTTTTTCCGGATGTGTTCAGCGCTTTGCCACATGAAATCAACACCGCCCAAAACCAGCGCAACAAGCAAGACAATCGCCATGATCACAACGAGCATACGACCCAATTCCGCCAGAATAAGACGCGGCGGCAACTGCATGCTGCCAATGATCTGCTCAATCTGGCCCACCAGAAAAAAACCCAGGATCACACAGTAAATGATCAGTTTCGAACTGCTCTTGGCAAACTCGAACAGGCCTTGCCGCCCGAGTTTATTCTTGACGCCCGAAATCGGTGAGATCCGGTCTAGCTTGGGCGCGACTTTGCTGGCTGTGAACAAAAAACCGCGCTGCAAAGCCACGCTGACAAGCGCAAAAATTGCGGGCACCCCGAACCACGGGGCGACCGCCCAAATGATCTGCTGTTGAATGCCACCATGCAGGGCCGCACCACCGCCCGCAAAGATGACCGCAGACAGGTCGTTGGACTGTCCCAGAAGAACCGTAAGTGTCGTGGCAAGATCGTCCAGCACCGGCGGCCCAATCGTCAGCATCACCAACAAAAGCCCCCCATAGGCCGCCGCTGTTGTCAGATCGGCCGAGCGCGCGATTTCACCCTTCTTGCGCGCATCATCGAGCTTTTTCTGTGTCGGCTCGTATTGTTTGTCGCTGTCTTCTTCCTCGCTCATGGCATGGACCCGAAGGGCATTTCCATGAAGGCGGAAAAGGCTGCCAGCCAAATGGCCAACATGATCGGCGCAGCAAGGAAGAACAGCAAAAGCCCCCCAGCGGTCAGTGCAGGCGCGCCGACAAATGACACCATCAACTGGGGCATGGCGCGGTTGATGACGCCCAGCACAACATTATACACCAGCGAGGCAATCAGAAAGGGTGCCGCCAGAATAAAGCCCAAGGTAAACGTGCGCGCCACTTCGGCCACCCCGACCTCGGCCACCAGAGCGGGCTGCAAGGCAACACCAAAGGGAACCAAGACATAACTATGGATCATGTAACTGGCCACCTGCACATGCAGCCCGGACAAAGCAGCAAGCGCAGTACCTGCAACCACCAGCATATGGCCAATCGCAGGTTGCGGATCGACGACCGCAGTCCCACCGAAAATCTGTGACAACGATGTCGCCTGCGCCGCAATTGACCCTGCAATCTGGAGAACCAGAATAAAGAACCGCAGGAAGAGACCAAAAAACAGCCCCGTCAGCGCCTCCATACCCAACAAACCGAAGGCGGCCAACATGGATGCGGGCGGCGCCGGGATCGTCTGCACCACGGTAGGCGCAACAATCAGGGTGAACATGACTGCCAGAACCAAACGCACGCGTGTGGGCACCGGCTGATCCCCGAAGGCGGGCAAAACAGCCATGAACGCCCCCAGACGGGTGAAGACAGCAAAGCCGCTCCAGAGCGCGGATTGCGAATAGGGCAGCAATTCTAACAAGAGCTCCATCACGCAGGGACCAGTCCAACAAGCGCGGGCCGCGCATCAATGCCGATTTCCTCAAAGGATAGAACCGGGTTCATAATTCCCTTGGCCGCCATAACCGTACGCAAAAAACGCCTCCGGCGTGTCGATGTCACGACTGCGGCATAAGCACCGGCATTCGCGGCCTGCCCCAGCTTTTCCGCGATCCCGTCGGCCAGCCGGTTAAAGCTCTCGGGCGGCAGGGCCACGTCACCGCCGCCGCGGTCGGTGCGTATTTCATAGGTGGCAAAGGTATCTTCCCACTCAGGTGCCAGCTGCACCAAAGGGATTGTCCCGTCTGGTCTGCGCATCTTGGCCACAAGCTGAAACCCAAGCCGCTGGCGCACATGTTCAGCAATCGCATCGGCGCTTTGGAACAGCTGCCGTCCCTCCGCGACAGCCTCGATGATAAGCCCGAGATTGCGGATCGAAACCCGCTCTTCCAGCAGCAAGCGCAAGACCGACAACAGCACATCAAGCGGTACTTTGTCAGGAACCAGTTCATCCAGCATCCGTCGATTAGCTGCCGCACGATCCGGATCGCTCAGGTTCGTCATTTCATCCAGCCGCCGCCGCAGGGCCTTGAATGTCAGCAAGCGGGCGAAATTTCGTTTCACGATTTCAAGCAGATGCGTCGCCAGTACTTCTGCCGGTTGCACCGTGGTCAAGCCAGCAACAGCCGCCTTTTCCTGATCCGATGGATCAATCCACCGTGCGGGCGCACCATAAACCGGCTCATTCACCACCTCCCCCGGCATATCGCTGGCACCGCTATCGTTCATCAATGCCAGGATCTGGTTTGGTTGCAGCCGATCACGTACCTGCTCAACACCCTGAATATGAACGACGTAGTATCCGGGCGGCAGTGCGGGATTATCGGTCAACCTGATTTCAGGCAACATGACCCCGAATTCGCTGGCAACGTGGCTGCGCATATTCGCGATCCGCGCATCCAGTCCGGTACCCGGATCAAGCACCATATCAACAAGGTCTGGGGCGAATTCGACGTGAATATCATCAAGATCGAGCATATCACCGAGCGAATTCTGAACAGGTTTTTCGGCGGCCGGCTGCTCAATATCCGCAAGCCCATCGGCCTTGCGTTGAGCAGAGGATGCCATCGCAAAAGCGCAACCGCCCAACGCAATTGCGCCAAGCATGAACGGAATAAATGGCAGACCCGGCACAAGGGCGAGCAGCGCCATCAGGATGCCCACAGTCATCAGCGCCGCCGGATGACGACCAAGCTGTGTCACCAGTGCAAGGTCTGTCGCACCCGTTGCACCACCGCGGGCCAAAAGCAGCGCAGACGCAATGGAAATCACCACTGCAGGGATTTGTGAGACGAGACCATCGCCCACCGTCAAAATGGAATATGTCTCGAATGCACGACCGACCGGCATATCATGGACGGTAATACCGACAATCAGCCCCACAATCAGGTTGAGCGCTGTGATCAAAAGGCCTGCGATTGCATCGCCTTTCACAAATTTCGATGCCCCGTCCAATGAGCCAAAGAACGTTGTTTCGGCCTGTTCGCGCTCGCGTCTTTCTTTGGCTTCATTGTGGTCGATCGCGCCGGCAGCCACATCGCTATCAATCGCGAGCTGCTTGCCCGGCATCGCATCAAGTGCAAAACGCGCACCGACTTCGGCCATGCGCGTGGCCCCTTTGTTGATTACTACAAAGTTGACAATCAACAGGACACAAAAAATCACGATACCAAGGATAACGCTGCCTCCCATGACAAACATAGCGAAGCCTTCAATCACTTCGCCGGCAGCATCTGTACCGGTATGGCCTTCACCGATGATCAGTTTTGTCGAGGAAACGTTCAACGATAGACGCAGGATCAATGAAGCAAGAAGGACCGTCGGGAAAGCCGAGAAATCAAGTGGTCGATCGATAAATAGCGTTACCGTGAACATCAGGATCGCCAGCGCGAAAGACGCCGCAAGACCGATATCCAAAACCCAGGACGGCATGGGCAGGATCATCATCACGATCACAGCCATAAGGGCCACCGCCAGCAGGATCGTTGGCTGAAAAACACTTTTGAAAGACAGACCGTTCACGTCCTGTCACCTGTCAACAAGCGTCGCTGGATCGCGCGCAAAACTTCACAGGTTTGACTGAGATGCGATAGTGTCACTGGCATTCTGCCGGCCTCGGTTTGGGGGAACTTCTGTCACTCCCCAACCGTGTTAGGTCGAATTGCTTTACAAACTGTAAGCAGCCATCAGAAGTTCGAGGGTGCCGGTACACTTTGCAGAAGTGCGCGAATGCTCTCACGCGACTGCGCAGCGGTGTCGACCAAGGTACGGCTGTCACGCAATGTTGGCCGATCAATCGGGTTAAACGCCTGCGTCATTGCACCTTCAAAACCATCCAAATCACCGTCACCAGATGGAAGCGTATTTCCAAGTTCTACCATGACCGGCCGGGTCGCCGCGATGGCCTGCAGTGCGTCTGCGATAAGCAGATCCCTTTGTGCGGCGTCCTCTCCTTCAGCAGGTGAAGTCAGCACCGCGATGGCGCGGTCCGGAAAGCCCAGTTCAACCAATCGCTCTGCAATCACATTCTGCGTTTCTGCATCCTGCCGCGAAAGATCTACTTGCCAGACGAATTCCAGAAATGCCGCATCCGGCATGCGCCGAGCTGCTTGCTGATAGACATCAGATTCCCGCGTGACATATGCGTCGTCCGAAAGCGTATTCCGCCGCGATATCAGCAGGCTGCGCGCATCCTCAAAGCGATCAACAGACAGATAGCCAACAAACTGGGCATCAGCGAGTTCGGTTGCCGCAGGCAAATCTGCGGTCTCGAATCGCAGCGCATCGGCAAGCAAGAAATCCTCATCAGAAAAACCGATGCCACGCGATGCGCCTTCACGGAAAAAACGCGCCATCGCTTCTGGACCCGTGCGAGGATCATTTCGTGCCGCGTCTTTTATCTTATCCATTGCAAGCGTGTCCTCGCCCAAAGCTTCGGCCAGCGATGCCTCGGCAAGGACGCGTGCAATGTCACCACTTGCCACTGCGGTCTGAGGAGCTAGCACTTGCAGCGCCTCGTCCTCTGCCCCAATCGCCAAGAGCGCCTGAGAAAGGCGGGAAACGATGGCCTGCTGCACAAAAATCGGCAACGCGCGATAACCATTCACAACAGCAGCACGGTTCACCTGTGCATCTGTCGGCGCTGCCGGGTGCGCCAAAAGCGCCCAAAGCGCGACATTTGTCGGACAGCTGACCTGGCCCGCAAAGACCGCGTGGGCGACAGGTTCATCATCAATTATTTGCGCAATTGCACGCAAAAGCATCCGATCCTGCGATTGCACACCCTCAAGCTCAAGCGCCTGCTGCGCTTCGCGACCGAAGCCTAAAAACACATAGAGGCGCGCCAAAGTGAGCAAGGAGCCTTCTGCAAACCGGCCATCCTCTGCAGCCAACCCATTGCGTATCAGGTTGAGCTGCTGGCCGGGCGGGCTATCGTTGCCCCACGATGCAACATCAAATGCGGCTTCCGGCAAACACCTCTGTCCGTCTTGCGTCTGCGGCGCAGGTGCAGCGCTTTCAACTGCGAGCGGATCAATACTGGTTCTCGCCGTCACGCCGGGCAAGTCTGCGCGCGCCTGCAGCGGCGGACGGCCAAGATCATCACTGGTTGTGGAAGTCGGAGATGCTGTGCTTAACCCCTCCTGTAGCAACCCTTCGGTCAGGCCGCGTCCAACGCTTTCTGTCAGCGACTGTGCAATCCGGCGCAGCGCGTCATCTGCGGACACGGTCGATACAACGGGGGCAGGACTATCTGCAACGTCTTCATTTTGCTCCGCAGTGTTTGCAGGCGGCTCCAATTCCGCCCCCAGAAAACGAGGGGTGACCAGTGGCAGAAGCCGGTTCTGCGCTGGTCGGTAAGGGAACCCCAAAAGTCCAGTTAAGGAAGGATCCGGCGTCACCGTGTTCGACGAAACCAGAGCCCCCTCAAACGGCGAATTTAACGGAGCAGGTCCGTCGCGGATATCAACCACCAGAAAATTTGAAAGGTAGACACTGGCAATCGCATGACAGTCACAATCAACGATCAGCTGCAACTCTCCCGCCTCGGGGTCTTGGGAGACTTCTGAAATGCGGTCCCGCGGGATCAGCGTGAAGAAATCGTCAAGCATGAAACCATCGGTGGCGGACACGCGAACCGCATAGCCGGCTGACACGCGCCCAAGTTGCCAATCAGCGCCGGACGGCAGGCCAATGACCACCCGCGTAAAATTCGCATGTTCGCCCGTCTGGACACGCAAGGGCGCCGCAGCCACCAAATGCGGCCAAAAAACCAGCAATGACAGCAATAGACGGTATCTCATGCGGCGTCCTGTTTGGTCGCCTTCAACGCATCTTCCATCTCGGCAAAGCTGGGCCGGTAATGGCCCGGCATGTTCTGGCGCCCGACTTCGACACAGATATTTGGGGCATGCGCATGCAGGTTAGCGATCAGCACTTCACGAATAAGCTGGTGAAAATGGGCGTCTTCTTCAATCACGGCCTTCACCTTGGCCGAAAACGGACCAACGAACCCATAGGCGAGGAACACCCCCAGGAATGTCCCGACGAGCGCGCCGCCAATCAGCTTGCCAAGCACCTCGGGCGGCTGGTCAATCGAAGCCATGGTCTTGATCACGCCCAACACCGCCGCCACGATGCCCAGCGCTGGCAAACCGTCAGCAACCGTTTGCAGTGCATGGGTCGAGTGAAGTTTGTGATGCAATGTCGCCTCGATCCGCTTTTCGAGGATTTCTTCGACCTGATGCGGATCGTCATAGTTCATCGAGGCCGAGCGCAGCGTATCGCAGATCAGGGCAATCGCCTCACCATCATCGAGTATTTTGGAGTACTTGCCAAAAATCGTTGAGGAATCGGGCGCCTCAATATGGCTTTCCAATGCAACCGGATTTGTTTTTGCGACGCGCAGCAGTTCGAACAGCAAGCACAACAGATCGCGATAATCCTGCGCCTTCCATTTCGGCCCTTTCACGACCTTGCCCAGATCCTTGAGCGTGGCCTTGATCGCAAAGCCATCATTACTGATTGCGAATGCGCCGATCGCGGCCCCACAAATCATGATCATCTCATAGGGCAAGGCGGCGATGATAATACCCATCTTTCCGCCAGCCAAAAGGTATCCGCCAAAGACCGTGACGAAGACAAAGACGATACCGAATAGACCGACCATTGGGCGCGGCTCCCTGCTCAAAAGAAGTGGATGTTACCGAATCCCTTCTAGTGCGAAGGGATTAATGATTTCTCTGCAGCTACTCGGTCGGCACTTCCGCGTTGCGGCCAGCGAGGACAACGCTGAACGAATAGGCGATTTCCGGGTCCAGTTCGGTCATGATCGACGCGGCAGCATCCGGCCGCATCAGCCCCAGAAACCCGGCAGCAAACTGTGGGGGCATCTGCGCAAAGAGATCGGCTGCTTCGCGCGGTTTCATATTTTCATAAACCGTCGTTAACTGCGCAAGATCAGATTCCGCAGCCGTATCAGCCAAGGCGATTGTCGCGCTCAGGCGGGCCTCTGCTGCAACAAGTTCCTCCAGTTTTTGATCTATCTCACCTTCTGCAACGCGCAGCGCCTCCAGACGGGCAGTCAACTGAGCTTCCCGCTCTGTCAGGCGCCGTTCACGCGCCTGCAACGCCGACAAAAGAGAATCTGTTGCGCCCGTATCCGAGGGCGCGCTTGCCTCGTCATAAGGGATCTCCGCACCTTCATTGGCCATCGCGGGCCCTACTTCTGTTGCAAGGCGCAACACGGCAGAGGCCACTAGCAAACAGGTAATAACCTGAAGAACGCCGGGGCCCGTTTTCTTGCGGCGCGACTGTTTCATTGTTTCGCAACGTCCCCGGTCTGCCTGCGCACAAAGAAGGGGCTTTGGGTCACGTTTGGCTGCACTTTTTGCGGAAGATCATGCATCGACGCGATCGACAGCTCGAGCCGCTTATGCGCGACCTCGGCCCGCTCGCTGACCGCATCAAGCTGCGCGACCGAGGCCTTAGCGGTCGTCTGGGCCTGTGTCAGGATCGCAGTCAGATCATCAACCTGCACGGACAGGACTGCCACCGCGCCACCGACGCCTTTTTCAAGGTCGGTAAAACGCCGCAAACGGCGTGACAGCACAAGGCAATAGAGCGCAGCGCCCAATGCGCCGGCCACCAGTAAAACATCGGCAATCATGGTCATAAACGGCACCTTTCTAGCTCAGAACAAATTCCATAATCAGCAGATCGGTCACCCGACCCGGCCCCGTGACAACCTGAATGCGGCGGAGCATTTGTGCGCGCAGCCGGACCAGAGCGTCTGGATCTTCTAAAGATGCGATTTCAACGGCGCGCAGATATCCGTTCAAGACATCAACGATGCGCGGTTTAATCGCCTCAACTTCGGCAGCGTAAGCAGGCGGCACCTCTAACTGCGCGGAAAAGCGCAGAAAATTACGCCCGCCTTCACCGGGCAGCGAAATGACAAGGGGATCAATCGGGACAAAGGAAACGTCAACATCCCGTGCATCCTCAGCGCCTGACGCGACTTCGACCTCTTCCACTTCGGAAGAAGCGCCGCCACCCAGCATCCCTGATTGGACCGCAAAAAAACCGCCACCACCACCAAGCAAAGCCAGAACCAGCCCCAAAAGCAAAGGCAGCTTTGACGCCTTGCGCGGTGCATCCTGGTCCACATCGGCATCGGTTGTCATGAGACTGCTCCTGAAATTTCCATGACATGGTGAATAAACCGAAAAGCCCTAACCGATTGTTAAGTCTCATCAGCCAAACACGACACATCGGCAGAATGCCAACGGAATGGAGAAACCAACTTGGAAAACTTTGGCAAGCTCTGGTCCGCGCTCAGTGTGCAGCGGCGGATCGTAGTAATATTTGTCACAGTGGCCGTATTTGCGGCCGTTCTTTTGCTGGCCCGCGGTGCGGGTACACGGGACATGTCCCTGCTTTTTGGCGGCTTAGAGGCAGCAGCTGCGGGCGATGTCATCACGGCGTTGGATCAACAGGGTGTCGCCTATGAAGTGCGGGGCAGTGCGATCTATGTGCCCACGACAGAACGCGATTCGCTGCGGATGGCGCTGGCCGGTCAGGGGCTGCCTGCGACGGGTCGACAGGGGTACGAGTTGCTCGATTCGCTATCAGGGTTCAGCACGACTGCGCAAATGTTTGACGCCGCCTATTGGCGCGCCAAAGAGGGTGAACTTGCACGCACAATCCTTGCCAATCCGCAGATCCGCGCGGCGCGCGTCCATATCTCGACGCCTTCCCAACGGCCCTTTCAACGCGAACAGGGCCAGACAGCGGCGGTCACCGTCACCACGGACGGGGCAGGGCTTTCAGCACAACAAATCAAGGCGTTGCAGTACCTGATCGGCGCGGCAGTACCAGGCCTTTCCCCGAATGATGTCGCCGTGATTGATGATGCGGGCGGGTTGCTGTCGCAAGGCGATGCCGCACAAGATGGTGCGAGCGGCGATGAGCAGGCCGAAAACCTGCGCCAACGCGCAGAGCGGCTTTTGGCGGCACGGGTGGGCGCAGGAAACGCTGTCGTCGAAGTCTCGGTTGATCAGGTGACAGAGACCGAAATGATTACCGAACGCCGGGTCGATCCGGACAGTCGCATCGCCATCAGTACCGATGTGACCGAAAGTGCCGGCACATCCACCGATAGCCGCGGCGGCGATGTGACCGTGGCATCGAACCTGCCCGAAGGCGATGCGGGGGCGAATACCGGCTCATCCAGCAATGAAAACACCGAAAGCCGGACTTTGACCAACTATGAAGTCTCCCAGACCGAACGCCAATTGACGCGCGCGCCGGGCGCAATCCGGCGGTTGACCGTCGCAGTGCTTGTCAACGATGTGGTCGAGACCACCGATGACGGCACGGTCACGATCACCCCACGATCTGCCGAAGAACTCGCGGCTCTTGAAGCGCTGGTTGCTTCTGCCGTCGGGCTGAATCCAGAGCGCGGGGATATTCTCACGCTCAGATCAATGCCATTTGAACCTTTCGAGGCACTGGGAACTGCAGCCGTTAGTCCGATCGCGGCGCGTCCGCTCGACATGATGCAACTGATCCAGATCGGTGTACTTGCGATTGTTGCTCTGATCCTCGGCCTCTTTGTCGTACTCCCGATTTTGACATCCGCAGGCGCGCAATCACGACCGTTGGAACTGGAAGACCGCGCCGAACCGATCGACATCAATCCGCCGATGGCCATGGCAATGGATGATTCGGAATTTGGCGGATTCATGGGGGGCAATATGCTCGGGGCTGAGGAAGACAACGATCCCGTCGCGCGGCTCAAGCGCATTATCTCCGAGCGCGAAACCGAAACGCTTCAGGTGTTGCAGGACTGGATTGAAGAACCCTCTGCAAAGGCGAACACGTAAGCCATGCAAAAGGTGCAGCTTGAATCATTTGACGATGACACGGTGCAAGAGGCGCATACCCCAGAAGGGTATGAACAAGGTTTTGCCGAGGGCTATGCCGAAGGACTTGCTGCGGCAAAATCTGTGCATGCGACCTTGCAACAAGAGTTTGTCCAAAATATCGCCGATCTGGAATTCAAATACCAAGAGGTGCGCGGCGAACTCACCCGGTCGCTTGGGCCACTTTTTGATATCCTGTGCAACAAGCTGTTCCCACACCTAGTGGAGGAAGGGTTTGCCAGCCAGATTGCCCATATCCTCTTGCAGACTGCGGCCCAAAACCCCGCATTGGAGTTCACCTTGGCAATTCATCCTGAACAGTACGATGCCGTAACCTCAGCACTTGAAGCGAGCTCCATCAATGTCGCGCTCACATCTGATCCAGAGCTTACAAAAAATGAAGCGTGGGTACGTTGCGGGCAGGATGCCCAGCATGTCGATCTTGATCACATGCTGAACGACATCCGCCTGATCCTTTCAGCCGTCGATTTCATAGAAATGAGGACCACACCGCATGGATAACCCTGCCGAAACCGCCAACAAGACGCACCCGCTTCACAATATCCCGATCGAGGTGACTGTGACCGTTGGGAAAGCACGCCCCTTGGTGCGCGACCTGCTACAACTTGGCGAAAACGCTGTTCTACCGCTTGACAGCAAGATCGAAGACCCCGTCGAACTCTACATTGGCGATAGGCTCATCGCGCGCGGTGAACTGCAAGAAGCAGAAGGCGCAGAGCCAGGTCAGCTTGCCGTGCGTTTGACCGAAGTGGCGCATGACAAGGGTGACCTGTCCTAGGATGGGTCGCCTGCTTGTCATCGCCGTGCTTCTGTCTGGGGCGTTCGCAGGTCCCGCGCTCGCGCAAGAGGTCTCGGTCACCTTTGGCGATGACGGATCATTAGCAACGCGATCCGTTCAGTTGCTTGTCCTGATTACCGTGCTGAGCCTTGTCCCCGGCATCGCGATTATGGTGACCTGCTTTCCCTTTATTGTGACGGTCTTTGCTATTCTCAGGCAGGCCATCGGCCTGCAGCAATCCCCACCAAATATGCTGATTGTCAGCCTCGCCATGTTCCTTACGTATTTCGTGATGGAACCTGTGTTTCGCGCGGCATGGGATCAAGGGATCAATCCCCTGATCCAAGGCAACATCGCACTTGAAGAGGCCTTTTCGAGAGCGATCGTTCCCCTTCAGGAGTTCATGCTGACCCGGATCAACGCAGATACATTCATGGCTTTGGCTGATCTGCGCCCCGATATCACAAGCAGTCTTCCGGCGCAGGATGCACCTTTATCGATTGTGGTGCCATCCTTCTTGCTCAGCGAAATGGAACGCGCTTTTCAGGTCGGCTTTCTGATTTTCATGCCCTTTCTGATCATAGATCTGGTCGTTGCAGCGGTGTTGATGTCGATGGGTATGATGATGGTGCCGCCTGCGATCGTATCACTGCCATTCAAACTGGCATTCTTTGTGGTGGCGGACGGCTGGACCTTGATCGCAACAAGCCTTGTACAGGGCTATGGCGTCTGAGCCACGCCGTCTTTGTATCCTTGCAATGATGAACGCGGACATGGTTCAACCGCGCGGCAAATGATTCAAGGCATATGCCCATACCCCATTGCCAAACGATGATCACCCAATCATCCGCGCGACGGTCCCGCATCTTGAAGAAAGTACAATCGGCTTGGGCAGTCCAGCAGCAGTTTCAAGATCATAGGCATAAAAACAGCCGAACAATTATGCACAGAGAAGGTCGTGCTCACATTTGAACCATGCATCATGCTTCACCTTCAAAATTAGCCACAAACACGCGCCCTCTATCTCACGATAAATTCTGCATGCAATGCACCGCTGGCTTTAATACTTTTGAGGATATCAATCATATCACGCGGTGCGACGCCCAGTGCGTTCAAGCCGGCAACAACTTCGCTCAAAGATGTGCCACCGTTGACTTCTGCGAGGCCAATGCCCGGCTCCTCAATGATGTCCACATCGGTCCGAGGCACGACAACGGTTTCACCCTCAGCAAAGGGGTTGGGTTGCGAAACGAGCGGCGCCTCCTGAATGCGCAGCGTCAGGTTGCCCTGGCTGACAGCCACACGGCTGATCCGTACATCTTCACCCATGACAATAGTGCCAGAGCGCTGATCCACCACAACTCTTGCACGTCTTTCGGGTTCAACCATGATATTCTCGACGCGCCCCAGCGCATGTGCCGGAGAACGCATTTGTGTGGCATGGATGTCCAGCTCGACGGTGCCAGCGTCCAACATCACAGCCACATGGCGCGAAAACGCCGCATTGATTGCGCGCTCGATCCGTTCTGCTGTCGTGAAATCCGGCGTACGCAACGCCAAACGCACGGTCGAAAGGCCAGAAAAATCAAATGCCACTTCCCGCTCTATCGTAGCGCCGGAAGGGATAACACCAGCCGTCGGTACCCCTTGGATAACAGCCGCACCATCACCTGCGGCAGATGCACCACCTGCAATGATCGTTCCCTGGGCGACGGCATAGATATCACCGTCAGCAGCTTTCAACGGGGTCATAATCAATGTGCCGCCAAGCAAGCTACTGGCATCACCGATCGCCGAGACAGTCACATCAAGAGAACTGCCAGTGCGCGCAAAGGGCGGCAACGCGCCAGTCACCAAGACAGCCGCTACATTGTTGGGGCGGAACTGCTCTCCAGTGACGTTGACACCGAGGCGCTCAAGAATATTCCCCAGAATATCCTCGGTGAAAGGAGAGTTACGCAACCCATCGCCCGTCCCATTCAAACCCACGACAAGGCCGTAGCCTACGAGATCATTTGATCGCACACCGTCAAACTCAACCAAATCCTTTATGCGGATCGGGTTTGCCTGCGCCAAATGTGGCAAGAGCAACGTCGCAAGAACGCAAATCAGTTTTACCATTTTCATCTAGATGTACCGCAGCAGGCTGAGCTGGGACATACGCGCGGTCAGGCTAAAGAAAGTTTCCAATTGGACCTGTGTCGCCTGAATGCGCGATGCTGTTTCAAAGGGATCCGCAAGAGCGAGATTGTTTTCCGCGAGTTTTAGGGTCGTCTGTTGCGCGTTGGTTTCCGCCAATGCTCTCTCAACGCCGGCCTCTGCAAAGCCGACGCGCGCTTGCACCGCAACCAAGTCGCTTGCGCTGCCATAAAGTCGGGCCGCAGCTTCCTGCAGGAGGCTGGATTTCGTTTCGCGGCTCAGGCCGGGTAGATCATTGGCAAGCGCGGCGAGGGCCGCACCTTTCAGCACATCCCGGATTGCCGGATCATCAGCCCGCGCATCCAGCGCGACGGTACGATTGTCGGCCACGCGCCGTTCCAGCAGCGCACCTGTATCACCTTGATAACCAAGCGTTGCAAAGCCTCCGGCAGGATCATCGAACCAAGTGTCGACGGTCGCACTTATCGTCGCTTGATCCACCGCGCCGCCAATTGCGACCGTCAATTGGGCCAGCATTTCTGTGCCAGAGGCAAGCGGTGCTGTGTCGACACGCGTGCCGCCCATCAAAGCGCGGTTCGCGACCTGTGTGTTCAATGCCAGAACCATATCCTCAAAGGCACTCCGCGATGCCATTGCCGCCTCGTCAATTTGGGCGGATGTACTGGTATCATTTACCAAGAGCAGCCGCTCTGCAGTGGCACCGCGCGCACTGTCAACCTTACCCAGAATGATTTGCATATTGGCGAGTGTTTGAAGCGTTTCCGATGCAATCTGACCATATCCATCAAGCTGTGTCAGACTATACCGGATCCCGGAAAATCGCGCGGTCTCGCCGTCAAGGCTCTTGGTCAGATCCGCAACCTTCCCAGAGGACAGGCTATCGACCAGTTCCGCAAGTTCCGTCTTGATGGCATTTCCATTGCGCAGCGACGTAAACTGGCGTGCCATATCGCCTACTGAAACTACTGACATCTAAAGCTCCATCAGTCTTTGCATCATAAAATCTACAGTCTGGATCACCTTTGCGTTTGCAGCATAGGCCTGCTCGATTTGCAGCAATGTTTGCAGTTCAACGTCCGTATCCACACCATCGGCAAGTTCAGTTTCGCGGAGCGTTTCCCACCGTGCAGAAGTGAAGCTGAGCTGTTCTTGCGCCAAAAGCCGGGTCGAACCAACTTCGGAGACAAAGCTTGCGATACGCCCGGACGCAGATTGTGCAGCAGTGCCCGGCACGTCGGCACGGGGCGCACCGAGCGCTGCAATCCAGCGGTTCAACTGCGTTGCATCGCCTGAAGGGCCAGGCACTGCAGCATTCAGACCATCGCGCAACAAGGCCGCATTGCCGCCATTGGCCGGCGCAATAAGCGGGTTCAGTGCAATGCGACCCGCAAGCCCCGGTAGATCAGCAAGGTCCAGCCCCCCGCCTTCATCAGTCAAAAGTCCAAGATCGCCAGCCGTGAGCGACGGATCATTGGCTGTGTCTTGAAAACGTGCGATCAAATCCGCCGCGATCAGATCAAGGGATTCCTGCGATTCAACCAGTGTTTTGTCCCGCAACGCAAAAGCCGCGCCAAGAGAACCGCCGTCGAGCCGTCCAATCCCGGTCGCGGCATCTACGATGTCACCATCAATTGTAATGACGCCAAGCGCACCGCCTGCCAAAGTCATATCAGCCGTGATTGTCGGTGTGCGTTGAAAACCGAATTCAACTGGTCGCGATTCCAGAAGCGGGGTGCCACGCGTTGTTTGCAGTGCGATCGTGCCGTTATCGCGCGGAATCTCACGGATTGGCACGATTTTCGCGATTTGGTCAACGGCCCGCTGTCGGGCATCAAGAAGCGCAGACGGATCATCACCAGACCCTTTGATCCGCAAGATGTCCGCATTGAGCGTGGCGACCTGTTTCAACGCAGCATTCAGCACATCAATATCACGGGCAATTGAGCCATCAGCCTCTTGTCTCAGAGACTGGATACTTTTGGTGTTGGACTGCAGTGTGTCTGCGACATCCTGCAAACGGCTGACCACTGATGCGAGCCGCGTCTCGGATGCGGGGTCACTACTCGCGCTGATCAAAGCGCGTTCAAACTCGGCCAGTCGTGCGCCCAAACCTGCGGCATCGTCAGGACCACCGATTGCCTGCTCGAGCCGCACCACCATCGTGGCGCTGCGATCTTGCCCACTAAGCGATGCATCCGCCAAGCGCCGGTCGGCCAAAAGCCCCGCATCGACAAACCGGTTGATCGCATCAATACGCACCCCGCCACCACGACCGCCGACTTGCACAGAAGAAAGCTCGACCGAGCGTCGCCCATAGCCGTCTGTCATGACATTCGACAGATTTGACGACACGACCTCGGCCATGCGCGCGTTGGTCGTCAGACCGGTGACTGCGTTATTGAGGGCGCTCGACATGCTCATATCAGGTCAATCCAATCTGCCTTAGCGTTTGATGTTGGTGGTTTCTTGCAACATCTCGTCCACAGTCTGAATGACCTTGGCATTTGACGAATAGGCCCGCTGTGTCTGGATCAGTTCTGTGAGCTCACCGGCAACATCGGTGGCAGATTCCTCGCGTGCAAAGCCGACGATATCGCCTGTCGGCCCGTCACCCGCGTCCCACAGGAAGAAAGAGCCACTGTCAGGCGTCACACGGTAACTCTGTTGATCAAGCGTTTCCAATCCGTTCACGTTTGGCACGTCCACCAGCGGAATTTGATAGAGAACACGGTTGATCCCGATGTCAAAGGACGCCCGTACGAAACCGTTCTGGTCCACCTCGATTGAGGTCAGGCTACCCACGGGCGTACCATTCTTGGAAATGGAAACAGGCGCGAAGGCATCCGACAGTTGGGTCAGTCCGATCGAACTGCCCAATTCGCCGATATTGATTTCCATCGGTCCGCCATCGACCGCAATGGTCAGTGCCCCAGTGAGCGGGTCGTAGGCCCCGCCAACCGGGTTGGCAGGATCTGCAAAATCGACGCTTGCAAGCGTACCACCGCCGCCACGTGTCGCATCAAAAATCAGCGTGTATTCGCCAACAACATCGGGAATACCGTTGAGATCAACATCGGATTCACTGTCGCGAATCTCCATCGTCCATGTATTTGATGACCCGTTTGCCGGCACAGTTGGCGTAAACAGGAAGCTTAGGTTCGAAGACGCGCCCAGGTTGTCAAAATATTCAACCGAAAGCGTTTCAGAATCACCCGGTGATCCTTCCCGCGTTGAAGTGGCCGGCAGATTGACCGAGAGATCAACACGTGTCGTCGCCTCGCCCGCGAATTGGTTGGCGTTGATCTGGACAGGTACCAAACCGTCGATGGAATCGCGCGGATAGTTGGGGATTGTTCCGTCAGGCGCCGCTGGCACACCAAGCAAAACCAACCCGCCGGGCGTGCGCAGATATCCTTGGGCATCAGGGCGGAAAGATCCGGTTGTGGTCAGGAACAAAGGATTGTCGCCATTGTTAACGGCCACAGATGTTTCCGACGTGACCGGCAGCATCCCGCGGCCGCGGACGGCAAGATCGGTGGGGTTCGACGTCGACACCAGCGCACCACGTTCATCAATCAAGCGAGAGGTCGTTGTGCGCACCCCACCCGCAGAATAGGTTCCCTGGCCGCTTTCGATCACCATCGACTGAAAGTCGGTCACCGCCCTTTTGTAGCCATAGGTTGATGAGTTCGAAATATTGTCCGAGATCGTGGCCAACCGAGAGGCATTTGCGGCCAAACCGGCAACGCTGGCGTTCAGGGAAGAGGAAATCGTCATATAGATGAGCCTTTCTGCGTCAGAGATGACTAATGTTCTCACCACCCCTAAGCCCCGCGCCTTAACACCCTCCTAACGGCTAAAATTCGAATGATATCACCCTAGCGGTCCGATCGCAGCAGGATGACTTCAATGCGATTGTTGCGCGGGGCGGTCGCGTCGCGCATGGCAGGCTCACGATCGCCGGCACCCGTCTGGCGAACAATGCGCATTGGATCGAGACCACCACTTTGCAGCATGAGACGCATCTGGGCGGCCCTGCCAGTTGAGAGTTCCCATACAGGGTTGTCGACCTTCAGGACGGACTCGGCGCTGAGATGCCCTTCAATAGCGACACCGTTACGAACAGTCTGAAACAGCCGCGCCATAATCGCGGCAATCTCGGCGATCACCGGATTGGGGACGACCGTGTCATCAACAAAGAGCGTGACATCAGGCAGATCAAATATCTCGATCACGAGACCCTCATCCGTGAGCCGCGTGATGATATGGCGCAGCGCCTGATCGGATAGCATGCTTTCACCACCCTGCCCCAGAAGTGCCGCCTCGATTTCGCGCAGTGCGGCGACTTGGGCCGCTGCCAAGGCATCTGCCTCGGTTTCGCTTTCACTGCGCGATGGCGCGCTGATACCAGTGCCGCTTTGTGCCAGTGTCTCTTCGGTGAAGATATTGTCGCCACCAAAGGCACCGGACCCACCGCCTGAAATACGGTTGACGGGAATCGTTGGCGAAAAGTAATCCGCCAGACCTTTGCGCTGCTGTTCAGTCGTGGCGTTGAGCAACCACATCAGCATAAAGAAAGCCATCATCGCCGTGACGAAATCAGCATAGGCGACCTTCCAGGCACCACCATGGTGGCCGCCGCCAGCCACTACTTTCTTGCGTTTGATAATTGTCGGTGCGTTTGATCCTGCGCTCATCTCACTACCTCTTGTTGTCACCCGTAACGGGCATAGAGGGGCAGAAATGAAAGCAGGCTTAACGCGACAATTCGATGAAAAACACGCGCGTATTCCGGGCATCGCTGTCGCGTTCATGCGACGACCAAGCCGAGCGACAAGATGGCGCAGTGTCAACAGACCTTTACACTTGCCCAAACGCCATATGTCACACTAAACTGACAGAATGAGTGTAACGTCAGACTTACAGATTGAACCAGTCATACGCCGCTGGCCCGAACCGCGCGCGATGCTGCGGCTCATCAAACCTGTAACATGGTTCCCTCCGATGTGGGCCTATCTTTGCGGCGTCGTTTCATCCGGCATAAGCCCTTCTGGCCAATGGTTTTTCGTGGTCTTGGGCGTCGTGCTTGCCGGCCCGATCGTCTGCGGCATGTCGCAGGCCGCGAATGATTGGTGCGACCGGCATGTTGACGCGATCAACGAGCCAGACCGCCCGATTCCTTCAGGGCGCATTCCCGGACGTTGGGGGCTCTATATCGCACTCGCAATGACTGTGTTGGGGCTGGCGGTTGGGTATCAGCTGGGCCCTTGGGGCTTCGGCGCCACTCTACTGGCTGTTGCCGCAGCTTGGGCCTATTCGGCCGAGCCGATCCGCGCCAAAAAATCCGGTTGGTGGGGCCCGGGGCTTTGCGGCCTCGCTTATGAGACCTTGCCATGGATCACTGGTGCTGCTGTTGTCGCCGCTGGCGCGCCCAGCCCGCAGGTGATCGTGATTGCCGTGCTTTACGGCATCGGGGCGCACGGAATCATGACACTCAACGATTTCAAAGCGATTGAAGGCGACCGCGCCACTGGCCTGCGGTCGCTGCCTGTCACACTTGGGCCCGCGCGCGCAGCACAGGTCGCCTGCTGGATCATGGCGGTGCCACAGGTCATCGTCATCGGCCTGCTGACCTATTGGGGCAAACCCGGCTTTGCCCTGGGCGTTATGGCGATGCTGGCGGTGCAATTGGGCGCGATGCGCGTTCTGCTGCGCGACCCCGAAGGCAAGACGCCCTGGTATCAGGGCATGGGTATTCTGTTCTACATCAGCGGCATGATGATCAGCGCCGTTGCTTTGCGGAGCATTGGAGGCTGATATGACACTCTCATGGTTTCAGATTGTCCGGCTTGGTTTTGTGCAAATGGCACTGGGGGCGATTGTCGTCCTGACAACGTCGACACTGAACCGGCTGATGGTAGTTGAGCTTTCGCTGCCAGCGATCCTGCCGGGTCTTTTGGTCGGCTTGCACTACGGTATTCAACTGACACGCCCTCATTGGGGGTTCTATTCCGACACAGGTGGGCACCGGACACGCTGGATTATCGGCGGTATGGTGGCGCTGGCGCTCGGTGCTTTCGCTGCGGCCTGTGGGGTCTTGGCTTTCGCGCAATCCTTTGCGCTTGGCCTGACCGTTTCAATCGTCGCCTATACGCTGATCGGCCTTGGCGTTGGCGCGTCGGGCACATCATTGCTGGCGCTGTTGGCCACGACGACCTCACCGCACCGCCGTGCTGCCGCCGCCACGATCACTTGGTTGATGATGATTTTCGGGATCGCAATGACCGCAGGGATCGTGGGGCAGTTGATTGACCCCTATACGCCGCTGCTCTTGATCAGGATTGTCGGGTGCGTTGTGACAATCGCAACACTCGTGACCTGTCTTGCCGTCTGGCGGATCGAACGCAATCTGATTGCCGTGCGCGAGCCGGATCCAACACCCTTCATGGAGGGGCTGAAAGAGGTCTGGTCCGAACGCAAAGCGCGCAATTTCACGATCTTCGTTTTCCTGTCGATGACCGCCTATTTCATGCAGGAACTGATCCTTGAACCCTACGCCGGCCTCGTCTTCGGCTTCACGCCTGGGCAATCGACCTCGCTTTCGGGCGCGCAAAACGGTGGTGTGTTCATCGGCATGCTCGCCGTCGGCATCTTGGCCACTGGTTTTAAGATCGGCGCATTGCGCAACTGGGTAATGACGGGCTGTGTCGGCTCTGCCGCATCGCTGATCCTCATCACATTCCTCGGACCCATCGGCCCAAGTGCTCCGCTCGTCCCCGCAGTCGTCCTGCTGGGGTTCTTTAACGGCATGTTTGCTGTCGCGGCGATTGGCTCAATGATGGCGCTGGCCGCCGCAGGGGCCGCGCGCCGCGAAGGCACCCGCATGGGGCTTTGGGGTGCGGCACAGGCCATCGCCGCCGGTTTCGGCGGATTGGTTGGCGCAGGCATGGTTGATGCCTTGCGCGTCACCATGACCGACACCCAGGCCTTCGGGATCGTGTTCATCGCTGAAGCCGCCATCTTTATCGCCGCCGCCACAATGGCAGCCAAAATCATGGATCGCAAAATGCCGTCCGCCACGCTCGTTCCAGGAGAATAGCACATGCAATATGATGTCGTTGTCGTGGGCGGAGGCCCGTCAGGGGCCACTGCCGCAGAAGACCTCGCACGGTCCGGTCACAAGGTCGCCTTTATCGACCGTGACGGGCGGATCAAACCTTGCGGTGGCGCTGTTCCTCCGCGTTTGATCGAAGATTTCTTTATCCCCGACGCCCAGATCGTGGCCAAAGTGAACACCGCGCGCATGATCTCGCCCACAGGACGGCAGGTCGATATCCCGATCGAGAACGGCTATGTCGGCATGGTTGACCGCGAACACTTCGACGAATTCCTGCGCAAACGGGCCAAGGACGCCGGCGCGCATCGCTACACGGGAACTTTCACCAAGATCGAACGTGACGCAGAGGGCACCCATGTGATGTACCGCGACAAGGTCAGCGGGAATGAGATGAAACTGACCACAAAGCTGGTCATCGGCGCTGATGGGGCGCGCTCCAACGTGGCGCGGGCCGAAATCAAAGACGGCGATAAAATCCCCTACGTGATTGCCTACCACGAAATCATCGAAGCGCCGGCAGCGACCGCCACCTACGATCCCGCACGGTGTGACGTGATCTATGATGGCAGGATTTCACCCGATTTCTATGGCTGGGTCTTCCCCCACGGCGGGCAAGCCAGCGTCGGCATGGGGTCCTTGATCAAATCCGTTGACGTTAAGAAAGCCACTGCCGATCTGCGTGCGGCCTCTGGCCTGACCGATTGCAAGACGATCCGTAAAGAAGGCGCGCCCATTCCGCTCAAACCGCTTGATTGCTGGGACAACGGCAAAGATGTGGTGCTGGCAGGCGATGCGGCGGGCGTTGTGGCGCCGTCATCGGGCGAAGGGATCTACTATGCGATGGTTGGCGGACGCGTTGCCGCGACCGCAGCAGCGGCCACTTTGGCATCAGGTCGCGTAAAGGATTTGCAACTGGCCCGCAAACTCTTCATGCGCGAACACAAACAGGTTTTCCGGGTTTTGGGTGCGATGCAAAACGCCTATTACCGCAGCGACGAACGACGCGAGCGGTTTGTGTCCCTGTGTCATGATGTCGACGTGCAAAAGCTCACGTTTGAGGCTTATATGAACAAGAAACTGGTAAAGGCGCGTCCCATGGCACACCTGAAAATCGGCATTAAGAACCTCGCGCATCTGACGCGACTGGTATCACCGTTGCGGACATGACGATCATGATCCCGGCCTGGGAGAACGGCAAACTCAAACCGGTCGAGAAACTGGATGCGCATGTGCGGGGCCTCAAGCACAAGGCGGTCAGTGTCTTTGTGATCAACCGTGGCCGCGTCTTGATCCAGCAGCGCGCGATGGGCAAATACCACACACCCGGGCTTTGGGCGAACACCTGCTGCACCCACCCCGAATGGGACGAAGACCCCACCGATTGCGCGATGCGCCGTCTGGACGAAGAATTGGGGATCAAGGGGCTTTATCCATCCCACCGTGACCAGATCGAGTATCGGGCCGATGTGGGTGGCGGGCTGATCGAACACGAGGTTGTCGAGGTCTTCGTCGCTGACGCCCCCAATAATCTGGTGGTCAAGCCCAACCCCGAAGAAGTGATGGACACCCGCTGGGTCGACTTTTACGAACTCTCTGCCGATGTGGCGCGGCACCCTGCGCAATACACACCCTGGCTGCGGATTTACCTGCAAGATCACACTGCTGCGATCTTTGGCGATCTGCTCCGCGCGGTCTAGTTCCGTTTCCTCCAAACCGGTGTTATGGGCGTGTTCAAGGAAGGGACACGCACCATGGCACTTTGGGTTTTCGGATACGGTTCACTTTTGTGGAACCCCGGCTTCACGCCGGTACGTCAAGTCAAGGCGCGGCTGCCTGACTATCACCGCAGTTTTTGCATGCTCAGCATCCATCACCGCGGCACCGAGGATGACCCCGGCCTTGTGCTTGCGCTTGATGCGCAAGCGGGCGGGCAATGTACCGGCGTGGCCTTTCAGGTGGCCGAGAACGAGACCGACACTGTTCTGGCGCAACTGCGTGAACGCGAGTTGATCTCATCTGCCTATTACGAAGAAACCGTTACACTGATCGACGATCAAGGCGCACCATTGCAGGCGCTGACCTATGTGATTGACCGCGATCATGTGCAGTATTGCCAGTTCGACCTTGAAAAACAGGCGCAGATGATTGCAGGTGCGGTCGGCGGACGCGGGCCGAACACCGAATATCTGTTCAATACGGCCAACCACCTCGCGGAGCTCGGCATAAAAGACACCGACATGGACTGGTTGGTTGCGCGTGTGCGTGCTTTGACGGCAACAGACTGAAGGCCCGAATTTGTTTGGGTTTGTGTAAGTTCAGCCATATGGTGTTATGCGAGCGAAGCAGTCACACAATATGAGGCCCCAATCCGTGTCGGACAAACGGGAACCCAAATCGCAACCGCAGTTCACACTGCCCATTCGTCAGCTTCTTTTCATGCTGACCGTGATCGGGCTGGTCGGCGCGGGCTTTTACCTTGGGCTGGAGCAGATCACAGCGATCTATCAGTCAAACCCCTACCTGAACGGGGTCATTCTTGGCGTGTTTGTGCTGGGCGTGCTGTCCTGCTTTAATCAAGTCTTTCTACTGATGAATTCGGTCCGCTGGATCGAACGGTTTGCGCGGGAACAAGGCGGGCATTCGTATAGTGCGGCTCCCTCGCTTCTTGCCCCGCTTGCCACGCTCTTGCGCTCACGCGGGGCGCGCACGCAGGTGTCCTCAACCTCTGGCCGGTCTATCCTTGATTCTGTCGCACAGCGGATCGACGAAGATCGCGAAATCACACGCTATATCGGCAACGTCCTTATTTTCCTTGGTCTATTGGGCACATTCTATGGTCTGGCCACGACCGTGCCTGCGCTGGTTGAAACCATCCGGTCGCTGAACCCCGGCGAGGGGGAAAGTGGTGCCGATATTTTCGCCCGCCTGCAATCAGGGCTCGAAGCGCAACTGGGCGGCATGGGCACGGCGTTTTCCAGCTCGCTGCTCGGGCTTGCCGGATCTTTGATCGTGGGGCTTTTAGAGCTTTTTGCCGGCCATGGCCAAAACCGTTTCTACCGCGAACTCGAAGAGTGGCTATCCACGATCACCCGCGTCGGGATTGATGGCGAAGAGGGGGCCATTGGTGCCGACCTCAGCGCGATGGGCCCCTTTGTGGAACAATTGGGCGAGCTGATGGACACCATCCAGATGATGATGGGCCAGACAGACGCCGACCGCGAAGAGAATGACAAGAAATTCAATGCGCTGGCAACGGCGATTGAGAAGATGGCGCAAAGCTCCGCGGCCAATGCGACATCGGAAATGCTCGAACGTGTTGCCATCGGCCAAGAAGCGCTGATCCAGAAACTGGACGACAGCGGGATGGAAGGCATCGATGCCGAAAGCCGGATGCGCCTGCGGTCCATTGACGTGCAACTGCTCCGCATCCTCGAAGAGATGTCCGCAGGCCGTCAGGAAAGCGTCGGCGACCTGCGCAGCGAGATTGCAAATCTGGCAAATGCGATCAAGGACAGAGGCTGATCCATGGCGCTGAGCCGCAGATCATCGAACCGTTTCCAAAACGCCATCTGGCCGGGTTTTGTGGATGCGATGACCGGGCTTTTGCTGGTCCTGATGTTCGTGTTGACGATCTTTATGGTCATCCAGTTCGTGCTACGCCAACAAATCACCGGGCAGGAAACCGAGCTGGACGCCCTGAACAATGAGGTCGCAGCGCTGACAGCCACGCTCGGGCTTGCACGTGATACCAACGCGTCGCTGACCGCCGATCTTGATGCCGCCAACGCAGAGGCCACACGGCAGGCCGGAAGGATTGCCGCACTGATCGCCGAACGGGACGCGCAGGATCAGGCACTGGCGCAGGCGCAAACCCAAATCACGCAATTCGAGGCACAGGTCGCGGGGCTTCTGAGCGCACGCAGTGACGCGCTTGCCAATATTGCGGGGTTGGAAGCCGAGCAGGAACGACTGCTGTCAGAGCAGGAAGCACTCAACCTCGCCCTTGCACAGGCCCGCACTGAAATCGACGCGGGCGCAGAGGCCGCGCGACTTGCCGCCGCCCGCCGCGAAGCGCTGGAGGCACTGGTCGCCGATCTGGAAAGCGAGAATGACGCCAATACCGCGCGGATCACGGCGCTGGAGGCCGATCAACTGACCAGCGCCGCCGCCGCCGAAGCGCTGCGCGAGCGGCTAGCAAATGCAGACACCGAACTGACAGCGATGACACTTAATCTCGAACGGCAGCGGCAAGAAGCAGAGGACACGCTGACGCTGCTGGCCGCCGCACGCGCAGCACAGGCCGAACTTGACGCGCGGAACGCTACGCTGACCGCCGAGCTGGAAGCCCTGCAAGGCAATCTGGGCGACGAGGAAAGCGAAGCAGAACGACAGGCGGCCCTTCTTGCGCTTGCGAATGAGGAACTTGCGGCGCAAGAGGCGCTGTCTGCCGAAAGCCAGCGTCAGGTGGCTTTGCTAAATGAACAGATCACCGAATTGCGCACACAGGTGGGCAACCTGCAATCGATGCTCAACCTCGCAGAAGAAGCCGACCGCGAGGCGCAAGTCCAGATCGAAACCTTGGGCGCACAGCTGAACACTGCCCTTGCCCGGGTCGTTACAGAGGAACGCCGCAGGCGCGCCTTGGAAGAGGCTGAACGCATCAGGCTCGAGGCCGAGGCCGCGCGACTGGAGGAAGAAGCCGAAAGGTTGGCCGCCGAGGCCGAGAACCTGTCACGCTTCAAATCCGACTTTTTTGGCGAGTTGCGCCAGATCCTCGAAGGTCAGGACCGGATTCGCATCGAGGGTGATCGGTTTATCTTTGCTTCCGAGGTGCTTTTTGAGCCCGGCAGTGCCGATCTGTCGCCAGCAGGCGAAGCAGAAATCGCCAATATCGCCGATATACTGCGCAGTATTGCGGACGATATTCCCGAAGGCATTGATTGGGTGATCCGTGTTGACGGCCACACCGACAATATTCCTGTCGGAGCCGGATCGCGTTTCGCAGACAACTGGGAGCTAAGCCAGGCCCGCGCGCTTTCGGTCGTGCGCTTTATGAGCAGCGATCTGGGGATTGATCCACGCCGTCTGGCCGCAAACGGATTTGGCGAATATCAACCGCTGAACCCTGCCGACACGCCAGAAGCACGCGCCCAGAATCGCCGGATCGAGCTGAAACTTACCGAGCGCTAGACGCGACGTAGCGTGCGAAATATCCCGACATGTCCAACTGTGCGCCCAGCTGGCTGGCCAACAGGAACATGCCCCCGAATTTGCGTTGCAACAGCAAGACATCAATCGGCAAGGGCGGTGGAATAAACCCGTCTTCGGCCAGTGCTATCCCGGCCGTCTGCATCGCACGCGGGAGGGTCTTGTCGGTGAAATCGAACGGCCCGTTCGCGCGCAAGGCGTCAAAGGCCATCTGCATCATGTCCATAATTGCCTTGCGGTGACGGTCGGCGGTATCGGGCGCGACAAACCCGATTTCTTGCGCAATCCGCGCGAGCGCTGCGCGATCATCAACCAAACCAGCAGCCAGTAACGCGCGATATTGCGCCACGACCGTCGGGTTCAATTCACAGGTCGCGCCGAAATCCAGCAAGATGATCCGGCCCGTCTGTGGATCATAGCGATAGTTGGCGAAATTCGGGTCTGACTGCATCAGCCCTTCGTCGAACAGCTCGCGCAAGGTCAGCCCGATCAGCGCATCGGCAATCCGGTGTCTTTCCGCCTCGGGCTGGGTGAAGGCCGCTTCAATCGGCACACTTTCCACATAGGACATCGCCAATACCTGCGGCGTGCTCCATTCAGGGATAAACGCAGGCACATCAAATGCCGGTGCGTCCGCCAAAAGCGCGCCAAACCGCGCCAGATATTGCCCTTCGCGGGTATAATCCGTTTCCTGATGAAGCTGCTTGCGCGCTTCTTCCAGATAAGGCGCAAGCGCGAACCCCTTGGGGATCAGCCCTGACATGCGCAGAAGCGCGCCGACATTTGCCACATCGCTGTCAATGCTGTCCGCCACACCAGGGTATTGCACCTTGATCGCAAGATCCCTGCCATCCTTTAGCCTTGCACGATGGACCTGCCCGATCGAGGCTGCCGCAATGGGCCGCACATCAAACTTTGCGAATTGGCTCAACCAGTTCTTGGGCCACTGCGTATCCAGAACCCGCCGCAACTGCGCGGGCGGCATCGTATGGGCATTGTCCCGCAGCCGCGCCATGATCTGTGCCATCTCCGGCGGGAGAAATTCACCCGTATCCATCGACATAAGTTGCCCGATCTTCATCGCCGCACCGCGCATCTGGGCAAGCTTTTCGGTGATCCGCGTAATGTTCTGCGGGGTGATCAGCAAATCGCGCATTGCGGGCCGCTGGCCTTGCGCCAATTGCGCAATCCCGTTGACGGCCATATTACCGGCAACGCCAGCCGTCATCGCGCTCAAACGGGTAAACCGCGATACGCGGCTGGAAGGCACGGCAAGGGCGCGCACGTTGGGGTCTTGTTCACTCATGTGAGTGAGGTAGGCGGGTAGCGCCACATTGCCAGCTATTTATAATGCGCCCGTCTGTCCGAAAAATCGCGGACGCGTTTACGCCATGCGCGGTAACTGCCGGTTTTCAGGGTGTCGCGCATCAGGGCTTTGACGTCTTTCTCGCCAATCCCGTATTCGCGGTGGATATCCGCAAAGCTGACGTGATCCGACAGCGCCATCTGGATCACTTCGCTGACATGTTCGGGGGCAAGTTCAGGTTTCTTCGTCATGCCCTTCCAACTAGCGGGGCCGCGCATGAAAGCAAGCTGCGACCAATGACCCTCTACAGTCGTCTTCCGCCGCGCCCGTCCTATTTGGGGCACATGGATCAGAACAAACTCTCTCCCTTGAAGCGCCTGCTCACCCTTTGTCTCGGCGTCTTGCGCCCGCCTGCAGGCCGTAAACGGATCGCGGTGGCGTTTCTTTATGGCTCAGTTTGCCACGTGATCTTTGCCGCCGCCGTGATGGCGATGATCACGGCCATGTTTTTCGGGATGAGCGAAAGTCTGGGCCGTGTGCCGGGTACTTGGGCGATTTTGGCCAACGCGCTTTTGATCCTGCAGTTTCCACTTATGCACTCCTTGCTCCTGAGCGCACGGGGGCGGCGGTTGCTTGGTTATCTCGCCCCTGCCGCCTATAGCGGCACGCTCTCAACCACGACTTACGCGATTGTCGCATCCGTTCAGCTTCTGGCGCTCTTTGCGCTTTGGACACCCAGCGGCATTGTCTGGTGGCGTGCCGAAGGGGCGGCGTTCTATGTGATTTGCGCCTTCTACATGATCGCTTGGCTGCTGCTGATCAAAGCCAGTTATGACGCAGGGGCCGAGGTGCAATCAGGTGCTTTGGGGTGGATGTCTTTGGCGCAGAACATCAAGCCTGTCTTTCCCGACATGCCTGTCACGGGTCTGTTCCGGATCATCCGGCAGCCGATCTATGTGGCTTTTGCCCTGACGCTTTGGACAGTCCCGGTCTGGACGCCCGACCAATTGTTCCTTGCGATCAGTCTGACCGCATACTGCCTTGCCGCACCGCGACTGAAGGAGCGGCGGTTTGCCCAACGCTATGGCGAAAGGTTCACACGCTACCAAGCAAAGGTACCTTATGCCGTGCCAGCCCTGCGCAAGTTGCCAAAGCATCCCGACCAGCCATGAAAAAACCCGCCGCGCAGTTGGCGCAGCGGGTGATTTTCAATGTACCTGATGGTTAGTCTGCCGTCAGAAGCGGTGGTTTCTTGCTTCCACCTGTGATCCGGCCCTGCGTCGGTTCTTCAAAGGTCAGATCCAACGCGCCCTTCTTGACGCCAACCTTGACAACACCACCTTTGACCAGCTTGCCAAAGAGCAACTCTTCGGCCAGCGGCTTTTTGATGTGTTCCTGAATGACACGGCCCAGCGGGCGCGCACCCATCTTTTCATCATAGCCCTTGTCGGCCAGCCATTCGGCGGCGGCCTTGGTCAGTTCGATGTGCACATTACGGTCGATCAGTTGTGCCTCAAGCTGCAGCACGAATTTCTCGACAACCTGCATGATCACCTCTTTCGGCAGGGCGCCAAAGCTGATGATCGCATCCAGACGGTTGCGGAATTCCGGCGTAAATGTCCGTTCAATCGCGGCGGTATCTTCACCGGTCCGCGCTTCACGGCCAAAGCCCAGAGCATTCTTCGACATCTCGGCAGCACCTGCGTTCGAGGTCATGATGATGATCACGTTGCGGAAATCGGTTGTCCGGCCGTTGTGGTCGGTCAATTTCCCGTGGTCCATCACCTGCAACAGGATGTTGTAGACGTCAGGATGCGCCTTCTCCATCTCGTCGAGCAACAACACACAGTGCGGGTTCTGATCGACACCGTCAGTCAGCATACCACCCTGATCAAAACCGACATAACCAGGAGGCGCACCGATCAAGCGTGAAACCGCGTGCTTTTCCATGTACTCGGACATGTCAAAGCGCATCAGCTCGACACCCAGCGTATCGGCCAGCTGCTTGGCCACTTCGGTTTTACCAACACCGGTTGGACCGGCGAAAAGGTAGTTACCAATCGGCTTCTCCGGTTCACGCAGACCTGCGCGCGCCAGTTTGATCGCAGAAGACAAGGCCTCAATCGCCTGATCCTGACCAAACACAACGCGCTTGAGGGACTTTTCAAGATCCTTAAGCACCTCTGCATCGTCTTTCGAAACGTTCTTTGGCGGAATGCGGGCAATCTTGGCCACAACATCCTCGATCTCTTTGGCACCAATCGTCTTGCGGCGCTTGGATTCAGCAACCAGATGCTGTGCGGCACCCGCCTCATCGATCACGTCAATCGCCTTGTCAGGCAATTTGCGGTCGTTGATATAACGTGCAGAGAGCTCTACCGCGGTTTTGATCGCATCGGCTGTGTATTTGATGTGGTGGTGCTCTTCGAAGTAAGGCTTCAGACCCTGCAAAATCTTGATCGCGTCAGGCACCGAAGGCTCTGTCACATCAATTTTCTGGAACCGGCGCGACAAGGCGCGGTCCTTTTCAAAGTGCTGGCGGAATTCCTTATAGGTCGTCGACCCCATGCAGCGCAGCTTGCCGCCCTGCAACGCAGGTTTCAGCAGGTTGGACGCATCCATCGCGCCGCCGGATGTGGCACCGGCACCGATCACTGTGTGGATTTCATCAATGAAAAGCACCGCATCTTTGTGCTCTTCCATCTCTGTCATCACCGCTTTCAGGCGTTCCTCGAAATCACCGCGATAGCGTGTACCAGCCAGCAACGCGCCCATATCGAGCGAATAGATCGTCGCTTTGGACAGCACTTCGGGCGTCTCACCGTTCACGATCTTGAACGCGAGACCCTCAGCGATAGCCGTTTTCCCCACGCCGGGATCGCCCACCAGAAGCGGGTTGTTCTTGCGGCGGCGGCACAGCACCTGAATGCAACGCTCGACCTCATGCGCGCGGCCGATCAGGGGATCAACATCGCCCTTGGTCGCCTTGGCGTTCAGATCAACACAGTATTTTGCGAGCGCACTTTCTTTTTCGTCACCTTCGCCCGGCGCGATTGTTTCGCTTTCGTCGGTAGATCCCGTGACAGGACGCGATTCACCGAAAGCGGGGTCTTTGGCCACGCCATGGGCGATAAAGTTCACCGCATCATAACGCGTCATATCCTGTTCTTGCAGGAAATAAGCGGCATTGCTTTCGCGCTCGGCAAAGATCGCGACCAGCACATTGGCACCGGTCACTTCGCTGCGTCCGGATGATTGCACGTGGATTGCCGCACGTTGAATAACCCGCTGGAACGCAGCAGTCGGCACCGCCTCGGACCCTTCGACATCTGTGATCAAGGTTGAAAGATCATCCTCGATAAATCCTTCCAGATCCTTGCGCAGCTCATCAAGGTTTACCGAACACGCACGCATCACGCGCGCCGCGTCAGGTTCGTCAATCAACGCCAGAAGCAGGTGTTCCAGCGTGGCAAGTTCGTGCTTGTGTTCATTGGCCAGCGCAAGTGCGCCATGAATGGACTGCTCGAGTGTGGTCGAAAATGATGGCACGGCTTGTGCTCCTTCATATCGGGGGTTGGCGCGAACCAACCGTGGCCTCTTACCCTTAAGGTTTGGTTTTATTTGCCAACCTTCAAGGACTTTTTTCGCTTTTGGCATCACAATTCGTGTGATGCTTGGTTTTTGACCTGCTTTTCACCACGCGCTTGCAGCAAGATGGTTAAAACTTGTCTTTTTGCGCCCGTGCAAAGGTAAACACATCCAGATCAGACGCGTCGTTCATGCCTAGGGCGGCTTTGAATTCGGGAACATCGGCGCGCAAAAATGGGTTTGTGCGCTTCTCTTCGGTCAGCGTTGACGGGACAGTTGGTTTGCCAGCGGCGCGCGCCGCTTCGATCCCTTTGGTACGAAAGATAAGGTCGGAATTCTCTGGGTCAAGGGACATCGCAAAACGTGCATTGGCGGTCGTGTACTCATGGCCGGAACAGACCAGCGTATCATCAGGCAGCGCGCGCAGTTTTTGCATGCTGTCCCACATCTGCGCAGGCGTTCCTTCAAACAGGCGGCCGCAGCCCAACGCCATCAGGCTATCGGCGGTAAAGACGAGCGCCGCGTCCGGCATGTGAAAGGCGATGTGGCCGATGGTATGGCCGGAAACATCCATGACATGGGTCGCCTGCCCGCAGACTGTCACAGTATCACCATCCGCAACGCCAAGATCAAGATCAGGCAGGCGATGGGCATCAGCCTTGGCACCGATCACGCGCGCACCTTCACGCAGCGCGGCAACGCCATCAATATGATCATCGTGGTGATGGGTGATCAGAATATCATTCAGGCGCCACCCCCGCGCGGCAAGTGCGTCCGCAATCGGCGCCGCCTCGGGCGCATCAACCAACGCGGTCTCGCCTGTGTCGTGGTTGTGCACCAAAAAAGCATAGTTATCCGTCCGGCATGGCACCACGACCAATTCAACCTCTGATCTCTTTGTCATGGCAATGTGCCTTTCTCTTGATATGCTGCCTCCATAGCTTTGCCCAAGGAGTTGCAAACCGCAATGCATCTCGACGTTCTGGATCTGCGTAACTTCTATTACCGCAGCGCATTGGGGCGTGCGGCGCAAAAAGTGATCCGCGACGAACTCTGCACGCTCTGGCCCGAGGCCAAGGGGCAAATGGTTGTGGGCTTCGGCTTTGCAGTGCCCTTACTGCGGCCTTTCCTGAAAGATGCGCGGCGGGTGATCGGACTGATGCCGGGACCACAAGGGGTGATGCCGTGGCCACCTGACGGCAACAACGTCAGCGTGCTCTGTGAAGATACATCCTGGCCGATTGAGACAGGCCATGTCGACAAACTCGTCATGCTGCACGGGTTGGAAACCACCGAACAGCCCTCATTGCTACTGGATGAGGCATGGCGCGTCCTTGGTCCGGGCGGCCGGGCGGTCTTTGTTGTACCGAACCGCGCGGGGCTTTGGTCGCGCTCGGATGCCACACCCTTTGGCTATGGCCGCCCCTATTCGCTCAGCCAGTTGGAGGCCCAACTCCGGCGGCACCAATTTGTGACCGAACGCACCATGTCCGCGCTCTACCAGCCGCCCTCGGCAAGCAAGCTCTGGCGCAAATCAGCAGGGTTTCTTGAAAAAGTCGGGCATAACCTGCCGGTTGTCGCCGCTGGCGGCGTGTTGATCATCGAGGTCAGCAAACAAATGGCCGCCCCCAGACGGCCAGGATTGACCGAAGCAGTGCGCAAACCCTTCAGGGCCCTCGAAGGCATCACAAAGCCCAAACCGAAACCGGAACCATCACCGTCACGGGTGATTGTCAGATAGCAACGGAAAGACTACCGCTCACGTGCGAGAACGAGCACCCAATAGGGCCCGCGTGGACTATTGGCTTTGGCAAGCGCGAAGTCCTCGAACCGTGGATCGAGATTATTTGCCCGATGCCCAGCAGAATTCATCCAGGCATCCAGCACAGCCTGCTCATCAACCTGACCGCGTGCGATGTTTTCGCCAACAAGGTTCCACTGATAGCCGGCATCGGTGACACGTTGTCCAACGGTTGATCCGTCACTCCCCGTGTGGGAGAAAAAATTATTCGCAGCCATATCATTTGCATGCCGGTTCGCCGCCGCACCAAGACGGCTATCATAGGTGAGCGCCCCTGCACCTGCTCCTGACCGCACGCCATTAAGCATGCCTGAAAATGTCTGACTCGGCGCCGCGGACACGGCAACTTGCGGCAAATCCGCGATCGGGATGGGCGCGGCACCACCACTTGAACTTGTACTCACGCTCGTTGTGCTCCCACCTGCTCCGCCACATGCTGTTGCAAGGCATAATGCAGCTATCGCAAAAGTTCTTTTCATGAATCTTGTCCAAATCTTGTTTCGAAAAGCAGTTATGTCTCCGACCACTTTTCACACAATCAAAACCTGCAAGATACCGCCACATAAGCATAAATTCGCTCGTGACCGCAGAATGAGAGAAGAAAGCCGCCGAAACCGGGATGCAAACGTGGCAAAAACAAATCGGAGCTCTGCAAGGCCGCAAAACGGGCTGACTTTCTGACCGTATTGGCGCATGAAATTACAGAGCGTGAAAATCACGCGTGCCGACCAGCCGAAAGGGGCGACCAATTTGCGTAATCTAGCACGCCTCTGCGCCATGGCAGTCATGATCTCCTCAGCCGACGCCCAGCCAACACAGAGTCTTCAAGAACAGGCAGAAGCCGCCCTTGTGGCAGGCGCGCCCGCCACAACCCTGCGCCTCGCCCAAGAGATGCTGCGCGCGCAACCGGAAGATTTTGCTGCACTCTACCTGCTGGCACTTGCCCAGTCGGACCTGAATGACCCGCAAAGTGCCGCAGCCTCTGGCGCACGCGCCTATGCCGCCGCGACAAGTCAGGACACCCGCTTTGAAACAGCGCGTTTTGTGGCCGGCGCGTATTTTCAGGCCGGCCACTATACCCGTTCTGCATTCTGGTTGCGACGCGCAGCCAATCACGCATCCACCGAAGCCGATCTGCAGTTTATCGCAGAGGCCTATGCGAACACTGTCAGAACCAACCCGCTTTCGGTCGCGGTCACCGCCGCAATCGCACCCACCGATAACATCAACAACGGATCAGAAGACGGCATCTTGCGACTGGAAGGAATCGACCTGACCTTCGTGCTGCCCGAAGACCGCCGCGCACTTTCCGGTATCGGCTTTTCTGCCAGCACCGACCTGCGCTACCGAATTTCAGAGACCGCACACCAAGTCACGACGGTTACCGCCACGCTTGCAGGCGATACCTATCTGTTGTCAGACGACGCAAAGTCCTTGATTGCCGACTCTCCCGATCCAGAGGTGCGCGCAATTGATGGGCGCGATTTCGCGACAGTGACGGCCAGTGTGGGCATTGAACGACAGCAAAACAACATAAGCCCGCTGGGCCCGCTCAGCCTCGGGACGGCCTTCGGGACCTATTGGGAAGGTGGCGAAAGGCTGGTCGACTTTCACGACCTCAGCCTCGAACAGACCGTTCCCCTCACCAACACCAGCCGCCTGCAACTCCGCGCGCTCCGGCGCTGGCAGGACGCACGTACCCCTGCGTTAGACGATACAAACATCTACGACATTACGATCGCCTATGACCGGCTGCTGGCAAACCGCGACCAGTTGCGGCTCAGCCTGATATCACAGCGCAACGCGGCAGGACCGGAAAATTCTTTCGACGAATACCAGATCGGCATCGGTTATCTGCTGGCCGAGCCTGTTTTGGGGGCACAAATTTCCACGTCCCTCAACATCGGGTTCCGCACGTTCGAGGAATTCACAACCACACTCGACGGCCGCGATGATCATTTCTATCTGGCCTCGGTCACAGCCGTTTTCGAAGACGTCAGCTACTTTGGTTTCTCCCCCAGCGTGACGGTCTCGGGTGCGCGTACACACTCAACCGCCGAGGAAAACACATCAGCGGCAGCACAGATCCTTTTCGGGGTCGCATCGCGGTTCTGACGCGGGGACCGATTGGCATTTGCATCACCACAGCAAAGCCCAGTATGCACGGGCCATGACAACACCCTTTGAAATCTTCATGGTCTGCACCCCCGGTTTTGAACAGGCCCTCCACGCCGAGGCGCTGGAGAACGGCTTTGCCGACCCGCAAATCACCAGCGGCGGGATCACGACCACCGGCACATGGGAGGACGTCTGGCGCGCCAACCTTGTCATGCGCGGGGCCACGCGAATCTTGGCGCGCGTGGGGAGCTTTATGGCCTTTCACCTTGCCCAACTCGACAAACGGGCGCGCAAATATCCATGGGATGACGTGCTGCGTCAGGACGTCCCTGTCCGGGTCGAGGTCAGCACCTCAAAGAAGTCAAAGATCTACCATGCAGGTGCCGCAACCCAGCGGATCGAGACCGCTCTGAAAGAGAGCCACGGCATGACTATCGCGGCAGACGCGCCCGTAGCACTCAAGGTCCGCATCGACGACAACCGTGTCACAATCAGCGTTGATACCTCTGGCGAGAGCCTGCACAAGCGCGGCCATAAAGAGGCGGTGGGCAAAGCCCCCATGCGCGAAACACTGGCCGCACTGATGCTGCGTGAATGTGGCTATACGGGAAACGAACCCGTGGTCGACCCGATGTGCGGGTCGGGCACATTTCTGATCGAAGCCGCGGAAATGACCATGGGCCTCAACCCCGGTCGCACCCGCGAGTTTGCGTTCCAACATCTCGCCACCTACGACGACGCAGCATGGCAAGACATGCGTAGGATGGGTGAAACCCACGCGCCCACCCAGCATTTCCACGGCAGCGACCGTGATGCGGGCGCCATCCGCATGGCCACCGCCAACGCCGAACGGGCAGGCGTGGCTGATCACATCACCTTCCAGAACCTTTCAGCCGCTGACATGAAACGGCCCGCAGGCCCGCCGGGTCTGATCATTTGCAACCCGCCTTATGGCGGGCGGATCGGCAACCAGAACATGCTCTATGGGGTCTATGCAGGTCTCGGCGAGGCGCTCAAACGCGAATTCACAGGCTGGCGCGTCGGCATGGTCACCAGCGAAGCGGGCCTTGCCAAAGCGTCGGGCCTGCCTTTCAAACCCAAAGGCCCCGCCATTCCACACGGCGGCCTGAAGGTCTGGCTCTTCCAGACGGGTACACTCTAAGCCCTGTTATTACTGGCCCAAAAATATCCCCGCCGGAGGCTCCTGCCCTCTCAGACCGTCACACCCTGACGTTTGACCTCAATCCCTGCTGCCTGCATCGCTGTCGCGGCAATATCCACCGCCGTCAGCCCTGCATCCGCATACATCGCATCAGGGGCCGCGTGATCAATATAGCGGTCCGGCAATGTCATTGTCCGCACCTGACAGCGCCCGTCCAGCAAGCCGTCATTGGCCAGATCATGCAGGACCATGGCACCAAAGCCACCCTTTGCGCCCTGTTCGACCGTGATCAGCGCCTTGTGGTTGCGCAAGAGTTGCCGGATCAGCGCGCGGTCCAGCGGCTTGGCAAAACGCGCATCGGCAATCGTTGCCGTCACACCTTGCGCGGCCAGTTTCTCGGCGGCCTTCTGACATTCGGCCAGATGCGCGCCAAAGCACAGGATCGCCACGTCCGACCCTTCCTGCACGATACGTCCCTTGCCGATCTCGATGATCTCACCACGTTCCGGCAACTCGATCCCAACCCCTTCGCCACGGGGATAACGGAACGCAATCGGGCCCTCATCATAGGCGGCGGCAGTCCGGACCATATGCATCAGTTCCACCTCGTCCCCCGCAGCCATTACCACCATATTCGGCAATGCGGCCATGAACCCGATATCGAAGGCCCCCGCATGGGTTGGCCCGTCAGCACCCACCAGTCCTGCACGGTCAATCGCAAAACGGACAGGCAGGTTTTGCAGGGCCACATCATGCACCACCTGATCATAACCACGCTGGAGGAACGTCGAATAGATCGCACAGAACGGTTTGAGCCCACTTGCCGCCATACCGGCCGCAAAGGTCACACCGTGTTGTTCGGCGATCCCCACATCAAACACGCGGTTCTTGAACCGTGCGCCCATGATATCGACACCGGTGCCAGAGGGCATCGCAGCGGTGACAGCCACAATAGCAGGGTCCATCTGTGCTTCGGTCGCCAGCGCAGTGCCAAAGACCTTGGTATAGCTTGGCGCGTTGGGGCGCGATTTCGCCTGCGCACCACTCTCCACATCGAATTTCGATACGCCATGCCCGCGGTCTGCACTGGTTTCGGCGGGGGCATAGCCCTTGCCTTTCTTGGTGCATACATGGATCAGCACAGGCCCAGTTGCACGGGTGCGCGCAGCGCGCAGCACCGGCAGAAGCTGGCGCATATCATGGCCGTCAATCGGGCCGACATAGGAAAACCCAAGTTCTTCGAACAAGGTGCCGGACCCACCGGTCTGCATCCCTGTGACCAGATGGCGCGCACGGCGGGCGTGGTCACGCAGCGGGCCGGGCAAGGCGGCCTCGAACCCTTCGGCCATTTTGTGCAACTCGCCCACGGGCGAGGCATAGAGACCGGACAAATATTTGGACATGGCACCCACAGGCGGGGCGATCGACATCTCGTTATCGTTGAGGATCACAAACAAGCGACGGCCTTCAGAGCCGGCGTTATTCATCGCTTCATAGGCCATGCCCGCACTGATCGACCCGTCACCGATCACGGCAATTGCATCGCCTGTTGGCATCCCCATATCGCGCCCGACCGTGAAACCAAGCGCGGCAGAGATCGAGGTGCTGGAATGCGCCGCACCGAAAGGATCATAATCGCTCTCGGCACGTTTGGTGAAACCCGACAAACCGCCCTCTTGGCGAAGGGTGCGGATCCGGTCACGGCGGCCTGTGATCACTTTATGGGGGTAACACTGGTGTCCGACATCAAAGATCAGCTTGTCGCGCGGGGTGTCAAAGACAGCGTGGATGGCCACGGTCAATTCGACAACGCCCAGCGACGAGCCCAGGTGTCCGCCTGTTTCCGATACCGCCGAGATCACCTCGGCGCGGACATCATCAGCCAAATTGGCGATCGCGGTGTCGTTCATGCGACGAATGTCGGCAGGACCCGAGACGCTATCGAGGAAGGGTGTTTGAGGACGGATGGTCATGACGGCACCTTTGTGGTAAATAAAAAAGCGCCGCAAAAGGGTTACCCCGATTGCGACGCTAGTCTCCTGTAGCCAACAGGAAGGGAACTGGGGTCGAAACCCCAATATCGGGCCAGCCAGGGAGGGTAGCCCGATGGCGCTGGAACAGGCGGGGCGTCGCGCGCCGCCTGTTCCGATCTCGCTAGACTTGTGCGACCTCGGGGGTCGCTTCGATCATCAAGGATGACCGGTTAATCGGATCAGGCGTGTCGCGGCTTTCTTCGGGCAGGATGCGGCCAATAAAGGCCATCGCCGCAATCACAAACCAGATCGCCAGAACAAAGATCGCGGCGTAACCCGCCCCCTTAAGCATCAAGAGCGTGATATCGGCGGTCAGCCTGCTCTTTTCGCTCATGTCGAGGATGTTATCGTTTTTCATCATCTCTCTCCTTAGTTTACTGGCGCATAGCCGTGGACTTGCGCCCAGACGAACCAGTTATCAACAACCGTACCGGTCAACAGGATCCCGATACCGCCGGTCAGCGTTGTCAGGACTGCGAACCACCACGCCCAGCGGTGGATACCTTCCATGGTGGCGTTAAAGCCCATGGTCCAGCGCCAGAAGAGGGCGGCACGCTCGGTCGCGGTACCGCGGTCCACGATCTGTTCGATCTCGCGCTCACCGCCAAAGCGGCTCACGGCAAGGATCGTCGCACCGTGCATCGCAAACAGCAGGGCAGAACCGTAAAGGAACGCGATGCTCAAAGCGTGGAACGGATTGTAGAACAGGTTGCCATATGTGATCGAAAACAGGTTCGTCCAGTCGAGGTGTGAGAAGACACCGTAAGGCACCATCTCGGACCAGTCGCCCATCAGGATCGGGCGGAAAAGGCCCAGCACAAGGAACAACCAGATCGCAGAGGCAAAGGCCCATGCCACATGCTTGCCCATGCCCAGCGCTTCGGCGCGCAGGTAGGTCCGTACCCACCATGTCAGCACCGAAATCAGCAAGAAGAAGGACGCGATCATAAAGTAACCGCCGTCATTCATGGGTGGCATGCTCAGACCGTACCCCGGTGAGGGTGGATCAAGTGACAGCCAGAACAGATCCCGCAAGAAGATCGCAGGGTTATAGTCGGCCTGCGCCCAGAAGGACAAACCCACCATGATGAACCAGATTGCACCGGTCGCCAGTGAGATGACCCCGAAGGACCCCAGATAGATCGGCCCTAACTGCGCGTTGCCAAAAAGACCGGCAAGCTTGGAGAACCCCGTTGTGGTTCCGCGATCAATCGCGGTCCCGTCAGGTCCGGGGAGGCCCATTTCGGGCGGCCCCTGTACTTGAACCTGTGTGAAGATGTTTTGATATTCAGCCATTTTTCATATCCTCCTACAGATCGACCCACCAAGGGAGCTCATAGTACCAATCCCACCAGACGATCCATTCTTCGAACCAGATGGTGCCGGAAATCACGATACAAATCGCAGACCAGAAACCCGCATTCAGCGCCAGAAACAGACCGAGGCGGTGAATCCCCAATGGCCCGATCGAATAGCCGATCAGATCGCGGAAATACGTGTCTTCGTGATCAGGTGACTTGATCTCTTGGCCCTTGCCCGGGTTCACGGCCGACAACACCAGTGATCCGTGCAGCGCGAGCGCCAGACAGGTGGTGAAGAAGAACGTGATCGCGATCATATGGACCGGATTGTAGTGGAAGTTCCCGTAGGTGTAGCCCACGTTGTTCACCCAATCGAGGTGGCTGAAAATGCCATAAGGGAACGCATGCCCCCAGGCACCCAGCAGCACCGGACGGATCACAACAAGTGTCACATAGGCAAAGATCGCCACGCCGAATGCAAAGGGCACGTGATAGCCAATGCCCAGCTTGCGGCAAATCTCGACTTCGCGCATCATCCAGCTGACAAAAGCACCAATGGCACAGATCGTGATGATCTGCCAAAGCCCGCCCTCCATCAATGGGGCTGCACCCAGACCGTACTCAAGCGGCGGCGGGTCAATCGAAATCAACCACGGGTTCCATGTGGGGCCCTGGCTGGCCCCGTAAAATATCAGTATTGTCCCAAGGACGGCGAAAAAGAACGTCGTGACCCCGAAGAAGCCAACATAAAATGGCCCCACCCAAAAGTCGAACAGATCACCGCCTACCAATGTCCCGCCACGGACCCGGTATTTTCTCTCGAAGCTGAGCTGTGCCATCTTCCAATCTCCATTCTAGACAGGCCCTGCATCCGCGTTCCGGTGCGCCCTATCTTCATCAATGTCGGTGTTTGCTACGGGCGGAACTGGCCCGCCCGTAGCGTGATTTCGTCAGCAAAGCTGATTACATTCCGCCAAAGGCGAGCTGGAACCAGTTTGTGCTTTCATTGCTCAACAGAACGAGGTGAATCATTGCTGCAAGCAGGAACAGGAATACGCCCTGAGCCACGAAAACGCGGCGTGGGTCGAATACCAACCAGATCTTATAGAACTGTGCCATTTGCTAATTCTCCTACCAGCTGAACCAAGGAAGCTTGATGTACGTCAGTACGTGAGCAACCACGGCAACGATCGTGAAGATCGTGAACCCGCTCATGTAAACTGCGTGCAGCTCCTGGGCCTGCTCGTCAGTGAGACCTGTGAAAGAAAGGTCAGATTTGTCAGCCATGTTTTGTCTCCAAAATTAAGTACTGACGCCGCGTACCCCCCGCGGCCGGGTTACGACAGAAGCTCTTCCTCTGCCCCAATCCATCATCCCGGGGGGGAATGATGAACATCGGATGCCCGTTTCCGGACAAATGTCGTGCCATCAGGTTCATGCGCTGAAGATCTGTGGCGTAATAATGCGGGCCTGTGTCCAGGCCTTTGCGAAGGGGCCTTTCTCCGGCAGCTCCATCCGACGCGCGGCAGACAACACCCATGTCAGGATGCAGAGCGGCAGCGTGGCCAGAAAGATGAGCCCGAAATAGGCGTAGTATTCGCGCTTTGGTGGCGCTGACCGGGCCCGTGTCGTGTGGGGCATGTCTGTTGTAAAATCGGTCATTTGCGTCCTCCAGAAGTGGGTTGCAGTGTTTCGACGGTCTCAAGAACGACCCGGTCGTTGCCGGCGTCGAGGGCTGCACGCTCGGCTGCGTCACGCAGCGTTTTGGCGGCAGAAATTCGTGTCAGGATCGGGTGGGTGGCCACGATCTCGTCCAGCTTGGCCTGTGCGTCGGCATCCCAGGGGAAATCGCGGCGCAGCGGGGTCAGCGTGGCATCGGTGGCGTCCATATCCGTACCCAAAGGCAGGATGTGGAACAGCGCATCAAACAGGCCATTGCAGACCTCTTGCAGCAGATAGGTAGCCCCTGCATAGCCCATGAACGGCGTGCCGGTCGCACGGCGGATCGCAGCACCGGGGAAGCTGGCGGGGATAAATACGGGGCTTGGTCCATGCCCTGCTTTCATTTCGGCCAGATACATTTTCTCGTTGATGGACCCCAACACGATCAAAGGGCGCTTGCTATGCAGCATGGCGCGTACTTCGTCGTTGTTGGTCTTTTTGCCGCGTGTCCGCGCAACCGCAAAGGCACATGGGAAACCCAAATCACCCTCAAGGAAATGACGCACGCCACGGGCGTATGTCTCATTCGCAACGATCGCGAATTCGGCGGTGGCAAAGAAATCCTGTGTGACCGAGCGCCACAGATCCCATACGGGCTTGATGGTCGAATGCTTTTCTCGCTCGATAAACGGTTCCGGATCGAGCCCAGTCAACTCACCCAGCTTGCGCAGGAATTTTGTGGTTGAATCAATCCCGAACGGCGCTTGCAGGTATGGCTTGCCCAGCACTTCACACAAGCCACGGCCAAATTCGCGGTACATGGTGACGTTCACATCGGCATTCACCAGATTGCGCATTTCGGCGACATGGGCACCCAATGGCATGACCATATTGATCTCGGCACCAATGCCTTCGACCAAACGACGAATTTCGGCCAGATCGGACGGCATGTTGAATGCGCCATACATCGGCCCAAGGATATTCACGCGCGGTTTTGCACCCTCTTCGCGTTTTTTCTCGGGCGGCATCCGGCCCTTGGTCATGCCAAATTCGGTGAAAATCCACGTCATGGCACGGTCGGCGCATTCCCATTGATCTTCATCAATGGTGCGCGGCAAAAAGCGTTGAATGTTGGTGCCTTGCGGTGTCACACCGCCACCGATCATCTCGGCAATGGACCCTGTCACAACAACCGCAGGCAAAGCCGGATCAAGCGTTTTCCAGGCCCGCTTCATCGCGTCCTCGGTGCCTTCACCCATCTCGGTTTCACCCAGACCGGTGACAACAATCGGCAACTCATGCGGCGGCAAACCATCGGTGTAATGCAACACGGATGTCACCGGCAGGTTTTCACAGCCTACGGGGCCGTCGATAACCACTTGCAAACCTTTGACGGCACAGAAGGCGTAAACCGCACCCCAGTATCCGCCCGCGCGATCATGATCGGTGACTAACACGTTGCGCCCTCCTTCGAAGGCGTGCGGCCGCGATTGGCTGCGCCAATCTCTTTCCCGCACCGTGGCGATTTTGTTCCAAAATACGCCACTAGATCATCTCCTGCGCTTTGGCCGCACGCGCCATTTTATCAAGCTTCTTTTGATGCTGCGCGCGGAAGTCGGGGCGCAAATTCGGCGCGCCTTCCCAGACACCGGCAGTGTCGCCATGGCCCACGCCTTCAAAGAAGTCGCGCATCTTGTCCATCTTCTGCTTGCCCGCAATCGCGGCATTGACGACCTGCGCCAAGGATCCGGCACCCGCAGGTCCCATCAGCGGACGCGCAGAAATCAGGTTGGTAAAGTAAAGCGACGGGATACCCGCCTCTTTGGCGTGCTGGACCACCGGTGTGGTGCCAATCGCCAGATCAGGTTTGATCGCATCGACAGCGGCAAGATCATCCTCAAGCGAAGCGCGATACTTGATCTTCACGCCTTTCGCGGCCAACCATTCAGCGTCGGGCCGCGACCATTCTGTCTTGGGACAGGCGGTGCCCACATAAGGCACGTCCGCGCCGCTTTCGATCAGCAAACGCGCCACCAAAAGCTCGGAGCCCTCATAGCCCGACAAGGTAACAGTGCCGTTGATCTGCGCGCCGGCCAGTGCACCTTTGATGGCAGGCAGGAACGCATTTTGCGCCGCTGCAATCTGGTCAGGGGCAACATTATAAGCATCACCAATCGCCGCAAGCCAAGCGGCCGTGCCGTCATGGCCGACAGGGGCAGAACCCACGATTTTGCGGCCAGCAGCCTGAAATTCGCGGATTGAGGCGGTATAGAAAGGGTGGATCGCCGCCGCGACACCGCAATCAAGCGCGGCATAAAGTTCGCGCCATTCGCGTGTCGGCACGACAGGACCAGCGGCAAGGCCCATGGGCGCAAGCATCGCACCGATCATCATCGGATCAGCGGGGAACATTTCGCCCAGCAAGGCCACATTCGGACGGTCGGATTTACCACCGACAGGGCGGGCGACAGGGCCTGCCTTAATCTCTTCGCGTGCATATTGCAGCATCGCACCCGCCAGCACGTCCTTGGCCTCGGCGTGGGTCGGGATACCGAAACCAGGCACATCAATGCCCACGATCCGCACGCCGTTGATTTCTTTGGGCAACAACCGGAGCGGCACACCGGATGCGGTTGGCACACACAGGTTGGTCACAACAATCGCGTCATAGCGGTCAGGATCGGCCATATCATGGACACTCTCGCGGATGTCCTCGAACAGTTTACCCGTCACCAATGTCTCGGAATTAAACGGAACGTAGCCGACAGACCGGCGTGCCCCATAAAAATGCGAAACAAACGTGAGACCGTATACACAACAAGCCGAACCGGACAGAACCGTGGCCACACGTTTCATCCGAAGGCCTACACGCAAAGACCCGAACGCAGGGCACATGCTCTGCGGTTGATCGTGGGGTCCTTGCGGATAATCCTTCGCATATTGATCGAGGATCTCGGATTTACCCGCGGCACGGGCCGCTGCCTCCATTGATCCTGCACTGGCGGTGCAACCGCCCTCAAGCGCTGTCGCCTGCTGGGACGCATCCAGCGCTTCAGGCGAATCTGCACGTGCAACACCCTCGATGATCTGGACCTGGCCAGCCTCATCATAGCCAACTTCATAGCCTTGGGTGTCTGTATCATGCGTCATATTTGACAGGCTCCTTGGCGACAGCCGGTGCTGTCATGACATCAGCCAGCAGCCGCGCGAGCTGCGCTGGCGTGGCGCGGGCAAGCATTGCTTGCACTTCGCGTTCAACGGTCTTGCGGGCATCAGGCGTCGTCATAGATCACCTCCAGGCTCTCTTTCGGCTGGGCGTTCTTGCCGCGCATGTCGACATCGGTGGCGGGTACAAGCTGATAGTCGCCGCCGGTGTCTTTGGCGTCGAACAGACCCAGCAAACCATCCTGATCAAGCGGGTTCGGGCGCACTGGCGGGGCAATACCCACAGCCTCGGCCAGACCTTCAAACATCGGACCCCATTCACTTTGATGGGTGCCAACGATCTGATAATTCGCGCTTTTCTTTCTCAGGTCATCGTTTTGCGGGATTGCAGCAAGGACAGGTATGCTCACAGCCTCGGCAAAGGCCTGCGCCTCGCCCGTGCCATCGTCCTTGTTGATAACAAGACCCGCGACGCCCACGTTACCACCCAGCTTGCGGAAGTACTCGACCGCCGAGCAGACGTTATTGGCCACATAAAGCGATTGCAGGTCGTTCGAGGCGACCAAAATCACTTTTTGTGCCATATCGCGGGCAATCGGCAGGCCAAAGCCACCGCACACAACGTCGCCCAGAAAATCCAGCAGGACATAGTCAAAGTCCCAATCGTGAAAACCAAGCTTTTCAAGCAATTCAAACCCGTGAATAATCCCGCGTCCGCCGCAGCCACGGCCAACCTCTGGTCCGCCAAGTTCCATTGCAAAAACACCACCGCGCTTGAAGCAGACATCACCGATGGCAACCTCTTCACCCGCGAGCTTCTTCTTGGCCGAAGTCTCGATAATCGTCGGACAGGCTTTGCCGCCGAACAGCAGGCTGGTGGTATCGGATTTCGGGTCACAGCCGATGAGCAAAACGCGCTTGCCCATCTCAGCCATCATGTGGCTGAGGTTGGCCAACGTGAAAGACTTGCCAATCCCGCCCTTGCCGTAAATCGCGATGATCTGCGTCTTGGATGTTGGCTCGCCATGAGGGACCTCAAGCGTGGGCTCCTCATGCGCTTCGTCGCGCAGACGCTGATCAAAATCCTTCAGGTTTGGAATTTCATCTTTCATGCGGTTCCCCAGTTCAAAATCATTTTCAGGCAGGCCGGATCGGTGAATGCCGTTTCATAGGCGGTCCCTGCGGCTTCTGCGGGCTGTTGGTGTGTGATCAAATCGGCCAATTCCAGAACGCCCGCCTCGACCAAGGCTTTGGTGGCGGTCATATCGTCCGCTGCCCATTCGGCACTGATGCGGAAACGGGCCTCTTTCATAAACGCGGGCGGAAAGGCGAATTGCAGCGGTGCGGTGTAGAAGCCCGCCAAGACAATCTCGCCCCCTTTGGCGATGCGGCCGATCCAGTCGTTCAGCAGATCACCACGACCGGAGGCATCGTAAACAGATTTATAGTCACGGCGCGCATCGGCTTCGGGTGTTGTCACTTCATAGCCACTGGCACCGCCCATGCGGATCGGATCAACCTCCCAAACGGTTGGCGCGGGCGCACCAGAGGCAATGGTCAAGCGCGCCAAAAGACGGCCCAGCACACCATGGCCAATGATCAGATCAGGCACCGCCTTGTTCGGGCCCGCCATCGCATGGCGCGCCGTCGCCGCCAACGCCAGCAATGCCCCCGCAGCGCCAAGACCCCGATCAATACGGGTCACGCGTGATGCTTTGGTGACCAGCGTTTGCGCCGCCGCACCGAACAAACCAAACGCACCCTCATAGCAGCTCGCTCCGGGAACAAAGACATGCTCACCCACACGGTAGCCACTGTCAGCACCCGCCTCGATCACTTCGCCAGCGGCTTCATATCCGGGGATCAAGGGATACCCCATGCCCGGGAATGGGGGCATCTCACCGGTCCAGAACAGCTTTTCCGTCCCTGTCGAAATGCCCGAATGCCTGATTGCGACCACAATATCGTCCGCCGCAGGGGGAACGATTCCCACCTGATCAAGCGCGAGCTTACCCGGCGCTGATAGAATGACGGCCTTTGTTTCCAACGCTTCTCTCCCCAGTGCGCGGCTTTGGAACATTCCAAATCGCAACACTCTGTCCTGTCCTAGTTTAGCCTTACAGATCAAACTGTCAATTTATTTAGACATACATAGTGTCAACTTTTCCTTACACCCGACACAATGGATGTAATAAATGCGCGGCGCGGCTTTGGGGTTTGCACATCTTCAAAGCCTGCCTGCACCAAAAGGGCCGCAATCTCCGCCTGAGACCGCGCACGCCCGGTGCGCATCGCCATGCAATAAAGGGCAAAATAGGCATCCCCCGCGCGCTGGGGGCTATCCCCACCGGTCATCGGTTCCGACACTAGAATCCGGCCGCCCACAGGCAGCGCATCATGCGCCGCCTTAAGCAAAGCGATCACGGTGTCGTCGGCGTGATCGTAAAGCACACGGATCAGGCTGATGATATCGGCACCCTGCGGCAAGGGATCATCCCGAAAAGACCCGGGAACGATCGTGGTACGGTCACGCAGGCCCGCCGCGTCAAAACGTTCTGCAGCAGCGGGGGCCACAGCCGGCAGATCAAAAAGTGTCAGATGCAGATGCGGATGCGCGGCACCGACAGCCACCAGAAAGGCCCCCGTGCCACCACCCACATCGAGGATATTTTTACTTTCAGAGAACCCATACATCGCGAGCGTGTCGTCAGCGACAAGCGCCTGACTATCCGCCATCAGCCGGGAATAGACTGCCGTTGTTTCGGGATCGGTCGCGCCACCTGCGCCAAAGACATATGGCCAGAAACCCGCAAGCTCGGTCGCAACCTCACCGCGGAAAAAGGCAACCGGATCAGCCAGATCACGGTAGAGCACATCATGGTGGTCAATCATCCCGCGCAAGCCGGGTACGCCCGCCAATGCCGCACCCCGCGTCGTCAGCGCATAGCGCCCCGCACGACGGTGCTTCAGCAGGCCAATGGCGACAGATGCCGAGAGCAGAATCGCCAGACGGTCTTTTGGGATATCCAGCTCATGCGCCAAAGCTTCGGCGCTCATTTCATTGGCCAACAAAAGCCCGGCCACATCAAACCGCACGAAGGCCTGCAAAATCTGGCTATGGCAAAAGCCTGCAACCAGATCGAACATCGCCTCACCTTCGGTTCGCACGATACGACGTGTCAGGGGAAAGCGGGCCGCCCACTTTTGAAATCCCCGTGATGCGACCAAACGGGTCAATCGCCCCGTACGCCGCAACGCCCCACGCGGCAACGCAGGTTTTTGCAAAGGGATATCAACGTCTTTCATTATTCGCCGGGGACGGTAGATCTGCCACGCGCGCCAGCAGGCACCAGTTTATCAGCATAAGCGCGCACCATCTGCGCGAGGGCCGCTTCGCCGGGACAGGCAGGAATGGACGAGATCGCGCCGCCTAGGATGTCGTCGAAACGCTTTACAGCACCCGCTACACCGTAAGAGGCCACCGCATTGGGCCGCCCGTGCAGATCATCCTGACCGGCCGGTTTGCCCAGCGTATCCTCATCGCATAGCGCATCGCGCAAATCATCCGCGACCTGAAATGCCTCGCCAATGCGCGCACCCAGCTCTTCCCACGGTTCGGCCTCTTGTCCGGCCGCCACAGCACCCATTTGCGTTGCAGCAATGAACAAAGCACCGGTTTTGGCCTGATGGTAAGCGGACAAATCGATGTTCTCTTCGCTCTCCCAGCCCTGGCCTGCGCAAATACCAAAAGGCATCCCTGTGCGGGTACCCAGAATATCAATGAGGTTCAGCGCCCGCGCAGGCGCATCGCCAGCAGCACGCGCAAGAATCTGAAACCCCATGATGATCAGGCTATCGCCTGCAAGCACCGCCAAAGGTTCGGAATAGGCACGATGCAGCGCCGGTTTACCGCGCCGCAGATCGGCATCGTCAAAGCAAGGCAGATCATCATGCACAAGGCTCGCGCAATGGATCACCTCAAGTGCCACCGCCGCCGCATTGGTCAACTCAGGGCGATCATCGCCGCAGGCCATCGCCACAGAGGTCAGGATTGTCGGCCTGATCCGCGCACCGCCGGGTGTGACCGCATATTCGAGCGCCGCCGCCAGTTTTGCCGGCGCAACACCACCCTGGCCTGCCTTGATGGCCGCTGCCATGGTCGCGTCAATCCGTTCCGAGATTCTCATGGACGTCTCCTTTGCAATCTATAGTGTCTATTTTAGTTTACATATGTCAATGTAAATCAAACGTAACAAAAGACTCAGGGCCGGATGAAAGCGGATTCCCCAAAAATTGTTGTTATTGGCGCTGGAATCGGCGGATTGGCCGCGGCACTGCGGCTGGCCCATCAGGGTTGCGATGTCACTGTGCTGGATATGCACAGCGCGCCGGGCGGCAAGATGCGCACGGTAGCATCAGATGCTGGGCCGGTCGATGCAGGCCCGACTGTCCTGACAATGCGGCCCGTGTTTGAGGCGCTGTTTACCGATGTGGATGAGGTGCTCGGTGACCACCTCACGCTTGAACCGCTGACCACACTGGCGCGGCATTATTGGGATGATGGCGCGATGCTTGATCTCGATGCGGATCCTGCGCAAAGCCTTGCCAATGTGACTGCCACCTTCGGACCGAAAGCAGGACAGGAATTCGCGGCGTTCTCGGTACGCGCCAAGCGCCTGTTTGACGCTTTCGATGCGCCCATGATGCGCACGCCCGAACCCGACCAATGGGCGATCACGAAAACCGTGCTCCGCCAGCCCGGTCTGATCCCGGCCATGGCCCCGCACCGCACCTTGGCTGGCTTACTGCGGACTTCTTTCAGCGATCCGCGCCTTGCGCAACTTTTCGGCCGCTACGCCACCTATGTCGGCGGCTCACCCTATGCCGCACCCGCCATTCTGGCGCTGATCTGGCAGGCCGAGGCACAAGGCGTCTGGTCCGTGAAGGGCGGGATGCATCAACTGGCGCAAACCATCGCCAAACTGGCGCAGGCACGCGGTGCCACCTTCCACTACAACATGCCCGCCACGCGGATCACGCGGCAGAACGGGCGTATCAACGGGGTGCAAACCGCCACAGGGCACTTTCCCGCAGATATGGTGCTGTTCAATGGCGATCCGCGCGCATTGGAAACCGGTCTTCTCGGCGATGGTGCAAAAGACGCGGTGCAGCCACAACACACAACACCCCGTAGCCTCTCGGCCTTCGTGCATGCCTTCGCTGCTATGCCTGAAGGTGTCGCGCTCAAACACCACACCGTGTTTTTCGGGCACGATCCCAAAGCCGAGTTCAAAGCCCTCGCCAAAGGCGAAATGCCGACCGATGCCACCCTCTATCTTTGCGCGCAGGATCACGGGGCAGTCGCACCCGACGCCCTGCAACGGTTCGAGATCATCATGAACGGCCCACCCGTCCCGCGCGCCCCTGAAAAGGAAAAACCCCCATGTCAGACACAGATTTTCAATCGTCTCCGCGCCTTCGGCCTGACCTTCAGCCCCACGCCGGGACCGGACGTGCTGACCACGCCGCAAGGGTTCGACGCGCTGTTTCCAGCGAGCCTCGGTTCCCTTTACGGGCGGAGCCCGCATGGGCTGATGGCGGCCTTCAAACGCCCGACAGCACGCACACCGGTGCCGGGACTGTACCTTTGCGGGGGCGGGGCACATCCGGGGGCGGGGGTGCCGATGGCGACACTCTCCGCAGCGCACGCGGCCGCGGCGATCATGACGGACCATGCTTCCACCTTGATGTCCCGCCAAACGGCTACGCGTGGTGGTACATTGACGGGATCAGCGCGGACGGGACGAAAGCGGTCTCTGTCATAGGATTTATCGGCTCGGTGTTTTCGCCTTGGTACGCATGGTCAGGGCGCCGCGACCCCGCCAATCACTGCTGCATCAACGTGGCGACCTATGGACCAGGCGGGCGGTTCACCATGACAGACCGCGGGCGCGCAGCGCTTCACACAACGCCGGACACATTTCAGGTCGGCCCGTCCTCGATGCATTGGACAGGCCGCGATCTGGTGATCGACATCAACGAGATCAGCAGCCCGCCCCTGATCAGCCGCGTGCGCGGGCAAATCACAATCACACCGCATGCGATCACCAATGTCGAACTGCCGCTGACACCGGATGGCGCACATATCTGGCGGCCTTTTGCGCCGTCGTCCGACATCAAGGTCGAACTGGAGGCAAAGGACTGGCAATGGTCCGGCCACGGCTATTTCGACAGCAATTTCGGGACGCGGTCGCTCGAAGAAGATTTCAGTTTCTGGACATGGGGCCGCTATCCGACCAAAGCAGGCGCGACTTGCATCTACGACGCCGTCCGCCGCGATGGCTCAACGCTCGACACCGCGATTGCCTTTGACACTGCGGGCGGCGCAAAAATTGTCGATGCCCCGCCGCGTACCCGTTTCAAACGGTCACTCTGGCAGGTCATGCGTGAAACCCGCGCTGATCCGGGCGTTGTACCGAAACAAGTGCTGCCCATGCTGGACGCGCCGTTTTATTCACGGTCCGCCGTGCAAACCCAACTGAACGGCGAAGTGGTGACAGGCGTACATGAAGCGTTGGACCTGAACCGATTCCGCTCACCGCTTCTCAAACCCATGCTGGCAGTCAGGGTACCACGCCGCAAAGGATGGCCGGGTGAAGTACGCTAAGACAGTATAGGTTGGCGTGCTGACGTGGTCAGTTGTGGTTCTTATGAATCACAAGCGTCGGCAGCCGGGTTTCCGGGCACTGCGACACAATTGCGCCGTATATGTCTTTCATTTCATTAATGAAGAACGCGCCCTGCTCACGGTTTTCCTGATCCTTGCGCGCAGGCGGGTTAAGAACCAGCCCGACCGACCGCCTTGCGATGACAAGCAGGTCATCAACGATCTGGCGCCACTCCCCGACCGCTCCATAAGCATCAAGAGCTTGATGCACCAACACGATGTCAAAGCTTTCAGGTGCAAAACCATAGGGGCGCGCGCGCCCGTCAAAGTGCTGACACTCTACCCCCAATGCCTTGTGAATTCCGGCATATGATGTGCCAAGCGGGTTCTTCCCGTCCTGATCCAGATAGTCATAGGATTTCACGTTATGCCCATAACGTGAAAGGACATCGAAAATCCCGCAGGCCCCACAAGACAACTCAAGCACATCTTGCGGCGGAGCATCACCCAATAGTTCAGGAAACATTGTCCAAAGGCGCGCATATTCGCGGAGGCCGTTCAATCCACGGTACTGATACTTGATCGGAAGCCGTGCTGCCAGCCGGTCCATGATCTCAATCTCGTAGGGCGTCATGATCTTGGCCAGCACATTGTCCGGCTCAGGTCCGTTGGTGTCGAGCCACGTGGCGACAGCACGTACCCGCCGATACCATTTTTCGCGTTTTTCCGCAGGAAAGCGGCGGTTTGCTACGGCAGGGCGCGCGCGGGACGCGGCGACATACAAAGCTTCCTCAGCCGCGATGTAATCCTCTGCGATGCTCTCGTAACCCATCAATCCACCTCTGTTCCGGACTCTTTGCACTGCGCCATCCGTTGCAAGGTTTGCATGTAAACGGCCACAAACGGGTAAGTCTTTTTCATTTCACACACCGAATGCCTTACTGCGTGCCCTTTGGATTGACAAACCTATTGTCGCGCGCGGTGGTCCATCGGCTCCTTCGGGTCAGGCCCCGTGCATCCATGACGACCGGCATTGAACTTGGCGGGCACTTGCAGCATCTTGCCGCCGAAAGCATCCATGACACATGGACCTACAGACACCGCACCCCTTGCGACAGGACGAAGACATGAACGCGGAAACCAAGCTTCAGCCCAGCAAGCGGCATCGCGACCAGATCATCAAGATGGGCGGCCCGATCGGTGCTGTCGCGCAGCTCTCGCAATATTCAGAGCGCAAGGGCGCAGTGCTTGATGTGGGTGTCAACCGTGGCACCATGGCACTGCATCTGTGCCGTCTTTTCTGCGACATGCCGATTCACCTGATTGAGCCGATCCCGGCGCAATGCGACTATGTGCTTGAACGCTTTTCGCGGTTTCCAACGGTCAAGGTTCATCAGATGGCTTTGTCGCATGAGACCGGACAAAGCGATTTCCACATTGCCGATTATCTTGGCAATTCCTCGCTCTTCACCAACAACGACGAAGACGTCGCACAGCACACCGAGCACGCAACAATCGAGACGATCACCGTCGAGACCAGCCGGCTTGATGATTGGTGCGCCGCGCAGGCCATTGATCATATCGCCTGCATGAAACTTGATACACAGGGCAGTGAATTCAACATCCTGACCGGTGCAAAGACCCTGCTATCACGCAACGCAATCGACATCATCATGCTCGAATGGTTCTCGCTTCCGCACTATGATGGCGTTCCATTGCTTGAAGACATCCTTATTCTGATGCGCAGCCACGGCTATGTGCTCTATAATATTTATCCATCACGCAAACTGAAAACCGGCGTGCTGCGTTATGGCGACGCGGTATTCATCTCCGAGACATTCCACAAAACGCGCCTGTCAGGGATGGACGGAACCTAGGTTCATCCCCCCAGCGTCACGATCACGCCGCCTGCCGCCTGTGCATCATCTGCGTCATGGGTAACCATCAGCACAGGCAGCGCGCGGGCGCGGGCGCGGTCAAACACCATCTCGCGCACTTGGGCACGCAGGGCGGCATCCAACCGCGAAAAAGGCTCGTCCAGCAGCAATGCGCAGGGTTCCGACAGCAACATCCGCATGAGTGCGATACGCGCTTTCTGCCCACCTGACAGGGTGGCAGGATCGCGGTCTGCAAACCCACTCAAGCCAACCTCATCCAGCGCCTCTTCGATCTTTGCCTTGCGCGTTGCAGGGCAACCACCGGGTTGCAGGCCAAAGGCCAGATTGGCCCCGACCGATAAATGCGGAAACAGCAGATCATCCTGAAACAGGATCCCGACCCTGCGTTGATGCGGCGCCGCATGGGTGATGTTCTGGCCATCCAGCCAAACCTCGCCTGTCGCGACAAAATCACTGGCCAAGGTACCCGTGATAAAGGCCAGCAGGGTCGATTTGCCGACACCAGAAGGGCCCATAATCGTCAGCACCTCGCCCGGCGCGATCTCTTGCGCGACTGACAATAGCGGCACACCGCCTTTGGTGATCGTCACGTCTTTCAGCACCAAACCCTTATCCATGCCGCAATCCCCTTCTGTTGCGCCAGATCAGCGCCGGCAGCAGCAGCGCAAGCGCAAATGGCACCAGCGCCGCCCCTGTCTGCATCAATCCATAAACCCCGATCGCCCGCCGGTCGCCCCCCGAGGCCAGCGCCACAGCCTCGGTCGTCAATGTCGCAACGCGCCCGCCACCAATCAGAAGCGTTGGCAGATACTGCCCCACCGACACCGCCAGACCCACCGCCAACGCGGTCAGGATCGGACGCAAAAGCATCGGCAGGCGCACGCGCCACAGCACGCCATCGGGACTGGCCCGCAAAGCTGCGGCAATCGTGCCCATCCGCGTATCCCATGCACGAAACGGATCAGCGAGGGACAGGAATACATATGGCAGCACGAACACAAGATGCGCCAGCATCACCGGCAATCGCCCGACATCGGCCCCCATATTCAACATCAACGTCTGCAACCCCGGCAGGAATGCCGTTTGGGGAATAAGCAGCGGCAGGTACAACAACCAGACCGCGCGCTGGCTGAACGACAGACCATAGCGGTACTCGGCCTCAAGACAGCCAATCGTCAGGATCAGCGCGACAAGGGCCACAGTACAGGCGATCAGGGCCGTTTCACCCAGAGCCTCTAACGTGCCGGGACCAAAGCGCATCCAGTTGCGCAGGGTCCAGCCATCAGGAAAGGCATCCGGAAACCCCCAGAACCCCGCAAAAGACCAGATCACCAAGACCACCAGCCCCAACAGGACAGTCACCGCCGAAATCCCGCCCGCCACAAGCGCAGCCTGCGCCACAACCGGATCAAGCCGCCCGCGGCTGCCTTTGGCGATCCAGCGCCGCCCCAGAGAGGCCACGACCACTTCACCAATCCGCCAGAAGAGCAACGCACCGACCACAAGGCCCAGTTGCAACAGCGCACCCGCCGCCGCCTCAAGCCGCATCGCCAGATCAGGATCAGACATCCATTTGACAATCTGAACTGATAAGGACGGCGGCGTATTCGGGCCAAGGATCACGGCGACATCCACCACCGACATCGAATAGGCCAGAACCACGTAAACCGGCGGTCTGATCTGCGCATAGACACGTGGAAACACGGTCTTCAGCCAGCCTGTGACCCGCCCATAGCCCAGCGCCTGCGCGATCGTCGTGCTGCGTTGCGCATCGGCCTGACCAAGGGCTGCCAGCGTAATCAACAGCAAGAACGGCACTTCCTTGATAATCAGGCCCGCCGTCATCGTCAGGCCCCAGCTATCCTGCACGATCAGGATATCCGGCGGACGCTCCCACCCTGTCAGGCCGGGCGATACCAGCCGCGACAACCACCCCGACGGGGCTATCAGAAAAGCCAGTCCAAAGGCTGCTGCCGCATGTGGCACCGACAATAGCGGCGAGAGCAACCGCTCAAGCGCACGAAAGGGCCGCGTACCGGACCAGCCGGCAGTGATCAGCACAACAATTGCCAATGAGATGCCTGTCGCCAGCACCCCCGTCGAGAGCGATAGCATCACCGCCCTTGGCAGGCCCGCCCAGTCAAACAGATCACGAAACGGATCAAGCGACGGTCCCGCCAGTCCCGCTGCGGGCAAATGCCCGAAGGCCGGCAGGACCGTCCCCCACAGACCGGCCGCCACCGGCCCCAGCATAGCAAGCAAGGTCAGGATCGGCAGGACGGGAAGGAAACGACGACGGTTCATATTTGGTGCGACGCAGTCCCGGACATGATCCGGAACCTCCCACTGCAACGGCGAGGCCCCGGATCACGTCCGGGGCTGCGTTCACTTACATCGGACACGGGTTACTGCGAAACACCGTAGCGTGTGACCCAGTCATCCGCGATCCGTGTGGCCCAGCTTGGGTGCGGCTCATCCTGCACTGTGCCCAATTCCGCAGGCGATAGCGTCGCAACACCCAGTTCAAGCGCATCAAACAACGCACGGTCATCATCCGACAAGGCATCCATGTTCAACACGGTCCCATAGCCAAGGATCGCAGGATCCTGCGCGCGCGCCTGTGCCTCTGGCGACATCAGGAAATTGGCGACAACCATCGCACCGGCCTTGGACCCCGAATTGTAAGGCACCGCCACGAACGACGCGTTTCCGATGGTGCCTTTGTCCAACACGAAGGTCCGCACACTTGGCGGCAGTTCGTTGTTCGCAATCGCCGTCGAAGCCGCGCCCGGACTAAAGGAGATCGACAAATCCAGCTCACCGTCCGCAATCAGCGGGAACATGGCGGTGCCGGTCGGCGGATAGGCCTTGCCCTCACGCCACAGGTTCGGCGTCAGTGCGTCCATATAGGCCCAAAGCGGGGCCGTGATATCTGCGTAGTTCTCGTCCGTGGCTGGTGCGGCCAACACAGACGGATCAGGCAGAATATCGACCAAAACCTGTTTCAGAAATGTCGTGCCCAAGAAATCCGGCGGCTGTGGATAGCTGAACCGCCCGGGGTTGGCTTGGGTCCATTCCAGCAGGGCCTGCATGGAGCCCAGACGCTCGGGCATATCCTCGGTATCATGCACAAAGACCACCTGCGCCATGGCCCACGGGCTCTCAAAGCCTTCAGTCGGTACAGTAAAATCGGTTTGCACGGTCTTGCCTTCGACATCGACCAAAGCCCAGTTCGGCAAGGCCTCTGCATAAGGGCCAAACAAGAGATCGGCCTCTTTCATCGCTGCAAAATTCGCACCGTTGATCCAGATCATGTCGATTGCACCGTCATCATCCTCGCCCGCCTGCTTTTCGGACAGCACACGTGTGACCGCATCGGCGGTATCGGTCAGCTTCACATGCTCAAGCGTGACACCATACTCTTCCATCACGCGCTCACCGACCCACGCGATGAAGTCATTGGTTGTCGTGGAGCCGCCCCATGCGTTCCAGAACACCGTCTGGCCTTCGGCCTCGGCGGTGACAGCGTCCCAATTGCTGACGTCGATATCTGCAAGCGCAGGAACCGGGGCGAGCAAAGCTGCCAGAATGGCGAGATGTTTCATAAGTTACGTCCTTCAGTCAGAATAGATACGTTTGGCGGCGAGTATGCGCAGGATCGCCGTAGCGAAGCACAGGCTTCCAAAGAGCCACGCAAGTGGCGCGAAGAAAGTTTCAAAGAGGCAAAGAAGGAGGAAGAAGACAATCGTTTCCGTCCCTTCCAGAAGCCCGTTGGAATAATAGAGCGTCTTCTGCCCCTGCAGATCGGTCTTGTGACCACGCTTTTCGGCAAGGATCGCGTAGCCCAGAAAGCTCGTCCCGTTGAAATAGAAGGAAGCGAGAAGGAACGCCCCGGCCGCCCCGTTTGCAGCAGGATCATAGAAAACGAAGGCCATCGGAATTGCCCCGTAAAACAAGAAATCCGCAGCAATATCCAGATATCCGCCAAAATCCGTTTTCTGCGTTGCCCGCGCCACGGCACCATCAAGGCCATCGGCCAAACGGCTGGCCAAGAGCGGCACCAACGCCCAACCAAACTGGCCCAAAGCGATCAAAAGCGCTGCACACAGCCCGAGCGTAAGCCCGACCAGTGTAACACCGTCCGCACTACACCCGCGCGCCGCCAACCCGCGACCCATCAGGTTCAACGGCGGGTCAATCAACTGACGTGCGTAACGGTCGAGCATCCGGGCTCCTCTCAAGTTGATTTGTTGTGACCGATGCCACCCGTTGGCGCAATCAACCTGACAACAATGTGAAAGATCAAGAGAAGTCTGTCACAAATGATCTACCTGCTGGCGATCCGCGGGCGTCCACTGGCCTCGACCCGTAGGGTGGCCTCGATAAACATGGCCCTGTTTTCAACTGTGATTTCAGAAATATCGCGGGACACGGAAAAGCGGATTTCCTCCACCCCTGACGCACGCACCAATCCTTCGGCTTCCTCCCGCAGGGCCGTTTCAAGAACGCCCAGCGCTTCGTCACGATCCGCAAAGATTTTCGGTCCGTCCGTCAGGTGCACAGCGAAAGACCCTTCGCCCGCACTTGTCACCGTCCCTGTGGCCTGCATCCGCACCTGCCCCACAACCGCGCCAATCGCATTGGCCACACCGCCATGTTCGGGCAGCACCATCCGCGTGCCAAGCCGGTCACCCACAGCGCCATAGTAGGCCGCAGCAGAGGCGCCGAGACCAATCACCGGCACACCCAAAGACAACTGCATCCGCACCACGCCACTGTGCCGGTCCAGCCCCGCCATGCTCAGCGGATGCTTGGCGAGTGCTGCCGGATCGGGCCAGTCCAGATCATCCTCGGCAAAGGCCGCCTGCAACAGACAATCGACCGTCTGCGCTGTCAGTTGATCAATGATTTGCTGTGCCAGCACCTGTCCGTTTTCGGCCACCCGTGTTCCCGCACCGGTGCGCCTGCGGGCAAAAAGCGTCAACGCCTTTTCGGCCGCCTGCGCGTCCCATGCATCCACCATCCCCAGAACATGCGACGCATCAGAGGGCGTGACCCCCGCAAGAATGGCCAGACCACGCTCCACCAGCCGCCCCAAAGCGGGGCTTTCCATCCGTGACTGCACCGCATGGCCAAGGCGCAGTGGCCCCTCTGCCAGACGTGCCGCCACAATCTGTTCGCGCTTGTCCAAACCCGCTGGCATCTCTTGCCAGAGTGGGATCACAAACTGCCCACCATCCGTCGCCGGAATATCCTGCGCCAGAGCGCGGTCCAGAACCGCATGGACCAAATCAGGATACTGCTGCGCGGCCAAAGAGACCGGCATCAACCGGCGCGGCCCCAACCGCAAGCCACCATGCAGCCCCTCGACCACATGCACCTCGCTGTCACCACCAAGGCCGGTCGTGCGCATCGCCACCGCCTCGACCATCGTGCGGAAGGGGCCAACACGTGCGCCCTGCGGGTCGATCTTGGGGCGGCCATCGCGCAGCAGACAAACATCCGTTGTCGTACCGCCGATATCACTGACCAACGCATCGGTTTCGCCTGTCAGCCAACTGGCACCGGCAATCGAAGCGGCAGGCCCGCTCAGGATTGTCTCGATCGGCTTTTCGCGCGCCAGATCGGCAGAGACCAACGCGCCATCCCCGCGCACAACCATCAAGCGCGCCATGATGCCCACTGCGGTCAAATGCGCCTCGCAGGCTGTGATCAGACGGTCCAGCATCCCGATCAGGCGCGCATTCAGAACAGCGGTCAAGGCGCGCTTTGGCCCGCCCAGTGCCTGGCTCAACTCATGCGAACAACTGACAGGCTGGCCTGTGGTATTCCGCAACACATCGCGCACGGCGATTTCGTGGGCAGGGTTGCGCGTCGCGAAACTCGCGGCAACGGCAAACCCTGTTATGCCGTCCTCAAGATCGGCGAGGGCCGCGTGCAATGTGGCAAGATCAAGCGCCGCCGCCTCACCGCCGGCATGGTTATGACCGCCCGCAAGGCGGATCACAGGATCGCCGCGCAAGGCCTCGGTCAAACCCGCACGCGCAAGGTCGGCATCATCAAAACCGATGGCAACCAGCGCAATCCGGCCACCCTGTCCCTCGACAAGCGCATTCGTGGCAAGGGTTGTCGAAAGCGATACCATCGCAATATCGGCGGGTTTGACCGCAGCCTGTGCAATTGCTGCATCAATGGCCCCCCCGACACCAGCAGCCAGATCAGGCCGCGAGGTCAGCGCCTTGGCGGACCCCAGAACCTTGTCCCGTGCCTCATCAATAATCACCGCATCGGTATATGTGCCGCCAGTGTCGACACCCAACAAATATGTCATGCAATCCCGCCTTACGTCTGGCGCACATCTAAACGACCGACACACGCCAAGTGCAATGACATTTCGCCCCGTCCTTCGCGAAAAGCGACAGCGTGAAAACGTCGTCTAGTCCTGCATGGCGAAAAGCAGCTGGTCATCATTGCTCAGGGGGACAGGACGCAACCAGGCGACGGAAAGCTCACCGGCCGCCAGTCCAGTCAGAAAATCGCTCACATAGGTCTGACCCGCACAAAGCAAAACATGTGTCGCCCCCTGATTTCGGGCAAGGTCTTCAAAGGCCGTCTCTTCCAGATCAAAACCCAAAACACCGTTCATGAAAGCATCAGGACTGCGATGATAGGGCGCGGACAGCGTGCTGTGATGGGTTACCCAAAGCAAAGGCGCACCCATATTCGTGCTGTTCATGATCACTGCAGGCGGGACATCATTCAATGCCAGAAGTGTTTCATGATTGCGGCAGTTGGCCCCTTCTCTTTGGGTCACTGGACCTTGGATGAAAGGCTTGAGAGGGTTCAATAAAATCTGCGGCGCACTGATCCCGATCGCCACGATGAATATCAATGCGGCGGTGGCAAGGCTGCGGGTTTGTAGATAGGCCTTTAGCAAGGCGGCAAGACAGATGCCCCCAATCGCCGGCACAACTGACGCCACCAAAATGACTGTCCGCATCTGTAGAAAGATCACACCAATCCCAAAAAACCCAAGCAGCAATAACTGCCCAAGTATGGCATTTTGCGTTTGCCCTGTGCCCTGTTTGCCGCGCTGCGACCACCAAAGAACCGTCCCTGAAACCAGCGCGACAACAACGGGAAACATGAATCCCAAAGCCGCGAATAGTTGCGTTTGCACATAGATCAGGAACGGTTTTGCCTCTGTAATGCGCGTTGCGATCATTTCTTGCAGTTCCGGCGGCAAATCGCCGTAAGGTCCGCGGACGCAAGGCCCCAGAAGTGGCCAAGCAATTGCAAGGCCGATTCCCGTCAGAGCGAGCGTCGCGCTGATCTGAAACACCGCGCCCGGAATGCGGCCGCGCAAAACCAGAGGCGCAAGGGCCGCAACAACGGCGATGGCAATCACACTCAGCATCGGGGTGCCCAACTGATCGCAGACTGGCAGAGCGCGCAGAGCCGGTGCAGTGATACCAAGCCAGAAAACAAGGCTCCCTGCCGCCAAAGCAAGGCTGAAAGCAATCAAAAGGCGCTGTGTCTGAGCCCTAGGGTCAAACACGCAACGCCCATACAGAACGATGCCTCCCGCAACAATGAAAAGCAGACTTTCCAGACCCGTGGAAAGCGCGAAAGCCGCAGCAAGCCCGCCGGAAATCCCCGCAGAAACCGGCCGGTCCGGCCAGACGACTGCGTAGACAAAGATCACCATCATCAGGATTTGAATGTTGTGGTGGTCCAGATTTCCGGCTTGTGCGTGCAGGTCGCTCAGCAACGGCCACAAGATCGTGCACAGGACCGCGAAAGATGCAGCAATCGGGCCAAAAAGCCGTTTGGTTCCAAACCCTATGACAAGAAGTGTCAGGATCAGAATGACCGTTGGCCAGATCGCAGCGCCGATCAATTCAGCCTTCTCCATTGGCATGAAATACGAAAACGGCACGATGAACGCGGCAATCCCCGCATCAATATAGCGGGACCAATGGATCAACACCCCCTCGGGCGGCATCAGGCGGTATTGTGTCGTATCAAACCAGCTTTGCCCGGCCAGCCAGTCGCGCACCATGACCAAACGCATGATGTCGTCATTGCCCATCGAAATGAAATTGTCCTCCATCTGAAGGCCAGTGGCGACAGCTTTTCCAATCGCGATCGTGATCGCGCCAATCAGCACAATCAACAGCGGCCTTTCCTGGCAGAATTTCATCAAGGGGACGGCTTTCATTCTATCAATCACTCAACATGCCGCGTCGGCAAAGAGTCTTTCACATTCTGACGGCAAAACAATGGCAATCTTCTCCGCACCTTAGGCCAGTCTTTCGTGCACAGGCGACACGCTCAGGCCCGAAACGCCACGTAGCGCGCCCCAAAGAAGTTGAGAAGCGATCCGACAAAAGAGCCCAGCGCAAATCCCGCGAAGATGGTCAACGATGCCGTCCCAAACAGACCGATAACAGCGGAATAAACCAGATAGTTGGTCAGGCTCCCGACGGCCTGAACCCCGAAGTACCGTCGCAACTGGCCTTGCCTGCTTGCATCACGCGTCGCGCGAAACGTCCAATTGCGGTTCAACGCCCATGTCACCACGACGGCGATGGGGAAGGAAAATGCGCGTGCCAGATACGGATTGAAACCAAGCCCAATCATCACCCACAACAACCCGCCATCAACGACGAAACCCACGCCACCAACTGCACCAAAGCGCAGCATCTGCGCAATGAGTTCGGAACGCATCGGTCCTAGCGCCGTGATGGTGCGGGCAGAGCCAGATAGGCCATCCGCTTCATTTCGCGGCGCCCCAGCGTCACGGTATCAAGGATCAGACCGGTAATCACGGACAGAACGGCGATCACCATGATCGCAGAGGCCAAGATCGCCGTAGGAAACCGCGGCACAAGGCCTGTTTCCAGAAACTCGACAACAACAGGCCCGCCCAATAGCAACGAGATCAGCCCCAAAAACACGCCAACGCCGCCAAAAAAGGCAAAAGGGCGCTCCTCCTTCACCAGCAAGACAATCATTTTCAAAATGCGCAACCCGTCGCGGATCGTATTCAGTTTGCTGTCAGAGCCCGGCAGCCGGTCTATGTACACCGTATCGACATCAGCGATCGGCATACGCAGTTCCAGCGCGTGAACGGTCAACTCGGTTTCAATCTCGAACCCGCGTGACAGCGCCGGAAAGGATTTGACAAAGCGGCGCGAAAAGACGCGATAACCGGTCAACATATCCTTGGTGCGCTTTCCAAAAATACTGGCAACAAGGCCGGTCAGCATCCAGTTCCCGAAACGGTGGCCCGGCCGATACGCTTCCTCGATCTCTGTCACGCGGCACCCGCTGACCATATCAAGCGTTTCATCAATCAGCTTGTCGACAAGCGCAGGGGCCGCCTTGGCCTCATAGGTGTTGTCGCCATCCACCATGACGTAAACATCTGCATCAATATCGGCAAACATCCGGCGGACGACGTTGCCCTTACCCTGCTGGGTTTCGACCCGCACAATAGCCCCCGCAGCACGGGCGACCTCGGCGGTATCGTCGGTAGAATTGTTGTCGTAAACATAGATGTCGGCTGCAGGCAGCGCCGCGCGAAAGTCAGCCACGACAGTGCCAATCGGCTTGGCCTCGTTATAGCACGGGATCAGAACCGCGACCTTCATATCTGACGTCAATTCCACGCGTCTGCGCTCCATCGTAATGTGGCCCCTTGGCATAGCAGGCGGGATACAACATGGCGATACACTGCGGTTCTTTTGTGGCCGCACTGTGTAATTTCAAAATCACACCATTGTCTGTTCCACCGGAAAGACGAATACTCAAACCATGACAAAGAACACGAACCTCGCACGCGCCATCACCGACCGCCGCGATGATCTGATCGCGCTGACCCAGGACCTGATCCGTATTCCCACGCTCAACCCCCCGGGACGCGACTATCGCGCGATTTGCGAATATCTGGACCGGCGCTTGCGGGGATCGGGGTTTGAAACGGAACTGATCCGCGCCCGCGGCACCCCCGGCGACAGCGACAAATACCCCCGCTGGAACATCGTCGCACGGCGCGAGGGCGGTCAGCCCGGCGATTGCGTCCACTTCAACAGCCACACGGATGTGGTTGAGGTGGGCCACGGCTGGACCAAAGACCCTTTTGGCGGCGAACTGATCGACGGCAAAATCTACGGGCGCGGGGCTTGCGATATGAAAGGCGGGCTTGCGGCCTCTATCATCGCCGCCGAGGCGTTCCTTGCGACCCATCCCACCTTCTCCGGCGCGATCGAGATTTCCGGCACAGCGGATGAAGAATCCGGCGGTTATGGCGGCGTCGCCTATCTGGCCGAAAAGGGCTATTTCGACCCCGCCCGCGTGCAGCACGTAATCATTCCCGAACCTTTGAACAAAGACCGCGTCTGCCTTGGCCATCGCGGCGGCTGGTGGGCGGAAATCGAAACATTCGGCGAAATCGCGCACGGGTCCATGCCCTTTCTGGGCGACTGCGCGGTGCGGCACATGGGTGCGGTGCTGACTGAGTTCGAAGACAAACTCTATCCCGCCATGGCCGCGCGGCACACCGACATGCCTGTCGTGCCTGAAGGCGCGCGGTCTTCGACCATGAACATCAATTCGATCCACGGCGGGCAACCCGAACAGGATGACGACTATACCGGCCTGCCAGCCCATTGCGTGCCCGACAGTTGCCGCATCGTGATCGACCGCCGCTTTCTGGCCGAAGAAAACATCGACGACGTGCGCGGCGAGGTGAAGGCGCTACTTGAAGGACTGAAAGCCAGCCGTGACCGCTTTGACTATGATCTGCGCGAAATGAATGTGGTCCTGCCCAGCATGACCGATCGCGATGCCCCTGTCGTGCAAGTCATCGCCGCCGAGATCGAAAAAACCTTGGGCAAACCCGCCGAATTCGTAGCCTCACCCGGGACCTACGACCAAAAACACATCGACCGGATCGGCAAGCTGAAAAACTGCATCGCCTACGGACCGGGGATATTGGAACTGGCGCATAAGCCCGATGAATACATCGGTGTAGATGATATGATCGACAGCGCAAAGGTCATGGCGGGGGCGTTGTCCACAATACTGATGTCATAGGTCGCCTTCTTCCCGACATCACGTCATCCGCAAGCAGTACTTGAATTGCACCCCCGTTTTGTAAACACTCACCTTCGACAACAGGGGGAGCATCATGCACCATTTCAAAACACTCGCGGCATCCACCGCCATCTTTCTTTGCGCCTCGGGCGCGCTTGCCCAAGACAGCATTACCGTTGCCATCCAGCTGGAACCGCCGAACCTTGACCCCACAGGCGGGGCCGCGCAGGCGATTGATAGCGTGCTCTACGCCAATGTTTTCGAGGGCCTCACACGGTTTGACGCGGATGGCGCGATCATCCGTGGCCTTGCCCAAAGCTGGGATATCTCCGATGACGGTCTGGTCTATACCTTCAACCTTGCCGCCGGTGTCACCTTCCATGACGGCACCACAATGGACGCCGAGGATGTGAAATTCAGCCTTGATCGCGCCCGCTCCGAGGACAGCACCAACGCGCAAAAGGCCCTCTTCGCAGGCATCACCGATGTCACCGTGATTGATCCGCTGACCGTGCAGGTCACACTGGACCAACCTAACGGCAACTTCCTGTTCAACATGGCGTGGGGGGATGCGGTGATCGTAGCCCCTGAAAGCATTGAAAACATCGCGTCAAACCCGATTGGCACCGGCCCTTTCACCTTCACTGATTGGGTTCAGGGTGATCGCCTGGAACTGACACGGAACGACGCCTACTGGGGGCCTGCGCCCGCGCTGGAAACTGCAACCTTCCGCTTCATCTCTGATCCCACCGCCGCCTTCGCCGCTGTGATGGCCGAGGACGTGGACGCATTTGTCGGCTTCCCCGCCCCCGAAAACCTGCCACAGTTCGAGGCCGATCCGCGTTTTCAGGTCCTTGTCGGCAATACCGAAGGCGAAACGATCCTGTCGACCAACAACAAGATGCCACCCTTCGACGATGTCCGCGTCCGCAAAGCGTTGGCCCACGCCATCGACCGCCAGGCGATCATCGACGGGGCGATGTTCGGCTACGGCACACCCATCGGCACGCATTTTGCCCCGCACAATCCCGACTACGTCGATCTGCTGGCCAATTCGCAATACGATCCGGACCTGTCCCGCAGCCTCTTGGCCGAGGCAGGCTTTGCGGACGGTTTCACCACCACACTGAAACTACCGCCCCCATCCTACGCCCGCCGCGGTGGCGAGATTATCGCCAGCCAGTTGCGTGCGGTCGGGATCGAAACGGAAATCACCAACCTTGAATGGGCGCAGTGGATTGAAGAGGTCTTCACCAACAAGGACTTTGGCCTGTCCATCGTCAGCCACACCGAGCCCATGGATATCGGCATCTACGCTAATCCCGATTACTATTTCCAATACGACAATCCGGAATTCCAGGCGCTGATGGAAACGCTGAACGCCACCACAGACCCGGCGATGCGGAGCGACCTGCTGGCGCAGGCGCAAACCATCATTTCCGAGGATTACGTGAACGGGTACCTTTTTGAACTGGCGGTGGCGACCGTCGCCAAGGCAGGGCTGCAAGGCCTGTGGGTCAACCAGCCCACAGCGGCCGTTGACCTGACCGGCGTCAGCTGGAGCAACTAAGACAATGCCCCCCGTCAGTCTCTTGCGGGGGGCGTCCATTCATGCAGCGCGCGTTTCGGCGCGATCAAGATCAACCAAGGCCTTGGCCGCCCGCGCCGCTTCCTTGCCCTTCTCGACGAAATGCGCGCGAAAGATCGCCTTATGATGATCGGTTTCCTGAAACTGATGCGGCGTCAAACTAACGGACAGAACGGGCACCTGCGTGTCCAGCCCCACACGCATCAGCCCGTCAACCACGGCACCGGCCACAAAATCATGCCGGTAGATCCCGCCATCCACGACCAAAGCCGCACAGGCTATCGCATCGAAACGGCCCGTCAGCGCCAGCTTTTGCGCCATCATCGGCAATTCGAATGCGCCGGGCACGTTATAGACCGTCACCTGCGCTGCCGGAATTTCACTCAAAAATCCATCAAGCGCACGATCGACGATATCGGCATGCCAATTGGCCTTGATGAATGCAAACTGGGGAAGTGTCATAATGTGATCTCCTTTTGGTTCCGACACGTCACCCAAGGCATCACACGCAACACCATGCGCTTGACCGGCGCACAACGTTCCGCATTCTCTTTCATCCGGACTATGACCGTCGGCTCAGGCGTCGCACCTGATCTGCTGACCCTTCCAAGTGGAAGGCGCTCGCGGGCTCATGGCATAACCACATACCGCCGGTGGGGAATTCCACCCCGCCCTGAGAATGCGCATCTTTTGGCACGGGGCATGCGCCACGGCAAGAGTATGACGGCATGACAGACAACGTCACGATCAGGGAAGAACTGCCGGAGGATCACGACGCGATCTATGCGCTGACGCGGGACGCCTTTGCGCCAATGTCCTTCAGCGACAGCAGCGAACCCGACATGATTGACCAGATGCGTGAAGCCGGTGATCTGACACTGTCTTTGGTGGCGGAAGACGACGGGATCGTCGGCCATGTCGCCTTCTCTCTCGCCAGGATCAGCGAAACCCAGGGCATCTGGTATGGGCTTGGCCCGATCTCGGTTCGGGCTGACAGGCAAAGGCAAGGAATTGGCACAAAACTTGCGCAGACGGGGCTGGAGATGCTGCGCAAGATGGGTGCCACAGGATGTGTCCTGACCGGAAATCCTGACGTCTATCGCCCGATGGGGTTCTCGACCGAGCACGCGCTGACTTACAGTGGCCTGAACCCCAAATTCATCTCGTACTACGCATTCGATGCCACCCAACCAGTGGGCGAAATCAACTTCGTCGAAGCGCTGGAAGAGGAGCACCCATGATCCGCTATGCGCTTGGGCGCCTCACCTCGCTGACTATCAGCCTGATTGTGGCATCCATCGTCATCTTTGCGGTGATCGAGGTGATCCCGGGTGATCCCGCAGCCTTTATGCTGGGCATCAACGCTCGCCCCGATACGATTGCGGCCTTGCGCACGGAGATGGGCCTCGATCAATCCTTAGTGGCGCGATATTTCGATTGGGTCACGGGGTTGCTGCGCGGTGATTTCGGGCAGTCCTGGACCTATAAAACCCCTGTCGCAGAGCTGATCGCGGACCGGATCTGGGTTTCGCTTCCGCTGGCCATGTATGCACTCGCGCTCTCGACCCTCATTGCCTTTCCCGCAGGAATTTATGCCGCAAGCCGTCGCGGCAGCGCAGGCGATGTGACCATCATGGGCGCCACGCAACTGGGTGTGGCAATCCCGAATTTCTGGTTCGCGATGATCCTTGTGCTGATCTTTGCAATCAACCTGCGCTGGTTCAGCGCAGGCGGGTTTCCCGGTTGGGACAACCCGTTGCAGGCCATCAAATCCCTGACCCTGCCTGCCATTGCGCTCGCCCTGCCGCAAGCGGCAATCCTCGCGCGGGTCATGCGCTCATCGCTCCTGGATATGCTGGGCGAGGATTTCATCCGCACCGCCCGCGCGAAGGGCCTTTCGGCCCGCCAAGCGCTCTGGAAACACGCCGTGCGCAACGCGCTTATCCCGGTGCTCACCATCATCGGCCTGCAATTTTCCTTTCTGCTCGCAGGAGGGATCATTATTGAACAGGTCTTCTTCCTGCCCGGTCTGGGCCGTCTGATTTTCCAGTCGATCAGCGCGCGCGACCTGATCGTGGTTGAAAGCGTGGTGATGCTTCTGGTCTTCACAGTGATCATGGTGAACTTCCTTGTTGATCTGGCCTATGCCGCCGTCGACCCGCGCCTGAGGACCAAATCATGAGCCGCAATCTGATCATCGGCACGGCGCTGACGGTCCTGTTCATCGCACTGGCAGCGGTGTCCTTTGTCTGGACCCCCGCCGATATCGAAACACTGGACATCCCTAACAGATTGCAAACGCCAAGCGCCGCAAACTGGCTCGGCACCGATCACTTCGGCCGCGATATCCTGTCGATGATCATGATGGGTGCACGCACCTCGATTGCCGTTGCCCTGCTCGCGGTGGGCATCGGCATGGCGCTCGGCATCCCGTTGGGATTGCTCGCGGCGGCACGGCACGGATCATTCCTTGACGAACTCATCATGCGCGGCAACGACCTTGTCTTTGCCTTCCCGTCGCTGGTCATCGCCATTCTGATTACCGCTGTTTTCGGCGCCTCAGCCGTCAACGCCATCATCGCCATTGGTATCTTTAACATCCCCGTCTTTGCCCGGCTGACCCGTGGCGCGGCCCTGCCGCTGTGGGAGCGTGATTTCATCCTCGCAGCCCGCGTCTGCGGAAAATCCACCACGCACATCTCGATTGAACATATCCTGCCAAACATCACCAATCTGATGATCGTCCAGGGCACGATCCAGTTCAGCCTTGGCATCTTGGCCGAGGCCGCCCTGTCCTACATCGGCCTTGGCGCACAACCTCCGACCGCCAGCTGGGGACGCATGCTGGCCGATGCGCAAACGCTGGTCAGCATTGCACCGCATGTCGCGCTGGTCCCGGGCTTTGCGATCCTGCTCATGGTGCTGGGCCTCAACCTGATGGGTGACGGGCTGCGCGACTGGCTTGATCCCCGCATCAGGGTGGCCCGCACATGAGCCTGCTTGCCATCAAAGACTTGTCGCTTTCCATCGGTGATACCGAAATCCTCCACGATATCGACCTGACCATCGCGGCCGGCGAAATCGTGGCGATCACCGGAGAAAGTGGTTCTGGCAAATCCATGACAGCCCTCGCCGTCATGGGCTTGTTGCCACGCGGATCGGTGGCCGAAGGCGCGATTAACCTCGACGGCACCGACATTTTGCAAACCTCTGAACCCGACCTGTGCAAGATGCGCGGCAACACCATGGGCATGGTGTTTCAGGAACCGATGACCGCGCTTAATCCGGTTCAAACGATTGGCGCGCAGGTTGCCGAAACAATCCTGATCCACGAAAAAACGACCAAAGCCGCTGCCCACAAACGCGCCGCCGCGATGCTGGAACGGGTGGGGTTGAAAGTGCCCCCCTCGCGCTATCCCCATGAACTTTCCGGCGGCCAACGCCAGCGTGTCGTCATCGCCATGGCCATCGCCCTGCGTCCCAAGCTGCTGATCGCGGATGAACCGACAACAGCGCTTGATGTCACGACCCAGGCCCGCATCCTTGATCTGCTGCGCGATCTCGTCCGCGAATTCGACATGGGGCTTTTGCTGATCACCCATGATCTGGCAGTCGTGGCGGACATCGCCGACAAGATCGCCGTCATGCAGAACGGGCGCATCGTGGAGTCCGGCGCAACCAGACATCTCTTTGCCCACATGCAGCACCCCTACACCAAGGCGCTCTTCGCAGCCTCGGCCCATACCGTCTCACTTCCCGAAACGCCCCCTTCACCCCCGATCCTGCAAGTCAGGAACGTCGCACGCGATTACCCCATGTCGCGCACGGCCTTTCTGGGCCCGCGCCCCATGTTCCGCGCCTTGCACGACATCAGCTTTCAGATCAACGCAGGCGAACGCGTCGGCCTTGTCGGCGAAAGCGGATGTGGGAAATCGACACTCACACGGGCGATTTTGGGTCTGGAAGATGTGCAAGAGGGCCAGATCACGCTTGACGGTGACCCTGTTTTCAGCGGCAAACACCCAAACCTTGCGGTCCGGCGCAAGATGCAGGTCGTCTTTCAGGACCCCTACAGCAGCTTCAATCCCCGCCACCGCGTTGACCGTTTGATCACCGAACCCTTCCACCTTTTGCCACATCCGCCCACCGGACAGGCGCGTGCCGATGCCATTGCCAAAGCGCTCACCGACGTGGGCCTGTCACCCGCTGACGCCAGCAAATACATCCACGAATTCTCGGGCGGGCAGCGCCAGCGCATCGCCATCGCCCGCGCCCTGATCATTGAACCCGAACTGATCATCTTCGACGAAGCAGTGTCTGCCCTTGATGTTTCCGTCCGCGCCCAAGTGCTTGACCTGATCGCGGACCTCTGCCGCAAACGCCCCTTGGCTTATCTGTTCATCAGCCATGATTTGTCCGTCGTGCGCACAGTCACCGACCGTGTCATGGTCATGCAGGCGGGAAAAATCGTCGAACAGGGCGAAACAGAGACTGTTTTTGCACATCCACAACATCCCTACACCCGCACTTTGATCGCAGCGGCGCCCAAGCTGCCGGATATTGGGCAGACGGGATAAGAAAGAGATTGCAGCGCGGCTTGCGTCCATTACGCTGCCGGAAAATGAGGGGGATATCATGCGACTGGCTGGCAAAACGGCAATTGTTACGGGCGGCGGCTCGGGTTTCGGGGCAGGGATCGCGCGCAAATTCGCGGCTGAAGGGTGCCGTGTCTTTGTCGCTGACCTCAATATTGATGGTGCTCGGCATGTGGCGGATGAAATCAGCGGCACCGCCGTTGAATGTGATGTCTCAAACGCGGAATCAGTGTCTAACATGGCGAAAGCCATCCTTTCTCAAGGCCCCTTGGACATCCTTGTGAACAACGCAGGCATCACCCATCTGCCCGACGCGATGGAGGACGTGAGCGAAGAGGACTTCGACCGTGTCATGGCCGTGAACATGAAATCGGTCTACCTGACCGCCCGCGCCTTTGTCCCCCATTTCAAAGAACGCAAGCGGGGCGCGATCCTCAACGTGGCTTCGACCGCCGGCGTCTCACCGCGCCCGCGCCTGAATTGGTATAACGCCTCAAAGGGCTGGATGATCACCGCGACAAAAACCATGGCGGTGGAACTGGCCCCGGATGGGGTCCGCGTGAACGCGATTAACCCTGTGGCGGGCGATACGCCTTTGTTGAAATCCTTTATGGGCGAGGACACGCCGGAAATTCGCGCCAAATTCCTGTCGACCATCCCGCTGGGCCGCTTTTCCACGCCCGAGGACATGGGCAATGCCGCCTGTTTTCTTTGCTCGGACGAGGCCAGCATGATCACCGGTGTCGCAATGGAGGTGGATGGTGGCCGCTGTATCTAAAGGACCCCGCAATCTGATCACTGATGTGGCGGGTTTGCGCGTGGGCAACGCGCAGGACGATCACATCAAGACCGGTACCACCGTGCTGGTGGGTGACAAACCCTTCACCGCTAGCGTCCATGTGATGGGCGGTGCACCGGGGACCAAAGAAACCGATCTTTTGGCCCCTGATAAAACTGTCGAACAGGTCGATGCGCTGGTGCTCTCGGGTGGCTCGGCCTTCGGGCTTGATGCCTGTTCGGGTGTCATGGACGGACTGCGCGCGATGAGGCGGGGGTTCGCCATCGGTGATATCCGCATCCCGATTGTGCCAGGGGCGATTATCTTTGATCTGATCAACGGCGGCGCAAAGGACTGGGGCGAAAACCCCTACCGCGCCTTGGGGCGAGAAGCGCTGACAAGCGCGTCCGAGCAGTTTGCGATAGGCACTGCAGGCGCAGGGACAGGGGCTATGGCCGCCATGCAAAAGGGCGGGCTTGGCTCTGCCTCTCTGACGCTGGCTGATGGTACGACCGTGGGGGCATTGGTGGTGGTGAACGCGCTTGGCAGCGTCACAACGCCCGGTGACAGACATTTCTGGGCCGCTCCCTTCGAAATTGACGGCGAATTTGGCGGCGCAGGGCCGGATCCAAACGCCGGACATGTGACATCAGAGCCAAGTCGCAAAGAACACGCCATGATGCAGCAGGCCACCCAAGGCGCGAATACCACCATCGCGATTGTTGCCACCGATGCACCGCTCAGCAAAGTGCAATGCCACAGGCTTGCTGTCACCGCCCACGACGGCATGGCGCGGGCGATTGTTCCGTCGCATACGCCGCTTGATGGTGATCTGGTCTTTGGCGTCTCGACGGGGGCAGGCACGCCTGTCGACCAAACCCATTTCCGCGAGATCGCAGCCGCAGCGGCCACCTGTCTGGCCCGCGCCATCGCGCGCGGAGCCTATGAGGCGACAAGCGCCCCCGGCGACATCATCCCAACCTATCGGGAGCTGAACGGCTAGGGCGCAAACGCGCCGTCATAATAATCAGGGATCGCACCACCCGTCGCGACGATTGCACCCAGCCGCCCAATCTCATCCGCGCATTTCGCCGCGGCCCCGTTCCCTGCAGTGAGGGCGATGATATGATCAGTCTGCGGATAAACGAACGGATTGCCATTAGGCGAAAAGCTCGTCGCGCAACTGTCAAAATGAATAGAACGGTACTTCAGCCCCGGCATCAGCCCGATCAAAATCTCTGAGATCGCCGCACCCGCCACAGGATCACCGCCACTGCGGAACCACGCGATCATATCATCGACGCTGTGCAATTCGGTATCCACCGCATCGCCACCGATTTTGATATAGGTCTTGCCGTCAGGATACAGCACAGGCGGCAGGATATATGGGTCCTCGGACCGGCCCGGTGGGACGTAGATCACCGAAGGCATCCCCGACAGACGTGTGACCTCTCCTTCGTCCAGTTCGAAAAACGCGATCGTACGGGCATAGACCCGCATCGGGATCGGGTCCGGTAAAAGCCCCTCAGCCTTGGAAAAAGCGCCACAGGCGACAATCACCTTGGCGGCGGTCAGGACGGCACCACCCGCACAATGCACCTGCGCCGCACCGCCGCCCTCAGAAATCCGCACGACCGTATCACGATGCAACACAGCACCCGCCTTGGTCGCTGCCGTAATCTCGGCCTTCACATGCAGACGCGGATTGATCCAGCCTGCGTCCGTCTCTTCATGCAACGCAAGGATCCCCTCGGGAAAGGCGAACGCGGGGAACCGCGCAGCCAGTTCCGCCCCTCGCAACGGCGTGTGTGCGACACCATTCGCCTGCGCATGGCGTTGCGCGTTCAGAATATAGTCGCGCTCTGCGCCCACTTCCGTGCCTGCCACAAGTGCTCCCGCAGGCGTATAAAACGGCTGCGCGCCCTTCGCGGCAATCTCGGGGTAGCGCGCAATCGCCTCTTGCGCGAAACGGGCCCAGTTCTTGCGGGTGTCGATCTTGCGCGTGATCCGTGCCTGATCGTAGTGGCTGGCAAAAACCCCTGTATGCGTGGCTTTTTCCACCGGTTCATCCGGCCCCACAAGGGCCGTTTTCACGCCCATTTCAGCAAGATGACGCGCCGCTGCACTGCCCATCAGCCCTGCACCAACAACAATCACATCATAGCTCTGGTCAGTCATGACAGCCCTCGTTTCCGAGCGATCATGGCAAGCGTTTGGGGAAAAGAAAATAGGCGTCTTTCAGGGCCTGCGCGGGCGCAGACCCATGGACCAGACCCTGCGCCGCGCAATCGCCCACGCAAGCACAGCAAGCACCAGTGCTGACAGGGCCGTTTTGCTGATCATCTCCATTGTTCCGACAATCTGCAAAGCATGCACCACTGTGCCAAGGGCGGCCAAACTGACGGCTGCCGTATGCCCCCAACGCCAAGCCCGTAGCGGCAAACGCGGTCGCAGAACCGCCAACAGGCCCGCAACAAAAACAGCCCACATCGCCAAAACACCCCAGATCGCAAAAGGCGTGGGCGAGCGGAGCAGGAGAACATCAATCACATCAGGCGGGCTCGTGATCCAAAGCCCGATGACATGGCCCAGAATAGCGAGCACAAGGCCCACACCAACAGCGCGGTGAAGACGACGGGACGCCGGCACAGACACCCCCGGGAGCACGCCGATCGCCAGCAAAGGTTGTACCAGCATCATCGCCATACCGACGACACCGGCAAGACCTGCAAAAATGTAGACAGGGTCACGCCACTGCAAAAGCGGGCTGCTTGCTGCGGCGAAGACGGGCGCAAAGAGGACCAACACCAGCACCCCCCAAATCAACGCGGCGCGCAGCAACCTAGGCAGGTTCCAGCACGAAATCCACGTGCAGCGTTGTATCGTTGGGGCTTGCCATCACAGGACGCAGGAACACCGTTTTGAATTCGCCGCTGTCGTAGGCCAGATGCCCGTGCGCCTGACCAAAAGCAGGCACGATCTGGGGCATCTCGAGGCGGAATACACCATCTGCATCCGTCAGGGTCGCGCCATGGCTATGCGCATCACGCTCGTGGCCTTCGGTGGTATGTGCCCACACCTGAATGCGCTGGCCCGCCAACGGCGCCCCATCGCCAGTGCGCCTGACGGTCCCTGCCATCCAGAAACCACCGCCGCCGATACGGTCCACAATTGGGGCCTTCGGACGATAGTTGTTCGCGCCACCCCGCATGGTGGGGGTCGGGGCAAGGCCGGCAGCCTGTGCTGGTGACAAGAGCCCTGTGGCGGGGGCGACAAACGCAGCCGTACCAAGAGCCACCGCATGGCGACGCGTAATCAATCCTTTGGTCATAACAGGTCTCCCGTCAGCAAATCATGCCAAGAACATAGCACATCAAACACACAATCCGAACGCGCCGGATTGTCCCGCACTTCAAGTTCGCGTGAAAGGGGCACAGGTAACGCGAGGGGATGTGGTCAGGGTGCACAGATGGGAAGTGGCTGCTTCGCGTCCAGATTACCCTGCGTAGGGTGGGCGTAACCCACAGTTCTGTGCTGTAAAACGAATAGAAAAAGGCCCCGTGCACCGCACGGAGCCTTTCATTATCGCAATCTCCCGGATCAATACCGGGACAGCGTACGCTTAGTTCAAGGCAGCATCTGTAATCGCACTGGTCCACGCGCCTTCAGGCTGTGCAGAAATCACCGGATCAGAACCACCTGCCAAAAGCGTATCAACCGTGCGCTGGAAATCCGCCGGATCAAGCGCGCCGTTGGACCCTGCGGTCAGCTTGGCAATTTCGCCCATCATGCGAATTTGTGCCGCCTCGGATTGTGCGCCGGTTTCGTCGTTATCCAGAACGATACCTGCGGCCTCAACCGGGTTTTCCTCGGCCCATTTCCACCCCTTCATCGAAGCGCGGACAAAGCGCACCATCTTGTCGACAAAGACCGGATCTTCGAGGTTCTCTTCCAGCGCATAGATGCCGTCCTCAAGCGTGGCGACCCCTTGGTCCTCATACATGAATGTCACCAGCTCATCTTCGGACACACCTGCATCGAGCACCTGACCGTATTCGTTATAGGTCATGGTCGAAATACAATCCGCCTCACGGTTCAAAAGCGGGTCAACGTTGAAACCCTGCCGCAGGACTGTCACGCCCTCATCGCCACCATCGGTGGGGATACCGGCCTGGCTCATCCAGCTTAGGAACGGGTATTCATTGCCAAAGAACCACACGCCAATCGTCTTGCCGCGGAAATCCTCGACCGTTTCGATGCCGGTGTCTTTCCAGCATGTCAGCATCAGACCCGATGTCTTGAACGGCTGCGCGATATTCACAACCGGCAGGCCGCGTTCACGCGCGGCCAGCGCGGATGGCATCCAGTTCAACATCACATCGGCACCACCGCCGGCCAGCACCTGTGGCGGCGCGATATCGGGACCGCCGGGCAGGATGGTTACATTCAGCCCCTCTTCTTCATAGAACCCCTGATCGAGCGCCACATAGTATCCCGCAAACTGTGCCTGCGTGACCCACTGCAACTGCAGTGTCACATCATTGGCGTGGGCATCCGCATGGGCCATGCCACCCAATCCAGCGGCCATCGCCGCTGCCATCATCATCTTTTTCATTTTGACCTCCTAGTCAGTTGTTATGCCCTCTTTGCGGGGCTCAATTCATTATTTGCGTTGCGATGGGTGCCAAAAGGTCACCCGCCCCTCAATCCATGCCATCAATCCGTAAAGAGTACTTCCGGCCAGTGCGGCAACGACAATCTCGGCCCAGACCATATCAAGCGCAAGACGCCCCACCGAGGTCGATATGCGAAAACCCATACCCACCGTAGGGGAGCCGAAAAATTCAGCAACAATCGCCCCGATCAGCGCCAGAGTCGTCGCAATTTTAAGCCCGTTAAAGATGAACGGCATCGCCGCAGGCAGGCGCAATTTGAACAGCGTCGGCCAATAGCCCGCGCCATAGGTGCGCATCAGATCGCGCTGCATCGCTGTTGTGTCACGTAGTCCGGCCACGGTATTCACAAGGATCGGGAAGAACACCATGACGGCCACCACAGCCGCCTTGGACTGCCAGTCGCTCCCCAGCCAACGGACGAAAATCGGCGCAATTCCGACAATCGGCAAGGCCGCCATAAAGCCACCTACTGGCAGAATACCCCGTGTCAGAAAATCCGAGCGGTCTGCTAGGACTGCCACGCCAAAGGCCGCCAGCATTCCGATGACGTACCCCGTCATGGCCCCTTTGATGATCGTCTGGACAAAATCTGCCCAGAGCGTCGGGAGTTCATTTGCAAACCGTTCCGCAATCATCGTTGGAGGCGGCAGGATAATCGGGCTGACCTCTAACAGGCGCACCAGAAGCTCCCACATGATCAGCAGTGTCAGACCAAAAATCGCAGGCACCAGTAACTTGACCAGACGGGTTTTTGCCGCAGCACCATTCGCCAACCGCGCGTTGATAAACCATCCCGCAGCCCAGAGCGCCAAAGCGCTGATAATCGCTGTCCCCGTCATACCGCCTGCATCCCCATCCGGCGCAAGGTCCAGCGTTCAACCAGGCTGAAAAACCCCACCAATGCTGCCGCTGTCAACGCCGCGGCGAAAAGCGCAGCCCAAGTGACCAGCGGCTGCCCGTATTGATCCCCCACCAACATCCGCGCGCCAAAACCCGCACGCGCACCCGTGGGCAATTCGGCCACAATGGCACCCACCAGTGACGCCGAAATGCCGATCTTGAGCGAGGCAAACAGATAGGGCACCGAGGCCGGCAAACGCAGCTTCCAGAACCCCTGCGCGGGGCTGGCGGAATAGGTGCGCAGTAGATCAAGCTGCATACCGTCAGGGCTGCGCAGCCCCTTCACCATGCCCACGACGACAGGAAAGAAACTCAGATAGGCGCTGATCACCGCCTTCGGAAACAGCCCCTGAATGCCGATCGCGCCCATCATCACAATAATCATCGGCGCAAGGGCCAGAATAGGAATGGTCTGGCTGGCAATGGCCCAGGGCATCACGCTCATATCCATCGCACGGTTATACACGATCCCCACAGCCAAAAGAACACCTAGGCCCGTCCCGATCACAAACCCAAGCAGCGTAGCCGACAATGTCACCCAGCCATGAAAGACCAGTGACCGCCGCGATGTGATGTTCTGCAAGGCAATCGTATTCCACATCTCCACCACAACCTGATGGGGCGAGGGCAAACGCGGACGGTCCAACGTGTATGTCATGCCAAATAATTGCGGGTTGCGCAGTGCCAGCCCGATCCCCGAATACTCCTGCCGCGCCACAGGCGTATCAGGTGTAACCACAATATCCTGCCGCTGTGCCAGATCCGCCGTCAGATGCATATTCATCGGCACAACGGACACGATCCAGAACAACAGGATCGCCCCGATTACGGTCAGAACTGGCAGAACAGACTTCACCTGCCCACCTCATCATCTTGCCAAAAATACTCCCCCCGGAGGGTCCTACACATCGTCATGGCCTGCCCTCAGCCCGTCACGCACCCTGTGCGCAATCGCGATAAACTCCGCACTATCGCGAATATCCAAAGGCCGCTCTTTGGGCAGCGGGCTTTCGATCACATCGGTAATCCGTCCCGGACGCGGCGACATGACCACAATCTTGGTCGACAGATACACCGCCTCGGGGATCGAGTGGGTCACAAAGCCGATCGTCTTTTCGGTGCGCGCCCAAAGCTGCAACAGCTGCTCGTTCAGGTGATCGCGCACGATCTCATCCAATGCGCCAAAGGGTTCGTCCATCAACAGGATATCCGCATCAAAGGCCAGCGCCCGCGCGATCGAGGCGCGCTGCTGCATCCCCCCCGACAATTGCCATGGAAACTTCTTCTCGAACCCCGCCAGATCAACCAGCTCCAGCACCCGCGCCACCCGTTCAGCCTGTTCCGCTTTGGCGAACCCCATGATCTCAAGCGGCAGCTTGATATTGCCACCAATCGTGCGCCACGGGTAAAGCCCAGCCGCCTGAAACACATAGCCATAGGCCCGCGCCATGCGCGCCTCATCCGGTGTCATGCCGTTGACGGATATCTCCCCACCAGTCGGCTGCTCAAGCCCCGCAATACAACGCAGGAATGTCGTCTTGCCACAGCCAGACGGGCCGATGAAACTGACGAAATCACCTTTCGCGATATCAAGATTCACGTTCTTGAGCGCATGGACCGGGCCATCATTGGTCTGAAAGGTCAGATCCAGTTCCCGGGCGAAAACTACATTGTCTAGCACAGTCGATTTGTCTTTCATTGCTGCCAATCTGGATCCGGTCCATGACGCCAGTCTTGTCCAAAATCCTGAAGTAGGTCGATCGCCTCTTTGGCCTGTCGCAACTCAAAGCCGCCAATATCACGCATCTCTTTGACTGCCTCCAACTTGCGCCCGCCTTGAACGATGGCCAACAGGCGCGCGATGTCCGGATCAGACATCTGGCGCAATGCGTCGCGCCCCATGCGTCTCTGCTTTCTTTTGCTGATCGGCGACAGTCTGGCATCCGCGGCCGCAGGAAAAGCTTTTCGTCCCCACGGCAAATACCCCGTTCCGAAGGCAACGAGGACCAAAGCCGCGGATAAAAACCCGTCGGCGTACATGAACGCGACCGCGACCAGTACCGCAATGATCGCAAACGGCGCTACCGGCCTGTCCCGCGCGACACGGTCAGAATGATGATCCATTCAAACCCCCGTCGCCGGAATACCCGTCCGCTCCACCGGCCGCGGCGCGGTCAGCTCTTTCCATTTGCTCAGCGCCTTGTTCGTCGGCGTATTCGGCTCGCGCTTCACAAATTTACCGTGGCCTTCCTGCGTGCGCACTTCGCCATCATGGATCGCTACATGCCCGCGCGTCAGGGTAAAGCGCGGCAGGCCCTTCACCTCTTTGCCCTCGAATACGTTATAGTCGATGGCCGACTGCTGCGCCCCCGCCGTGATCGTCTTGGATTTCTCGGGATCCCAGACCACCAGATCGGCGTCGGCCCCCACCAGAACGGCCCCCTTGCGCGGATAGCAATTCAGCACCTTCGCGATATTGGTCGAGGTCACGGCGACAAACTCGTTCATCGTCAAACGGCCCGTGGCCACACCATGCGTCCAGAGCATCGGCATCCGGTCCTCAAGCCCGCCTGTGCCATTCGGAATCTTCGTGAAGTCACCAACGCCATAGCGTTTCTGTTCGGTAGTAAAGGCGCAGTGGTCGGTGGCCACAACGCTCAAAGATCCTGACTGCAATCCGGCCCAGAGACTATCCTGATGCTGCTTGTTGCGGAACGGCGGTGACATGACGCGGCGCGCGGCGTGATCCCAGTCTTTGTTGAAATACTCACTCTCATCCAGCGTCAGATGCTGGATCAGCGGTTCACCCCAGACGCGTTTACCCTGCATGCGGGCACGGCGGATCGCCTCATGCGCCTCTTCGCAGGACACATGCACGATATAGAGCGGCACACCAGTCATATCCGCAATCATGATGGCACGGTTCGCGGCCTCGCCTTCCACCTGCGGCGGGCGGGAATAGGCGTGAGCCTCGGGTCCGGTGTTGCCCTCGGCCAGCAGTTTGGCAGAGAGTTCGGCCACCACATCACCATTCTCTGCGTGCACCATCGCAATGGCCCCCAGCGAGGCAAGACGCGAGAAGGATGCATACATCTCGTCATCATTGACCATCAGCGCGCCTTTGTAGGCCATGAAGTGCTTGAAGGTGTTGATGCCGCGGTCCTTGACCACGCTTTCCATCTCGTTGAATACCTGCTCGCCCCACCATGTGACGGCCATGTGGAAGGAATAATCGCAGTTCGCACGGCCGGATTTATTGTCCCACATCTGCAAGGCATCATGCAGGCCCTGACCGGGGGCAGGCAGCGCAAAATCGACAACCATTGTCGTGCCGCCAGACAGCGCCGCGCGCGTTCCGCTTTCGAAATCATCGGTCGAATAGGTGCCCATGAAAGGCATTTCCAAATGGGTATGCGGATCAATCCCGCCCGGCATGACGTAGCATCCGGTCGCGTCCAGTTCCTCGTCGCCCTTCAGGTTTGGGCCAATCTCGATGATCTTGCCACCATCGATCAACACGTCTGCCTTATAGGTCAAATCCGCGGTGACGATGGTGCCGTTCTTAATTACTTTGGTCATCTTGTTCCCCCTTTTCTTTTTTGAGTCCGCCCCAAAACATCCTCAATGTGGCGTAGACGAGGCCCGCAGTGACAGCCGAAATGGCGATCTCGCGAAACTCTGGCGGCCATGTCGGACCGAAAACAAAGTCAATTGCGATCGAAATCAGTGCAAAAGCTGGCGCAAAATAAATGAAGTGACGGAAGAAAGCTGACGTCACCCGACAATCTCCGCCGTCTCGACCACCGCGTGAAACAGCACATCCGTCCCCGCCGCCGCCCATGCCGGTGAAATCTCTTCCGCCTCGTTATGGCTGAGCCCGTCGACGCAAGGGCACATCACCATTGCCGTCGGGTAGATATCATTGATCCAGCAGGCATCATGCCCGGCACCCGAGACGATATCCATGTGGCTATACCCCAGCCGCTCGGCCGCATCACGCACGGCTTTCACACAGCCCTCATCGAAAGCGGGCGGGTCGAACTGGCCGACGATCTCGGCCTCGAATGTCACGCCGATCTCTTCGCAAATCTTTGGCGCACGCTCCATCAGTTCGGCCACCATACCGTTCAGCTTATCCAGTAGATGCGTCCGCATATCGACAGTAAAGACCACCTTGCCGGGGATGATATTTCGGCTGTTGGGATAGACGTCGATATGTCCAATCGCACCCACCGCATTGGGCTGGTTCTTCATCGCGATTTCATGCACCAGTTCGGTGATCAGCGCCAAACCGCGCCCCGCATTCTTGCGCATGTGCATCGGCGTTGATCCGGTATGGCTTTCCTTGCCGGTAACGGTGCATTGGATCCAGCGCAGACCCTGACCGTGGGTCACGACGCCAATATCCTTGCCTTCGGCCTCCAAAATCGGCCCTTGTTCGATATGTAGCTCGAAGAACGCATGCATCTTGCGATCACCGACCTTTTCGGTGCCCTTCCAGCCGATCCGCTCCAGCTCATCGCCGAACCGTTTGCCATCGGCATCGACACGGTCATTGGCCCAGTCCAGCGCATGCTTGCCCGCAAAAACACCCGAGGCCAGCATGGCAGGGGCGTAACGGGTGCCCTCCTCATTAGTCCAGTTTGTTACGACAATCGGGTGTTTGGTCTTGATATCAAGGTCATTCAGCGTGCGGATCACCTCAAGGCCACCGAGTACACCCAAAACGCCATCATATTTCCCACCCGTGGGCTGGGTATCCAGATGCGAGCCCACATAGACCGGTAGCGCATCGGGGTCTGTCCCCTCGCGTCGCGCGAACATATTGCCGATCTCATCGACGCCCATGGTGCAACCCGCAGCCTCGCACCAGCTCTGGAAAAGGTGGCGGCCTTCGCTATCCTCATCGGTCAGGGTCTGGCGGTTGTTCCCGCCCGCGATACCGGGGCCGATCTTGGCCATTTCCATCAGGCTGTCCCACAGCCGCTCACCGTTAATGCGCAGGTTCTCTCCGGGGGCTGGCATGAAGGCTCCTCTCTTCTGGTTTGACCAACTGGTCAAAATAACGCTAACAGAGAGACTACATCAGTCAAGTTCTCTGCGCTAAATACTGGCAGATGCACCCATCACAGGCAAAATTGGGCAATTCCGGCCCGGCTTCGCCTGAATTTTGAGCAAAGGATCGGCATGACCAAAGCCCCCACCCGTATCCAGCAGCGTAATCGCGCGACGATCCTCTCTGCTGGTCTCGATATTTTTTCGCAATACGGGTTTCGGGGGGCAACGCTGGATCAGATCGCCGATGCGGCGGGCCTGTCAAAACCGAACCTGCTTTACTACTTCCCTTCCAAAGAGGCCATTCACTCAGCGCTACTGGAACGTCTGCTTGAGACATGGCTGGACCCTCTCAAGGCACTTGACGGATCGGGTGATCCAATCACCGAAATCATGGGCTATGCCCAGCGCAAACTGGCGATGAGCCGCGATTTCCCCCGCGAAAGCCGCCTGTTTGCGAACGAGATTTTACAAGGTGCACCACGGATCGAAGAGATTCTGAAGACCGACCTCAAAAGGCTCGTGGATCAAAAGGCTGAAATCATCAAAGCGTGGGCCGATGAGGGGAAAATCGCCGCAATAGACCCGCATCATCTGATCTTCTCGATTTGGGCGCTGACACAGCACTACGCCGATTTCGACGTGCAAGTGCGTGCGGTTTTGGGAGAACGCGATCCTTTCCCGGATGCCGCCACGCATCTGGATCACCTTTTTCAACGCATGCTGAAAGTGGAACCATAACCGCGGTTCATGCGTTCGATCTGCAAAGAAAGGATCACACATGACCTACACACTGACGTTGCAAGAGATCGAACCTCTTACCCATGACACCTACAGACTCACCTTCAACCGCCCTGAAGGTTTCGACTTTGAGGCGGGTCAGGCGACGGAGCTTTCTATCCAAAAGGACGGTCTCAGGGATGAGGGTCGCCCCTTTACGATGACGTCGCGCCCAAACGACAAACATCTTGAGTTTGTCATCAAATCCTATCCTGACCATGACGGTGTGACCGCCGAAATCCCAAACCTTGGCATGACCGATCAGGTCAGCGCCACACCACCCTTTGGGGCAATCACCGATCACGGGCCGGGTGTTTTCATTGCCGGTGGCGCGGGCATCACACCGTTCATTTCGATCCTGCGCAAACAGCAGCAGGAAGGCGAGGCACAGGCGCAGTTGATCTTTGCCAATAAATCCGAAGACGACATCATTCTTAGGGACATGTGGCAATCCATGCCCAATGTTGCCGAGACCTTTGTTGTCAGCAAAACAGAGCAGTCTGATCTCCGCTCGGGCCGGATCGACAAATCACTGCTGCAGGAACTGGTCGGTGAGACAGACCAACCTTTCTACATCTGCGGACCGGGTGCGATGGTCGACGATGTGCGGGATGCGCTGAAGACCATGGGGGTCGATGACAAGAACATCATCACAGAAGATGGCTGGTAAATCAGCAGAAAGGCCGCCCCATTCGGGCGGCCTTTTTGGTTTTCAGCGATTGCGCAACGCGGCGATCAGTTCACTTTTCTGCATATCGCTGCGCCCCTCAATGTCCAATTCCTGCGCCCGCTCATATAGCGCATCACGTGTCCAGTCTTCGTAGGGTGGCTGTTTGCCCCCTTTTTCCGAAGGCGACTGGTCATCGTTTGCTTGTGCGTTCGCGATCCTTGCCGCCTTTTCCTTGGAAGCGCCATCTTCGCGCAGCGCTTCATATGTTTCGTCATCCTTGATCGAAGGGCCATGATCTTTGGTCATTTTCGTGTCTCCTTTGCAGGGTCAACACGCAGATGACGGCACTGGTTCCCTATTCCGCCGCGACAGCACCCGGATTGTTGGGGTGCGTCGTCCAGTTCGCATAATCTTTCTCGACAACTTTACCAGTGCGCGGATCAACCTCACCCGGCTGCATTGCCTCCATCGTGATGCAGTTCTCAACCGGGCAGACATCGACGCATAGGTTACAAGCCACGCATTCCGCATCAATCACACTGAACGTGCGATCGTCGGACATGGCAATCGCTTGGTGACTGGTGTCTTCGCAGGCCGCATAACAGCGCCCGCATTTGATGCAATCGTCCTGATTGATCTTGGCCTTGGCCACGTAATTCAGGTTCAGATACTGCCAATCGGTCACGTTCGGCACGGCACGCCCGACAACCTCTTCGACGGAGGTATAGCCCTTCTCATCCATCCACTGGGACAGGCCGCTGATCATTTCCTGCACGATCTTGAAACCATAGGTCATCGCCGCCGTACACACCTGCACATTGCCACAGCCAAGGCTGATAAATTCAGCCGCATCGCGCCATGTGGTCACACCGCCAATGCCACTGATGGGCAAACCATGCGTTTCAGGATTGCGCGCAATTTCCGACACCATCGACATGGCAATCGGTTTCACCGCAGGGCCACAATAGCCGCCGTGTGATCCTTTGCCGTCAATTGACGGTTCGGGCGACATCGTGTCGAGGTTCACCGACGTGATCGAGTTGATTGTATTGATCAGGCTGACCGCATCGGCCCCACCGCGCATCGCCGCCGCCGCAGGTTTGCGCACGTCCGTGATATTCGGCGTCAGTTTCACGATCACCGGTTTGTCATAATACTGCTTGCACCAGCGCGTGACCATTTCGATGTACTCCGGCACCTGCCCGACAGCAGCACCCATACCCCGTTCGCTCATCCCGTGCGGACAGCCAAAGTTCAGCTCGATACCATCTGCACCAGTGGCTGCCACGCGGGGGAGAATGTCTTTCCATGCCTGTTCTTCACAGGGCACCATGATCGATACGATCATTGCGCGATCCGGATAATCGGCCTTTACGCGGGTGATTTCTTCAAGGTTCACTTCCAACGGGCGATCCGTGATCAGCTCGATATTGTTCAACCCCAACAACCGCCGGTCTGCGCCATAGATCGCACCATAGCGCGGGCCATTGACGTTGACGACGGGCGGCCCTTCGGAGCCCAGCGTTTTCCAGACGACACCGCCCCAGCCCGCCTCGAACGCGCGGCGGACGTTGTATTCCTTGTCTGTTGGCGGGGCCGAGGCCAGCCAGAACGGATTGGGGCTTTTGATGCCCAGAAAGTTTGTTGTCAGATCAGCCATTTTAGTTGCTCCCCATCAAGGTTGCATGAATATCCATCGCCGCATCGCGGCCTTCTGCGACAGCCGTGACCGTCAGGTCGTCACCGCCAGTCGCGCAATCCCCACCGGCCCAGACACCTGTCTGGCTCGTCCGGCCCGCACCTGTCACAGCAATCTTGCGCCCTGCCAGTGCCAGACCACCGTCAGTCGTCAGGGTCTGGCCAATGGCCTTGAACACCTGATCGGCGGGCAGGCGCACAGTCTCGCCGGTGCCTTTCAATCCGCTGCCATCGTCGGTGGTGTATTCCAGTTCGATCTCGCGCACCGCACCGTTGCCGTGGATCGCAACAGGCTGGGCGTTGAACATCAGCCGCACCCCTTTTGACGCGGCTAGATCCTGTTCATAGGTGCTGGCGCTCATCGCCTCGCGCCCGCGCCTGTAGGCAATCGTGACATTCTGCGCGCCCAACAGTTTTGATTGCACGGCGGCATCGACAGCGGTCATCCCGCCCCCGATCACCACCACATCGCGGCCAACAGGCAGGGCCGCCAGATCACTGGCCTGACGCAGTTCTTTGATGAAGTCGACAGCATCGCGGACACCGTCCTTGTCCTCACCGTCACTGCCCAGCGCATTCACACCGCCAAGGCCGACGCCAAGGAAAACAGCGTCATAGCTCTCGGTCAGTCCGCCAAGGGAAATACCTTCACCCAGGCGCACCCCCGTTTGCACAGTGATCCCGCCGATCCCCAAGAGCCAATCTACCTCGCGCGCCGCGAAATCATCGGTGGATTTATAGGCGGCAATCCCGAATTCGTTCAGGCCGCCTGCCTTGGCCTCGGCATCATAGATGGTCACGTCGTGACCATGCATCGCCAAGCGGTGCGCACAGGCCAGACCCGCAGGCCCCGCGCCAACGACCGCTACCTTCTTGCCAGTTTCGGGCGCACGATCATAAGGATGGCGCTGTTTCGCCATCAGCGTATCGGTGGCATGACGCTGCAGGCGCCCGATCTCGACCGGCTTGCCCTCGGCCATTTCACGCACGCAGGCCTGTTCGCAAAGGTCTTCGGTCGGACAGACGCGGGCACACATGCCACCGAGAATATTCTGGTCAAAAATGGTCTTACCCGCCGCTTCTGGCGTTCCAGTGCTGATCTGGCGGATGAAAAGCGGGATATCAATATCGGTCGGGCAGGCCGTCACGCACGGGGCGTCATGACAGAAATAACAACGATCCGCAGCAACCGCCGCCTCATGGGGCGTAAAGGGCGCATGTAGATCGCCAAAGTTCTCGTCAAGTATTTCGGCGGGCAGACGCGCGGCGACAATTCCGGGGGTCATGGGGCTGGACATGGTGCAATCCTGATCTGGCTTCTCACCAGCAGCCTGCCACAGTTTTATTTTTTATCAAATGGTAAATTTTTGGCAGTTTATGAAAACAGACGCCGACGCCTTTCGCACGGGCAGGATGCCTCCGGCGGAAGTTTGATTAGACATGGAAAATCATAAGGTTACGCTAAAAGTGGAAAGCTGCGACCACATTGCGTTTGCCAAGTGTCAGCGCATCCGCCACATGCAGCATCGGTGACAAATCCACCTCGGATGCATTTGTTTTGACCAATTCCGCCATCCGGTCATAGAGCGCGGGATACTCACGATCTGCCCCCGCCGCGACCTCATTGCCATCAATCAACAGCCGCGCACCCCCATCATGGAGTGAGAGCGTGCCGGTGGTCGTTTCCACCGTAATGTCCCAGCTTTGCGGGCCCTCCTGACGCCAGTCAAAATCACCCGTCACATTTTGTGTCCATTGCATATGCGCCGCAATCGGCGTGTCGCGGTTCTCGGGGAAAAACAGTTCAGCCGACCGCAAGTGGATCGGCATCGGCAGGATTTCCGTGATGATTGACAGCGCATTACTGCCCGGATCAAACACCCCCATGCCGCCGGGCGCAAAGACCCAGTCCTGCCCCGGATGCCAGCGCCGCACGTCCTCTTTCCAGCAGATATGAACGCCGGTCACGGTTTTATCCGCAAGCCATGCCTTGGCGGGCGCCACGCCTTTCGCCATCCGGCTGTGCCATGTGGTATAAAGCGATACCCCCGCCGCATGGGCCATGTCGGCCAGCGCATATACCTCGGCCAAGGTCGCACCCGGGGGTTTTTCCAGCATCACATGCCTGCCCGCTGCGATTGCCTTGGCCGCGTAATCATAGCGCGGCACTGGCGGCAGGCAGAGCGAAATCACGGGGATATCGGGCCGCTCGGAGAGCATCTGATCAAAATCCGTGAAGGATTGCACGCCATCAACACTGCCAGCCCGGCTGACCGTCGCGGCGAGTTCCCAATCGGCGCTCCCGCCTATCGCGGGCACATGTTGATCGACAGCAATTTTGCCGATCCCGACCAGACAAATGGCTGTCATCAATGCGCCTCTTTGCCGACAGCATTGCCGCGATGCCCGACGAGGAAATCAAAATCGGCCCCCGTATCGGCCCCCATGACGCGATCATGGTAAAGCATCGCATAGCCGCTTTCCGGCCGCGGGTTCGCACCGGATTTCTCGGCAGTCCATTTCGCCAATCGCGCGGCCAGTTCGTCATCGGAAATATCCAGATGCAAACGCCGCCCTGCGACGTCCAACTCAATCATATCACCCGACTGCACCACGGCGAGCGGGCCACCGACAGCCGCCTCGGGCGACGTATGCAGCACGACGGTGCCAAAGGCCGTACCCGACATGCGCGCGTCCGAAATCCGCACCATATCGGTGATCCCTTTCTTCAGTATCTTTGGCGGCAGGCCCATATTACCCACCTCTGCCATGCCCGGATAACCGCGCGGACCGCAGTTTTTCAGAACCATCACGCAGGTTTCGTCAATATCAAGATCATCGTCGTTGATGCGTGCTTTATAGTCGTCGATATCCTCGAACACGACAGCACGGCCACGGTGTTGCATCAATTCCGGCATGGCTGCTGAGGGTTTCAAGACCGCCCCACCCGGCGCCAGATTGCCGCGCAACACGGCGATACCGCCCGATTGCGTGAGCGCCTTTTCCACTGGCAGGATTACATCCTCATTCCAGTTCTTGACGTGTTTGACCTCATCCCACATCGACCCGCCGGATACGGTCAGCGCGTCTTTATGCAACAGCCCTGCCTCGCCCAATCGCTTGATCACGACAGGCAGACCACCGGCATAGAAGAACTCTTCCATCAGGTATTTGCCCGAGGGCATCAGGTTCACAATCGTGGGCACATCGCGGCCCAACCGGTCCCAGTCATCAAGGGTCAGATCAACGCCTTTGGTGCGGCCCGCCATGGCCAGCAGGTGGATCACCGCATTGGTGGACCCGCCAATCGCGGCATTGGTCCGGATCGCATTTTCAAAGGCCTGCTTGGTCATCACATCGGACGGTTTCAGATCATCCTTGACCATATCCACAATGCGCCGCCCCGTCAGATGCGCCATCACACGGCGGCGGCTATCCACCGCAGGGATCGCGGCATTGCCGGATAGCGCCATGCCCAGCGCCTCGGCCATCGACGCCATCGTACTTGCCGTGCCCATTGTGTTGCAGGACCCCGGTGAGCGGGACATCGACGCTTCGGCCTCGACGAATTCCTCAGCCGTCATTTCACCCGCACGCACCGCCTCGGAGAATTTCCACAAATGTGTACCAGAGCCCACACGTTCACCACGGAACATGCCGTTCAACATCGGGCCACCCGACACAACGATCGCAGGCAGATCCACCGACGCGGCCCCCATCAACAAGGCAGGCGTGGTTTTGTCACAGCCCGCAAGCAACACAACACCGTCCATCGACATGCCGCGGATCGCCTCTTCCACGTCCATCGCACAGAGGTTGCGATACATCATGGCGGTGGGACGCAGGCTGCTCTCGGCAGGCGAGAACACGGGGAATTCCACCGGAAAACCACCTGCCTCGTAAATCCCGAATTTCACCTTTTCGGCCAGATCGCGCAAATGCGCGTTGCATGGGGTCAGTTCAGACCATGTGTTGCAGATACCGACCACAGGACGGCCATCCAGCAAATCCGCAGGCAAGCCCTGATTCTTCATCCAGGACCGGTGATAGATCGCATCTTTCGACGATCCTCCGAACCATTCCTGAGACCGCAATTTGCGAGGCCACTTGGCTGGCTTGAATGTCATGATCAGACTTCCTTTAGGGCATATGTTGGCGCATCATTAACCCGCAGCCCGATGAAATCCAAGGAGCGGTGATGAACAGCCATCCACAAAATATGACGCACTGGCAAGAGCGGGTCGATATGGCCGCGGCCTTTCGCTGGACAGCACGGCTGAACATGCATGAGGGCGTGGCCAACCACTTCAGCCTCGCGATCAACGATGATGGCACGCGGTTCCTGATGAACCCCAACCAGATGCATTTCAGCCGGATCAAGGCCAGTGATCTGATCGTGGTTGACGCCAATGATCCCGACACGCTGACCGGTCCGAACGCACCTGATCCTACCGCATGGGGGCTGCACGGGGGCATCCACCGTCTGGTGCCCCACGCGCGCTGCGCGATGCATGTGCATTCCATCTTCGCCACGGTTCTGGCGTCTCTCAAGGACAGCCGCCTGCCACCCATCGACCAGAACTGCTGCACGTTCTTCAACCGCTACGTGATCGACGACGGCTATGGCGGGCTGGCGTTTGAAAGTGAAGGCGCGCGCTGTGCAGCCCTCTTTTCCGACCCCAAACAAAAGGTAATGATCATGGGCAATCACGGTGTGCTCGTGATCGGTGCGACCGTGGCGGAAACCTTCAACCGGATGTATTATTTCGAACGCGCCGCCGAAACCTATATCCGCGCCCTGCAAACCGGCCAGCCCCTCCGCGTCCTGCCCGATGACATCGCCGAGAAAACAGCACAAGAACTCGAATCCTACCCCGAACAGGACATCCGGCACCTCGCCGAACTCCGCGCCGTACTCGACGCCGAACAGGCCGACTACGCCACCTAGCCCCCTTATTACTGGCCCGCTAAATATCCCCGCCGGAGGCATCCCACCCTCTCGTCCGAGACAAGGCTGAGATTTGGCTAGTGACGTTGACGCAAAAATGGAAGGCAACTCAATATTAAGCTGAACCGAAGAGGGGTGACTTAACCCCAAATTGTTGAAAAGCTGGACGGGGTAGGAATCAGCGAAAAAGAGATGAACGTTGCCAACAAGATATCCAGACGAAAGTTCTCAGCGGCGTTCTTGCTGCGATGTCTAGGCGCGATTGGATCATCGCAATTGCATTTGGACTAGCGTTGCCAGCCGAATACACTTTGGCCCAAGCGACTGCCGAAGATCAGCCAAGGCAAGAAGAAAGCGCTTCCGACAGCAATGATGCCCGCGACCGCCAAGATGATCGGACCATAGACCTTACGCCCGCGCTCAAAGACATCGAAGCAGCAATCTCCAATCTGGTAGCCGAGAAAAATCAGATAGAAGCCGAGGCCCGACAGGAGCGTGAGAGCCGCGATCTTGATGCCCAAGAAGCTATGGCAAAGTGGGCTAAGTGGATGTTCTACGCTACCACTGCGACCGTATTGCTTACTTTCTTTGCACTGTTGGCGATTGTCAGAACCCTTCACCATACGCGCCGTGCTGCTGACTCTGCTGACGGTATGCTCACCGAGGCAAAGGCAACTACTATCGCCGCTCAAGAAAACAGTCATGTTACCCAACGCATTGGGGAAGCACAGGTAAGGGCTTACCTTTCGATCACAAGAGTTACACTTACCGTTGCGCATATCAGTCAAGATGACGTTCGCTGGCAGTTTGGCGTTTTCATCAAGAACAGCGGTCAATCCCCAGCGCGAAAAGTCGGGATCAGCGCAGAAATTGAAGGTCAAGATAGGGTGTCGGTATCTAGCTTGGGTTTGGGCGACATTCCAAGCGCAACCGAGGTTGACGAAGTGATCAACAAAGGAACTGGCAATGTTGATCTAAAGTTTATCGGAAAAGATCAAACACACGTGCAAATCAAGGCAACAGTAAAAGTTTCTGGAAGCGATGTTTTCGGGTGTAAAATAGAACTTAATCAAAGGCTTGTCGGAAATATTCATCTGATCGTCGGGGAAACAATCACTATGGATCGAATGAAGCATTTGGATATGAAATTCGGGCCACCGTTCACAAAAAAGGCGAAAGACTAAAGCGACAACCTTAATCACCCTTCCCACCCCGTCTCTCCCCTTATTACTGGCCCCCTAAATATCCCCGCCGGAGGCATCCCGCTCTCTCGTCCCGCACAAACACTTGCCTCCTAGCGCAGGTTCCGGCACCACAGGTACATGACAGAAACACTTCTTTCCTTCGGCCACGGCTATAGCGCCCGCGCCCTTTCCCGCATCCTTCTGCCACAAGACTGGCGCATCATCGGCACCACACGCTCCGAAGACAAAGCGCCCCGTCTGATGAACGAAGGAATTGAGCCGCGTATCTGGCCGGGTGCCGATATGACACCGGCGCTGGATGCCGCGACCCACCTGCTGATTTCGGCTGCCCCTGATGACGCCGGCGATCCTGTGCTGGCGGAACTGCATGATGAAATCGCAAAACGCGCGGACCAGTTCGCATGGGTCGGCTATCTGTCCACCACCGGCGTCTACGGCGACCACCATGGCGATTGGGTGGATGAGAACACCGCCCTGACCCCCGCCACCAAACGCGGTATCGCGCGGGTCGAGGCCGAGGCCGCATGGGCCGCCATCCCCGGACTGCCCCTGCATATCTTCCGCCTTGCGGGCATCTACGGGCCGGGGCGCGGGCCGTTTTCCAAGGTGCGCAACGGCACCGCGCGCCGGATCATCAAAGAGGGGCAGGTCTTTAGCCGCACCCATGTCGCCGACATCGCGCGCGTGCTGGCCGCCTCGATCGCCAAACCGAACCCCGGTGCGGCCTATAACGTCTGCGACAATGATCCCGCCCCGCCGCAGGATGTGATCGCCTATGCCGCCGAATTGCTGGGGCTGCCCATCCCCGAGGCCGTCGCTTTTGAAGACGCCGACATGTCCCCCATGGCGCGCAGCTTTTACGCCGAAAGCAAAAAGGTGCGGAACGACCGGATCAAGGACGAACTCGGCGTCGAGCTGCTATACCCCGACTACAAATCAGGGCTCAGAGCTTTGCTGGCGCAGGAAATCGGCGCCTGATCGCCCAGGCAATCCCGGCGTAAAGCAGCAAGACGACAACACCGGATGTGAAGTAGGACGCGTAGACAATCAGGCGCTCTGACAGTTCCAGATTGTTCAGGAACGGATAGGGCAAGCCGCTCGTCACGCGGCCCGCGGGGCTGGTGTTGAGCGGTTCGAGCACCAGTTCCGCCCACAAAAGATAAACCCCCACCACACCACAAAGCCATGCAAAACCCGCCCCCAAACGGCGATAGCTGCGGTGGATGAACAGACTGTCAAACACCTGCAAAGCGGGTCCAAGCCCGTGCAGGTAGAGTTCCAGATGCCACGCGGCCAATTCGCCATCAGCGGTCACCGAGGCAGGATCAGCGAAGAAGAGACGCCAATACAGCATCACGACCATCGTGTTGATAACCGCCGTCATGCAAACGAACCCGTCCCAGCGGCGCGCGCTCCGGCCTTCCTCAATCGCCATCATGCGGCTGAACACAAAAAACGAACAAAACAGCGCCCAGACCGTCAGGAACCGGAACGGCCCTCCAAACTGGTCCCATTCCCCGAAAACCAGCATCCGGATGCAATAGCCTCCTGCCAGCAAAAACGCGGTCCAGCGAAAGATCAAACGGGGGTTTAACGACATTCCAGGCTCACCTTTTAGGCAAATCATGCGCAGGCGCACCGATATGCGTCCAGTCTTACGTAGCGTGACGTGATGCCCTTGCTCAACTGTTGCAAACATCCCATATCAGGGGCGCTTGAACCAGAGGACCCCGCATGACTCTCCGCCAGAAAACAGCCGATCTGCTTGCCACCGCATGGGTCCGGAATTTTATCGTGGCGGTGATCATCTTCAACGCGATCATTCTGGGGATGGAGACATCGCAATCCATCATGGATGCGGCCGGTCCGCTGATCATCGCACTGGACCGGATTTGTCTTGCGATCTTCGTGGCCGAACTTGGCGCCAAACTCTTTGCCCAGCGCCTGCAGTTCTTCCGCAGCGGCTGGAACATCTTTGATTTCATCATCGTCGGCGTGTCACTGGTCCCCGGCAACGGCGGGCTGTCGGTCTTGCGCGCCCTGCGCATCCTGCGGGTCCTGCGCGTGATCTCGGTGGTGCCATCGCTACGCCGCGTGGTCGAAGGCTTTGTCACAGCCCTGCCGGGCATGGGATCGGTATTCCTGCTGATGGGGATCGTGTTCTACATCGCCGCCGTCATGGCCACCAAACTCTTTGGCGATGCCTTCCCCGAATGGTTCGGCACATTGGGGCGCTCGGGCTATTCGCTGTTCCAGATCATGACGCTGGAAAGCTGGTCCATGGGCATCGTGCGCCCCGTGATGGAAATCTACCCCTACGCATGGGCCTTCTTTGTGCCCTTCATCATGGTGACGACTTTCGCAGTGGTAAACCTGCTGGTCGGTCTGATCGTGAACTCGATGCAGGACGCCCACGCCGAAGAAGGCAACGCCGCGACGGATGCGTATCGGGATGAGGTGCTGGCGAAACTGGAGGCGATTGAGAAGCGGTTGGATGATAAGAGATGAATGTATTAGTTTCGGTAGCTTGCTTCGCTTTTTGAAAGACCCGCTTTAATCCCATTTGATTTGAGCGCAGCCTGAATAGTTCCCACAGGAGCCCGATTTGTTGGCCCAATCGTAACATATCGGACGATTTCAGTAGGAATCTCAAATTTCAAGAAAGGCGATACGCCGTTGATACTGTCTCTGTACTCCAGATTTGGAATCTCCTGCCAAGGAGCGAATAGCATAAGTCGCCATTCCTTTTCCTCTTCAAACGCCCGATCCTTTACCGTGAATAAATTCCTTGCTGCAGCCCTTTGATGAGCAAATTTCTCTGGTGACAATTCTAATGGCATTGACCCTGTACCGTTTGGACCAGCTGAGAATTTCTTGGCATCCTCGCCAAAGGCTTCCCAAAGCGACCGGATCATTTCATTAATTCTCGTCCAATCGTTCTGGCCGTAAATAATCTTTGAGAGCAAAGGCTTGGGATCGTTTTTTGAGTTGGACACAAATTCTTCCAGTCCCTTCCTATCGAATGTGATCGAAAACCCCGATCCATCTCGCGCATAGCCTCGCCACTGGCTCAAGAGATCGCTCTGCTCTGAAAAACAGGTTCCCAAGGCCACATTTTTTCGAAGAACATCCTCTACCAGGAGTTCCGCGCCTCTTCTGACTTCTTGTTCCCTATTACTTGGATCAAATTTGTCGAGCCATCGACGAAGCAGCCAACGACCTTCTAAGTGGTCATTTGATTGGGAAAGCGAAGTCAACCAGAGTTGTTTGCTCTTAATGAAAGAAAGAAAAACCGAAGCCGAACAGTAATGGGTGATTTCATCGACCAAAGCTAAGCCCGCTTCTCCAACGTCGCCACGCCCATCACTTCCAGCACCTTCGCCTCGATGTGTTCAGCGTTCATGCCTGCCACATCATACATGGCCTTGGGGCTGGCCTGATCAATGAACGTATCGGGCAGCACCATCGAGCGGAACTTCAGGCCGTGATCGAACACCCCCTCATCCGCCAAGAGCTGCGCGACATGTGATCCGAAACCACCCACAGCGCCCTCTTCGACGGTGATCAGCGCCTCATGTGCGGCGGCGAGTTTCAGGATCAAGTCACGGTCCAATGGTTTGGCAAAACGTGCGTCCGCCACGGTCGGCGTGATACCTTTGGCCTGCAACGCTTCACAGGCTTTCATCACTTCCTGCAAGCGCGTTCCGAACGACAAAATGGCAACGCGGCTGCCTTCACTGATCATCCGGCCCTTGCCGATTTCCAGCACTTCTGGATTCTCCGGCATCTCGACGCCCGCGCCTTCACCACGTGGGAAACGGAACGCAATCGGGCCTTCGTCATGCGCCGCAGCGGTCGCAACCATGCGTACCAGTTCGGCCTCATCCGCGGCTGCCATCACGACAAAACCGGGCAGGTTGGCAAGGAACGCCACATCAAACGAGCCCGCATGTGTCGCCCCGTCAGCGCCCACCAGCCCTGCACGGTCGATGGCAAAACGCACCGGCAGACGCTGGATCGCCACATCATGGACCACCTGATCATATCCGCGTTGCAGGAAGGTCGAGTAAAGCGCACAAAACGGGCGCAACCCGCCGGCTGCAAGGCCTGCTGCAAATGTCACCGCGTGTTGTTCGGCGATACCCACATCAAAACAACGGCTGGCATAGCGCTCCATGAATTTGTTCAAACCTGTCCCATCGGGCATTGCCGCCGTCACGGCGCAGATCTTGGAATCATCGGCGGCATGTTTCAGCAGGCTTTCGGCAAAAACCGATGTATAGGACGGCGCGTTGCTCGGCGCTTTCTTCTGCTCACCGGTGATCACATCGAACTTGGCCGTGGCATGGCCTTTGTCGCTCGCGCGCTCGGCAGGAGCATAGCCTTTGCCCTTTTTCGTAATCGCATGGATCAGGATCGGGCCATCGGCACGGGCCTTGACGGTGCGCAAGACCGACAAAAGCTGCTCCATGTCATGGCCGTCAATCGGACCGAGGTACGAGAACCCCAGCTCCTCAAAGAGCGTCCCGCCCACGGTCATATGCTTGAGCACATCCTTGGCGCGCTTGGCCCCTTCGCGGAAGGGTTCGGGCAGCAAGGATATCGCGCCTTTGGCGGCGGCCTTGAATTCCTGAAACGGCTCGCCTGCATAAAGGCGCGACAGGTAGGACGACATCGCGCCTGTGGGGGGCGCAATCGACATTTCGTTATCGTTCAGGATTACGATCAGACGTTTGCCAAGATGGCCCGCGTTATTCATTGCCTCATAGGCCATGCCCGCCGACATCGCGCCATCACCAATGATCGCAATCGCATCGCCGCCTTCACCGCCCAGATCGCGGGCGACGGCAAAGCCAAGCGCGGCAGAAATCGAGGTGCTGGAATGGGCGGCACCAAAAGGATCATAGGGGCTCTCGGAGCGTTTGGTAAACCCGCTCAGGCCACCTTCTGTGCGCAGGGTGCGGATACGGTCGCGCCGGCCCGTCAGAATCTTGTGCGGATAACACTGGTGCGACACGTCCCAGATAATCTTGTCTTTGGGCGCATCGAAGACCGCATGCAGCGCCACAGTCATCTCAACCACCCCCAGACCGGCCCCCAAATGCCCGCCCGTCACAGACACCGCCGAGATCGTCTCGGCGCGCAATTCATCGGCCAACTGGCGCAGTTCGGCGTCAGACATGCCCTTCATATCGGCAGGTGTATGGACACGGTCCAGAACGGGCGTGTGGGGTTGGTCAGACATGGCGACCCTTCTTAATGTGTGCGGGCAATCACAAATTGCGCGGCTTCTTTCAACGTATCGGCTTCATTCCCGTACGGAGATAGCGCATCACAGGCTTCTTCCACCAGTGCGCTCGCGCGGCTTTTCGCCCCATCAAGACCCAATAAAGACACAAAAGTCGCTTTTCCAGCGGCAGCGTCCTTGCCAACAGCCTTGCCAACAGTGTCTGCATCGCCAGTCGCATCCAGAACATCATCGACAATCTGGAACGCCATACCCAGGTATGCGCCATAGATCGACAAAGGTTCGCGCTCGGCCTCGGCCATGCGCGGCCCGACAAGGGCTGACCATGAAATCAAAGCACCTGTCTTGGCGGCCTGCAGATCCATGACCTGCTGCAAATCAAGCGGCACCTTCGCCGTCTCTGCGGCGATATCCGCAGCCTGCCCGCCAACCATTCCGCGAATACCCGCAGCGTTGGTCAGTGACATCAAAAGGTTCAGCTTGGCGCGGGGGGCACATTCGGCCTGCAACAGCAATTCAAACGCAAGTGCCTGTAGCCCATCACCTGCCAAAACAGCCGTCGCTTCGTCCCATTTTTTATGCACTGTCGGCTGACCACGGCGCAGATCATCATCATCCATGCAGGGCAGATCATCATGCACCAGCGAATAGGCGTGAATACACTCGATCGCCGCGGCAGCACCGGCTGCAGCAACCGGATTGATACCCAGCATACGGGTGGTTTCCAAAACCAGAAACGCACGGAACGCCTTACCACCGGAAGAGGCATAGATCATCGCGTCGGCAACATCGCCCTCCAGTCCCGTCAGGGCGAACCCGATCCGCGCTTGTGAAACCTTCGCGGCATGGGCCAGCGTTTCTTCAAACGGCTTACGCTTCAGCGCGGCGATTTGGTATTTTTCAAGAGGATTAGCCATCGAGCGATGCCGTGCCGACAGGTGAACCACCTTCGCCCAATGTGATCTTCGCGACCTTTTCTTCGGCCTCTTTCAACTTTGCTTCGCAGCGGGCTTTCAGCGCCGCGCCACGCTCATAAAGGGCGATGCTTTCATCCAGAGCAACGTCGCCACGCTCCAGCTGGCCGACAACCTTTTCCAATTCTTTGATTGCGTCCTCAAAGCTCATGTTCTCAACGTCGCTCATCGACCTCTTTCCTCCAAAACCTTTACATGGGCAGCTGCAGACGCGCCCAGCGCCGTCAGGTCATATCCACCTTCAAGGCTCGATACCACCCGCCCGTTACAATGGGTACTTGCTACATCACACAAACGTCCTGTCACCCAACCAAAGTCTTCTGTCGTCAGGTTCATCCCCGCCAAGGGATCACTCATATGTGCATCGAAACCGGCCGAAATTATGACGAGTTGTGGAGAGAATGCGTCAAGCCGTGGCAAAACAAGGCGCTCCATCACATCACGAAAGGCCTTTGATCCGGTGCCTTCGGGCAAGGGCACGTTCAACACGTTATCGACACCCACCTCATGGGCGGCACCGGTGCCTGGGTAAAGCGGGGACTGATGGGTCGAACAAAACAGAATCCGCGGATCATCCTCGACAAGATCCTGCGTGCCATTGCCGTGATGCACGTCAAAATCCACGATCGCGACCCGGTCCAACCCGTGATAGTCCAACGCGTGCTTGGCCCCGATGACAACATTGCCAAAAAAGCAAAACCCCATCGCCGTTTCGCGTTCCGCATGATGGCCCGGCGGGCGCACTGCAACGAAGGCATTATTTGCCTCACCGCCCAGCACCATATCAACGGCGCGCACAACGCCACCTGCGGCACGCAAAGCGGCGGTCAGCGTACCGGGCGACATGTGGGTATCGGCATCCAGTGACCGCCATCCTTCGGTCGGGGCAGCCGCGCGGATTGCATCTATATGGGTCTGCGGATGGGCGCGCAACAGATCGTCATCTGCCACCAAAGGGGCTGTGACACGGGTCAGGGGCATGCCCTCAAGGGCATTCAAGACCGCCGCCAACCGCGCCACCTGTTCAGGGTGGCCCGGGGGTGTGATGTGATCCGCGCAATCGGGGTGAGAGATCAAAGCTGTTGTCATAGGCGCAGAAAACGCAATTCAGGTGGGAAGCACAACTATGTTTGTGATCTTCACGGCATTTACCGCGCGAGATCAGGCACCAGCTAGGTCGCGGTGCTGACTTTTACAAACCAGACCGCCGGTTTAGGCGCGGCGAAAGTCCAGTTTGAGCCTAATGTGTCGGCCTGTTTTGCTGTGGGGGTGCTTTTGGGTGAAACGGAGAAGGTAACTGTGTCCGCACTTTCCAGTTCCCTCGCACCGCAACAAAGGCCGTTCTGAGGTGAGAATGCAGGGATACCCCCCTTATTCAGGCGCCAACATATAACCCGCACCACGGACCGTCTGAAGGTAGCGGGGCTGTTTGGGGTCCACCTCGATCTTGCGGCGCAGGCGCGTGATCTGGACATCCACCGCGCGTTCCTGCGTCTGCCCCCCCGACCGGCTCAGCTCCTCGACCAGTTTGGTGCGCGTCACGGATTGCCCGGGACACCCCGAGAAGATCCGCATCAGCTGGCTTTCGGTGGCGGTCAGCCGGACCAGTTGGTCCCCATGCCACATCTCGCCGCGTTCAATGTCATAGCGCACCGGCCCCATGTTCAGAACCTTAGGCAAGACCACGCTGGGTTCAGCGGCAGGCACACGGCGCAAAATCGCATTGATCCGTAGCAGCAGTTCTTTGGGTTCAAACGGCTTGGGCAGGTAATCGTCCGCGCCCGCCTCGAGCCCCGTAATCCGGTCATCGGTGCCACCCTTCGCGGTCAGCAGCATGATCGGCGTTGTGATCGTCTGGCGCAGATCACGACAAAGCGACATACCGTCCTCGCCCGGCATCATCACGTCCAGAACGATCATATCAAATTCCAGCCCCGCCAGAATACGCCGCGCATGGGCGGCGTCGCGGGCGGTGCTGACCAGAAAACCCGAGCGCATCAGGAACTTCTGCAAAAGTCCGCGGATGCGTTCATCGTCATCGACAATCAACAGGTGGGCATCGTCATTGCTCATTCCGGTTTATCCTTCATCGCCTCATAATGGTGGCGCGTCTCTTCATCCATCATGGCCTCCAAAACCTGCCGAAAACCGGCAACCGCCGCCGGACCTGCCGCACGATAGGCAGCCCGCATCCGGTCACGCTGGGCATCGGATAATTCCCGCTCGAGCGCTTCACCCGCTGCAGTCAGGTGCAAATGTCGCTCGCGCTTGTCCCGCTGTCCAACAGTGCTCGCTACCAAACCGTCTTCGATCAAACTGCGCAAGACACGATTGAGCGATTGTTTTGTAACGCCAAGAATGGACAAAAGGTTATTGACCGTTGTGCCCGGACTGCGGTGGATGAAGTGGATCGCACGATGATGCGCACGCCCGTATGACTTCTGCGCAAGAATACGGTCGGGATCAGCGGTAAAGCCGCGATAGGCAAAAAACATCGCCTCGATCCCTTTGCGCAACTGCTCATCCGTCAGGAACAGCAGGCTTTGGCCCATCTGCGGCGGCAACCCGTCATTCATGCGCGTCCTCCCTTGGTCTTGACGCTACAATACGTCAGCTTTGTTGACATTCCAAGAATCAACTGCTAGCGAAACGCAGAAACTACGCAACATTATGTCCGAAACGGACCTATTGACGTAACAAATGCAAAACGGGATGGAGATTACGATGGCCGGTGCATATGACGACAGAGACGGTAAAATCTGGATGGACGGCCAGTTGGTCGAATGGCGCGATGCCAAAGTCCACATTCTGACCCACGCCATGCACTACGCCTCATCCGTGTTCGAGGGCGAGCGCTGCTATTCCGGCAAGATCTTCAAATCACGCGAACACAGCGAGCGTCTGATCAAATCCGGCCAGTTGATCGATTTCCAAATCCCCTACACCGTCGATGAAATCGAAGCGGCAAAACAAGCCGCTCTTGATGCCAACGGCCTCAAAGACGCCTATGTCCGCCCCGTTGCATGGCGCGGATCAGGCGAAGACATGGGTGTCGCGGCGGCCCGCAACCCTGTCCACCTTGCCGTGGCGGTCTGGGAATGGGGCAACTACTATGGCGACGCCAAGATGAAGGGCGCCAAGCTCGATATCGCGAAATGGAAACGCCCCAGCCCTGAAACAGCACCATCGCAGGCAAAAGCGGCGGGTCTTTATATGATCGCCACCATGTCCAAACATGCCGCCGAGGCCAAAGGCTGTTCCGACGCCATGATGTTCGACTATCGCGGCTATGTGGCCGAAGCGACAGGCGCGAATATCTTCTTTGTCAAAGACGGTGAGGTGCACACACCTGTTGCCGATGCATTCCTGAACGGCATCACCCGCCAGACAGTGATCGGCATGTTGCGCGACAAGGGCCTGACGGTCAACGAACGGATTATCATGCCCGAAGAACTCGAAGGGTTCGAACAGTGCTGGCTCACAGGCACCGCCGCCGAAGTGACCCCTGTGGGACAAATCGGCGACTATAACTTTGAGGTCGGTGCCATCACACGCGAGATTTCAGCCGACTATGAGAAACTGGTCCGCGCGTAACGGATCCCATACGGCAATCGAAAGGGGCGCTCGGGCGCCCCTTTTTCGTCGGCTAGGGCCGCATACCGCGCGCAAACCGCACAAAGAAACTGGTGCGGCTGTCAAGCGTCCGCTGCCGTTTGCGGCGCTGAAGGTCCAGTGTCGCTTTGTGCGGTCCTTCGTGGCGTTCGATCGCAATAGCCCGGACCATACGTGCAGGCGTCACGGTGTTTGGTCTGTCGAGTACATGTTTTTTCATGTCATCCTCCACTATGTCCATTCACCATAGCACAAACTTGCTGATTCTGCCCAATCACTCAAAACGCGACTTGCGCTATCATTGCGCCATTTGAGGGAATTAATTCATAGAAACTTGCTTACTGTAGCCTTAACCGCAACAATAAACGGGCAGGTCCGCCCAGAGGGGCCTAAGTTCCGGCAGGTTTGAATGGGACTCTGATTCAGCTTGGTTTGTTAGTTAGAGTCGTCATGTACCCACCGCACACGGACACCACCGATCATATCACCGCACAACCAAAGCTCACTGAAAAAGAGCGTGCCGTGCGACGGTTGCTCAGGTCATCCCCCCAAGACCTCTGGCTTGACACGCTGCGCCGCACACGCGGTACAGAGCATTGCGCGCTTGTCCACTGGATGTTGTGCCAGCCTGAATGCGATTTTGCTGTGGCGGTGCACGCCTTCTATCGCTGCAACCCCACTGATTTTCTGGACAATCCCCGGCCACTGCCCGCACGTCCGCGAACCCATGACATCTTTGCGCTTATCCTGCGCAACTGGGAAACGGGATCTTACAGGACACATCGCCTGAAGCTCGAAGCAATCGATGCCGATCCAAGCATCGTGTCACAGGTCAGACAAAAATTGATGATTTACTCCGAAGGCACGCTGCCCTTCACGATCCCACCGGCCTTTATTGATCCGACCGGCGGATCACCCGTCAAAGTGCCGCCACATCTGCAACCCAATGAGATCCGGGAAATCTGGTCACTATTTTCCGATTTGGGCCTCAATGTGCACACATCCCCACCGGGGTTTGCCCGACGAATCGCGCAGGTGCGATGGCTTTTTGCGCGGCTGCGACAAGGCGCGCGACAGGCCTAGGATCCGATATTCCCGGTCGCTTTGCGTTGCTGTGCGCGTTGCAGACCCAGCTTGCGCTCGCGCCAGATAATCAGCACACCCGCCGCAATCACGATCCCTGCGCCAATCAGCATGGTGCCGGTCGGCACTTCGTCAAAGATGAAGTAGCCGATCAACAGGGCAAGGATCATCGAACTATAATCGAAAGGCGCCACAAGCGACGCATCGGCGTAGCGGTAACTTGAGGTTAGCAAGATCTGCCCCACCCCACCCAAGAGCCCAGCCATCACCAACATCACCGCGATCTGCCAAGTCGGCACGACCCAGCCCCAAGGCAACGTGAAAAGCGCCATCACCGAGGACGTGACCGTAAACCAAAACACGATCGCAGCCGTTGTTTCTGTCGCCACCAGTTTGCGCACGAAAACCTGCGCGAGGGCCGCAAGAACCGCCCCCATCAAAACGACAATCGCGCCCAGCGTTTCGGAATGGTTCAAGCTCGCCCCGACCGAAAGCCGCGGCGACAACACGATCAGAACGCCAACCATCCCCATCGCAACAGCCGACAGACGGAACGCGCGCACGTTTTCATTCAGGAACATCGCCGCAAAGACGACGACCAACAGCGGCGCGGCATAGCCAATCGCTGTCACCTCGGGCAATGGCAGCAGGCCGAGCCCGGTAAACCCCAGCCCCATTGCCGATGTGCCCACCAAGCCCCGCCAGAAATGGCCCATCGGGTTCTTGGTTTTCCAGCCATCCCGGAGTTCATGCCGGATCGCCAGCCACCCCAGAATAATGGGCAAAGCAAAGAAAGACCGAAAGAAAACAGCCTGCCCCGGCGGGACATCAACCGAGGCGGCTTTGACCAGACTGGCCATCCCCATGAACATGCAGACAGACAGGACTTTAAAGATAATGCCCCGAAGCGGCTGCATGATGTGTTCCTCTTTTCGCTACACTAGGACGCAGGTAGACCACATTGAAGCCTTTTTCGCTTGCTAATCGTTGACGTTAGGGTATCGAAAATCATCACAGGCTAAGAAGCAGTATATGCAAGACAAAAATAAGACCCCCGCGAACATGACCCCCCGTGACTGGGTCCAGATTTTGGCAAAATACCGCGAACCAAGCAGCATCCGCAGCAGCTTTGAACTCGCAGTCAGTTTGATCCCCTTTGTGGTGCTTTGGGTGCTGGCCTGCTGGGTCGCGCAGTATAGCTATCTTGGCGCACTTGTGATCTCGGCGGCGAACGGACTTTTCCTGTTGCGGCTCTTTTGTATCCAACACGATTGCGGTCATGGTTCCTTCTTTGGCAACCGCGATGTCAGTGATTGGGTCGGGCGGGCCTTGGGCGTTGTCACGCTTACGCCATATGATGTCTGGCGGCGCACACATTCGATCCATCACAGCCATGCGGGTGATCTTGATCAGCGCGGCATCGGTGATGTGATGACGCTGACGGTCGAAGAATACCACCAGCGCACGCCTTTCGGACGGTTCCTTTATCGGGCGTACCGCCATCCCTTCGTCATGTTCGGCCTTGGCCCGACCTATCTGTTTTTCCTGCAAAATCGCCTGCCGCTGGGCCTGCAAGGACGCAAATACTGGATCAGTGCGATGGGCACCAATGCCGCCATCGTGGCGACCCTTGGCACAATCGTTTATTTCGGCGGGTTTCAGGCGCTGTTTCTGGTGTTTCTGCCCACAACCCTGATCGCCGCATCCATCGGCGTGTGGCTGTTTTACGTTCAACACCAGTTTGAAACGACGCACTGGGAACAGAACGATGACTGGCAACTGCACGAGGCCGCTTTGCACGGCAGCTCACACTATGATCTGCCACCGATCCTGCGCTGGTTCACTGCCAACATCGGCATCCACCATGTTCACCATCTCTATAGCCGTATTCCATTCTACCGGTTGACAGAAGTGCTGCGCGATCACAACGAACTGGTCGAGGTGAGCCGCATGACAATCGCCCAAAGCATCAAATGCGCAAGCCTTGATCTTTGGGACGAAAAGTCCAAGCGCCTGATTTCTTTTGCCGCAGCGCGCAAGCTGGCCGCCTAGCACCCCGAAGTCCCGGATCTGATCCGGGACCTCATGCCTGACCGCGGCAGGATAGCAAAGACCTATAGCAGACCTTCTACACCAAGCGTCCGAATGGCTGTTTTGTGGGACCGAACCGCCATTCACTGCACGTTTGCCAAGGTCTGCTCTGGCGCCTATGCCCTCATAATCTGCCCGACTGTAAGTTGCACCTTGAAGGTCGCGCTCAGCGTCGTGTGTCTCCTAACAACATGGCGCGCAGGTTCTGCTCGATCGGGGGTCGTTCGTGCAGGTTTAGCGCGGAATGCAGGTCGACAAGATGGCTTTGCATCAGTTCTTCAGCGCGCTGCCCGTCGTTTTCGGCGATCGCAGCGATCAAGGCATGGTGCGCCTGACTTTCACACAGCGCACTTTCACGCCGCCAGTACAGCGCGATGATCAATGATGAGCGCGCAATCAAGATATCTATCATATCGGCAATCGTCTTCTGATTGGCGATCCGTGCAATTTCCAGGTGGAATTTCCCAGACAGATACAACGCACGCCCCCGATCCCCGGCGTCTAACGCAGCATGTTCTTGCGTGATGTGATCTTTAAGCAGCGCAACGTCTTCAGGCGCTGCATTCAATGCTGCGCTGCGGGCGGTCCGTGGTTCAAGCAATTCGCGGGCCTCGAACACCTCGTGCGCCTCGGTGAGGCTGGGCTGTGCCACGAACGCACCGCGGTTTCGTTTGATTTCAACAATCTGTTGATGCGAAAGGGATTGGAGTGCAGATCGAACAATGGTGCGTGATACCCCATAGATGTCTGACAGATCATCTTCGCCCAACTTGGTTCCCGGCGCCAAGCGGTGTTCATGAATAGCGAGTGACAACGCGCTCGAAATGGACGCAGCGCTGACGCTGGGTTTTTCCGTTGTTGGCGTTGTCAGCGTCATTCGTGCCTCCTCTGAATCGAAATGCCAGAGCAGGATTGAAGACACAACCCAATTTCCCCTCACTACAATTTAAACAATTATTGTATACAATTTTGCGTACAAGAATGCATCATGAGCGTTTATTCCCGCCCAAAATGCAGGCAGTCGCGATAAAAGACCCACCAGACAGCCCTAAAACGATTGCGTTGTGTATGAGTTGTCTCGCTGCTGGACCCAACATTGCGTTTGGAGTCCGCTGTGAGCAAGCAAGATTTAGAATTGGTGTCAGTGAGCAAACGATACGGCAGGACGACTGCTGTTGACGCAATCAACTACCACTTCAAATCCGAGAGCTATACCTGCTTGCTGGGTCCATCCGGTTGTGGAAAGTCGTCCACGCTGCGGATGATAGCTGGCCACGAAAGCGTCAGTGACGGCGCAATTTTGCTGGCAGGACGTAATATTTCGAACTTGCCTCCTGCACAGCGCGGCACGGCGATGATGTTTCAGAATTACGCGTTGTTTCCGCATCTCAGCGTGTTGGACAATGTGGCCTTCAGCCTCAAGATGAAGGGTGTCGATACTGTCAAGCGCCACGCACAGGCGCGCGAAATGCTTGATCTCGTAGACCTTACAGACCTCGCGGAAAGGTTGCCAGATCAGCTTTCTGGGGGGCAACAACAGCGCGTTGCGCTTGCAAGAGCGCTGATCACCCGCCCTCAGGTACTGCTTCTCGACGAGCCGTTGTCCGCGCTTGATCCATTCCTGCGGGTGCGCATGCGCGCGGAATTGCGGAAGCTACAAAAAGAACTGGGCATCAGCTTCATTCACGTCACGCACGGTCAAGACGAAGCGCTGGCTTTGGCAGACGAGATCATCGTTATGAACAATGCCGTGATTGAGCAAGCTGGCCCAGCCCGAGATGTGTTCAATTCTCCGAAAACCCAATTCGTCGCCCAGTTCATGGGCGGACATAATGTCATTGCGCTTCCCGCAGGACATTTCGCAGTCCGTGCTGATGCCGTGTCGGTCACGGAGCCTTCGAAAGGAGCGGTCGAAGGCCAAGTCATAGCCGTCGAATATCAGGGCACCCATGTCTCTTTGTCGGCACGGATTGCCGGTGACCAAGAAGTCTTGGCCCTTATTCCAGACAGCAAATTTTACAACAACCCGCACCACCCCGGTGACCGGATCGGTCTCCACTGGGACGCCAATAACCAACACGAACTGACCGCATGAACTGCGGCGCAATTCTTTCAAACAAGAAAATACCTGACAAGGAGACGAACCAATGACAAAATTTACACATCGTAACGGCCTAAGCCGTCGCACACTTCTGAAAGGCGCAACTGCTGCCGTGGCTGGCGGCACATTGGGTGCCCCGATGCTCTGGGCGCAAAACATCAAAGATGTCACTCTGCGACAGTTCGGAACAGGGGTGTCCAACCTCAATGATGTTGCAACCAAAGTGAAAGAGGACCTTGGCTTTACGCTCGAAATGACAGCGCTGGACACAGACAGTGTGACACAGCGCGCAGCGACCCAGCCCAATAGTTTCGATATTGCCGACATCGAATACTTTATCTGCAAAAAGGTCTGGGCTGCGGGCAACCTGCAGGCAATGGACACGACCAAAATTGACAACTACGACAAAATCGCCGGAACATTCCGCAGCGGTCTTTTGACACCGACAAGCACAATCGCGCAGGGCACCGCGCCGCACACTGTCGGCTTTACTTCCGGTCCGAACGGCACTGATTTTGTTCAGGAAGAATCCGGTTGGATGACGCTGATCCCGACCATCTACAACGCGGATACATTGGGCATCCGACCAGACCTGATCGGCCGTCCGATTACCAATTGGTCCGAGCTGTTGAACCCCGAGTTTAAAGGCAAAGCCTCGATCCTTGATATTTCGTCCATCGGGATCATGGATATGGCAATGGTTGTGGAATCCATGGGTGAGTATACCTACCCGGACAAAGGCAACATGACGCGCGAAGAGATTGATCTGACCATCGGTATCTTCACCGAGGCCAAGCAAAACGGCCAGTTCCGCGCATTCTGGAAGTCGTTTGACGAGAGCGTCAACCTGATGGCATCCGGCGAAGTGGTGATCCAGTCAATGTGGTCCCCCGCGATCACGGCTGTGAAATCCCAAGGTATCCCTTGCGTCTACCAGCCGCTTGAAGAAGGCTATCGCTCGTGGGGCGGCGGCTTGGGCATTTCTGCGGCACTGTCGGGTATCGAACTGGATGCAGCCTATGAGTACATCAACTGGTACCTCTCTGGCTGGGTTGGTGGCTACCTGATGCGTCAGGGCTATTACTCTGCGGTTCCTGAAACCTCCAAAGCGTTCATGTCCGCCGATGAGTGGGGCTTCTGGTATGAAGGCAAAGCCGCCGAAGGCGACATCCTGTCCCCAACAGGTGACAAGCTTGCCGGTGCGGGCGAAGTCCGCGATGGCGGGTCCTTCTTGGACCGTATGGGATCGGTCGTTTGCTGGAACTCCGTCATGGACGAAAACCAGTACATGGTCCGTAAGTGGAACGAGTTCATCGCAGCCTAAGCTGCATGATCTTGATCAACGGGTGCGCTCTTCCTGAGGGGGCGCACCCACCCTCTTGCCCAGAGAACATTCAATGAAGAATTGGCGTGACAATACGGCCTTCAAGGGTTGGCTGATGGTCTCCCCGCTCGCGGCGGTCTTGATCATCTTTCTGGTGTTACCAATCGTTCTGATTGTCATCGTCAGTTTTTGGCGCGCGACAGAGTTTTCGATTATCCCGGCCTTTGAGTTCGACAACTACGCATTCCTCTTTGGGTCCCCGGTGACCTATACGGTCTTTTTCAACACCTTTAAGTACGCCTTGATCACTTGGGTTTTCACCCTGTTGATCGGATTTACAGTCGCTTATTATCTCGCATTTCACATCCGCACCCTGACGTGGCAGATCGCCTTGTTTCTTTTGTGCACCATACCGTTCTGGACGTCGAACATCATTCGCATGATTTCTTGGATCCCGTTCTTGGGCCGCAACGGGATCGCCAATTCAACATTGATGTCGTGGGGTGTGATTGATGAGCCGATTGAGTGGCTGTTATTCTCGGATTTCGCCGTCATTCTGGCCTTTGTCCATCTCTATACGCTCTTCATGGTCGTCCCGATCTTCAATACCATGATGCGGATCGACAAATCCCTGATCGAGGCGGCACGGGACGCTGGCGCAAACGGAGCGCAAATCCTGTGGAACGTCATCATCCCGCTGACCAAACCCGGCATTATGATCGGCACGATTTTTGTGGTTACGCTGGTGATGGGTGATTTCATCACCGTGCGGTTTATGTCGGGCTCCCAGTCCGCGAATGTGGGGCGTCTGATCTCGAACGATATCGCCTTACTGCAATATCCAAGCGCCTCGGCCACGGCGATTGTCTTGCTGCTGACAGTACTGCTGACGATCGGCATCTTGCTACGCTTCGTCGATATTCGGAAGGAGCTGTAAGATGGAGCCACGTCCACGGTCCTTCTACGTCCTCAGCGCATTCTTCGCATTGTTCATTCTGTTTCTTTATGGACCGACAATCACCATCGGTATCCTGTCGTTCCAAGGTGAAGGGGGCGGGCTGACCTTCCCGATGCGCGGCGTATCGCTGTATTGGTTCTATGACCTCTTTGAACAGCAAGCGGTTGGCGACATCTGGGGCAGTTTCCGGCGCAGCTTTATGCTCGGGCTGATGGTGATGGTCGTCACGGTTGTGGTCTCTGTGATGGGCGGGCTTGCGTTCCGGAACAGATTTCCAGGGTCGAATATCCTGTTTTACCTGATCATCACGTCGCTGGTGATCCCGTCAATTCTGATCTCGCTCGGCGTGGGTTTGCTGTTTTCCCAATCCGGCCTCAACGTGCATTGGTCCACATCAGGGTTCGGGGCGCAACTGACGTGGACGCTGCCCTTTGGTTTGTTGATCATGTTTGCGGTCTTTAACCGGTTCGACAAAAGCTATGAAGAGGCCGCGCGCGATCTGGGTGCCACCCCATGGCAAACGCTGCGCCATGTTGTGCTGCCGATTATCGCGCCATCGCTGATCGGGGTGGCCCTGTTCGGCTTCACACTCAGCTATGATGAGTTTGCCCGGACCTTGCTGACCTCGGGTAGCTACAACACATTGCCATTGGAAATCTACGGGATGACCACCAACGTTACCTCGCCCGTTCTTTATGCTTTGGGGACACTGACGACAGTCTTTTCCCTGATTATCATTGGCGCCTTTCTGTGTGTTGCTCTGATCGCGAACAAGCGCCGCGCCCGCCACGGATCTGATGCAGGCAAGGGCCACTTATGATCGTCATCATTAACCCAAACAGCACCCATTCGATGACGACGGCAATGCTCGAAACCGCACACAAGGCTGCCCCGGAGACTCAAGTGGTTGGCTGGACATCAGCGGGCGGCCCACCCGCAATTCAAGGCGAGCAGGACGGGAACGCAGCAATCCCGCCGCTGTTGGAGCTCGTAAAAAAGGCGGATGGGGCAGGAGCGCGCGCAATCATCATAGGTTGCTTTGATGATACCGGTCTTAGCGCAGCACGCGCGTTAGCGACATGTCCGGTCATTGGCATCGGGCAAGCGGCCTACCATCTGGCATCCCTTTTTGGCCAACGTTTTTCCGTCGTGACAACACTGGATGTATCGGTCCCTATTCTTAACGCAAATGTCAGCGATTACGGGCTCGCCAAAAACCTGGGGCGCATTCGGGCAAGTGGCGTGCCGGTTCTCGCCCTCGAAGATGATCGCGCCAATGCAACAGAGAAAGTTAAGGCCGAGATCAGAGCAGCCGTACGGGAAGACGGCATCAACAGCGTCGTGCTTGGCTGCGCGGGCATGGTGCACATCGTTGAGGAAAGCGACGACATTTCCATCAAATTGATCGATGGCGTTCAAGCCGCGGTACGTTTTGCGACGATGCTCTAAATTGGTGGGCGTACCTTCTTCAATTTCGTCAAAAGACTGACACCGCCAAGCCGACATTCGCCGCGTGACGCTCAACGTGCACACTACCCCGGCGCCACCCGCAGCACCTCGCCTGCATCCAACAGCAGCAGCACCGCACCGTCCTCCAGCACTTCCACGTCACGGATGCGGCCCACATCAGTCAGCAAACGCTCTTCGCCAACCACACGCCCGTTCTGGATATCCAGACGCACCAGCGCACCGGGGTTGAGCGAGGCAATCAGCAAATCCCCCTGCCACGCAGCATATGGCCCGTCGTAAAACATCATCCCACCGGGCGCGATCACAGGGTCCCAATAGTAAACGGGTTCTTCAAATTCGGGCCCGCTTGCATTGCCACGGCCCACATCTGATCCGCGATAGTTGATGCCATAACTAACCACCGGCCAACCATAGTTCAGCCCCGCCTGCGGTCTGTTCAACTCATCCCCGCCACGCGGCCCGTGCTCGATTGTCCAAAGCCCGCCGGGCCCCATCGCGGCACCCTGCACGTTGCGATGACCCAGCGACCAGACCAGATCATTGCCCGCACGGCCCACAAAAGGATTGTCCGCAGGCGCCGATCCATCCGCATTCACACGGATGATCTTGCCATGGGTCGTCTCGATATCCTGCACCAACGTGCCACTATCGCCGGCACCACGATCACCAGTCGTAATCCAGACGGTACCATCTGCCATTGGCAAAATACGGCTTCCGAAATGGCGCCCGTTGCGCGCGGGGTTATCCTGCACAAAAATATCCGTCGCATCGCTGATCACACCGTCGGCACCCAAAGTCCCGCGGGCCGCCGCCGTCACCAAACCGCCACGCACGGATTTCGCATAGGTCCAGAAAATCGTCCGGTCTTGCGCGAAATTGGGCGACACTGCCACATCCAGCAACCCGCCCTGGCCCTGCGCCGCCACATCAGGCAACCCCGCCAATGGGCTGCTCAAACTGCCATCCGCATTCATGAGGCGCAGATTTCCCACCTTCTCGGTCACCAGAAACTGCCCGTTCCCGAGGTTCGCAATCCCCCATGGGCCATCCAGACCATCGGCAAAAACCTCAACTGTGACATCGGTGACAGGCAGCGCGGGCGCACGTGTCTGCTCTGCAAACGCGGGGGCGAAATCGGCATTCGGGCGCCCTTGGTCCACCTGCGCGTGGGCGGCAACGGGTAACATCATCAAAGCAAGAATTCGAAACATGATCAGTCCTCCTTCAAACGTGAGATAGCCCAGCGCGCCGCATCGGCCACTGCCGCATCAAGATCGTCAACCAAAGGTGAAACGGTCGCGATCAACGTCTGATCACCGGAATTGCCAATCGCATAGGCCACATTACGCACAAAACGGTCACGGCCGATCCGCTTGATCGGTGATCCCGAAAACAGCGCACGAAAGCCCGCATCATCCAAACCCGCCAAATCTGCCAATGGTGGTGAAATCAATTCATCCCGCGCCGCAAGCTTTGCGTCCCGCCCCTCATGGGCAAATTTGTTCCACGGACAAACCGCCAGACAATCATCACAACCATAAATCCGGTTGCCCATCAGCGGGCGCAACGCGGCGTCCACCGGCCCCTTATGCTCAATTGTCAGATAGGAAATACACCGCCGCGCATCCAGACGGTAAGGGGCCGGAAACGCCCCCGTCGGACAGATATCCAGACAGGCGGTGCAGGATCCGCAATGGCTCGTCTCTGCCACATCGCTTGCCAGATCCACCGTGGTAAAGATCGCGCCCAGAAAGAACCAGTTGCCCAGATCACGGGACAACAGATTGGTATGCTTGCCCTGCCACCCCAGTCCGGCCGCCTGCGCGAGCGGTTTCTCCATCACAGGGGCGGTATCCACAAAGACCTTGATCTCCGCCTCCGGCACCGCCTCGATCAGCCATCGCCCGACGCGTTTCAGCCGCTTCTTGACCACGTCATGATAATCACGGTTCTGCGCATAAACACTGATCGCCGCACGGTCACGTTCCTCCAACACCGCCAAAGGATCATGCGCGGGCGTATAGGGTTCGGCCAGCATGATCACCGACCGCGCCGCAGGCCAAAGCGCTGTCGGGTCCGCACGCCATGCCATCCGCTCGGCCATCCAGCCCATCTGCCCGTGCATCCCGGCCGCAACAAATGCCTGCAACCGTTCGGGCAATTCCGGCACAGCATCAGGCCGGCACACACCAACAGCGGCAAAACCCGCCTCCTGCGCAAAGCCGATCAAACGCTGTTTCAGATCACCCGTTTCTTGCAAAGCAGCGCACCCCGCAGCATGCCCGTTATTATTGGCCCGAAAATATCCCGGGGAGTCCCGGACATCGTCCGGGACGGGGCAGAGCCCCTAGAAGTCCAGATCAGCATAATGCGCCGCAGGCTGGAACCCCGGCACCTCATCCGCCAGAATAGACCGGAACGCAGGGCGGGACTTGATCTTGGCATACCAGTCCTTCAGCACCTCATGCCGGTTCCAGTCCACATCACTGGTATAATCCAGACACGACAGCTGTGCCGCAGCGGCAAAATCCGCCATCGTCATCTCGTTCCCCGCAAGCCAGCGGCGTTCGTCCAGCAGGCGCGCCATATAATCCAAATGGTATTTGATCGCCTTCGCGCCGGCTTTCACATTCGTGCTGTCCGGATAGCCCGTGCCCATGATCTTGCGGTAGACACGCTCACCGGTCAGCTTTGTCGTGACCTCTTGATAGAACTTGTCATCAAACCACCCCACCAGACGCCGGACCTCGCAGCGGGCATCGGCCCCTTTGGGCAACAACGCAGGCGTCGGGTGCGTCTCTTCGATATACTCGCAGATCGCCACGCTGTCCGACATCATGCGCCCGTCCATTTTCAGCACAGGAACCTTGCCCGCCGGATTGCGGCGCAAGAAATCCGGATCTTTTTCCCAATAGCGTTCTTCGACCAAAGCAACTTCGATCTTCTTTTCGCCCAGACACAGGCGGACTTTGCGTGAAAACGGGGACAACGGATAATGGTACAGGGTATTCATGCGTGGCTCACAACAATAACTCGCCCTTCAATGCCGCAAGCTGCGCCTCTGTTCAATGGCTGGGTCAGTTTTCAAAGCATTCCGCGCGCCCGTCCGCCGCAATCGTTGCAGCCCCGCTCATGATCGCGCGCGTGCGTTCGCGCGTAAATGTGCTGGGGTTGCTGGCCGAACGGGTCTTGGGCGCAGGTAGGATCGCCGCAAGGCGCGCCGCCTGTGTTGGCGTCAGATCGGCCGCATCCACACCGAAATAATGCCGCGCCGCAGCCTGCACGCCAAACACACCTTCATCAAATTCGGCCACATTCAGGTAAAGCTCGACAATCCGGCGCTTGGACCAGATCGCCTCGGTCAAGGGCGTCCAGAGCGCCTCGATGGCTTTGCGCGACCAGCTGCGTCCATGCCAGAGAAAGACGTTTTTCACGACCTGCTGTGAAATGGTCGAGGCCCCGCCGCGCCCGCGTTCCACCGCATCCTGGATCGCGTTGACATCCAGGCCCCAGTGCAGGCAGAAATTCGCGTCTTCCGCGGCAACCACGGACCGCGCCATGACAGGGGCGATATCTTCGATATCCACCCATTCCCGTTCAATCGTCACCAAACGGTGGGCCTCTGCGCGCATATAGGGTGTCGTGGGCGGATTGATAAACGCGTAAAGCAGCGTCCAAAGCAGGGCGAAAGAAAAGACAGCTACAGCACCCCAAAAAACCGTCCTGCGGATAAACCGCCGCACGCGGGCTACAAGCCCCAGCTTTTCGGTCTTCCTCGCAGGTTTCTTTTTGGGTGCCGGCTTTTGCGCCGTTCGCTTTCTAGCTGTGCTCGGTTCTGCCATCCGACCCATAAGCCATAGGCGGTGTGAAGCGGTCAAGAAGGTGCAGCGCCCCCGCGCGATTTTCAGCGCGGGGGCGTGGTATTTATTCCGCAGGGATTGCCGCGTCCTCGATGCTCAGCGGTGCAGGCAAATGCACCAGCATCTCTTTGGGGCAGACCTGCAGGAAATTGGCTTTCTCAAGGTCCCAATGCTGCAGGATATCAGCGGCCTTGCGGCTGCCTGTTTCCGCGGCATGACGTTCGATCAGGCCTTTCAACTGGGTCTCCCAGTGATCGACCGTCACAGGGTTCGTCACCAGTGTTTCCATGTTGATCAACTCTGCGGCCTCGCCCTTGGGGTCATAAAGATAGGCCATACCACCGGTCATGCCCGCCCCGAAGTTCGCACCAATCGTGCCAAGGATCACAGCCACACCACCGGTCATATATTCACACCCGTTTGTGCCGCAGCCTTCAATCACCACATGGGCACCCGAGTTGCGCACCGCAAAGCGCTCGCCCGCGCGACCGGCGGCGAAAAGATACCCCGCCGTCGCACCGTAAAGCACGGTATTGCCAATAATCGTGTTGTCCGACGCCACCAGCGGGCTGACCATGGGCGGACGGATCACGATTGTCCCCCCCGACAGACCTTTGCCCACATAGTCGTTGGCATCACCCGACACCTCAAGCTTGAGGCCCGGAGCGGCAAACGCCCCCAGCGACTGGCCCGCAGAGCCGCGCAATTTCACCGTCAGGTGATCCGGCTGCAACGCGTTGCGCATCCCGAACTGCTGCACGATGTGGCTGGATGTGCGTGTGCCGATCGTCCGCAGCGTGTTCTGCACCGCATAGTCCAGCTGCATCTTCTCGCCATCATTCAGGAAGCGCGCGGCGTCCTTCACAATCTGTGCATCCAGCGTATCATCGACAGGATTACGCGGCTTGTTGCGGTCATAGGTGATCTTGTTGGCCCCATCGACGGTGATCAACAGCGGGTTCAAGTCCAGATCATCCAGGTGCGCCGAGCCGCGCGACACTTGGGTCAACAGATCGGCACGGCCAATCACATCGTCCAAGGACCGCGCACCAATCGAGGCAAGGATTTCACGCACCTCGGTGGCATAGAAGGTGATCAGGTTGACAACCTTATCGGCATTGCCGGTGAACTTCTCGCGCAAGGCTTCGTCTTGGGTACACACACCAACGGGGCATGTGTTCGACTGGCACTGACGGACCATGATACAGCCCATCGCAATCAGCGCAGCGGTGCCGATGCCGTATTCCTCGGCCCCCATCATCGCCGCCATGACAATGTCACGCCCTGTGCGCAAACCACCATCCGTGCGCAGGGTGATCCGCTCACGCAGGTTGTTCATGGCAAGTACCTGATGCGCCTCGGTCAGACCCATTTCCCATGGCAGGCCTGCGTATTTGATCGACGTACCGGGCGACGCACCTGTGCCGCCATTGTGACCCGAAATCAGGATCACATCGGCCTTGGCCTTGGCCACGCCCGCGGCAATCGTACCGACACCGGACGACGACACCAGCTTGACGGTTACCTTACAGCGCGGGTTGATCTGCTTGAGGTCGTAGATCAGCTGCGCAAGGTCCTCGATGGAATAGATATCGTGGTGCGGCGGCGGTGAAATCAGGGTCACACCCTTGGTCGAATGGCGTAGGCGCGCAATCAGGTCGGTGACCTTCATACCCGGCAACTGGCCACCCTCACCAGGCTTGGCACCTTGCGCGACCTTGATCTCAAGCTCTTCACAGGCGTTCAGATATTCGGCGGTTACACCAAAACGGCCTGACGCCACCTGCTTGATCTTCGCAGAGGGGTTATCGCCATTGGGTTCGGGGTTGAAGTGTGCCGGATCTTCGCCACCCTCACCACTGTCGGACTTTGCGCCAATCCGGTTCATCGCCACGTTCAGCGTTTTATGTGCTTCGGGGCTGAGCGCACCCAAAGACATGCCGGGTGTGACGAAACGCTTGCGGATCGCGGTAATGCTTTCGACCTCTTCAATCGGGATCGGCGCACCCAAAGGTTTGATCGCCAGCAAATCACGCAAATGGATCGGCGGGTTCGACTGCATGGATTTCGAGAACTGCTGCCACAAAGCATAGCTCGCCTTGTTACAGGCCGCCTGCAACATATGCATCGTTTGCGCTTCCCATGCGTGCTTTTCACCGGACCGGCGGGCCTTGTAGAAACCCCCGATCGGCAGAACATCACTGCCGCCTTTCCAGCCCTTTGCATGTACTTCTTCCAGCTTGGTCTGGATACCGGATGTACCAATGCCGGAAATCCGGCTGTGCATCCCGGGGAAGTATTCCGCAACCATCGCACGGGACAGACCCACAGCCTCAAAGTTCAGACCACCGCGATAGGACGACAGAACCGAAATCCCCATCTTCGACATGATCTTGAGAAGACCCGCATCAATGGCCGCACGATAGCGCGCGATGGCTTCGGTCAATGTGCCCTCAATCAGGCCGCGACGCACACGGTCCGCGATGGAATCCTGTGCGAGATACGCGTTCACAGTCGTGGCGCCACAGCCGATCAGCACCGCAAAGTAATGCGGATCAATACACTCGGCCGAGCGCACGTTGATCGAACAGAAGGTCCGCAGGCCTTTCGATGTCAGACCTGAATGGACCGCAGAGGTCGCAAGGATCATCGGCATCGGCACCAGATCTTCGGACTGGTTCTGATCGGTCAGCACGATATGGCCCGCACCTGAACGCACGGCGTCTTCGGCCTCGGCGCGGATACGTTGCAGACCTGCATTCAGAGATCCCGCACCCGGCTCGAAGACACAGTCGATCACAGCAACGCTGTCGCCAAACTGCTTCATCATCTGCTCGAACTCGGCGTTGGCGACAAACGGACTGGCCAGCAACAAGATCTCGGTTTGCGAAGAATCCTCGTCCAGCACGTTTTTCAGGTTCCCGAACCGCGTTTTCAGCGACATCACACGGCTTTCGCGCAAACTGTCGATTGGCGGGTTCGTGACCTGGCTAAAGTTCTGCCGGAAGAAATGCGACAACGGGCGATAGGTCTTGGACAGGACCGCAGAGGGCGTATCATCCCCCATGGACGCGATCATTTCCTTGCCGTCCTCGGCCATGGGCGCGAGCACCTGTTCCAGCTCTTCGATGCTGTAACCGGCAGCAACCTGACGCTTGCGCAGGTCAGCCCCCTCAAAGATCGCGTTTTCCGGCACATCCCGCATGATGTCGTTCAGATCGACGACTTTCTCGACCCAGTCACCAAAGGGCTGGGCGGCGGCTAGTTTGTCCTTCAATTCCTTGTCGTGGTACAAGCGACCCTCTTGCATATCCACGGCGATCATCTGCCCCGGACCAAGCGCGCCTTTTTCGACAACTGTGGCTTCATCCACAGGCACCATGCCCACTTCGGAACCTGCCACCAGCAGACCGTCACCTGTCACCACATAACGCAGCGGACGCAGACCATTGCGGTCCAGACCGCCGCAAACCCAACGCCCGTCTGTCATCGCAAGGGCGGCAGGCCCATCCCATGGCTCCATCACGGCGTTGCAATAGCCATACATATCCTGCCACGCCTGTGGCATTTCCACGGCCTGCTGCGACCACGCCTCGGGTACCATCATGGTCTTTGCCATCGGCGCATTGCGGCCCGCACGCACCAGAACCTCGAATACGGAGTCCAAGGCGGCACTATCCGACGCACCCGACGGGATGATTGGCTTGATGTCACCGGCCTTGTCGCCGAATGCATTGGACGCCATGCGGATTTCATGGCTCTTCATCCAGTTGACATTGCCTTTCAGCGTGTTGATCTCGCCGTTATGGGCCAACATGCGGAACGGCTGGGCCAGCGACCACTGCGGGAATGTGTTGGTGGAATAGCGCTGGTGATAGATCGCAAAAGCACTCTCGAACCGCGCATCCATCAGGTCAGGGTAGAACTCGGCCACCTGCTCGGCCAGCATCATACCCTTGTAGATCAGCGACCGGCACGACAGCGAACAGACATACATACCATTGATCGCAGCAGCAGTCGCCGCCTTCTCGATCCGGCGGCGTATGATGTAAAGCTCGCGCTCGAACGCCTCTTCGTCCAGCCCCTTTTCGTTACGGATCAGAATCTGCTCGATCTCGGGGCGTGTCGCATTGGCCTTGTCACCCAGCACTTCGGTGTTCACCGGCACATGGCGCCAGCCATAGATATAGTGGCCCATGCGCAGCACTTCGGACTCCACAATCGTGCGGCAGCGTTCCTGGGCGGCAAAATCGGTGCGCGGCAGAAACACCTGACCCACAGCAATCAGCTTGTCGTCGATTGGTTCATGGCCGGTCCGGCGGATCTGGTCGTTAAAGAAGGGCACAGGGATCTGCACGTGAATACCCGCGCCATCCCCTGTCTTTCCGTCGGCATCAACAGCACCACGGTGCCAGACTGCCTTCAGCGCATTGATGCCCTTTTCCACAACATCACGCGACGGGGTGCCATCAATCGACACCACAAGGCCCACACCACAAGAAGCATGTTCATCGTCCGCCTTATACAGGCCATTCTCGGCCATCCACTGACGCTTGGCCTCTTCGGCGGCGACCCAGGTTTTGTCATAGGTTGTCATGGTTATTCTCCAGTTTCTGGGCAGTTGAAGGGACGAAGGAAGACAACAGCAATCTGCAAGTTTCTTCCGGAGTCTGAGACATGAAATAGGGTGAATCCGGACCGACGATATCGATTACATTCGCAGAGCGCTGCCAGTCGAAGTCATCGTTGGAAGCAAAGTCGCGAAACCGCGTCGCAGATTCTGCAATGACAAGAATGCGGGTTACAGGATCGATCAAGTAGATGCCCTGGCTTTCAATCATCCGATAATGGTCCGGCATCAGAATATTTTGATGGAAAGCGGCGATGCTAAAATTTCCCACCGAGAAAGGTTGGTGATCGTCGTAAAGCCGAACACTGGTCAGCAATTCTGAGTCCATTTCAAGGCCCGGGACCAGTGAATTCCGGACCACGATGCTTACACGTTCCTCACCGCGTCTCAAAAGATCGGTCAGTGAAAATGCATCATTTGCATCGATCACATACTCCAGCCCAGTGCCAGTTGCGACATCCCGTTGATAAATCAACTCATAGTCAGGACCGACGAGCATGGCGGACCGCACCTCCGAGGTGACAAGCGTTTCGGCGTATGTGCCACCAGATGCGCAGCGATAGAAATTCTGAACGATGCAATCGTCAAAAAGCGCCGTTACAACAGGATCACAAGACGCGCGCATGTCCGAATATTCGTCGGTCAACGCCGCGGTCGGCCACAGTCCGGCGACTAGAATAATGAAGCGCGGCAGATTCATGAGATCGCCACCCCACACCCGTGCTTCGGGCTGGCGCTCAGGAACCCGGGCTCGCCGGGGAAGATAAATTCAACGGGGCGATTGGACCGCTCATAAGTTCCGTCCGATGTCGTTACCGTGCCGGTTCCGGCCAGAAACATACGCCAATCGCGGTTGATAAATTCACGGCCCTGGGCCGCCCATACCTCATTGCCCGCCCCGTCATAGGCGGTGATGTCGTAGGTGGTCTCATCCAGTGTCACGCCATCAATAGTGATCTGGCGGCCGGTCAACGTATCGCGGCCCACATAGCGGGTTTCGCCGATCTCGTCGGACAGGGTGCGAAAATCAAAAGTATCAAGATCTGTCGCGATCAGTTCGCTGAAGGATGCAGGATCAACCGGTGCGCTTTCCAATACTTCCCTATGCCCGCTGAGGACATGAAAACTGCTGATCCACTGCGCCTCTGCATCGGTGACGCCTGTATAAGTCATGCCCTGCTCATCAAGGCTGACACGGCGCTTGTGCCCCTTAGGATCGTTCAGACAGATAAAGTGGTGATCCACCTGACAGCTCTCGCTTTGCACAGTCACAAAGGCTTCGCACCCACCCGGCAGGGCGAATGTGTCTTGCGCAGCAGCAGGGCCGGCCAAAAGGATCAGGGCGCACGCAAGTCTCATGGGCGGAACCCTGATTCTATAACGTTGCATTCGTATAGAGGCATATCCGCAAAGAACCCCGGTTCACCCGGATAGATGAACTCGACCGGTGACATATCAATCACCTGATCAGGAGTATCGTCGGACCAGGTTTCACCGAAAAAGAACAATCGGTGCTCTTCGCTGACATACTGGCGGCCACTGCTTGCGTCGATGATATTGCCGTCGCCATCAATTGTCCGCCCCTGAAACTCGGTATTGAGCAGGACCTCCCCGTCAATCTCGGTGGTTTCGCCGGTCAGCATGTCAAAACCCACGTTCCGCTCGGTGCCCTCATCGGTTTCCAGCGTGAAATCCCACGTATCAATCTGGGTCTCGAAAAGCGTGGTCAGCGACGCAGGGTCCTCGGCAGGCGTGATCAGACGCTCGTTTCCTGTGACCTTATAGGCCTCGACCCACTGGAATTCGGCGTCAACCTTTTGCACGCTGAAGACACCCGCCTGCGTCAGCAGCGCGATCCATTGATCACCCGGCTCATCGGCGGCGCATTGCCAGACATTGGTCATGACGCAACCCTTGTTCTGGACGGTCAGCACGGCTTCACACCCCTCTGGCGCGGCAAAGCTCTGCTGGGCCGTGGCCGGAGCGGCCACAACCAAAGCAGTCAGAATGATCATCGGTTTCATCATTTCTTTACCCTCCAGGTCAGCAGATGTGACCTACCTAAATCGCGTGTAAGACGTCCGTATGTACGCGGCTTGTACGGCCTATTCGGCAGCAACAGTGGCTGCTTGCCCCAGATACTCCAGCATTGCGGTCGCCGCGTCACGGCCGTCGCGAATAGCCCAAACAACAAGCGACGCACCGCGCACGATGTCACCGGCGGCAAAAACACCATCAAGGCTTGTCGCGCCGGTGTTGAAGTCCGCTTTCACAGTGCCCCAACGGGTTACTTCCAGCCCATCGACGCCCCACAACTTCGGGAGATCTTCGGGTTCAAAGCCCAGCGCCTTGATCACGATATCCGCACCCTCGACATAGTCCGACCCTTCGATCAACTCGGGCGCTTGGCGCCCCGTCGCATCAGGCGCGCCAAGACGCATCTTTTGCACCTTCACACCTGTGACTGGATCGCCCTCGAAACCATTGGGGGCAGCAAGCCAGACAAACTCGACACCTTCTTCTTCGGCGTTCTGCACTTCGCGCTGTGATCCAGGCATGTTGGCACGGTCACGGCGGTACAAACACTTCACGCTTTCGGCACCCTGACGGATCGCTGTGCGGACACAGTCCATCGCGGTATCACCGCCGCCGATCACGACAATGCGCTTGCCCTCGGCGTTCAATTCACCACTGTCGAACTCGGGCACATCATCGCCAAAGCTTTTACGGTTGCTTGCGGTCAGATAATCAATCGCGTCAACAATCCCGTCTGCACCGGAATCCGGCAGATCACGTGTTTTATAGACACCTGTTGCGATCAGAACCGCGTCATGCTTGCCGCGGATCGCATCAAAGGACAAATCCTCACCCACGTTACAATTCAGCACAAACTGCACGCCGCCGTCTTCAAGCTGGGCCATGCGCTGCATGACGATATCTTTCTCAAGCTTGAAGCCGGGAATACCGTAGGTGAGCAAACCGCCCCCGCGATCATAGCGGTCATAGACTGTGACCTGCACGCCCTGACGGCGCAGCATGTCGGCAGCCGCCAAACCACCGGGGCCTGCACCAATAATGCCAACACTCTCACTGCGCTCGGCATGGGGGCGGATCGGCTGCACCCAGCCTTCTTCGAATGCAGTGTCGGTGATGTACTTTTCGACCGACCCGATCGTGACAGTGCCATGGCCGGATTGTTCGATGACACAGTTCCCTTCGCAAAGACGGTCCTGCGGGCAGATACGGCCACAAATTTCGGGGAACGTGTTGGTGACCTGCGAAATTTCATAGGCTTCCTGCAAACGCCCCTCGGCTGTCAAACGCAGCCAGTCGGGGATATTGTTGTGCAACGGACAATGGGTCTGGCAATAAGGCACGCCACATTGGCTGCAACGGCTCGCCTGTTCAGCGGCCTTCTCACGCGCATACTCGGCGTAAATCTCGCCAAAGTCTTCCTTGCGTAAGTTCGGCGGACGCTTTTCCGGCATCTCGCGCGAGACCTGTGTAAACTTCAACATCTTTTGGCCAGCCATAAGCTACCCTCCCGTATTCCAGAGCGAGACGCCTTTTAAAACGGTCCAAACCAAATGAAAAGGCAGTACTACTGACCTATATCGAAGAAAATTTGTCGCAGCGCACGAAAGATCAAGGTCAAAAGGTTAAAATTAGGTCCGGTATGTTACCTATATCCCCTCTTTCCCCAAGATTCATGCAGGTTATAGGTTGGACAAGACGAATCAAAAGCCGGATCAATGACAACACTCCACCTGCTCATCATCGCGATCGTCCAAGGGATCACCGAGTTCCTGCCCGTGTCATCATCCGGTCACCTGATCCTGCTGCCATTACTGACAGGCATGCCCGATCAGGGACAGGTCATCGATGTCGCGGCCCATGTCGGTACACTCTGCGCGGTCATGCTCTATTTCCGGTCCGACGTGAAACTGGCCCTCGGCGGCACCCTGCGCCTGCTGCGCGGCAAGATCGACACCCAAGGCGCGTTTCTTGCCCTTTGCCTGATCATCGCAACAATTCCCGTGATCATCGTAGGCCTGATCCTCAAGGTAACAGGGCTCTCTGACGCGATGCGCGGTCTCGCCGTGATCGGCTGGGCCATGATCATCTTCGGGATCGTGCTTTATTGGGCCGACCAGAAAGGCGTAGAGGAAAAGACAGCCACCAGTTGGTCATTGAAAGACGCCCTGAAAATGGGGCTCTGGCAGGCGGTTGCCCTGATCCCCGGCACATCGCGTTCCGGCATTACGATCACCGCAGGACGGATGCTGGGCTATACACGTACAGATGCCGCGCGCCTTGCGATGTTGATGTCGATCCCGACAATCATTGCCTCTGCGGCCTTGCTCAGCCTCGATGTGGTCGGATCAGGCAACATCGGCGCATGGCGCGATATCGGGCTAGTCGTCGTACTGTCATTCGCGGCGGCACTGTTTGCACTGACGCTCATGATGCGCCTGCTCAGAACCGTCAGCTTCACACCTTACGTGATCTACCGGATCGCGGTTGGCGTGGTGCTGCTCTGGATCGCCTATACCTAGGCTTTCAGGTTCTTCGCGGATTCCTTGATCGCGTCATACTGCCCCGACGGACGGAACCGCCAAAGGTAATCAGGCAGCACGGCCTCCATCGCGGTTGGCTGCAAACCCAGAGCGGCAAACCCTTTGGCATCCCCGGATACGATATTATCCACGCCCAGATTGATAACCTGATCCTTCGTCACAGGCCCCTTGATCAAACCCAGCGACACAGCACGCACAATGCCAAAAACAGTTGCCATGATCCGCGCCATCCAGAACGGCGTATTGATGATCAAACGGCGGCGGCGGATGATACGCAGCATCAGTTGCATCAGCTCACGGAAGCTATGCACATCGGGCCCGCCCAGCTCATAAACACCGCCTTCGGCTTGCCCCAGAACGCCTTTGACCGCAGCAGCTGCAACATCATCCACATAGACGGGCTGGAACTTGGTCTCGGCACCGATCACAGGCAAGACTGGCCCTAAACGGGACATTCCAGCGAAGCGGTTAAAGAACTGGTCCTCGGCACCGAATACGATCGACGGACGCAGGATGACGGCGTTCGGCATATGCTCCAGTACTGACGCCTCGCCTGCAGCTTTGGTCTTGGAATATTCGCTTGCCGCCTCGGCGTTCGCGCCAATCGCAGAGATATGCACCATCCGCGCCACACCATGTGCCGCAGCGATGCGGGCGATGCGCCCGGCACCTTCGGCCTGCACGGCCGTGAATGTGTTCTTGCCAACCTCGTCGAGCACACCCACGCAGTTGACCACAGCATCGGCACCCTCGGTCACCGCTGCAACGCTGGCATCATCACGGATATTGCAGAAAACCGGTTCAACCTGACCCACCACACCGTACGGGCGGACAAACATCGCCTCGTTGACGTTGCGCACCGCGACGCGGACACGCCAACCCTCTTTCGCCATGCGCCGCGCGATATAGCGTCCGACAAAGCCGGAACCGCCGAAGATAGTGACAAGCTGTGACATCCCTGGGCCTTTAGATAAGTAGCTGGTGTCGGGTTTACCCCCCGCCCCCCCTGTAAGACAAGGCGCAATCTGGGACGTTTTATTTGTTCCCCAGATATTTGTGGTCGAATCGCGTTGACAGCCCCTTAAACCGCGCGTAAATCCGCGCCACGTGACCTGCCCAGGTGGCGGAATTGGTAGACGCGCCAGCTTCAGGTGCTGGTGTCTGTATGGACGTGGAGGTTCGAGTCCTCTCCTGGGCACCAAAATCCCGAAAAGTGGTACGACATTCGCCGGTGAGTACGTTGCCGCATGTGCGCGCGAACTTTTCCGCAGATCTATTCGTCAGCTTTCACAAAAGAACACACCACCAGATAATCGGTCGTAACTTCCCAATCATTGGATATCGGCCTTTTGTCGCTTTTCGGGCGCACCGCGTCTATCAACAGATACGGATGTAAGGCCCAAGGCACCGCGACCTTGGCCAGAGCCAGACCTGATTGAGACTTGTCTTTTCTGCCCGAAAGCCGGACGTTGGCGGCCCCGGCAATAGCGCGAGTGCAGTGCTTCCATGGTTGATATTCTTGATGGTCTCATCGCGGCATTCTGGCTGGTCGTCACCTTCGACGCCGAGCTGTGGGAAATCAGCCTGCGCTCGCTCCGCGTAACGTTGACCGCGCTGGTGATTGCCTCTGTCATTGCGATCCCGCTGGGCACTTTCCTTGCGGTACAGCGTTTCCGCTATCGCCGGTTCGTTATCTCGATGATCAACGCTTTGATGGGGCTGCCGCCTGTCGTTGTCGGCCTTGTTGTCTATATACTTTTGTCGCGGTCCGGCCCCTTTGGTGTGCTGGACCTGCTCTTTACGCCCACAGCGATGATCATCGCGCAGGTCATTATTATCACGCCGGTCATTGCCTCGATCGCGCATCAATCCATGCGCGAGCTCTGGGCCGAGTATCATGACCTTCTGATATCGCTCAACACATCGAAAAGGCAGCGGATCATGACGCTGATCTGGGATGGGCGGCGCAATCTGCTGACGGCGGCGCTTGCCGGGTTCGGGCGCGCCATTGGCGAGGTAGGCGCGATCATGATCGTTGGCGGCAACATCGACAATGTCACCCGGGTGCTGACCACGGCAATTGCACTGGAAACGGGCAAGGGTGACTTTGCCTTGGCGCTTGGTCTCGGCTTTGTCCTGATTGGCCTTGCGATCTTTGTGAATCTTGCCATCCACACCCTCTCGCAAACCGAGCGGGAGGGCCGCTGGTGACACAGATGTTTCCACTAACCCTGAACAAGGTACTGGTACGCCGCCGTGGCAAGGTTGTGATTGGCCCAACGGACCTTGTGCTTGATGCGGGGGGACCGACAATCATCATCGGGCCAAATGGGGCCGGAAAAACAACCCTGCTGCGCGTGATGCACGGGATTGAGCGCGTCACAAGCGGCACGGTGACCTGGCACCACGATGATCCGGCGCAGCACGCCTTTGTCTTTCAATCGCCCATCGTCTTGCGGCGGTCCGCGGCGGATAATCTGGCCTATCCCCTCAGGCTCTTGGGGCGTTCAAAGGCCGAAATCGCGCAAGCCGTGGATCATTGGCTTGACCGGATCGGGCTGACCGAGCGCGCAGGTAACCCTGCGACACGCCTGTCCGGCGGTGAGCGGCAAAAACTTGCCATTGCCCGCGCGCTGATCCGCAAACCGCAGGTGCTGTTTCTGGATGAGCCTTGCGCCAACCTTGACGGCCATACCACACGCGAGATTGAGGCGCTTTTGCAGGAGACATCTGCCGCTGGAACCCGCCTTGTGATGTCCACCCATGACATGGGGCAGGCCCGCCGGCTCGCGCAGGATCTGATATTCATGTTGCATGGCAAGGTACATGATGTCAGCCAAGCAGAGGTTGCATTTGCGCGCCCGCAAACCGAAGAACTGGCTGCGTTTTTGAGAGGAGATATTGTGACATGATGAAGGGAATTCTGGCCGGTATCATGGCCATCTGGGCGACAACGTCTGTTGCCGAAGACATGCGGATGGCGGTGACGACATCCTTTGATAGTTCGGGCCTTGCCGAGGTGCTCTTGCCTGCGATCAAGGAAGACCTTGATATTGACCTGCAACTGCTTGTTGTGGGCACAGGTCAGGCGTTGCGACTGGGCGAGGCGGGTGATGTCGATGCGGTTCTGGTCCATTCGCGCCCTGCGGAAGAGGCGTTTGTTGCCGCAGGCCACGGCACGCATCGCCGTGAAATCATGTATAACGATTTCGTCCTGATCGGCCCTGCGTCGGACCCTGCCGATATCGCCAATGCCGCAAGCGCTGCTGATGCGCTCCAAAGGATCGCGGCTGCCGAGGCGCCTTTCGTCAGCCGTGGGGACGAAAGCGGCACCCATAAAGCCGAGCTTGGCGTTTGGGCGACAGCAGGTCTTGATGCAGCAGGTTTTGACGGCTGGTACCGGCCTGTCGGTGCTGGCATGGGCCAAGCGCTGAACACAGCGGCAGGAATGGACGCTTACCTGATTTCAGACCGCGCCAGCTGGCTGAACTTTGCCAACAAGGCCGATCTGGCGCTGCTCTATTCTGGCGATCCGGTGCTGTTCAACCAATACGCCTATCTGCCCGTTGACCCTTCCAAGAACGCGAACGTCCGCAACGATCTGGCGATGGCGCTTGAAACCTGGCTGGTCAGTCCGCGTGCGGCGGCATTGATCAACGATTACACGATCAACGGCGAAACGCTGTTTGTGTTTAACGCCAAAGCTGAGTGATCAATGCGTGTGCGGCTCGTCCAGTGAGCCGTGCACGGCAAATTGCGTCAGGTCGGCGTCTTGGGGCGCAATCACGCGGTAGCTTTCCCGCACACCTGCGTCGGTCAATTCACGCGCGACAGTCAGCAGGGTGTTGGGGTCGTGATCGGCGCAAAGCTCGGCCATCTGGGCGATCTCTTCGAGGGCCACAGCATGCGCCGCTTCCAGCGAGGGCGCGCCGTAGATATCAACGAAATGCTGGGCAAGCAGGCCTGCGATGGCGTCCTTTTCCTGCGGCTCAATCTGGGTGACCGCAACAAAACTGACCCGTCCGAAGGTTTCACACCCCATCCAGCCATTGGAAAAGGCCTGTTTCGCCTTGCCCATCAAGTCCGCCTCGCTCCAGTTGGAGAATTCAAAGCCGCCTGAAATGCACCATTCACCCGTGCGCGCGGGATTATGGAACACACGGCTGTCGCTTTCGTCAAAATGGATTGCGCGGGCAAGTTTCATGTAGGCCTCGTCAGGATAGCGGTCAGGGGAACCAGTTCTATCTTGTCCCCGATTTTGAGCAAAAGGCCAAGGTCTTCGTCCAGTCCGGTATAGGTGCCGGTTTTGCCTTTGACAGTCACCTTACCCTCTAAAGCATGCGCGAGGCCGATCCATTCGCGATGCAGTGGCGCGGTACCGCTGTCAACCCATGTGTTGATTCCGACCAAAGTGTGGCGCACCCACGACTCCAGCAACGTGATCGCATCCACCTCGGCGCAGCCTTCGGCGTAGAGTGCCGTTTCATCGGGGGTCAGGCCGGTGTCTTCGCTCGGTGGCCAAAGTGCCAGTTCCAGCGCGATGACCAACCAATCGGGTTCATCCTCTGGCTGGCCGGGGGCCGCCATTTTCAATGCGCCGCAGCGCCCGCCGTTGACATAGATTGGACCATCCCAACCAAGATGAACCGCCACCTCGGGCGGGGCCAAGGCGCCAAGGGCATTTTGAAACCCGACGCCGCAAATGGGCAGTATTACGGCCGCTTTACGCAGTGGCACGTCGGGGGCAAAGATAATTGCCGCGCGCAAAAGATCAGCCGCAAGGTCATAGACCACAAGACCTGCATCACACCCGGCCTCAGCCGTGGCGCAAGCACGCGCAAAAGGATCGCTGCCCGCCGCATCCTGCCCTGTAAAGAGCGGTGGAAACGACGGCTCGCTCATGCGTGGCCTTCGGCGATCAGGTCGCGGGCCACCTGCCGGAAGGCAGCCGCTTGGCTGCTGTCGGGCTTGGACACCACAATCGGTGCGCCGCCATCGGCCGCAAGACGGATATCCATATGCAGCGGGATTTCCGCCAGCAGAGGAACGCCCAGCTTTTCCGCCTCTTTCGCCACACCGCCATGACCGAACATGTGTTCTTCATGCCCGCAGGCCGAACAGATATGCGTGGACATGTTTTCAATCATCCCGATGATCGGCGTGCCCAACTGGTTGAACATATCAATGCCTTTGCGCGCATCGAGCAAGGCAATGTCCTGCGGTGTAGACACGATAATCGCCCCGTTCAGGTGCGATTTCTGCGCCAATGTCATCTGCACGTCACCTGTGCCGGGGGGCAGATCAACGATCAAAACATCCAGCGCGCCCCACTGCACCTGCGTCAGCATCTGTTGCAGCGCACCCATCAACATCGGGCCACGCCAGACAACGGCCTGATCCTCATTTGCCATCAGCCCCAGCGACATCATGGTGACGCCATAGTTGCGCATTGGCAAAATGGTTTTGCCATCAGGTGAAGCGGGCCTGCCCGAGACACCCAGCATTCTTGGCTGGCTGGGCCCATAAACATCGGCGTCCAACAAACCAACGCGCCGTCCTTCGGCAGCAAGTGCGCAGGCAAGGTTGGCTGAAACAGTCGATTTCCCGACCCCGCCCTTGCCAGAGGCCACCGCGATAATCCGGTCAACACCGGGGATTTTCTCGGGCCCCGCAGGCGCGCCGCCACGCTGTGGTTTCAGATCAGGCGGCGCAGCCGGTGTGCTATGCGCCGTCATGACAACCGACACTGACGCTACGCCATCCAGCGCCTTGATCTGCGCTTCGGCGCTGTCTTTGATCGCGGTATAGGCGCTTGCATGGCTGCCGCTGACTTCCATGACAAAGCGCACAGCGCCGTCTTGCACCGTCAGGGCTTTGACAATCCCCGCCTCGGCGATGGATGTGCCGCTTATAGGGTCTTCGATCGTCTTGAGAATCTCAAGAACGGCTTCACGGGTAAGCGCCACGTTACGACTGCCCTTCGATTTTGCCGGTCACGACATGTGCCAGATCAAGCCCGTCGATTGTCAGCACGACCTTGGCCTCGAAACTGCGCCCAGCGGTGTCACCGGCGTTGCGCATCGCCTCTTCGATCGCCTGCTGCGATGTCACGCCAACCTGTTTGAGGAACTTGCGCATGGACATGTTAAAGTCTTCGCTCATCGTGATTTCTCCTTGATATGATGGGTCGCCGGATCAGTGATCCTTGCGCTTGGACAAATAGTCATCGGTCGTGCGCGGGCGGGGCCGTTCGCCAGATGCGAAAGGGTTATTCTCGGAATGATACTGTGCGTTGATCCGGCAATTGTCGCACATCTGGATCATGCGGATCGCGTTCGGGTTCTGGTACATCGCGTGATTGTTCGCCAGCTTTTCAGTGATCCGTTCCACAGTAGATTTCACCCCGAAAAGGCTGCCGCAGTCGATACAGGCGAAAGGCTCTTCCTCGTTGAGCACCGTTTGCGACAGGGCGGCATCGGTCAGGTCCAGTTGCGGCTGTAAGGTGATCGCCTTTTCGGGGCAGACATTGGCGCACAGGCCGCATTGCAGACAGGCATCCTCTTGGAACCGCAGTTGCGGCAGATCGGAATTATCGCCCAGCGCGCCAGAGGGGCAAAGCGAGGCACAGGCCAGACACAATGTGCAGGCATCTGTATCCACGATCACCGCGCCATAAGGCGCATTGGCGGGCAGCGGCAGCGTTTCAACATCAGGGTTGAGCGCTTTGGCCGACAGGCGGGCCACCTGCCTGCGCGATCCTAAAGGCAGAATGGGCGTTGCGATCGCGGCCGATTTGGTCTGTGCGAACAAATGGTCAGACAGTGCATCTGGATCGGCGATATCAAGCAAGGCAACCTTGTCTGGCGAAATCGCGTTGGCCAAGTCTGCCTGAGGCACCAGCGCGTCGCGTTCCGTTTTTGGCGCAAGCAAAATATCAACACGGGCAAACCCGCTCGCCAAAGCGCCCACCATCTCGGCGTGACCAAACCCCGCCAAAGCATCCACCTGCAAAGGGATCACATTGGCGGGCAGGCCGCGCCCGTAGCGTGCCGCAAGGCTGATCATTTCGGCACCGTGGTCATCGTGTACCAGCAGCGTGGCGTTTTTGCCGCCCGCAGCGCGATAGGTACTGGCAAGGGAGTTGATGCGGCGAAATGTGAAATCGCCCGAGGGCGCGTCATAGCTGATTGCCCCCGACGGACAGACCGCCGCACAGGCACCACACCCGGCACAGATCATCGGATCAATGCTGACATGTTCGCCCGCCGAAGTGATTGCGCCCGTGGGGCAAAGGTTCAGACAATTGGAACAGGCCGGTTTTTCGGCGCGCGAATGGGCGCACAGGCTGGTTTCCAAACGCACATAGAAGGGTTTTTCAAACGTGCCGACCAATTGGCTGGCCGCAAACACTGCGTCTGCGACGGCAACCGGGCTTTTAGGGTCAGCCCGCACATAGCCATCGCGTTTGTCGGGGGCGGGGAACAAGGGGGTGCCGCCCGTCAGATCAAGAATAATATCGCAGTCCGACAACGCACCATCGCGTGGCGCTGTCATCGCGGGGGTACCACGCCCGCCTGTCATGCTTTGCTGGAACACGTTGATACGCACCTGAAAGCGGCCAAGCGTGCCGCTAGCCTGATGCAAGGTGCCGACGACAGTGTCGTAGTTCGGGTTCGGCATGATTTCGGCACCTGGCGCAAGAAGCACAGTGACCGAAAGCGCCTCTGACAGCTTTTCGGCCGCAGCAAGAGCAACCTCGCTCGCACCCACGATCAGACAGGTGCCTTCCGATACAACATCAAAGGCCTTTTGCGCCGGAGGCGTCAAAGCCGCCTCGGCGATCAATGCTGCCATTTTCGGCGTCGTGTCCGCAGTATCATCAGTCCAGCCGGCACGGTCACGAATATCGACAAAGGCAGGTGCCTCTGCGTCGATCTCTTCAGACAGGGCAAGAAAACGATGGGCCTCTTGCTGGCAGGCGATCGTCACGTCACCTTGCGCGATTGCCTTGGCTGCAATGTCGATCTGATCGGTGCAAAGACTTGTGTAACATGCGCCACAGCTTTGGCCTGTAGCGGCTTCCAGCGCGGAGGAATCAACCGTTTGGGAACCAAGACAGTCACAAACCAGCAGTGTTTTCGACATGGTCACCCCCAAATTTCATGAACGCAGATCGCGGCGTAGCTATTCAGGAAATGACCAGACAGTAAACCCAAATATCAGTGCGATTCACTTCCAACTGGTTGTGCAGGTGCAGCAATTCAAACAATCTAATAATACATAGCGTGTCTCTTTCTCACGCAGAACCCTTGTGCGCTTGGCCTCTGCGAAATGCTGCAGTGCAGTATGCTAAGGGTGCGACATCTTTACATAAAAACAAGCTTTTCGTTTGCAACTTTCTGCGGCAATCTGTCCGTGCACCGAGGCACACTAAACGAGGATTTCTTTTGAAATTCGAATACCCAGGTTCGCAGTCATTGCCGCTTGGCGTCGTCGTAAGACGCGCGCCGGGTGTAACGCGTTGGGCCAAGCACGCGTGGAAAGCCTCTGCTGTCCTGCCGGGTGCGGGTCCTGCGGATTGGAAAATGCTGCGCACCGATGGTGATGTGACTGAATTTCATGCCGCAACGCTTCCACTGACGCTCTATGTGTCTGACGTCGAGGCGTATGCCCACGAACTGCAGGCACGCGAACCTTCTGTTTATGTGGTGTTGCGTCCGGTGTCGGGGAACAAGGATATACCCTGGACTGTCGCGCTTGTTACTGCGTCCCCTTATGAGGCGCAGGACTATTGCGATTCCGCCGAAGAGCAGGTCGAGAAAATTCCAATGCCGGATGGTCTCGGGGCGTGGATCACCGAATTTGTAGACAAGCACTACGAGGAAGAGGTGTTCGTAAAGCGCCGGCGCGATAAGGCCCGCATCGATCGAAGCCAGGACGGCATTGGTGATCCGCGTATCCGCCAAACAACCGATGTCTATCGCGCACCGCGCCGCAAAGAGGTGGTGAATTGAGCGATATGTTGTCATCATGGTCGCGCAGGCGCGCCGCTGTCGCGGCCGAAGCCGAACAAGAGAACCGCACTGCGCAGGAAGCGGCTTTGGCGCAAGAGCAAGAGGCGCTGGCCGAAAAATCGGACGAAGAGATCTTGGAGACGCTTGGCCTCCCTGATCCTGACAGCCTTGCGATTGGCGATGATTTCAAGGCTTTCATGTCCAAGGCCGTGCCTGAACACATTCGCAAACGCGCGCTGCGCAAGCTATGGCGCAGCAATCCGGTTCTGGCCTGTGTTGACGGGCTGAACGATTATGATGACGACTATCTTGCGCAAAGCATTGGGCAAGATGCGTTAAAGACCACCTATCAGGTGGGCAAAGGGATGCTGGCGCATCTATTGGAAATCGAGCGCCAGAAAGAGGCAGGTCCAGCCGTCGCGAAGGTGGAGGTCGAGGAGGACACCACCGAAGAAGTCGCCGAGACACGCGCGCCGTCTGTTGATCTGCCCAAGGATGGTGCAGCGGTTGAGGAGGACCCTGCACCATTCACCCCCCGCCGTATGCAGTTTCAATTTGAGGATGATGTCGCATGAACGCCGCTGTCGAAATAGTCGATATCGCCGAGGAAGACCGTCTTCGCGCGGATCTCTATAACTATCTTGGCGTTATGCTGGCGGGACCACCCGATCAATTGCTGCTGGATCAGACCGCGGGGCTTTCGGGCGATGATACCGCTTTGGGACAAGCAATCAACGGTCTGGCGCGTGTGGCAAAGATCTCCAAGCCAAAGGCGGTGCGCTCGGAATTCAACGCGCTCTTCATCGGCCTTGGTCGGGGCGAGTTGCTGCCTTTTGCCAGCTACTACCTCACAGGGTTCCTGAACGAAAAGCCGCTGGCCAACTTGCGCAGGACAATGGCCGATTTTGGCATGACCCGCGCCGAAAACGTGTTTGAACCCGAAGATAACATCGCGTCCTTGATGGAAATGATGGCTGGCATGATCGTTGGCCGTTTTGGCCGCGTGGCAACTGTGGCCGAACAACAGACGTTCTTTAACGCGCATATCGGCACCTGGGCATCGCACTATTTCAGCGACCTGCAAGGGGCCAAGTCATCGATCCTTTATGCCTCTGTCGGCGCTGTCGGACAGGCATTCATGGAGATCGAAAAAGAAGCATTTCGCATGACAGCAGGCTGACGGGCTTGCGACAAAACCGGTGGGGATGCCCGCCAATGAAAGAAAGGGAGACATCCTTATGACCGAGAAAAAAGAAGGCACAAACCGCCGCGGATTTCTAAAACTGGCCGGCACAGCCGCGCCAGCCGCTGTTGCTGCCGTGGCCGCGGGGGGTGCGACGCAAGCCGCAGCACAGCCCGTCGATCTGTCATCGCAGACGATGCAGGATACAGATCATACACGCGCTTATCTTGAGAGCACACGGTTCTAAAACAGTCTGGGGTACGTATCGTGGTCTTGACTGACCATAACCCATAGGCCCGAAAAGAATTATCCGAGAAGATCGGATCAGGGAGGAAAAGAATGCTGAGGAAAAAGACCAACGGGTATACACGCCGGTCCGGTCGTTCGCCGATTACGGTGAACACAGGTGCCAAAGGAATTGACCGTCGCGGGTTCTTGCGCGGATCCGGCCTTGCCATCGGTGGCTTGGCTGCGATTGCCGCAACAGGCGGCAGTGTGACCCAAGCAACAGCACAACAGGCCGCGACACGCGCCGTTGAAAGCATCAAATCGGTTTGTACGCACTGCTCGGTCGGTTGTACCGTGATCGCAGAAGTCGATAACGGCGTCTGGACAGGGCAAGAGCCCGGCTGGGACAGCCCGTTCAACCTCGGGGCACACTGCGCCAAAGGTGCTGCGGTCCGTGAGCACGCCCATGGCGAGCGCCGCCTGAAATACCCGATGAAGAAAGAAAACGGCGAGTGGGTCCGCATCAGCTGGGAAACCGCGATCAACGAGATCGGCGACGGCATGATGAAAATCCGCGAAGAAAGCGGGCCGGACTCTGTGTATTGGCTGGGCTCTGCCAAGAGCAACAACGAACAGGCCTATCTGTTCCGCAAATTCGCTGCCTACTGGGGCACAAACAACGTCGACCACCAGGCGCGTATTTGCCACTCGACCACTGTTGCCGGCGTGGCGAACACATGGGGCTACGGCGCCATGACCAACAGCTACAACGACATCCATAACTCCAAAGCGATGTTCCTGATTGGCGGCAACCCGGCCGAGGCGCACCCTGTGTCCCTGCTGCACATGCTGAAAGCCAAAGAGCAGAACAACGCACCATTGATCGTATGTGACCCACGGTTCACCCGCACAGCGGCCCATGCCGATGAATATGTCCGCTTCCGGCCCGGCACTGACGTGGCTTTGGTCTGGGGCATCCTGTGGCACATCTTTGAAAACGGCTGGGAGGATCAGGAATTCATCCGCACCCGTGTCTGGGGCATGGACGAGATCAAGATCGAAGTGGCCAAGTGGACACCTGAAGAGGTCGAGCGCGTCACCGGCGCACCCGGCAGCCAGCTGGAGCGCGTCGCACGCACCCTCGCCAACAACCGCCCCGGCACCGTGATCTGGTGCATGGGTGGCACACAGCACACCAACGGCAACAACAACACCCGCGCTTACTGCATCTTGCAGCTGGCTCTGGGTAACATGGGCGTCGCCGGTGGTGGCACCAACATCTTCCGTGGCCACGATAACGTGCAGGGTGCAACCGACCTTGGCGTTCTGGCCGATACGCTGCCAGGCTACTACGGCCTTGCACCAGGATCATGGGCGCACTGGGCGCGCGTGTGGGAAGAAGACCTTGACTGGCTCAAGGGCCGGTTCTCGGAAGCGTCTTACGGCGATACATCCATGATGAACCTGACAGGTATTCCCGTAAGCCGATGGATTGATGGCGTGTTGGAAGATGCCGAAAACATCGACCAGCCCGACAACACCCGTGCGATGGTGCTTTGGGGCCATGCGCCGAACTCTCAGACCCGTCAGAAAGAGATGAAGACGGCGATGGAGAAACTCGACATGCTTGTCGTGGTTGACCCTTATCCGACAGTGACGGCTGTTCTGCAGGACCGGACAGACGGTGTTTACCTGCTGCCGGCATGTACACAGTTCGAAACGCGTGGTTCTGTGACGGCGTCGAACCGGTCGCTGCAGTGGCGTGACAAAGTCGTCGAGCCTCTGTTTGAATCGCTGCCTGATCACACAATCATGGCGATGTTTGCTGAAAAGTTCGGCTTCCACGACAAGATTTTCCGCAACATCGCGATCGACGAGGGCGGCGAGCCCAACATTGAGGACATCACCCGCGAGTTTAACCGCGGCATGTGGACCATCGGCTACACTGGCCAGAGCCCTGAGCGTCTCAAGATGCACATGGCCAACCAGCACACCTTTGACCGCACCACACTGCGGGCTGTCGGTGGTCCGGCTGACGGTGACTTCTACGGCATGCCTTGGCCATGCTGGGGCACACCCGAGATGAACCACCCGGGCACGGCAAACCTTTATGACATGTCGATGCCGGTCGCCGAAGGCGGTCTGACATTCCGCGCTCGCTTTGGGGTGGAACGCGATGGTGAAAACCTGCTGGCCGAGGGCGTGTTTACCCCCGGGTCGCAGATCGAGGATGGTTATCCAGAATTCACCATGCAGATGCTGATCGACCTTGGCTGGGACGGTGATCTGACCGCCGAGGAACGCGCGTCAATCGAACAGGTCGCAGGCTACATGAAGCCGGGAATGGCCGAAACGGGCGAGCAGTCGCAGACAGGCGAAATTGCATCCGACTACGCAGCCAAGGTTGGTGGCGTGAACTGGAAAACCGACCTTTCGGGCGGCATTCAACGCGTCGCAATTGCACGTGGTTGTGCGCCATTTGGCAACGCCAAGGCGCGGGCAGTGGTCTGGACATTCCCTGACCCTGTGCCAATCCACCGCGAACCGCTCTACACCAACCGCCGCGATCTGGTCGCTGAATATCCGACCTATGCGGATAAGAAGTTCTGGCGCGTGCCGACCATGTATGCCTCAATTCAGGAAAACGATTTCTCGCAAGAGTATCCGATCATCCTGACCTCGGGCCGCCTGGTTGAATACGAAGGTGGCGGGGATGAAACCCGTTCGAACCCATGGCTGGCCGAATTGCAGCAGGACATGTTCATCGAGATCAACACACGCGACGCCAACAACCTTGGTGTCCGTGACGGTGCACAGGTCTGGGTTGAAGGCCCCGAAGGCGGCAAGGTCAAGGTTATGGCCATGGTCACCGAACGGGTTGGCGAAGGCGTGGCGTTCATGCCATTCCACTTTGGTGGACACATGGAGGGCGTCGATCTGCGGGACAAATATCCTGAAGGTGCCGACCCATACGTCTTGGGCGAATCCACCAACACCGCACAAACCTATGGCTATGACAGCGTAACCCAGATGCAAGAGACCAAAGCGACTCTTTGCAAAATCTGGACAGCATAAGGGAGAAGTAGAATGGCTAGAGCAAAATTTCTCGTTGATGCTGAACGCTGCATCGAATGTAACGCCTGCGTCACTGCATGTAAGAACGAACATGAGGTGCCTTGGGGTATCAACCGCCGCAAAGTTGTCACAATCAATGACGGCAAGCCCGGCGAGCGGTCGATCTCGGTCGCATGTATGCATTGCTCGGATGCACCGTGCATGGCGGTTTGTCCGGTAGACTGTTTCTACCAGACAGCCGACGGTGTTGTGTTGCACTCCAAAGACCTGTGCATCGGGTGTGGCTATTGCTTCTACGCGTGTCCGTTCGGCGCGCCGCAATTCCCGCAGGCGGGCAACTTTGGCTCACGCGGCAAGATGGACAAATGTACCTTCTGCGCTGGTGGTCCCGAAGAGAACAACTCGACAGCCGAGTTCGCCAAATACGGCCGGAACCGGATTGCCGAGGGCAAGCTGCCGATCTGCGCCGAAATGTGCGCAACCAAGGCGTTGCTGGCCGGTGATGGCGACACAGTGTCCGACATCTACCGCGAGCGTGTCGTGGCCCGTGGTTTCGGGTCCGGCGCTTGGGGTTGGGGCACGGCTTACGACCAAAAAGGCGGCTAATCGCCCCTTTTGCGAGATGCAAATAAAAGGGGCGGCCTTTTCACGGGCCGCCCTTCTTTGATTAGCCAAAGAGGATTTCTCAATGCTGCGTCTGATGACAGTTTTCGCATTGCTATTCGCCATGACAGCGCCCGCATCGGCGCAAGAGGCCACCGAAGATCCGCGCGCAGCCACTGGCGGTGCGCAAACATTGGAAGATATCCTGCGCCGTCAGGAAGGTCTGGTCATGGATGACAGTTTCCGGAGTGATGTGACTGGCAACCCCGAAAATGCCGCACCGATTACCGATCAGCTTGGCACCTTGGGTGGCGCCTCCGATCCCGATTTATGGCGCGCATACCGCTATGAAGTTGCCGATCTGACCACGCAGGCACGCGGGCCTGCGGTCACGACAATGATCCAGGACCGTGGGATGTGGTGGCAGGCTTTCCGCGAAGGACCACTGGTTTTAATGACGGCGGCTTTGCTGGGCGGCACGCTTGTGCTGCTGACGCTGTTCTATCTGATCCGTGGGCGCATCCGTATTCACGGCGAAAAGACAGGACGGACGATTACACGCTTCAAGGCGTTCGAACGTTTTGGCCACTGGCTATTGGCATCGTCGTTTATCCTGCTTGGGCTCACCGGACTGATATCGCTGTTGGGCCGCAAGGTTCTGATCCCCACCTTTGGGCATGAGGCCTTTTCTGGTTTGGCAATCGCCAGCAAATGGATTCACAACAACGTCTCTTGGGCTTTCATGCTGGCGCTTGTGATCGTCTTTGTCGTCTGGGTCGTACATAACATCCCCGACCGCACCGATCTGAGATGGCTTGCAAAAGCGGGCGGTTTGTTTGGCGGCGATCACCCCCCCGCGAAAAAGTTCAACGCAGGTCAAAAGCTGATCTTCTGGGCGGTGATTGTGCTCGGAACCTCGATTTCGGCCTCTGGTATTTCGTTGCTGTTCCCATTCGAATTCAACATGTTTGCGCACACATTCTCGGTCATCAATGGCTGGGGCGTGCCGGGGTGGTTCGGCCTGCCTGATTTGCCCTACCCGCTGTTGCCACACGAAGAGATGCAGTTCGCCCAACTTTGGCACGCAATTGTCAGCCTTGTCCTGACCGCAATCATCTTTGCACATATCTATCTTGGGTCCGTCGGCATGGAAGGCGCCTTTGATGCGATGGGCAAAGGCGAGGTCGAAGAACAATGGGCCCGCGAGCACCACAGCATCTGGGCCGATGAGGTGCTGAACGCCAAACCCTCCAAGAGCGAGGCATAGCACGATGAAAGCTTTCCTGATCTCTCTGGTGGCACTGATCATCATCACGGTGGGCGCGAATCAGATCCTGATGCGTGTCGGCCCGTCCAGCGCTGAAGCCACCGTTTCAAACGACAACGTGCGCCTGTCAGACTAACGATCTGTCAAATACGACGAAACACAGGGCCCTACGGGGCCCTGTTTTACATCTGTAAAAGGGGATTTGCGCATCGCTATAGAAAACGATACCAGCCGGATAAAGCGATGGGGCCAAGGGGAGGCCTTGATCCGCGATACCAACATCTAAACCCTATTTCCTGTCTCTGGCGCAGCGTTGAGGATGCACTCCTTCGCCGCGTCTATGGCGGGGTGTGGTGGTTATCGAGAAAGGAAAGGCCTCAGGGTGCTCATCTCCATCAAGACACATCTCAGCTACACCACGGCCACCTCCTGTAGCCTGCTGCTTCAGATCGAGGCAGCGCAGGATATCGCGCAGGTCTGCGAAAGCAGTCACTTCACCACGAATAAAGAAATCTACTGGAACATCATTCCGGGCGAAGAGAACATCGGTTTGCGTCGCTGGGGGCGGATCGAACAGGCATTCGAGTGCGTCTACGAGGCCAAGGTACGCGTGCAGCGCCCTGCATCCGATCTGGCGCATCTTGCGGCCCATGATGTCACGCAATTGCCCAGTGACGTGACCAAGTTTCTAATGCCCTCGCGCTATTGCTTTCCCGAAGCTTTCCTTGGCTTTGTCCCCGAACAATTCGGGTCACTCGCGGGTGGCGCGCTGATCGCGCAGATGAGCGACTGGATCAGAGAGAACTTTACTTACGACATCTGCGCCAGCAACGCGCTGACCACCGCGACCGATAGCTTTCAGGCGCGGCGCGGCGTCTGTCGCGATTACGCGCATGTATTGATTGGCATGGCACGCTCTGCTGGCATCCCAGCGCGGATTGCCAGTGCCTATGGGCCGGCTGTGGATCCGCAGGATTTCCATGCCGTCGCCGAGGTGTTTCTGGACGGTGCATGGCACATCGTAGACCCCACAGGCATGGCCCACCCAAGCGAGATTGTCCGCATCGGTGTCGGGCGTGACGCGGCTGATGTGTCGTTCATGACGTCCTATGGTTGGATGGAGATGAAAAAACAGTCAGTTGATGTTTCTTTCATCGGATGAAACAGCAGGGAGCCCGTCATCTGCTTGCAACTCCTTTTACGTACGTTAGGTTGATCGCATGAGTACAGATAGACAGCACTTTGATGAGATGCTTTTGGGCGAGGCAGGCGTGCGCGCCCCTTATGCCGAATATCAAGAGTGGTTCTCGCATGAAGACGTATCGCGCCTTTCCAAAAAGTCGAAAGAGGCAGAAGCCTTCTTTCGCAGGACGGGTATTACCTTCAACGTTTACGGTCAGGCGGCGGCGCAAGAACGGCTGATCCCCTTTGATCTGATCCCGCGGATCATCGCGAACCGCGAATGGACAAAGCTGTCGAAAGGCATCGAACAGCGCGTGCGCGGTGTGAACGCCTTTTTGCATGATATCTACCACCGTCAGGAAATTCTGCGCGCCGGTGTGGTGCCGATTGACCTGATCGCGAAAAACGCCGCGTTCCTGCCGCAGATGATGGGCGTGACACCGCCGGGAAATGTTTACACGCATATTGTGGGCACCGATATCGTGCGCACCGGCGAAGATGACTTCTTTGTGCTGGAAGACAACGCGCGCACCCCGTCCGGCGTGTCTTACATGCTCGAAAATCGCGAAACGATGCTGCAAATGTTCCCTGAACTGTTCAGCCAGATCAAGGTACAGCCGGTCAGCGATTACCCCAAGAACCTGCGCCGGTCCCTTGCGGCCTGCGCACCGGCGGGATGCAATGGCAAACCGACGGTCGCGATCCTGACGCCGGGTATCCATAACTCGGCTTATTTTGAGCATTCATTCCTTGCCGATCAAATGGGCGTGGAACTGGTCGAGGGGCATGATCTGCGCGTTGTCGACGGCCATATCGCGATGCGCACGACCGAAGGGTATAAAACTATCGACGTGCTCTATCGGCGTGTTGACGATGATTACCTTGATCCGCTGAACTTCCGCCCGGATTCTATGTTGGGTGTGCCCGGCATCATGGATGTCTACCGTGCCGGCAATATCACTATCGCCAACGCCCCCGGCACAGGTATTGCCGATGACAAAGCGATCTATTCCTACATGCCTGACATCATCGAGTTTTATACCGGTGAAAAGGCGATCCTGAAGAACGTCCAGACCTTCCGCTGTTCCGAACCTGATGCGTTGAAATACGTGCTCGATAACCTCGCTGATCTGGTGGTGAAAGAAGTGCACGGATCAGGTGGTTACGGCATGCTGGTTGGCCCCGCCGCATCAAAGAAGGAATTGGCGGCATTCGCAGCGAAACTGCGAAGATCTCCCGGCAATTATATCGCGCAGCCGACACTGTCGTTGTCGACCGTTCCGATCTTTACCAAGAAGGGCCTTGCCCCCCGCCACGTCGATCTGCGGCCCTTTGCGCTGGTGTCGCCTGACGGCATGAACATCACACCCGGTGGTTTGACACGCGTTGCGTTGAAAGCCGGATCACTGGTGGTGAATTCCAGCCAGGGCGGCGGCACAAAAGACACTTGGGTTTTGGAGGACTAGGCGATGCTTGGAAAAACCGCAGGTGGGCTGTACTGGATGTTCCGCTTTCTGGAACGCAGTGAAAATACCGCACGACTGGTTGAGGCGGGGTTCCGGATTGCCCTGACGCGATCGTCAGACCCTGAATCAGAGTGGAAGTCCGTTCTGACAACCGCCGGTGTGCGGATGAACTATGACCAGAAATATGATGGTTATACCGCACTGGATGCGATTGATTTCCTGCTGCGTGATACCGACAACCCGTCAAGTGTCATGTCGTCGATCAACAACGCGCGCACCAACGCGCGGATGGTGCGCACGGCACTGACAACCGAAGTCTGGGAGGCCGTGAACGAAAGCTGGATGGCCATGAAGGCGGCGTTGAAATTGCCCGTCACACAGGCAAAACTGCCAGAAGTTCTGGGTGAAATCCGCCGCCATACTGCTCTCGTGCGGGGCGCGTTACATGGCACCATGCTGCGCAATGATATCTTCGACTTTTCCCAGCTTGGTATCGCGATTGAGCGGGCAGATAACACCGCGCGGATCATCGACGTAAAGTATTATACGCTGCTGCCATCAGCCAGTTTCGTCGGCTCTGCCCTTGATAACGTGCAGTGGGAAACGATCCTGCGGTCGGTGTCGGCCTACCGGTCATTCCGGTGGCTGAACAACGACGATATCTCACCGATGAGCATTGCGGACTTTTTGATTTTCGACAGCCGCTTTCCGCGGTCCCTGTCATTCTGTAGCCGGATCCTTGATGAAAACCTAGGCTATCTGGCCAAGGACTATGGGAGTCGCCTGCCATGTCATGACATGATCGAAGCCCAGCGCGACAGACTGCGCGCCAGCACGATTGAAACGGTCTTTGATGAGGGGCTGCACGAATTCATCACCTCGTTCATCCGTGAAAACAACGCGATCGGGCTTCAGATCGAACAAGACTACAGTTTTGTAGGATAGGTATTTTCAGACCATGAGACTCAGTATCAGACATGCAACGAAATATACCTATGACGCGCCTGTGTCCTATGGGCTGCAACAGGTGCGGTTGACACCTGTCAATTCCAGCCATCAGACGGTTCATAACTGGACGGTCGCGGTGACAGGCGGCACCAAAGAACTGACGTTCGAGGACCATTATCAGAACCAGACCATTCTGGTGCGGGCCGATAAGGGTGCTACCGAAGTTACGGTCGAGGTGTCCGGCGAGGTCGAGACTCATACGAATGATGGCATTTTTGGCAAGACCTACGGCACCGCGCCGCTGTGGCATTTCAAGCAAAGCACACGGCGGACCGAGGCGGGCAAAGGCATCCGCAAGCTGGCGAAGACTTTGGAAAAAGCGCCCAATGTACTTGATGGGCTGCACGCGTTGTCACACGCGATCACCGCGGCGGCACCTTACGGCCAAGCCGTAACCTATTCCGGCACCACAGCAGAAGAGGCGCTGATGGCCGGTGGTGGTGTCTGTCAGGATCATGCGCAGATTTTTATATCGGCAGCGCGCCTTGCGGGTGTGCCAGCACGCTATGTCAGCGGTTATCTGATGATGAATGACCGCATCGACCAAGACGCGAGCCATGCATGGGCGGAGGCGTATATCGATGAGCTTGGCTGGGTCGGTTTTGACGTATCCAACGGTTATTCGCCCGACGAGCGCTATGTGAGGATCGCAACAGGTCTGGATTCGCGCGATGCATCCCCGGTTACCGGCGTGCGTTTGGGGTCTGCATCAGAAGCAATGATTGTATCGCTTCAAATTCAGCAGTAGATGCATATTTGAATGCTGGATTTCTCTTAACGGTACTGGACCACTGAATTGACATACTGTGTTGGGCTTCGCCTGAATAAGGGACTGGTCTTTATGTCCGACACCCGCACCAATGCCGGTGTAGATAACTTTTCTGTCACCCGCAAAATGTTCACATGGAACACGCCCGGTGAACGGGTCATCACCCTGATGACCGCGGGGAACCTTGCCACGACACAGGCCCTCGTCAGCCTTCTGGACGAGCGATCAAAGGCGACAGCGGAACGTAACCCCACTTTGCTGGAACTGCCGACGATGTTCCAGGTGGCACGCTTGGTCGGCGCCACTTTGAAAGAAGTCATCGAGGAAAGCGGGCCTGACGGGCAGGAAGCCTCGACCAAGTTCCGCGCATCGGTCATCCTTGGTGGTCAGATCAAAGGTGGCAAGCCCACGCTGTTCCTGATCTATCCAGAGGGCAATTTCATCGAAATTACCGAAGACAGCCCGTTCTTCCAGATTGGTGAAGCCAAATATGGCAAGCCGATTTTGGTGCGCGCCTATGATCCGGACATGAGTTTCGAAGATACAATCAAGCTCTTGCTGGTCTCTTTTGACAGCACGATCAAGGCGAACCTTTCAGTGGGGCTGCCACTTGATCTGCAAATCTATGAGGCGGACAGTTTCAAGGTGACAGAACGCCCGCGGATTGAGGCTGATGACCCGTATTTCCAACATATTTCAAATAGTTGGGGCGAGGCTTTGCGCACCGCATTGGCGCAGCTTCCCAGCTATCAGGCTGACTAGCGGCACCGCAAGATGAAGGCGGTTCTGGCCCTCATCGCGGTGGTCCTTTCGCTTTTCGTGCTGGAAACCGCCCGTCAGGGTGTCAGCATCACGCATTTCGCAGTCGGCGAAACACCCGCGACAAGATATGCGCGCGCAGGCGCGGATGGCCCTTCCGTAGTGGTTGCGCATGGCTTTGCCGGATCGCAGCAGATGATGCAGGGCTATGCTTTGCCACTCGCTCAGGCAGGGTATCAGGTCTACGCCTTTGAATTCCTCGGGCATGGGCGACACAAACAACCGATGTCGGGCGATGTGAACGCGTTGGATGGCACGACCCGTTTGTTGGTAGCGCAAACAAGCGCAGTCATCGACAGCATTGATGCGGGCGGTGTGCCAGTTGCGCTCTTGGGGCATTCCATGGCGACCGATATCCTCGCCCGTGTTGCGCAAGAGCGTGATGATATTGGCCCTCTGGTTCTGGTTTCGGCGTTTTCGCAGGTGATTGATGCCAACACCCCGCCCGATCTGCTCTTGATCACCGGAAGCTGGGAGCCAGGCCTGCGCGACTTTGCGCAAGAGGCCGTGCAGATGGTTGATCCGGCAGCCACCACAGGAGAGACCGTCACCGCCGGTGATCTGCGCCGCCGCGCTGTCATTGCGCCGTTCAGCGAACATGTCTCGGTCCTGCATAGCCGCGCGGGGCGGGCCGAAGCGGTCGCGTGGCTTGACGGCTTCTATGGGAGGCAATCACGGCCCATGATCTTGCCAACCGGGACAGCGATTTTGGGGCTTTTGATCGGAATTGTCCTGTTGTTCGGGCCGATTGCCAAGCGCCTGCCGCAGCAACAGATTGCGGTGTCAGAGATGGATCGCAAGCATTTGGCGGTTTTGTTGCTGGCCCCCATGGTGCTTACGCCCCTCATCGCCGTACCGCTTTCACCCAGTTTTTTGCCGGTCCTTGTGGCCGATTACCTTGGCCTGCACCTGTTGATCTTTGGGGGAATACAGCTTGCCCTGCTTTGGCATTGGCGGCATCCGATCGGGCCTTTCGGTTGGAGCGCTCTAGCGCTTCTGTTGCTGTGGTGCGCGCTTTTCGGTTTCTTGCTGGATCGTTATGCCGCAAATTTCCTGCCCACGCCCCAGCGGATCTGGATTATGGGCGTCCTCGCCCTTGGCGCCGTGCCCTATATGCTCGCTGATATGGTCTTGAGCGCACAATCAGCGTTCTGGCGCAGGCTGCTGGTCCGCCTTGCCTTCCTCATATCACTCGGCATCGCTGTCGCGTTGGACTTCGAGGGGCTGTTCTTTCTGATCATGATCGCGCCGGTACTTGTGCTTTTCTACGCAGTCTTCGGCACGATGGGGCGTCAAGTCGCACGCCGGTCGGGAGCCGCAACATCCGGAACAGCACTTGGATTGGTGCTCGCATGGGCACTAGGGGTCAGTTTTCCCTTGTTTGTCGGGTCATAATTCACTTTGTGTACAACAGTACACCAAAATGCATTCCCTTTCGAAGTCTGTTCCACTAGTGATGTGAATCAAACGCGTGCGGTTCTTTTCATGTAGGCCGCCTGCCTATGCAACACGACCAAACCACGAGGATATGCGCATGTCAGACCAGACCCTTCCCGATATCATTTACACGAAAACCGATGAAGCGCCGCAACTGGCGTCCGCGTCTTTGCTGCCGATCCTGCGCAGGTTTCTGGGCGAAGCGGATATCACCATCGGCACCAAGGATATCTCGCTTGCAGGCCGCATTCTGGCGTCATTCCCCGAGCGGTTGACCGACGCGCAAAAAGTGCCGGACGATCTGGCCTTGCTGGGCGAGGTTGTGAAAGACGCAAGCGCCAATGTGATCAAACTGCCCAACGTGTCGGCCTCTGTCCCACAGCTTGTGGCAGCGGTGAAGGAATTGCAGGGCCAAGGCTATGACATCCCCGATTACCCCGAAAACCCGCAGACCCCCGATGAGGTCGAGGCGCGCAAGCGCTATGACGCCGTCAAAGGCTCGGCCGTGAACCCCGTCCTGCGTGAAGGCAACTCGGATCGCCGTGCGCCGTCATCAGTAAAGGCATACGCCCGCGCCAACCCGCACCGCATGGGCGCGTGGTCAAAGGACAGCAAAACCTGTGTGTCTACCATGGCCGCCAATGATTTCTATTCGAACGAGACCTCGGTCACCTTGACCGATGCGCAGGCCGAAGGCCCGCTCAAAATCGAACACACTGCCGCCGATGGTACTGTCACGACATTGAAAGACGGCATCAAAATGCCGGCAGGCACGATTGTCGACGCGACGTTCATGTCAGCGAAGGCGCTCAAGGCGTTCTATCACGCGCAGATCGAAAAGACGCTGGCTGATGGCACGCTGTTCTCATTGCACCTGAAAGCCACGATGATGAAGGTCTCTGACCCGATCCTGTTTGGCCATGCGGTTGTCGCCTATTTGCAGCCCGTCTTTGACCGCCATGCCGATGCTTTTGCCGCTGCGGGCGTGGGCCCGAATGCGGGCTTTGGCACGATGTTCAATGCAATCGCGCAAATGCCGAACGGCGCCGAGATCAAGGCCGAAATCGACGCGGTACTGGCCGAACGCCCGCCGCTTTACATGGTGAACTCTGACCGCGGCATCACAAACCTGCATGTGCCCTCTGACGTAATTATTGACGCGTCAATGCCTGCGGTGATCCGCGCAGGCGGCAAGGGCTGGGGCCCTGACGGCGCAGAGGCCGACACAAACTGTGTGATCCCCGATAGCTCTTATGCGCCAGTCTATGAGGCATCCGTGAACTTCTGCAAAGAGAACGGCGCGCTTGATCCGGTAACGGCAGGCACTGTGCAAAACGTCGGTCTGATGGCGCAGAAGGCCGAGGAATACGGCTCTCACCCCACGACTTTCGAAATTCCGCAGGACGGCACCATGCGTGTGATTGCAGGCAATGGTGACGTGCTGCACACACATGCGGTTGAGGCGGGCGATATCTGGCGCATGGCCTCGGCACGTCGCGCACCGATTGAAAACTGGATCCAGCTTGCGATTGACCGGATGCAGGCGACAGGGTTTGAGACCATCTTCTGGCTTGACCGGAACCGCGCGCACGATGCTGAATTGCTGAAGTACGTGGAACCCGCCTTGGCCAAGGCGGGTTTGACAGATGCCGTAAAAATCATGGCCCCGCGCGAGGCGACATCAAGGTCGTTCGAACTGATCTATCAAGGCAAGGATACGATTGCCGTCACAGGCAACGTTCTGCGCGATTATCTGACCGACCTGTTCCCGATCCTTGAGGTCGGCACATCGGCCAAGATGCTGTCAGTTGTGAAACTGATGCAAGGTGGCGGCCTGTTCGAAACCGGCGCTGGTGGTTCCGCGCCCAAGCACGTCGAGCAACTGGTCAACGAAAACCACCTGCGCTGGGACAGCCTGGGTGAGTTCTGCGCCTTGGGTGAAAGCCTGCGCTTCCTTGGCAACGCGCAAAACAAAGCTGCGGCAAATGTCTTGGGCAATGCGGTAGATGCCGCGACAGAAAAACTGCTCTCCGAGGGTCATTCACCCCAGCGTAAAGCGGGCCAACCCGACAACCGCCACAGCCACTATTGGTTCGCACGCTACTGGGCGGAAGCATTGGCCGCGCAAACGACTGATGCTGCGTTGGCCGCAAAAATCGCGCCTCTTGCAGCGGAACTGGCCCAAAACGAAACGGCGATCCTCAGCGAGTTGTCGCAAGGTCAGGGCCATGCAGTTGATCTGGGCGGGTACTACAACACTTCGGACGCGCTTGCCGCTGCCGCGATGCGCCCCTCGGCGACATTGAACGCGCTGATCGACTAAGCCAAAACGACTTTGGGGGCGGATTGCTCCGCCCCCATCTGTGTCGCTTGGTCGGGTCTTCGGTCTTAGTTGAACGAATAGACGAGCGAGACACCAAAGGTATTGTCTGTATCTTCTGCTGTACCGGGCTCGGTGTGGAACTCGGTCAGGATGCTTGTGCGCAGAGCCAGTGTTTCGGTCATGGACACATTCATCGCCAGATCGTTGAAGACAACTGTGTCTGATTCTGACCAGATGATATCCGTGTCATTGGTAAAGAACACAGTCTCGGTCAGCTTTTGTGCATAGTCAGAGGACACGCCGAATGCAGCTTCGCTTACATCACCGTCGGTAATGTCATTGAGTTCCGCAAAACGATAGCCTGGGCCAGCCTGAAGTGACCACTGGCGATCAGCCTCGTTAAAGACGCGGTAACCCGCACCAAAGCTGGCGAACGTATCGGTTTCATACTGTGCATCTGTCGCACTGTCAGCAGACCCTTGCAGTTTGGCAAAGCCAAAGAACTGTGGGTTCAGGTCGCGTGTGTACTCGAGCCCGTAGAACAGGCTTTCTTCCGAGGCAGTGTCATCATCGTCGCTGTAAGCATAGTTCAGCTGCAGCTCGACACCGTTCGGACCAAACACATAGTTCATGTCAGTGCCGATACCGATATTGACGGATTCGGTGTTGCCGCTTTGTGCGATACCGCGCAATGCAACGGAACCGGTAAAGCCCTGTGGGCGGCCTTCGTTGCCGAAACGGTCCAGTTCACGCTCTGCGTCGTCTTCGATGGCTTCGATCAGGTCTTCATTCAGATCACCTGCAACCGTGTCACGACCGATCAGGTTTTGTGCTGATACGGAGGTCGCCAGAATTGTCGTGACAGCCGCTACGATAAATACATTCTTTGTCATGGGTCTATCCTTTCCCAAGTCAGTGACCCGCACCGTCATTGGCGCGGAAGCGTCTTTTGCTGAGAGGATATCTAGGGAAAAACTATACCTAAGAGAAATTCAAAATAATCATACTTAAAACGATTTTTACTCATTCTCACCAAGTACCACGATCGTCTTATCTTCGCTGATCGCCCGCAGTTGCTCGAGTACTGCCTGACTGTCTGCTTCGGCCCCATCAGCAACCTGGGCCAATGTTGATTTTGCAATCTCGGCAATCTCGGGGTCGAGGTCATCGCGCCAAACTGCCCAAACCGGATAGGGAAAACGGGGCGCATCCGCGACGAGGTGAAGTTGCCCGCTATCAAGGTATTTCTTCACGTAGCGCGCGGGCAGATAGGCGGAAGCTTTGCGATTGACGATATATTCCGCAACCATAGCGCCTAACGAAAACGTCAGGCCCGGATTGGTGAGTGCGGGCAAGGCCAGTGCATGCGCCCCGACAAACTCGGGGCCCCAATCAACAAAGACATAGTCCAGAAGGTTCTCGATATCTGCATCAGGATATGACGCAACCATCACCAGTTCTTCGTCCATGACCTCTTCTGCGGAAAGGCCTGGTCTGATTTGCGGCATGTAGAGGAGGCCGACATGCATGATGCCCTCGATCAGAAATCGGGTCAGGCGATCAGGCATCCCGATTTCAGCGCGGATATTCAGATCGGGGGCCGCTATCTCCAACCGGTCGATCCAGCGAAATCCAAGACGCGGCCAGAGTGAATATTGCGCACCAATTGTCAGGCTGCGCGTAAACCCCTCTGGAATAGCGACTTGCTGACGCGCCTCCTCCCAGACACGGATAATGGAAAGGGCATATCGCTCAAACTCTCGGCCTGCGCTGGTCAACTCGGCACCAGCCTTGGAGCGTGTGAACATCGGCTTGCCCAACGAATCTTCCAGTCGCTGAATACGCAAGGAGACGGCGGATTGGGTGACATAAAGACGCTCGGACGCGGAGACAAAAGATCCGGTGGCGGCGACTTCGAGAAAGGTTTTCAGCAGCGTAATGTCCATTTGACAAACATGAGTGTTTCTCAAGCAACGCACAACTATGCAGCACCGTCTTTGCAAGAAGAAAACAAATGGCACCTCAGGCCTGTACGCGCCACGAGGGACCATCTGTACCCGGTCTTGAATGACGAGATACTTTCGGAACGCAGGCGGCATTCACTTGTTTGGTTGCATGATTATTGTGCAGGTGACACTGCCGATAATCCTGAAAATCACAATTTTGTTGATTTGCATGAAAAACACTGACAATTTGTAAACGTAATGAATGCGAACAGATTCGGATCAACCGGACGCGCTTTGCCCAACACTGGAGATTGAAATGAAACACACAGTTATCTGCGCTGCCGCCATTGCGATGGCGACCACCGCAACCGCACAAAGCTGGGATATGCCCACGCCCTACGGCGATTCCACGTTCCACACCCAGAACATCATGCAATTTGCTGATGATCTGCGTGAAGCGACAGGTGGCGAACTTGATATCACGATCCACTCTGCGGGATCACTGTTTCCGCACTCGGAAATCAAAAGCGCCGTGCGCAACCGCTCCGTACCAATTGGAGAGTTCTTCCTTTCGACTCTGTCGAATGAAGATCTGGCCTTCGGTATCGACAGCCAACCCTTTGTCGCAACCAGCTATGAGGACGCGGCCACCCTGTGGGAAGCCCAGCGCCCTGTCATCACCGAACTGCTGGCCGAGCAAGGCCTGATGCCGCTGTTCTCTGTGCCGTGGCCACCACAAGGGCTCTATACAAACGGGGAAATCGCAGGCGTGGAAGATCTCAATGGGCTGCGTTTCCGTGCGTATAACGCCGCACTTGAAGAATTTGCGACCCTTGCAGGTGCAGCGCCTGTCCAGATCGAAGCATCCGACATCCCACAAGCCTTTGCCACGGGTCAGGTTGCGGCGATGATCACGTCACCCTCAACAGGTGTAAACTCGACCGCATGGGATTTTGTAACGCATTATTCCCCGATCAACGCATGGGTGCCGAAGAACATTGTCGTCGTGAACCAGCGCATGTTTGATGGCCTCGACGCAGAGACGCAGGCCGCTGTTATGGCAGCTGCTGCAACCGCGCAAACCCGCGGTTGGGAGATGTCTCAGGAAGAAGCGACAAGCATGACAGCCGCTTTGGCCGACAACGGAATTATCGTGTATGAGCCAAGCGCAGAACTGACCGAGGGGCTGCAGGCGATTGGCGCGACGATGCTGGACAACTGGAATGCCAACGCATCAGACAGCGCGAAGGCGATCCTGGAAGCCTACCAGAACTAAGCAATTAGACTGGCCGGCGGGACCTTACCGCCGGCCAATTTCATTTCAGGGTTTTCGAGCAGGGCGGTTAGATGGATCGAGCTTTACAACGTCTTTACGACATCTGCGGTGCAATCGCGGGGGTCCTGATCCTTTGCATCTGCATTTTAATCAGTGCGCAGATCATTTTGAACGGTTTTGGCCGGCTGAGCCCCGGGACGCTGCCATCAACGATCCCGTCTTACGCTGATTTCTCGGGTTACATGCTGGCAGGTGCAACCTTTCTGGCCTTGGCCCATACCCTGCGTGCAGGTGGCCATATCCGCGTGAACCTTGTCGTCGGCCGGTTCCCCCCGTCGATACAACTGTGGTTCGAGGGGTTTGTCCTGCTGATATCCATTCTGCTGATTGGCTACCTTGCCTGGTTTATGATCGCACTGGTGCTGGAAAGCCTGCACTATGGCGATGTCTCCACAGGTATTATCCCCATCCCGCTCTGGATTCCGCAAAGCGTCGCTGCGTTCGGTGTTGTCTTGCTCTGGATCGCAGTCCTTCACACGCTTGCTGATCTGGTCCGCACCCGCGCGCCCGTTCTCTCTACTCCGGATGAGGTCTAAGCCATGTCAGATCCCTTTATCGGCCTCACACTTCTCGGTCTTCTAATTGCCCTTCTTGCCAGCGGTGTTTGGGTCGCGCTGTCACTGTCGCTTGTCGGTCTTGCGGGGCTGGTGCTGTTTTCGAATGCTCCGTCGGGACTGATTATTGCCTCAACATTCTGGGGCCATTCGCATAGCTGGGCATTGACCGCCTTGCCACTGTTCATCCTGATGGGGGAAATCCTGCTCCGCTCGCGGATGAGCGACGACATGTTCACCGGCCTTGTCCCGTGGCTTGCGCGTGCACCGGGGCGGTTGCTGCATGTGAATGTCTTCGGCTGTGCAATCTTTGCAGCAGTTTCAGGATCGTCCGCCGCCACGGCGGCAACGATCGGGCGCATGTCCGTGCCCGAACTGACCAAACGCGGCTATCCCGAAAGTCTGATCCTTGGCACGCTTGCGGGGTCCGCGACGCTGGGCCTGTTGATCCCGCCCTCAATCATCCTGATCGTCTATGGCGTGGCAACCGAGCAATCCATCGCCCGCCTGTTCGTGGCAGGCATCCTGCCGGGCTTTATGCTGATCGGCCTTTTTGCGGGCTATGTCGCGGTGCGCGCATGGATGAACCCCAACCTGATCCCGCCCATTGATGAGACGTTTTCCTTCAAGGAAAAGATTATGGCGTCACGGCGTTTGGTCCCCGTCGCCCTGTTGATTGGTGGCGTGATCGGCGCGATCTATGGCGGGCTTGCCTCGCCGACGGACGCTGCCGCGTTGGGCGTGGTGCTGGCGACGATCCTTGCTTGGGCGTCCGGGTCATTCAGCTGGGCCTTGTTCGGTGCGGCGGTGATGTCGGCCACCCGCACCTCTTGCATGATCGCGCTGATCCTCTTGGGGGCGGCGTTCCTATCCGTATCTATGGGTTTCACAGGGTTGCCACGCAATCTGGCAGCGTGGATTTCAGATATGAACCTGTCGGTCACAGCATTGCTGGTGGCGCTGACCCTGTTCTTCATTGTCTTGGGCTGCTTTCTTGACGGTATTTCGGTCATCGTACTGACCACGTCGATCATTATGCCAATGGTCACGGCCGTCGGCATCGACCCGCTTTGGTTCGGGATCTATCTCGTGATCGTTGTGGAAATGAGCCAGATCACACCACCCGTCGGCTTTAACCTCTTCGTGATCCAAGGCCTGACGGGGATCGACATCCTGCGTATTGCCAAAGCGGCGTTCCCGTTCTTCTTACTGCTCTTGCTTGGCGTGGTCTTGATCACGGTCTTTCCGCAGATCGTGACCGTTCTGCCAAACATGATGGGGAATTAGAGCGAGGCTGCCGCCCGACTGGCCTGATCATACTGCCCCGACAGGGCACGCAGGCTGGCGGCCATCGCACGCATCTGATCCCCCGTCATGTCCAGATGCGCCAGCCCATCAAGGAAGCAGCGCGTCCGCACTTGGCGGTAAGCCTCGCAGAGTTCCGCACCCTGTGGAGAGGTGCGGTAGAACACTTCCTTGCCACGTTTTTCTGACGACAGAAGCTCCATCTTCATCAATTTGCGCAAAGCATAGTTGACAGTATGTGTGTCTTCGATGTTGAGCAGAAAACAGATATCCGTCAGCCTTTTGTCCCGCCCACGGTGATTGGTATTGTGCAAAACCAGAATTTCCAGCGGCGTCAGATCGGTATTCCCCGCCGCCGACATGCAGCGCGTCATCCAGCGCGAGAACGCATTATAGGCGATAATCATGCCATACTCGACCTCGGACGCTTCCCAGCCTTCCCCTTCGGCTAGGTGACGCGATGAGACGATGCGGCGCTTTGGATCGGGTGTCACTGTCATTTTATCATCCATTTGCAAGAGTTTTATCAACATAGATGATGTAATACAGCTTTGCTAGGGATGTGATTTCCGGACGTTCTGTCAATTCAGGCGCGGAAACATACGCCGGCCAACCCGGGTATGCCTGAAAGACGACAGGCGTGATTTCTTCTTGCGTCGCGCCAAAGGACTGTGAGGCAGTTGCAGCGGACAGGGGTCTCAGCGATTGTCAGGCACGTGCCGATCTTGCGCGGGGTCAGTTATATGTGTCCTCGGGTCGGGAATAAACATGTAGGTTGCCATCGCACAGCAAAGGCACAGTGCCATAACAGCGAAAGACCACCACCCCCCATAGGTCTGCGTCGCCCATGCAAAAGCGAAAGGCGCAGAGGCGTTGATCCCCATTTGTACAAATGAAATCCAGCCAAGCCGCGCGCCATACCCTTTGGCTCCAAACAAGGCCAAAGGCAGTGTGCCCCGGGCAATCGTCTTGATCCCGTCACCCATCCCGTAAAGCGCTGCGGCCAGCAAAAGCCCCGGCAGGGTAAAGCCAAGCGTCAACAGGACGACAAAGCCGGAAAACATCAACCCAAGACTCAGGGCATAGGTCACCAGCGGGTACATATTCTGACTGACCAGCATCTCGAAAAACCGGCCTACCGTCTTGAACGGTCCGATCACCGCCCCGGCAAGGGCGGCCATGGCAGCCGTATGTCCAAGATCCTGCACGTTGGTCACCCAAAGCGTCATTACGGCACCCATCAGGTAGCCCGAGAAGATGAACGATACGACCATCCAAAGCATGGCCTGTCTGCGCAGTCGTCCAGTCAGCTCGGGCCAATCCGGTGCGTTGTCAGGCTTCGGGGCGTCTGCCGCGCGTTCGCGGCCGCGCAGAACGAAGAAATGGATCGGTGTGCAGAACAGCAAAGCACTGAGCCCGAGGATCACCCAGGTTGTTTCCCATCCATAGCGATTGAAAAGCGCAAGTGTCAGCGGCCAGTAGATCGTGGATGCCACACCGCCAAACAGGGTGATGACCGAAATCGAACGCTGTGGCGGAACGCTCAAATCCAACCGTGCGACGCTTGCAAAAGCTACGTTATAAAGCACGAACATGCCTGCCCCTTCGGCCAGCAATATCAGAATGAAGAGCCCTATCCGACCTTCGACCTGGCTCATTGCCATCACTGCCAGACAGGCCACAATCGTGCCAAGCGTCATCACCCAGCGCCCGCCGAAACAGTCCACCAGTTTGCCCGCCACAGGCGAGACCAGCCCACCAAAAAACAGGCCCAGCGACAGGATGCCAAAGACTTCTGACAAGGTAAGCCCAAGGTCCTTGGCCATTTCAGGCAACAGTACCGCGTAGGCATACATCAACGTGCCGTAGCCGATGATCTGTGTGATCCCCAACCCGATTGCGGGCAGGTAGTCGCGATCAATGCGTAGCGGGGTCATGCAACCTTGTTGCCTTGGCTCCACACGCCCCGCAACAGTGGTGTCTGGCCAATTTTGCGCACCCGCAAAACATCACCACGCAAACCTGTCTTCAAGGCACCACGATCATGCAACCGCACAGCCTTGGCAGGGTTGGTCGTCACAGTGGCAATGGCGCGTGGCAGATCATTCCAGATATCGGCAAGGCGGAAGGCGGACAAAAGCAGCGCCGAAGGCACATAGTCTGACGACACGATGTCAAGAAGGTCAGCTTTCGCCAGTTCTTCGGCGGCGACATTGCCAGAGTGCGACCCGCCACGGATAAGGTTGGGTGCGCCCATCATCACGGCAATCCCGTGCGTGCGACATGCCGCGGCGGCCTCGACCGTTGTGGGAAACTCGGCAAAACCCACGCCATTGCCCGCAGAGGTGCCAACATGCTCGGCCGTGGTGTCATCGTGGCTGGCAAGCACCGCACCAAGGCGCACTGCTTCGGTGACAGCACCGGTTTCATGCTTGGCGCCATAGCGTTCTTGCAGGGCCAACAGGTTCGCGACATGGGCGTCAAATTCTGCGTCATTCAAACCGCGTTTCTTGCCGACATAGGTTTTCAAAGCTGTCAGGTCACGAAACTGGCGCTGGCCCGGCGTGTGATCCATCAGGCTGACGATCCCGACGCGGTCCTCGGGTGCAAAGGCCGCCAATTCCTCAAGCAGCGTCTCCGAACAAATCTCAGCGCGCAGATGCAGGAAATGGCTGATCTTGAAGAAACCCGCTGCACGTGCGGCCAAGAGCTCGTCCGCCAGTTTGCGGGCATAATCACTATAGCGCGCCTTGCCGCTATGGATCGAGCCCACGCGCAGCGCATCAAACACCGTTGTGATGCCCGTTGAGGCCAGTTCGGCATCATGGGCGATCAGCGCGGGCAGATGCGGCCAGTCCACCTCGGGGCGCGGTTCGATGTGGCGCTCGACATTGTCGGTATGCAATTCAACAAGCCCCGGGATCACCAGATCACCGGCACAATCGAGGGCGCCTGCCGGCACATGATCTCCCTCGGCAATATCGCAGATGATCCCTTTTTCGATTGTCACCGATCCGGTGATCACCTGATCCGCCAGGACAAGCTGCGCATTTGCAAGACACAGGTTGCTTGACACATCCGTGTCACAAGCCTTTGTCAAAGAGGCCGTAGGAAAAGGGGAATTCATGTCATACTCTCGATTTGCAGTTTATTACGTTCCGCCGGCAGGGCCTTTGGCCGATTTCGGGGCGTCGTGGCTCGGGTGGGATGTTGTAAACGGTCAAGCGGCGCGTCAGCCCGATCTGCCCGATCTGCGTGACATTACAATGACACCGCGCAAATACGGGTTTCATGGGACGTTGAAGCCGCCCTTCCGGCTCAAGGATGGCCGTACTGTCGCTGATCTTGAAAAGGCGGTCGCGGAAATGGCGGCGTCGCTTGCGCCTGCCATCTGCGATGGTCTGGCGCTGACCACACTTGGCCGCTTTCTGGCCCTGACACCCCACGGTGACACAACAGCCTTGCAGCGGGTGGCAACGGCCTGCGTCAGCACGCTTGACGATTTTCGCGCACCTGCCAGCGACGCAGAGTTGGCGCGCCGTCGCGCATCCGGCCTCACAGCGCGGCAGGATGCCTTGCTCGTCCAATGGGGCTATCCCTATGTGATGGAAGAATTCCGCTTTCACCTGACACTTTCGGGGCAGTTGCCCGAGGCCGCGATCACAACATGGTCCGACACTCTGCAGCGCATGTTGCCCACCTTGCCTGCGCCCTTCATTCTTGACCAGATCGCCTTGTGTGGTGAGCGGAAGGATGGGCACTTTGAGATGCTCCATCGCTATACGCTCGCCGGTTGAAGCAGCGCCACCCCGCGGGCGACGGTCTGGGATATCGGGCCGTCGTTGGCGAGATGGATTACATGAAGCCCCGCCGGCAACGGCTTGTTTGCCTCTGCAAGGCGCTTGGCAATTTCTTCCTCGGTCTCACGCCCCCGCGCAGAAAGACGATGCGCTAGTGTTTGTGGTGTTGCACTGATGTTGAGAACGAGGAAGTTCGGGAATATCGCGGCCGCTTCGACCAACGCCTTGCGGGAAAAATTGACAAGGCAATCAGTGCCGGTGTTCAATTGATCAATGACGGTGATCGGGATGCCGTAGTGCAGCCCATGCGCGCTCCAATACACAGCGAAAGCACCGTTTTCGGCCAGATCCTCAAATTGCGATACTGACACCGCGTCATAGTCTTCGCCGCCAAGCGCGGGCGCGCGGGTGATGACGCGGCGCACCAGATGCAAGCGCGGCATTGCCTCACAAAGGCCCGCCATCACGCTGTCCTTGCCGACACCCGAGGGGCCGACAACAGCTATGAGGCGACCTTGGGTCATGCGGCAACCTTTGGTGTAAAGCGGCTGACGTCGATCTCGCGGTCACAGACGCGGGCGCGGGCGGCCTCATCGTGGAAAATCCCGATGATGGCAGCACCGCGTGCCTTGGCCTCTTCGATCAGGGACAGCACGACTTCGCGGTTCTTGGCATCCAAGCTGGCGGTCGGTTCATCCAGCAGCATCGCAGGATAGGCATGGGCAAAGCCGCGCGCGATATTCACCCGCTGTTGTTCGCCGCCTGAAAAGGTGGTGGGCGACAGTGACCAAAGGCGTTCAGGGATGTTCAACTGGCCTAGCAATGCCTTGGCGCGGGCTTGTGAGATTTCTGCGGAAACGCCTAGCGTCCGTAGCGGTTCGGCGACCACATCAAGTGTTGGCACACGCGGCACGACTCGCAGGAACTGGCTGACGTAGCCCAGAACTTCACGGCGCACCGCGATAACCTGGCGTGGTTCAGCTTGTACGAGATCCACATCGCCAATACGGATTTGGCCTGCTTGTGTCAGGTAGTTGCCATAGATCATCCGCATCAGCGTGGATTTACCCGCACCGGACGCGCCCGTCAGCGCCACACATTCGCCAGCAGCAACGGCGAAGGACACATCATTGATCACCTCGATGACCGCGCTGCCCTGATTGTGCAGGGTGAAGGTTTTAGAGACGTTGGTAAGTTCAATCATGGGTCATACCTGCAAAACGGAGCTGACAAGGAGTTGGCTATAGGCATGCTGCGGGTCGTCCAGCAACTGATCGGTCAGGCCGGCTTCGACCACGCGGCCGTCCTTCATGACCATCAGACGATCCGCGAGCAGACGCACCACCGCCAGATCGTGTGTGACGATGATCGCGGACAGCCCCATGTCGCGGACAAGACCGCGCAGCAGATCAAGCAAGCGCGCCTGCACGGACACATCAAGCCCACCCGTAGGTTCATCCATGAACACCAGTCGCGGCCCGGTCACAAGGTTACGGGCGATTTGCAGGCGTTGCTGCATCCCGCCCGAGAAGGTCGTCGGGCGATCATCAACGCGCGCGGCATCAATCTCGACCCGCCCCAGCCAGTCGGTCGCCTTGTCACGGATATCGCCATAGTGCCGCTCACCCACAGCCATCAGGCGTTCACCGACATTGCCACCGGCGCTGACACCCATGCGCAGCCCGTCGCGCGCGTGTTGGTGGACAAAGGCCCAATCGGTGCGCCCCAGCATCCGGCGTTCGGGTTCGGACATCGTGATCGTGTCACGCGGACCATCGGCACGCGTATCGAAGACGACCTGCCCCGCATCGGGGCGCAGATGACCTGCCATACAATTGAGCAAGGTCGATTTGCCAGAGCCGCTTTCACCCACAATTCCCATGACCTCCCCCGGGTAAAGGTCGAACGAGACATCCGCGCAACCGATATGGGCACCGTATCGTTTGGTAACGCCCTGAACAGACAGCAAAGGTGTCATGCCGCGTCCTTTCCTTTATGGCCCGCCGCCTGACGCGCCTCGCAATAGTCGGTATCCGAGCACACGAACATCCGCCCGCCTGCGTCATCAATGATGAGTTCATCCAGATAGCTGTCCTGCGCCCCGCACATCCCGCAAGGATGATCGGCCTTTGTCGCCTCAAACGGGTGATCCTCAAAATCAAGGCTAACCACTCGGGTATAGGGCGGCAGGGCGTAAATGCGCTGTTCACGCCCCGCACCAAAAAGCTGGATCGCGGCCATATCGCCAAGCTTGGGATTATCGAATTTCGGAATGGGTGACGGGTCCATGACATAGCGCCCTTCGACCTTGACCGGATAGGCATATGAGGTCGCGATATGCCCGTGACGGCTGATGTCTTCGTAAAGCTTCACATGCATCAGCCCGTATTCCTCAAGGCTATGCATCTTGCGCGTCTCGCTTTCACGCGGCTCCAGAAAGCGCAGCGGTTCAGGGATTGGCACCTGATAAACAAGGATCTGGCCCTCCCTCAGCGCCTCTTCGGGGATACGGTGGCGGGTCTGGATCACAGTGGCGTCGCATGTCGCGGTGGTCGTCGCCACCCCTGCAGTGCGCTGAAAGAAGCTGCGAATTGACACCGCGTTTGTGGTGTCATCGGCCCCTTGGTCGATGACCTTGAAGGTATCTTCAGGGGTCAGGACTGCGGCGGACACCTGCACGCCGCCAGTGCCCCAACCATAGGGCATCGGCATTTCGCGGCTGGCAAAAGGCACCTGATAACCGGGAATGGCAAGGCCCTTGAGGATCGCGCGGCGGATCATCCGCTTGGTCTGTTCATCCAGATAGGCAAAGTTGTATGCGGCTTCTGTCATAAAAGAGTCTCAATTCTGCGGCAGCAAGAGATATGGAGTTTTTCAGTGACCTTATTGCGGCCATCCGAGATCATCCGCGCGAGGTACTGATCTGTATTGCGGTGCCCGTCGTGCTGGCGCTCGTTCTGAGAGGCGATGGCCCAAGCGGTGGCGGCTGGTCTGATGGGGACGGTGGCGACTGACATTATTCGGCAGCCTCCTTTACATATTCCGCGCCTGCTTCGCGGCGCAGCTTGCGCACCAGTTCCAGTTCGGACTGAAAATCAACGTAATGGGGCAGTTTGATATGCTCCAGAAAGCCCGTCGCCTGAATGTTGTCGGCGTGATAAAGAACGAATTCCGCATCCTGCGCGGGGGCGCCAACGTTGTCCTCGCCCAGTTCTTCCCACCGTAAGGCGCGGTCGACCAAGGCCATTGAAATCGCCTTGCGCTCGGTCTGGCCAAAGACCAACCCATAGCCGCGTGTGAATTGCGGCGGTTCGGTTTTGGAACCGGTGAACTGGTTGACGGTTTCGCATTCGGTCAAGGTCACTTCGCCGATCTCAATGGCAAAGCCCAGTTCCGGGATGTCCATTTCAACGGGCACCGCCCCGATGCGCAACTCGCCCACAAAGGCGTGGTTGCGCCCGTAACCGCGCTGTGTTGAATAGGCGAGGCCAAGCGTAAAACCCTCGTCCGCGCGGGTAAGCGCCTGAAGGCGCAAGGGCCGGTCTGCCGGCATTTCCAGCGGTTCGCGGGTCAGGTCACGCGGTGGCGTGTCATCATGGCGGGCCTCTTCAATCAGCCCTTCGCGGTTCAAGAACCCCGTTACATGCGGCACATCGCCAGTTTCCGACGCGCGCGCAGGCGCATCTGGTACTTCGCCATCCGCCGCCAGTTTAAAGTCCAGCAAGCGGTGCGTGTAATCAAAGGTTGGCCCCAGCACCTGCCCGCCCGGCAGGTCCTTGAACGTCGCCGAGATGCGCCGGTCGCAGGCCATTGCGCCGGTATCAACCGGTTCAGACGCCCCAAAGCGGGGCAGCGTGGTCCGGTAAGCGCGGATCAGAAAGATCGCCTCGATCAGATCACCGCGGGCCTGTTTGATCGCCAAGGCCGCCAGATCAGGATCATAGAGCGAGCCTTCGGCCATGACGCGATTAACGGCAAGGCTGAGTTGTTCGCGTATCTGCGCGATGCCGAGTTCGGCAATATCCGTATTGCCGCGGCGTTCTTCGGCAAGCCATGCATGAGCGTTCTCGATTGCCCGTTCACCGCCTTTGACTGCGACATACATCAGGACACCTTTGTCGTTCTTGGCAGAGCCGCAACGCAGTCTCCACTGGTGAAGATGAAATCCAGCCCCAGCGGGAACAGCGCGCGGTTGGATTGGAAGGCAGCAACCTCTGGCAGGGAAAGTACCGCCTGATCCTTGATACCCGGGCCAGTCAGGGCCGCGCCTGTTGCGGAAAGGTCGGGCCGTTCCACAATCAACGTGGCTGATCGGTCGGGGTATTGTGATGAGCCGACGGGATAGGACGACAGCGGTGCAAGCGCATCCCATATGCCCACAGCGAACATGCATTCCGCCGGACCCACCAAAGGGGCACCCGTATGAAAGGCCAGCCAGACGCGCACCGCTTCGCAATCGGCAGCGCCCGCCAGATAGACCGGCGTTTCAGTATCGCAGAGAGTGAGCAAAACGGTGCCTGCCGCTGGAGAGAGCGGTGCCGGGGGCATGGCCCCCGAAATCTCCTGCACAGTCCCTGGACGGGCCATTGCCTCCATCACGGCGCGGAAGGCGTGGGATGATGCAATGGACGGGTCTGCAAATCCGCCGGAAAGAGTATCTGCCTGCATCAGTCTTCTCCTCGGACCATTGTGAAGAAATCGACCTTTGTCGCAGCAGCCTTGGCGGCGCGCGCAGCTTTGGCGGTGGTCATTTCGGCCTCCAGCGGTTCAAGCACTGATGTCCGCAGTGGTTGCGACATTGCCGTTTGCATTAGCGCATCAATCAAAGCAGCCGTTTCTGCATCTTCTTTGCGCCGCCCTTGAATATAGGCATGTCCGACCTCACCGGTGCCCAAGGTCAATGCGCAGCGGGTCACTGTCATTTCGCCAAGATTAAAAGGCGCACCCGTGGCACCCGCGCGGGCACGGACCATGGTGCTGCCGATCTCGGGCGCGCGCAGCCATGTGAAGGCAGGGCGCGCAATGGCCCCATCCAGCAAGGTGGCGGCACGGCCTTCCGGCGCTTTGGCCAGCAGGCTCATCCACGCTTTGCGGGGATTATTTTCTTGTAAAGTGTCTTTCATCTCGACAACTTTTCCATTTACTATACAACTATACATATCTTACCACATTTGTGGTCTTGCGACAGAAGAGTTTTGTGAAATTTGCGTGACAGTTCAGGTAGAACCCCAATCTGGAAAGCCATCGCTGATGCCTTACGCAGCGATTTGGCCGAAGGACGCTATAGTCCGGGTGACAAACTCCCGACCGAAGCTACACTGGCAGACCGTTTCGGCGTCAATCGCCACACGGTCAGGCACGGGATTGCGGCATTGGTGGATGACGGTCTGGTCCGGACCCGGCGCGGTGCAGGCGCGTTTGTCGCAGCGACACCCACAGACTACCCCATCGGCAACCGCGTCCGGTTTCATGAAAACCTGATCGCTGCGGGCCGCAGGCCGGAAAAACGGGTTCTGACGTTGGATGAACGCGCCGCGACAGAAGGTGAAGCCAAGGCGCTGCAAATCGCTGCGGGTGCACCACTCTGCGCCTATCACGGTCTTTCACTGGCTGATGGCCAGCCGATTGCCATCTTTGAAAGCCTGTTTCCATTGGATCGCATCGCGGGCATCACCGACGCCTTGCGCAATACAAGTAGCGTGACAGAAGCGCTGCGTGTGGCAGGCATCGCCGACTACACCCGCGCCTCAACCCGTCTGACAGCGGTGCGTGCCACGGCCACGCAAGCACTGCATCTGCATGTTTCGGAGGGCGATCCGCTACTAAGGTCGTCCGGTGTGAATACAGGCCAGCTGGGCCAACCTGTTGAGTATGGGCGCACATGGTTTGTCGGGGATCGGGTCACACTGACGCTCGATACCTAGGGTCAGGACCGACGAGGCTGTCACAAAACCTTCACTTTCCAGAACTCTTAATTCAGATATACATGAATTATGGATTTATTGATTCCCAACCGCCTTTCGACACTTGGTCATCCGCAACGGCTCGCCCTTTTTCGGCTCCTGATGCGGCGATACCCTGATCGCATTCCAGCCACTGAACTGGCAGTGGCGCTTGGGCTGAAGCCAAATACGCTTTCCACCTATGTCAACGCCCTTATGCAGGCAGGTCTGATCAACCAGGAACGTGTTGGCACATCCTTGCGTTATTCGATCAACATGGACGCCGCGCGCGAAACGATTGATTACCTGCTGCACGAATGCTGCAGGGGGCGCCCCGAAATTTGCGCACCCAACGCCTATCCGACAGAAGACAAAGGCGCTGAAAAGACCGATCGCAAGTACAATGCCCTGTTCATCTGCACCGGCAACTCTGCGCGATCCATTTTCGCAGAAACGATCCTGCGCGATCTCGCCGGTGACCGTTTCGTGGCCTATTCGGCAGGTACCAAGCCCCGCTCGGAACTGAACCCCTTTGCCCTCGAAGTATTGGAGCAGAAGGGACATGACACCGCCGTTCTGCGCGCGAAGAACATCGCCGCGTTCCAAGGCGACAACACCCCCCGTTTCGATTTCGTTTTCACCGTCTGCAATCAAGCCGCGAATGAAGACTGCCCTGCATGGCAGGGCCAGCCGATCAGCGCACATTGGGGGCTTCCTGATCCGGTCAAGGTTGAGGGATCGGACGCAGAGAAAAGCCTTGCTTTCCACCAAACCTATGGCGCGCTCCGCAATCGGATGATCGCCTTTACCGCCCTGCCGCTTTCGTCACTTGATCGCATGTCATTGCAAAAGGCCGTCGATGAGATTGGCCAATCTATAGAAGAAGGACCTTCCAAATGACTGTCTACGCCCTGAACGGCCTTGGCCGTATCGGCAAGCTTGCCCTGAAACCATTGCTGGAACAGGGGGCAGACATCGCGTGGATCAATGATGCGGTTGGTGATCCCGAAATGCACGCGCATCTATTTGAATTCGACACGGTTCATGGCCGCTGGAAGGCTGATTTCACACATGATGCGGACAGTGTCACAATCGACGGTGTGCGCCTGCCCTTCATCGGCACGCGCGACATCGCGGATTTGCCGCTTGATGGCGTGGATGTTGTCATTGACTGCACCGGTGTGTTCAAGACCGAAGCAAAGATCGCCCCTTACTTTGATGCCGGGGTGAAAAAGGTGGTTGTCTCTGCGCCGGTCAAAGACGGCGATGCGGCCAATATCGTCTTTGGGATAAATCACGATATCTATGAGCCAGACCGCCATCGGATCGTCACGGCCGCCAGTTGCACCACCAACTGCCTTGCACCTGTCGTCAAGGTGATCCACGAGAACCTGAGGATCAAACACGGGTCCATCACGACAATCCATGACGTTACAAACACGCAAACAATCGTGGATCGCCCTGCCAAAGACCTGCGCCGCGCCCGATCTGCCCTGAATTCGCTGATCCCGACCACGACCGGCAGCGCCACAGCCATCACACTGATATACCCCGAACTCAAAGGTCGCCTGAACGGTCATGCCGTCCGCGTCCCTTTGCTGAATGCGTCGCTGACAGATTGCGTGTTCGAAGTAGAGCAGCCAACAACCGCCGAAGAGGTCAACGCGCTGTTCAAAGCCGCGTCAGAAGGGCCATTGAAAGGCATTCTGGGCTATGAAGAACGCCCGCTGGTATCGAGCGATTACACCAATGACGAACGATCAGGCATCGTCGATGCGCTTTCAACCATGGTTATCAACGGCACGCAGGTGAAGATCTATGCGTGGTATGACAACGAAATGGGCTATGCACACAGGCTTGTTGATGTGGCCTTGATGGTTGGGGATAGTTTGTGACCAAAACGACCATGCGGCCTGATGGTCTGTCGGCCTATATTGCGGTTACGGCGGCCTATTGGGCGTTCATGCTGACCGATGGTGCGCTGCGTATGCTGGTGCTTTTGCATTTTCACACCCTGGGCTTTTCGCCGGTGCAGCTTGCCTATCTTTTTGTGCTTTATGAAATCGCAGGCGTGGTCACCAACCTCTGCGCAGGGTGGATCGCGGCGCGCTTTGGGCTGACATCGACGCTTTATGCGGGCCTTGGCCTGCAAGTTCTTGCCCTGCTTGCGTTGGCACAACTTGATCCGTCATGGGCGGTTGGTGCATCCGTCGTTTTCGTCATGCTGGTACAGGGTGCGAGCGGGGTCGCCAAAGACCTTGCCAAGATGTCGTCGAAGTCCGCGGTCAAGCTTCTGGCACCGTCAGAAGATGGCGGGCTTTTCCGCTGGGTGGCCCTGCTGACGGGCTCCAAGAACATGGTCAAGGGCCTTGGCTTTCTATTGGGTGCGGCCCTGCTGGCGACTTTGGGTTTCGTTTGGGCGGTTCTTGGCATGGCTTTGATCCTTGCCGTCATCCTGTTGGCTGTTTTGATCGCCATGCCTGCAGGTTTGCCAAAGGGCCGCAAGGGCACAAAGTTTTCCGAGGTGTTTTCCAAGTCGCGCAATGTAAATCTGCTCAGCGCGGCGCGCGTATTCCTGTTCGGCGCACGCGACGTCTGGTTTGTGGTCGGCATACCGATCTATTTTTATGCGGTCCTGTCCGACGGCACGACCGAGGGCAACCGTACCGCGTTCTTTCTGATCGGCACGTTCATGGCCGGGTGGATCATCCTTTATGGTCTGGTGCAGGCCAACGCGCCACGCATTCTGCGCGCAAAAACCCGCCCCGAGGCAGAGCTGATCACTGCCGCACGCGGCTGGGCTTGGGCGCTTGCGGTAGTTCCTGCGGCTTTGACACTGGCCGCGATCTTTGCGCAGGGGCCGCAGATGTGGCTGACGCTGCTCTTGATCGCTGGATTGCTGGTCTTTGGTGGTATCTTTGCGGTGAACTCGTCCCTGCATTCCTATCTGATCCTGACGTTCACCAAAGCAGAGCGTGTCACAATGGACGTCGGCTTTTACTATATGGCCAATGCCGCTGGACGGCTGGCGGGCACGTTGCTTTCGGGGGTGACCTATCAGGTCGGCGGGCTTGCTCTGATGCTTGGAGCAGCGGCCATGATGGTTGCGCTGTCAGCAATCACCGTGGGATTCTTACGGCCGCAAGACAGCTAAGCCAATTGCTTTGCTAACCGCCGTATTTTTCCAGAAATGCCGCTGCCGTCATCATGCGAAAGTCCGGCAAAGCAGCGCGTAGCGTGTCGTGCGACCAGTCCCACCAACCCAGCGCGATCAGACGCTCTGCAATGTCGCGCGGCTGGCGCAGGCGTAGAGTCTTTGCAGGCGTACCCGCAACGATGGTGTAGGGTTCAACATCTTTCGTCACAACGGCACCCGCCGCGACAACGGCACCATGGCCAAGCGTCACCTCGGGTTTGATCATCGCGCCCGCACCGATCCATGTATCATGCCCGACGTATGCGGTACGGGATTTACGATGTGCGAAAAACGCGTCGTCGTTCGTGGCGTCATCCCAATAGTCGGCAGAGCGATACAGAAAATGATGGCACGCGGCCGTGTGCAGCGGGTGATCAGTGGCACCGATCCGGACAAAGGCCGCGATATTGGCGAATTTGCCAATCTCCGCGTTCGCAATATCGGCGTAGCGGTCACAATAGCTGTAATCGCCGAAAATTCCATGCGCGATGCGGCTGCCTTTGCCGATCTCGACGAAAGCGCCAAAAGTGCTGTCAGTGATCTCGCATTCAGGATGAATGAAAGGGGTCGTGGCGGAAAGACGCGGCATCAGTCTTTGCGCCCTATCAGTTTACCGCGTAGCCAGCCCGAGAACCAATCCATGAACATCACCATGGCGATGATCAGGATGATGTAATAGGCGACTTCTTCCCAATCCTTTTGGGTCTGGATGGCCTGCGTCAGCATCAATCCGATACCGCCCCCCGTAATTGCGCCAATAATGGTGGCAGACCGCGTGTTGGATTCAAGAAAATACAGGATTTGCGCCAAGAGCACCGGTACGACTTGCGGGATCACACCAAAACGATACCGTTGCAGCGGATTTGCCCCTGTCGAAGAGACACCCTCGATCTGTTTCTGGTCGACGTTCTCCAGTGCCTCAGAGAAAATCTTGCCGAAGGTGCCGGTGTCGGTGATCAGGATCGCCAAAGCACCTGTCAAAGGGCCGGGGCCAAAGGCGCGGGCCAGAACCACCGTCCAGATGAGCGCATCAACGCCGCGCACAAAATCGAACAGACGACGGGTTGCCGCGCGCAGCAGCATGACAGGAGAAAAGCGTTTGGCCGCAAGAAAGGCCAGTGGCAGCGCGATGATCGCACCACCCATTGTGCCAAGGAAGGCCATGAGGACGGTTTCGCCGATCGCCCATGCCACATCTTTGTGACGCCACATCGCATTGTTCCACCAGTCCGAGACAGCGCCCGCGATGTTCCCGCGGTTCGGGTCTAGCTGCTCACCGAACAGGATCGTGCCCAAGCCCTGCCCGTGATAGGGGCTGTCCAATGTGAACCAGAACAGTTCCCATCCGGGGAAATAGTTGAACACTTCCGTCCGTGCACCCGTTAGGGTGATGCGTCCTTCGGGCGTCGTGATCCCGACACGGCGATCGGTGGCGGAAATCCAGTCGGGCAGGTCATCAGGCAGGTTGGTTGTGACAAGGCGGCCCTCGGCCTGCGCCGTAATCAACGGGAAGCCCGGAATGTCGATCTCGGTCCGGTTGTCCGGCAGGTAACGGACGAAATGGTCACCACCCAAGTCAATAGTGGTCACCTCGTCACCACTGACCCACGCGGGGCGCATACCATCGGGATAGGTGCCCTTGCGTTCACCCTCTACCGCGTAGGTAATCTCACCCGAGCGGTTATCGCGGGTGACGTGGACCTTGTGGGACCAGCTGTCAGAGGCAAGCGTGACCGCATTATCCAGATTTGCGCGTTCCGCGAGACCAGGAAGGTCAAAGGCAAAGAAGATATAGGTCAGGTAGACCGCGATGACCGCAGGGATTCCAAAGCCGATGATGCGCTTGCGCTGAAATAGCTTCTCAGCCGCCAGTTTTGTGTCGTGCAGTTCAGCGGCGGTCATTGGCCTTGCCCCTCGGTCAAACGGTTGCGGTAGCGGCTTGAAACCTGATCGAAGAACACGATGGTTCCGAACAGCAGAATGAAGATCGCGGCGGCTTCGTCAAAGCGGCCGGGGCCCCATGCCATGGAATTGCGCAACTCGTAGCCCAGACCGCCAGCACCGACGAAACCAAGGATAGCCGAAGCGCGGATGTTGATCTCGAACCGCAGCAATGTGTAGCTGACATAGTTTGGCGCGACCTGCGGCAGTACACCCAAAAGCATCCTCTGGAACCACGTTGCACCGGTCGAGGTCAGCCCTTCGACGGCTTTCAGGTCGGTGTTCTCGGACACTTCGGAAAACAGCTTGGCCAAGGCGCCAGCGGTATGGATGGCGATGGCGATCATTGCGGGGACAGGGCCCCCGCCAAGGACGAAGATCAGCACCAGCGCGATAACGATCTCTGGGACCGCACGCATGACGTCCGAGATCCGGCGGAACAGCGGGATCAGACGGGGCCATTTGGCAAGGCCGCGGGTGCCAAGCAGCGACAGGAACAGGCCACCGATTGCACCGATCAGGGTCGAGACCGCAGCGATATTGATCGTTTCCACCAAAGCCGGAAAATACTTCACCATCAGGGCGGGAAGGTCCGCGCGCTTTTCCCATGCCTCTGACAGAACATCCGCGGGATAGTCGCCGATCTGGTGCAAACCTTCCCAGAAACCGCCCGCGTTACGGTCATCAGCAACGTGAAAGCCCGAAACCATCAGGATGACAAAAATCAGGAGCGTTAAGCCACCATAGAGCCTGCGGCGGTGCACTTGCGCCATATAGGCAGTCTGTATGCTATCCACGGACGGCGCCGCACTGCTGAGCGATATACCTGTCATTCCAATCCCCGCACAAAGAAAACCCGGCAGCCCCTGAGGGCTACCGGACACATCATGAAAATAGCTTAGTTGCCGATCACGGCCTGACGGGCAGCTACGATGCTTTCGTACATCTCGTGGGTCACCGGCTGGAAGCCAAGTGTGTCACCAGCCGCAACACCGTAGGCGCAGTCAGCGTCACGCTCGTGCAGGCCATCGACCAGTGCCGTCATTGTCGCCTTTACATCGTCTGGAAGTGCTGTGCGCAGAACCACAGGGCCTTCGGGGATGACGTTCGATTTCCAGATCTGGACCATGTCGTTCATATCAACAAGACCCGCATCAACCGCTTTGCGCAGCGCGCCGGAGTTATAGCCGTCTTCCCAGTTGCCCTGACCGTCGGCCCACGTCACGCCAGCGTCGATATCACCATTGCTCACAGCAACGATCGTCTGCTCGTGACCGCCGGTGAAACGTACTTCACCGAAATACGCGCCGGATTCCATTGTGATGCCGTCTTTGTACTGTGGGATCTCGATGGACGGGATCAGGTAACCGGATGTCGAGTTCGGGTCACCAAAACCAAAGACCTTGCCTTCCATATCGTCAAGCGATGTCACACCGCTATCGACACGGGCAAAACCGATGGAGTGATAGCCGACAGAGCCGTCGACGTTCACTTTGATCAGCACAGGCTCAACCACACTCGGGTCTTGCAGGTATGTCGCAGCATAGGCAGATGCGCCCAACCATGCCATGTCGATAGTGCCGCCCAGCAGGCCCTGGATCACGCCGTTATAGTCGGCAGGGGCAAACAGCTTCGTTTCCACGCCGAGCGCTTCGGTCGTGTAATCAGCCAGACACTGATAGCTGTTCATGCGGTCCTGTGCGTTTTCACCGCCAAGAATACCGATGCGGAATTCGTTGATTTCCTGAGCGAATGCGCCATCGCTGAGCGCTGTGGTGGCGACAAGCGCCATTGCGAGGGTCTTTTTCATCGTTTTCTCCGTTGGGTTTGATGAAGGTGGCCCGCGCCGATCACGCGGGGTGAACTGGCTCAGGCGTAGGCCTCTGCTTCGCGGACTTCTGGCCTGTCCAGTGTTTCGATTTCAGTAGAAGTGGCAGCCTCGGAAAAATCCGCACCCGCCCCGTAGATGTCGCGCGCGACGCCCGTGGTCAGTTGCGCAGGCGAGCCGTCAAAAACGATCCGGCCGTCGCGCATGCCGATCACGCGGTTACAGTAACGACGCGCGGTATCAAGCGTATGGAGGTTGGCGATCACCATACGACCGTCTTCCTCATGAATGGTACGCAGTGATTGCATCACCACCTGCGCGTTCATGGGATCAAGGGACGCAATCGGTTCATCTGCCAGAATGATCTTTGGGTCTTGCATCAGGGCACGGGCAATCGCGACGCGCTGCTGTTGCCCGCCCGACAATGCCTCAGCACGTTTCGGCGCCTGTTCTGCAATGCCCAGACGATCAAGTATTTCAATCGCTCTGTGGATATCGGCCTGCGGATAGAGGTTGAACATCGTCGCGAAGGTCGAGCGTTTGTTCAGTGTCCCGTGCAGAACGTTCGAGACCACATCCATGCGCGGTACGAGGTTGAACTGCTGAAAGATCATCGCGCAACGCGATTGCCAGTCTCGCTTGGCAGCGCCGCGAAGGGCGGTAATATCCTCGCCCTCAAATGTGATCGTGCCGGACGTCGCATCGCTCAGGCGATTGACCATCCGCAGCAGCGTGGATTTACCCGCGCCGGACCGGCCAATGATCCCGATCATTGCAGGTTTGTTGACGGAGATATTGGCCGCATCCACAGCCGTTTTGTCTCCGAAGCGCTTGGTTAGCGTATCGATTTGCAGCATATCGCCCCCATGTTTGAGAGGCGGATACGGGACTAAAGCGACAGCTCTGTGAAAGTTATGATTCAGTTAGCTGACAATTGCGCAACAGTTCTATGACACCGCGCCAATGGCTTTGTTCCGTTGGCCAGACGCCACAAGGAAAAGCATTCAGAATATTTTTATCCACAGGCTGTCATATAGCTGTTACATTCAAACCCAGAGCAATTGGTTTTCGGATTATGAACTTTCGTACCTTTCTTCTCTGCGTCTACGTCACGCTTCCGGCTTTTGCCCAAGCGCAGATGTCGGATGTCAGCTGTGATGACACCGCGCGGATGACCGAGACCCTGAAACAGGTTATCGGGGCCGAGCGCAAAGGCATGGGCCTGCGCGACCCGGAAACGATGCTGGAAGTCTGGGTAACCGCACGCAATGGCGATTGGGTAGTCGTGCAGAGTTACGCCAATGGCACATCTTGCATCGTCGCGATGGGCGAACATTGGGAAGGTTCGTTTGCGAACCCGGCCTAAACTATCCGCGCAGTGGCGGTCGGCATGAAAAAGGAACGATCCTTGCCTGCGTTGCTGATTAGCCAACTCACGCAAACACGACATTCGGCGCACAACTGACGGGGCTCTGGTGGTTGTGGTGCCTCAAGAGGGACTCGAACCCCCGACCTTGTCCTTACGAAGGACCTGCTCTACCAGCTGAGCTATTGAGGCGAATAGGCGCTACCAGCTTTTTCCATTTGCCGTGGACAAATCGATTTTGCAAGCCATTCCCGTCACAAGCCGCGAATTACGCATTGCCTACAGGGCCCACCCCGCCTGAGCTACCGGAGCAACTGGCATAACAAGCGCTATTTTGGCGGCTCACCCGCGACGATCTCAGCTTCTTCGACAACCTGCGTGGATGGCAGCGCCGCATCAGCGGCGCGCCCCACGATCAGAGGCAACATCTCGGTGCCAGCAGGCATTGCGACCTCGCTGATGGGCGGTGTTTTCCACGCGAGCGTGTCAAATGCACCGCAGTTGCCGCAGGTTGGGGCCCATGTCGCATGAATATGCTGGCATTTGTCGCAAATCCACTGCGGGCCGCGCGGGGCTGTCAACGCTTTGGTCAGCCAGCCGCGCACCACAGAATCGTCGGCACCTTCGCCACGCTCGATTGCGGCCATGAGCGTCAGAACACGCGCGGTTGGTTGCTTTTCAACCAGATCACCAAGCGCACGTTTGGCCGCCGGGAAATCCTCGGCCGAGATTTGCAGCTCGGCCATCAGCATCTTGGTTTCGGGGTTGTCGGCGGTCGCCTTTGTCAAAGTGGTAAACCGTTTGATCCGCGCGTCAGGTGTCTCGTCAGGGACGATCTCGGCGAAGGCGGCAGCGATATCAGGATGCGGCTGCGCGTTCCATGCTTTGGTCAACACCCGTGTCGCATAGCGCGCATTGCCTTCACCGATGTATCCGCGTGCTGCCATAATCGCAGCAGGGATCAGATCGGGTGAAAGACGGTTTGCCTCGATTGCGGCTTCGCGCGCTTCAATGGTTTTACCTTCATCCAGAATGTCACGCGCCTGCGACAGCGCCAGCACCGCATCGCGGCGCTTGTGCACATCGCGGGGCAGGCTACCGGATTTCAACTTGGCACCCAGCGTTTTGCGTGCGCCTTCCCAATCCGATTTTTCGGCCTGCAGGCGTAGCAATACGTCCTGCGTTTCTTCATGCTTGGGCTTCAGCGCAAAGGCCTTTTGCGCAAGCGCCATCGCGGTATCGGTGTCACCCTCGGCCAGCTTTTGTTTCATGATGCCGCGCACCCCGACAAAGCGGGTTTTGTCATCTGCAAGCAGCTTTTTGTATGTTTCTTCTGCGGTCTTCCGGTCACCCGTCATCTCGGCGGCCTGTGCTGTCAGAAGGTTGGTCAACTGCGGTTGCTTGAGGTATTTATCTGCCCGCGCGGCCTTGGTCATGGCCAGATGCCCCTCACCCGAGGCAAGCGCCATCATGCCCTCGCTCAGCGCTTCATATCCCTTCCGCTCACGGTTGCGGTCAAAGTAACGTGAAATCGCGGTTTCATCACCGTTCAGGAACTTAAATGTGGCCACCAAAAGCGCCATCAGCTTCAACCCCAGCCAGACTGCAACGACCAGCGCAACCAAAGCAAAAACCATCTCGAGCGGGCTAAGCGTGAATTCCTGACCGGCAACATCGACTGTCGTGCCACCGTCCACTTCCATCAACTGCGTGCCACCATAGGTCAGCGCCGTGACAAGGAGGACAAACGCTATAATTTTTGTAAGTGACCAAAGCATAGGGTTCGCCTTTAGTTATCTGAAAGGGATGTGGAAAGAATATCGACAGCGGCAATCGCATCCGCACGTTGTTCGGCCTGCGCCAGCCAGTCGGACATTTCGGCGCGGGCAACCTCGGGCAGAGCGCTGATTTCGGCTAAGGCATCAGACAAGCGGCCAGAACGGACAGCGGCTTCGGCGCGGGACAGGATCGCATCGGCAGTGTTGCCTTCGCGCGGCGTGGTGGAACGCACGTCCAACTGGTTCCGCAAAAACGCGCCAAAGCCTGTTGTTTCCTCACCTGATACACCTTCCGCGCGGGCTGTGGCCAATGCAGCGCGGGCAACATCGGGGAACTGGTCTTGCAGGCTGGCAAGGGTCGGTACACCGTCCTGAACCGCCAGCAATTCTGTTGGTGCACTCTGTGCGGTCGCGGCTTCAAGATCACCAAGGGCGGCACCAATGGGTGCGCCGCTTTCCAATGCGGTCTGAACCCGCGAGAGTGCAGCGCGCGCAGCAGCATTGCGTGCGGCTGCCGCGGCATTTTCCTCGATCGAAGCGGCTGCAGCGCGCGCTTCTTCCAACTCGGTCTGCGCCGCATTCGTCATTTCCGCGATCTGCGCACGCAGCGCATCCAGTTCAGCAGAAACGTCTTCGCCAGTGGCGTCGGAAATCACAGTCGTTGCAGGACGCGCCGCAAGCTCATCAATCCGGGCCTGCATGTCGGAGAGCTGAACCGCCAGATCCGCTTGCGCGGCCTCAATACCGCTAAGATCGACCTGCGCCGCAGCATCAATACGCTGTTCCAGCTGAGTGATCTGTGTCGCTTGCGCGCTGATCTGGTCAATAAGGGTTGTGTCCGCAGCAGGCGTCGTGAGCGATGCAACGGCAAACCCGATCACACCGGCAAGAAGCCCGCCCAACGCAAGCGGGAAAAATCCGCCACTTTGTGATTTTGGTTGCGCAGGCGCGGCCGTTTTTGGCGTTTCCGGCGCTTTGGACTTGTCCGCAGGTGCGGGGGTGTCAGCCGATTTCGCAGCTTCAGAAGGCTTCACAGACGGCACGGATGTCGCAACTTTGGCATGCACTTCAGGCGGAATCGCATCAACCATGGGCTGAAGGGCCACAGACGATTCGGTCGCTCCCTCACCGGAAGTTGCCGCATTATTTGGTTCTGCTGGTGTCTTTCGACCCTTAGTTGGCTGTTTTGCCACGTTTTCATCCCTTCAGAGCCTCACCCGTCATATAGACAGATAGGCTTTAGACTATCTTGCATCCGCAGGACCCTCAAGCAAAGCGCCTGTCTATGCCCTCTGACCAGAGTGCGCATCCAGCGCATCCAGCGTTGCATCCAGCATCGCGGGCATATCGGGGTGCTTTGCCACCGTTATCTGCCGCGTTGATCCGTAACCGAAAGCCTCGGCCACGGCTTGACTTAGCGCAATCACATGCACAGGCGCGAAAAAAGGCCCCTGCTCGCGCAATATGGTGGCTGTGCGCGGGGAAAACAGGGGGAAAATGACCGGTTCCTGCGCATCAAGCGCGCGTTTTGCATCATTATTCAGCATCTGGGATTGCTGATCGTAGACAATGACATCCGCGCAATCCAACCCTGCCGCGCGCAACTGATCCTTGACCGCTCCCCGCGTATGTTTGCCACGCAGATGCACAAGGCGGCCATTCGGCCGTGCCGCAATAATGCTGGCAATCAACCCATCCGCATCACCTGGCCCGATATGCGGCACAAAACCGGCCTCTTGTGCCAAGGCACCGGTCTTTTCGCCCACGCACCACGCAGGGATTCCTTTTCGAATATTCAGCCGTTCGGCAGCTTCGACCCCATGGGCCGACGTAAAGATCACCGCGTCAAAGGAATCGATCCCTGGGGTCAGCGGGACGATCCGCAGCAAAGGTGAAATCACCACCTCTAGCGGGCCCGACCAGCGCGCGAGAACCTCAGCCGCAAAGCTGTCGCTCTGGACCTCTGGGCGGGTCAGGATCATTGTTGCGGTCATGCTGCACCATTGTTTGCGCGTTCCGGCAGTGTTACCTGCGACAGGGCAACACGCAACCGGAAGCGCTATGACACGCTCTTTGACGATCCTTGGCATTGAAAGCAGCTGCGATGATACGGCGGCGGCGGTCGTGCGGGATTGCGATGTGCTGGCCTCGGTCGTTTACGGGCAAACGGCGCTGCATGCGGAATTTGGCGGCGTGGTGCCGGAAATTGCCGCAAGGGCACATGCGGAAAAGCTGGATCACTGTATTGAAGAAGCTCTGGCAGTGGCGGGTGTTACATTCGCAGATCTCGACGCCATTGCCGTCACGGCCGGTCCCGGCCTGATTGGCGGGGTGCTGTCCGGTGTGATGTGCGCCAAGGGATTGTCCGCCGCGACAGGTTTGCCTTTGATTGGCGTGAACCATCTGGCAGGTCACGCCCTGACCCCGCGCCTGACAGATCAGCTGACCTATCCTTATCTGATGTTGCTTGTCTCGGGCGGGCACTGTCAATTCCTGATCGCCGCAGGCCACGACAGCTTTCAGCGGATCGGCGGCACCATTGACGACGCTCCCGGCGAAGCTTTTGACAAGACGGCGCGGCTGCTGGGATTGCCGCAACCCGGTGGGCCATCAGTGGAGAAGGCCGCAAAGACCGGTGATGCGCAGCGCTTTCCGCTGCCCCGCCCGCTGTTGAACCAGCCCGGATGCGATATGTCGTTCTCTGGCCTGAAGACAGCAATCCTGCGCGCACGTGACAGTGTTGTCGCTGAAAAAGGCGGGCTGACATCGCAGGATCAGGCCGATCTGAGCGCGAGCTTTCAGGCGGCAATCACCGACGTGCTGATTGAAAAGTCCCGTCGCGCGCTTGACGCCTATCTGGCACTGAACCCTGAAAAACCCGCTTTTGCGATTGCCGGTGGTGTCGCAGCAAACACTGCTGTGCGAGAGGGTTTGATGGCGCTTTGCGTAGAGTTAGAGACTGATTTTGTCGCACCACCACTCCGGCTATGCACCGATAATGCAGCAATGATCGCCTATGCGGGGCTGGAACGTATGCAGGCCGGCGAACAAGACGACCTGACGCTTTCGGCACGGCCCCGTTGGCCGTTGGATAAACGTGCGGCCCCGATGCTAGGCTCGGGCAAGAAGGGGGCGAAGGCATGAAAATCGGGATTGCAGGCGCTGGCGCGTTCGGGACCGCTTTGGGCGTCGCATTGGCCTTGGATGGAAACACAATCCATCTTTGGGCACGTGATGCTGAGCGCGTGACGCAGATGCAGGAAACACGCGAGAACCCGAAGCTCCCTGGGGTCACCCTCCCCCAAAATATGACCTTTTCCGCCGCGTTAGAGCCGCTTTTTGCCTGCGACACAATCCTGATCGCAATCCCCGCGCAAACGCTGCCCGCATTTCTGACGGCCAATGTTGAGGCACTTACGGGCAAGACCCTTGTCGCATGCTGCAAGGGCATCGACCTGCAACGCATGACCGGCCCCGCCAGCACGATCCGCGATCTGGTACCGCATGCGCAGGCGGCCATGTTAACCGGTCCCAGCTTTGCCGCAGATATCGCGCGCGGCCTGCCCACGGCGCTGACTTTGGCCTGTGCTGACGACGCATTGGGGGCCATGCTACAGACAGCCCTCTCGACCACGAGTATCCGCCTTTACCGCACAACAGACACTATTGGCGCGGAATTGGGTGGTGCCTTGAAGAACGTCATGGCGATTGCCTCGGGCGTGGCGATCGGCGCAAAGCTGGGCGAAAGCGCACGCGCGGCGCTCATCACCCGCGGGTTCCCCGAAATGCAGCGCCTTGCGCTGGCCTTGGGCGCGCAGCCAGACACGTTGGCAGGGTTATCCGGTTTCGGTGATCTGGTGCTGACCTGCACCTCGGACCAGTCGCGGAACTACCGTTACGGGCTGGCGCTAGGGTCCGGTACCGATTTTGACCTGACCACGACTGTCGAAGGTGTCGCCACGGCCCGCGCGGTGCGGCAATTGGCACAAGAGCTTGGAATTGATATGCCGATCTGCGCTGTTGTGGCCGATTTGACCGAAGGCAAAACAGACGTCGCGACCGCCCTGAACACACTTCTCTCACGCCCGTTAAAGGAAGAATAAATGCGCTTTGCCCTGATGACAAAAGACAAACCCGGTGCCCTGCAAACCCGCATGGACAACCGCGAGGCCCATTTGGCCTATATCGCCGAAACCGGCGTTGTTGAAATGGCCGGTCCTGTGTTGGATGACGACGGACAAATGTGCGGGTCGCTGATCGTGCTGGATGTTGAAGATCTGGCGGCGGCGCAGGCCTGGGCGGACAACGACCCCTACGCCAAAGCGGGACTGTTCGAAGCGGTCACATTGCGCGCGTGGAAAAAGGTGATCGGCTGATGGCGTATTGGCTCTTCAAATCCGAACCCGATGTCTGGGGCTGGGATGCGCAGGTGGCCAAAGGCGATACCGGCGAGCAATGGGACGGTGTGCGCAACTATCAGGCGCGCAACAACATGCGCGCCATGAAACTGGGCGAGAAAGGGTTTTTCTACCACTCGCGCACCGGGCTCGAGATTGTGGGGATTGTCGAAGTCTGCGCAGAGGCGCATCCCGATACGACCACGGAGGACCCACGCTGGGACTGCGTTGATGTGAAAGCCCTGCGCCCGTTCAAAAAACCTGTGACGCTCGAAACGATCAAGGCGGACCCGCGCCTGAAAGACATGGTGCTCGTGAATAACTCGCGCCTGTCTGTCCAACCCGTGAGTGAAGATGAATGGCAAATCATCTGCGCTTTAGGTGAAACACAGGCTTAGGGATCACACAAAAAGAGGGTCCGACAGATGCCGAACCCTCTTTCACCCCGCGTGCTCCACATCCACCACACGCAACTGATTCCGGTTCGGCCGTTCTGGCCTACATATGGACTTAGCGTTTGATCACAGCGCCACGCAACAAATTAGCGCTTCAAAAACGTTTCAAATCAGCCTGATATGCGACAGCTGAACGCAGAACGCCCGCCGAATCGGCGGGCGTTTTGTGTCGAAAAACAGTGTTCTTTAGCCGTAGACAGCTTCTTTGCCGAAGTGTTTGGTCAGCATATAATAGACCACGGCACGGTATTTGTTGCGCTCGGACTGGCCATAGGTATTGAGGACAGAGGCGATGGCCGCATCAAGCTCGGGGCTGTCTTTCAGGCCGAGTTTCTTCACCAGGAAGTTGTTCTTGACCGTTTCCAGTTCGGCAGGCTGGCTACCAGCAACAGTCGAGGCATCAGCATTGTAGATTGCGGGACCGCAGCCGATCGTTACCTTTGTCAAAAGGTCCATATCTGGCGTCATGCCACATTTGTTTTTCAAATCATCCGCATACTTCGCAATCAAATCGTCTCTTTTACCCATGAGAATGTCCCCGGTGTTGTTTTTTGTTTCTAAATAAACGGTCATATTTGCCGCCGTGCGCGTAAGTTAACGGGTCTGCGTCGCTTTGGTAAAGAAAAAAGCCTGCGGTCGGCGGGGTTTTACCACCGTATCGCTGCGAGACCGCCTGATCACATGTAGTCACAGCGGTGTGAGCGCTGAAACTTGATCCCGGATCTTTACGTGACTGTTGCACCAAAACTTTGGAACCCTAACACAACAAGGACGCAACTATGTCAGTAAACAAGTTACTTATCGTCACTGCAGTCGCATTGGCACCAGCTATGGCACAAGCCCAGGATTGGACTGGCGCCTATGGCGGTCTCACCGTCGGTGGTGCCGACATTGAAGCCACAGTCAAAGCGGCTGATGCCGAACTCGAAGGCGACGGCTCATCCGTTGGTTTCTTTGCAGGCTATAACTATCAAATGGGCAATATCGTCTATGGCGGTGAATTTGATCTGGACGGCACAGATTACGAAATCGCGGACGGCGCCGTGAAGGTTGAAAGCACAGCACGCTTGAAGGCCCGCGTCGGCGCGCCCATTGGCAACGGTCTTGCTTATGGTGTGGTTGGTGCCGTCGGCGCGACATCGAATGAAGTCAATGACGGTCGCGGCGTTCTTGTGGGGGCAGGCTATGACATGAAGCTGTCCGAAAGCCTCTTGATCGGTAGCGAAGTCCTGTTCCACAACTTTGACGATGACGACCTTGAGGTGGATGTCACCACACTGCGTCTGCGCGTTGGCTTCAGCTTTTAAGCAAACTTCACAGAATATTCCAAAGATCGGCGCGAGGGTCACCTCGCGCCATTTTTGTTAGCGGCAAAGGCCCCATCCGCGCGATTGCAGATGAAAGTGACCCGCATGCAGGCGGTTGTAGTCAGGTGAAAGCGTCAGGCTGAACCAGTCGCACGCGCCATCCCGCACTGCGCGCAGGAAATCACCCTTGCGGCCGGGTGGTTCCCAATCCGTCAACAGCCTGACCCGCCTACCATCGGCCAGTTGAAACCCCGCAATATCAATTGCATCCGCAGTCGCATGCGTGCTCATCCGCGTGGACGAACCATTTCCAGTGCGGATTGTGCGACAATTGTAGCTGCCGATATGGTCAATGGCGGAGACCGATGTTTGCAGAAATTCTGCGGCCGCGGGCTGTACGCTATGCGTTTCCCACATCGCCAGCCGCAAGGCGATCGCGCAACGCGTTTCAATCGGGACCACCCGTGCGTCCCCCACGCCCCGCAGATCAACGCGGTCGCGGATAAAGCACTGATCACTCTCCTCGAGCGGAGCAAGCGGTTGCAAGCTGGCGAAACCGTCCAAGGCTGCAAGGCATTGCGCCTGATCCGCTGCTGCACGATTGAGTTTCCATCCTGTGAGCGGCGTCACCGGATCGCTGATGCGCAATGGCACCGTTGGGTTCCAAGCACGCGGCAAGGGTGTCTCGGGATGGACCAGCACCTGATACCCGCCAAAGGCCAGCGCCCCCGCAAAGAAAAACGCAGCTAGACCGCTGATCAGGGCCCAACTGCGTTGTTTCTTTTTGACCTGCCTTTGCGCGGCCTGCTGCGCCATCTGCTGACGTTTGGCATGCCGCATAAAGGGTTAGTACCGGTAGTGTTCGGGCTTGAACGGGCCTTCGACGGTGACGCCGATGTAATCCGCCTGATCTTTCTTCAACTCGGTCAGTTTCACACCGATCCGTGCAAGGTGCAGACGTGCGACCTTTTCATCAAGACGCTTGGGCAGGATGTGCACGCCAACTTCGTAGGCGTCGCCATTGTTCCAAAGCTCCATCTGCGCCAGCACCTGATTGGTAAAGGACGCGGACATCACGAAAGACGGGTGGCCCGTGGCATTACCAAGGTTCAACAAACGGCCCTCGGAAAGCAGGATCAGACGGTTGCCTGATGGCATCTCGATCATGTCGACCTGTTCTTTGATGTTCGTCCACTTGTGGTTCTTCAGCGCCGCGACCTGAATTTCATTGTCGAAGTGGCCGATGTTGCCGACGATCGCCATATCCTTCATCTCGCGCATGTGCTCGATGCGGATCACGTCTTTGTTGCCGGTTGTGGTGATAAAGATGTCTGCGCTGTCCAGCACATCCTCAAGCACAACGACTTCAAAACCGTCCATTGCGGCCTGCAGTGCGCAGATCGGGTCAACTTCCGTCACCTTCACGCGGGCACCGGCACCGGCCAATGACGCGGCAGAGCCTTTGCCCACATCCCCGTAACCACAGACAACGGCAACCTTACCGGCCATCATCGTGTCAGTGGCGCGGCGGATACCGTCAACCAGTGATTCCTTACAGCCGTATTTGTTGTCGAACTTCGACTTGGTCACACTGTCGTTCACGTTGATCGCAGGGAAAGGCAACTGGCCGTTCTTGTGCAGATCATAAAGGCGGTGAACACCGGTTGTCGTTTCCTCGGACACGCCCTTGATCGCGTCGCGCGTTTTGGTGAACCAGCCTGGGCTGGCCGCCATACGTTTGGCGATCTGTGCCTTGATCACCGCTTCTTCTTCGGACTGGGGGACAGGGATGATCTCTTCGCCCGCTTCGGCACGTGCGCCCAGCAGAACATAGAGCGTGGCGTCGCCGCCATCATCAAGGATCATGTTGGCGCCTTCCGGGAACATGAAGGACTTATCCAGATAGTCCCAATGCTCTTCCAGCGACTGCCCTTTGATCGCGAAAACCGGTGTGCCACCCGCCGCAATTGCCGCGGCAGCGTGATCCTGGGTTGAAAAGATGTTGCATGACGCCCAGCGCACGTCGGCACCCAGCTCAACCAGTGTTTCGATCAGAACCGCAGTCTGGATCGTCATGTGGAGCGACCCCACAATACGCGCACCTTTGAGAGGCTTCTTGTCGCCATACTCTTCGCGCAGCGCCATCAGACCCGGCATTTCTGTTTCCGCAATATCAAGCTCTTTGCGGCCAAATTCTGCAAGGGCGATGTCCTTGACAATATAATCTTTCATTACTGCCTCCTCGGCGGGCGTTAATCAATTTGAAGCGCTGATAGCAGGGGTTTTCCTCTGCGACAATGGCAGCAGTGTCGCGCCTAAGTGACAATCACTTATGAACACTTAAAGGCAGGAAAGTTCATGCCAAGACAGGCTATGCAAACCACACCATGGTTTACGATTTGCAGACACCCCAGTATGTCAGAAGTTGCTGAACCAAGGAGCCACTATGCCCAAAGCCCAACCCCGCGCATGGCAGCGTATGTTGTCAGGACGCAGGCTCGATCTTCTGGATCCGACACCTGTTGATATCGAGATTGAGGATATCGCCCATGGTCTTGCCTTTGTGGCGCGCTGGAATGGACAGACAAAAGGCGACTTTGCCTATTCAGTGGCCGAACATTCGCTCTTGGTCACTGAAATCTTCATGCGCCAGCAACCCAAAGCACCGGTGAAGTGGCAGTTGGCGGCTCTGCTGCACGATGCACCAGAATACGTCATTGGTGATATGATCAGCCCGGTCAAAGCGGCTGTTGGTCCGGATTACGGTCTTCTGGATGACCGCTTGACTGCAGCGATACATCTTCGGTTCGGCCTGCCCGCGCAAATTCCTGTCGCAGTCAAGAGGCAGATCAAGAAAGCCGATAAACTCTCTGCTTGGCTCGAGGCGATCCAGATCGCCGGGTTCACACAGGCCGAAGCAGATAAATACTTTGGAAAACAGGATCCTGGATTGGCAGGAAGCCTTCAGATCAAGTTGCGCCCGCCTGTTGCAGTGCGCGACGACTATACCGCGCTCTATCACAGACTGGCGGCCGCTCTCTCGTTTGATTAAAAAGCGCAACGCTTGCTTAAGGACTCTCGGCGCATACTCAGCAGACAACGCTGCAGGGATGAAAAATGCGCTGGAAATCCAATCCGCTTGAGGTAGTCAGGCGGCCCTTCTTATTACGCAAGCCCGAGAGGCTATGGGCGCACTACTGCCTAGCGCTCATTATTGTCCTGTGTCTCATCATCTTCAGCTATGTCCAGAACCGTGCGATGGTCGATCGGGGCCTTTTAGCGGCGCAGGCCATCAAACGCAGCAATGGTCAAGTTCTGGCCGCCCAAGACATCATCGCGATTTCCGACGGATTGGTTGGCGCCAATGCTGCGGATCTTGCCGAATTCGATAATGCCGTGCTGAATTTTGAAGCCGTCTATGCCGACTTGCGCGCATCACAACCCAGCTGGCATCTTTTTGACGACAACCTTGTCGACACAACCCAGCACCTGCATCAGAAAACGATATCGTTCCTGGCTGTCGCCAAAGACTTTGCAGCGGCGCCTCCTGATCGGCGCTTCGGTCTGAACCTTCGCCTCAAATATGTTTATCAGCAAAGCGGCCTACACGAAAATCTGCTTGAAGTGTCACGCGTCATCAGCGCAAGGTTCAAGGCCGAGGCAACCCGCTTCCAGATCCAACAGAAAGCCATGCTTCTGGCATCTGGTCTTGTCTTGCTTGCAGAAGCGCTTTTCATCTTTCGACCTGCGCAGATGTCCGTGGTTTCCAGCTTAAAGTCCATGCGAAAGACCACCAACGAGCTGCGCACATCCCAAGAGAAGCTGAAGAAAATGAATGCGCAGCTTGAACATATTGTGCGGCATGACCCGTTGACCGGTTTGCCGAACCGCCGCTCTTTGATCGAATATCTTGACGGTATCAAGTTTGACAAACGAACGGATGCATGGAGCCTACTGCTCGTCGGTCTTGATGGCTTTAAGTCGATCAACGACACAATCGGTCACGATTATGGTGACGCGCTTTTGATCGCTGTGGGCAATGCTTTAAAAAGCTGTGTCGATTCTGAGCATCTCGTTGCACATGTCGGAGGCGACGAATTCGTTCTCATCTCCAACGAAGCAAGCGAGTATCTGATCAAACGGATCTTCGCATTACTGAATGAACCCTTCGAGATATCAGGGCGGCGCATTCCGATTAATGCGAGCATCGGACACGTGGCAATTGACGACAGCAGCCGTCAAGCGAATGACCTGCTAGCAGATGCAGAGATCGCACTTCAGTTCGCCAAGAATTCTGGCGGCAAGAAAGCTCAGGCCTTTCAACAGCATGTGCGGGATGACATTGGGTCTATGCAAAAGCTGCAACTGGACCTGACGGATGCAATCCGAAACGGCGAAATAGAACCTTGGTTTCAACCACAAGTGCGGCTTGCCGATGGGCGGTTGCATGGTGCCGAGGTATTGGTGCGCTGGCGGCATCCCACCCGTGGCCTGCTGACCCCTGACATTTTCTTGCCTGCCGCTGAACGTGCCGGCCTGATGATTGATCTGGACCACGCTGTCTGGAAATCCGCCATGGACTTGGCACGCGGTTGGCAAGATGCCGATGTTTGGCGGCCCGTTATCTCATTGAACGCCGCGCCGGATACGATTTCAGACCCTTATCTCATTGAGCGGTTTTTGCGCGCGGTCCAGCTTTCCGGGCTTGAAGCGGATCAAGTGGTTATCGAAGTACTTGAGACGACGTTGATCAACGGCAAGGATGATCTCGCGTCGATCAACATCGACAGTCTTGCAGAATGCGGTATCGCACTTGAACTTGACGATTTCGGAACCGGCTATGCGTCGCTTTCAAAGTTGACGCAGCTGCCATTGGCGGGGATCAAACTTGACCGGTCGCTGATCGCCCCCCTTCCGGATCACGCAGCAGACAGTGTGGTGCGCGCTATCCTGGCACTTGCCGCCGAACTTGGGCTGCATGTTATTGCCGAAGGTGTTGAGGAAGACGCCCAAGCGGCACATCTGAAGGAGCGTGGGTGCAATGTTGGACAAGGCTATGGCTTTGGAAGACCCATGCCGCCCAAAGAGTTTACCACTTGGCTTTCTGCCAATGCCAAAAGAACGCTGAAAGCAGGGCCGGATATCGCGCGTATCGCATGAAGCCCTTGAGGAATAGCCGCACAATCCGTATTTGACCCTCAACAGGCTGACCAGAAAAGGGCAATACATGGCCAACCACCTTTACAAGAATGATCTGCCGGACGGGCTTGATCTGGGCCCGATTGTCGCAATTGACTGCGAAACCATGGGGTTGAACCCGCATCGCGACCGGCTGTGCCTGATCCAGATGTCCGGCGGTGACGGGAATTGCCATCTTGTGCAGGTCACCCCTGGTCAGACCGCTGCACCAAATCTCTGTGCAATGCTGGAAAACCCTGATGTGCTCAAACTTTTCCACTTTGGCCGCTTTGACATCGCCGCCCTTTTGAATGCCTTCGGCGCTTTGGCGGCCCCTGTTTATTGCACCAAAATCGCCTCAAAGCTGGTGCGTACCTATACAGATCGCCACGGGCTTAAGATCTTGTTGCAGGATATGGTTGGCGTCGACATTTCCAAGCACCAACAGCAAAGCGATTGGGGCGCGCCGGTCTTGACGGACGCGCAACTGGATTATGCAGCTTCTGATGTTCTTTACCTGCACCAACTGAAGGAAAAATTCGATATCCTGCTGGCCCGTGAAGGGCGCACCGAAATCGCGCAGGCCTGTTTCGATTTTCTGCCAACACGTGCCAGACTTGACTTGTCGGGTTGGCCCGAACTCGACATCTTTTCGCACTGATGGCCGATCATCAGAAATTCCTTGCCACAGCGCGGCGCGTTATCACGCAAGAGGCGGATGCGCTGACCATTCTGGCCGACGGGTTGAGCGAGAGCTTTGGCGAGGCCGTTGCGCTTTTGTTGAATGCCAAGGGGCGCGTGATCGTCTCAGGCATGGGGAAATCAGGGCATATCGCCCGCAAGATCGCCGCAACCTTCGCCAGCACCGGAACACCCGCACATTTCGTACACCCCGCCGAGGCAAGCCACGGTGATCTGGGCATGATGACACGCGGCGATGTTGTTCTGGTGCTGTCCAATTCAGGTGAAACCCCCGAACTCGCCGATCTTGTCGCCTATACGCGGCGCTTTGGCATCCCGATGATCGGCGTCGCCAGCAGGCCGGAAAGCACACTCTTGCAACGCGCCGATGTCGCCGTCGTTTTGCCCGCGCTGAAAGAGGCCTGCGGTACCGGCGTGGTGCCCACAACATCTACCACCATGACGCTTGCGCTGGGCGATGCCCTGGCTGTTGCGTTGATGGAGCACCGCGATTTCACACCGGAAAACTTCCGTGAATTCCACCCCGGTGGCAAACTGGGCGCGCAATTGTCCAAGGTCTCGGACCTGATGCATGTTGATAGCACTGTCCCTCTGGTCGCGGCAGAAACCCCGATGAGCGACGCGCTTTTGGAGATCAGCCAAAAAGGGTTCGGCGTTGTTGGTGTTGTGGATCGCGACAAGCGCCTGATCGGGATCGTCACAGACGGGGACCTGCGGCGCCATATGACGGGCTTGCTGGATCATACCGCGGGTGAAGTCATGACCGCGCACCCTGCGACAGTCGCGCCCGCCGCACTGGCAGAAGAGGCTGTGGCCATAATGAACGCCAAAAAGATCACCTGTCTTTTCGCGGTTGATCCCGATGGTCACGGTCAAGTGTCAGGATTCCTGCATATTCATGACTGCCTGCGCGCCGGGATTGTTTAGCCTTGGCTCTTTCCGAACATCTCTATTCCCAGCTTGTAGGATGGGCCAAGATCGTCCTCCCGCTTGGGGCTTTGGCGCTGCTATCGACATTGTTCCTCTTTGCGCGCTCAACACCGGGTCAGGACGACTTTACCGTCGCAAAAGTCGAGGCGATTGCCCGCGAACAGCGCGTCTCTGCGCCAGAGTTTTCCGGTGTGACCGACGATGGCGCCGTGATCGTTGTATCCGCAGCAACAGCGCGACCCGATACGGACCGCCCCGACACCATGAGCATCAATGATATGCGTCTGCGCATGGACAACGCCGATGGCAGCAACGTTGAGGTGACAGCGACTGAGGGCGAGGTTGACGGACGCGGCCAAATTGCGCGTTTTCTTGGCCTTGCCCGACTGATCACATCGGACGGGTATCAAATGGAAACCAACGGATTAATCGCCGAGCTTGAAACGGGGCGCATTACGTCGGACGGCCTATTAGAAATCCGCGCTCCATTCGGGGACCTGACTGCCGGAAAAGTCACTTTTCAGTCGGCCATGGACGGCAAAGCGCAGGAGATACTGTTCACTGACGGCGTTCGCCTGCTATATAACCCCCAAACACCGTGATGAAGGACACTGCATCTATGCTGAAAAAGATCGCATTTTGCGCAGCTCTTTCATTCATGTTGCCGCTGGCGGCCCATGCCCAGACCAACATCAATCTGGGCGGCATGGAGGTTGATACAAGCGCAGCTGTCGAAGTGACCGCCGACAGTCTTTCGATTGATCAGGCCAACGGCTCTGCCGTATTTGATGGAAACGTGATGATTGTGCAGGGCGATCTGCGCCTGACAGCGGGCCGGGTCGAGGTGATCTATGGCGCAAATACGTCGGAAATCGCGCGCCTTCTGGCATCTGGAGGCGTGACTTTTGTGACCGCCGATGAAGCCGCAGAAGCGCAGCAGGCCGATTATGATATCGCCAGCGGCCTTTTGGTGATGACAGGTGATGTGCTGCTGACGCAGGGGCCAAGCGCAATTTCGGCGGGTCAGATGACAATCAACGTCACGGATGGCACCGCCACAATGGAAGGGCGCGTGCGCACCGTTCTGCAACAAGGTGATAACTGATGCCTGATGCGCCGCAACTCAGCATCAAGGAAGGCGACGTCGGGCTGCATATCGTCAATCTGCGCAAAAGCTATCGCAAGCGCCCTGTGATACGCGATGTCAGTATTGATCTTGGGCGGGGTGAAGTGGTGGCGTTGCTTGGGCCGAATGGTTCAGGCAAGACGACCTGCTTTTATTCAATTGCAGGGTTGGTTACCCCCGAGGGCGGCCGCGTGATCATTGATGGCCGTGATGTGACGACCTTGCCGATGTACCGCCGCGCCCAGCTTGGGATCGGGTATCTGCCGCAGGAAATGTCGATCTTTCGCGGCATGTCGGTCGAGGATAACATCATGTCGATCCTTGAAATCGCGGTTCCCGACAAACACCGCCGCAGAGAGCGGCTGGAAGAACTCTTGTCCGAATTCTCGATCGAACACCTGCGCCGCGCCTCGGCGATGGCACTTTCGGGCGGCGAACGCCGGCGGGTCGAGATCGCGCGCTGCCTTGCCGCCGGGCCCAAATACGTTCTGCTGGATGAACCTTTTGCAGGCGTTGACCCGATTGCAGTCGCCGAAATCCGGCATCTGGTGGCAGACCTCAAGAACCGCGGTATCGGTGTTTTGATTACGGACCACAACGTGCAGGAAACGCTTCAGATCGTCGATCGCGCTTATATCCTGCACGATGGCAAAGTCCTGATGAGCGGCACGACCCAAGAGGTGATCAAGGACGAAAACGTCCGCCGCGTCTATCTGGGGAACAACTTCCGCGTAAACTGATTCTTTTGCGCCGTTAATCTTTGCATCATTGACAACTGGCCACGATTCATCGCCAAATAGAGGGGATGACAAACCCGTTTTCTTTCCCCGCATGTATGTCGGCCGACCGCCGAATACTGTGGATAAGTTTAATGATAACGGGGTGTTATCGTGATCCACTCATATAACATTGCTTTGCTTTGCCGATAAATCGGTGAAGATCCTCGTTCTGTTATGATCCAATAAAGGAGATACGATGCGTTACCAAATCAGTGGAAAACAAATCGACATTGGTGCAGCCTTACAAACTCATGTGCAGACCGAGTTGGCAGAAATTCTGAGTAAGTATGCCGGACGCCCGACTGAGGCCTATGTCGTGTTTTCGAAATCAGGCCACGAATATGTCTGTGAATCCGTGGTGCATCTTTCAACCGGTCTCAACGCGCAGGCGACAGGTAAAGCAAACGAGATTTACGCCGCTTTTGACGCAAGCGCCGAGAAAATGGACAAACAACTGCGGCGCTATAAACGCCGCCTGAAGGATCACCACAAGGAACGATCACAGCCTGTTGAACTTTCGGACGCCGGATCATATATCCTCGAATCAAGAGAAGAGTCTGATGAGGATGGACAAGACTCGTTCAATGCAATGATCGTTGCCGAGATGGAGACGAAAATCCCTTCATTGTCTGTCGGTGAGGCAGTCATGCAGATGGAAATAGCCAGTGCTCCGGTACTGGTGTTCCGGAACGAGAAACATAACGGAGTGAACGTCGTTTATCGGCGGGACGACGGAAACATCGGATGGATCGACCCGCGAAATTCGGGTTAAACCAACATATCAATTGAGAGACGCAATCAATGCAACTTGGCGATATTCTGAAGGCGAGTGCTGTAAAGTCTATTTCATCTTGCACTAGCAAGAAGCGTCTCTTCCATGATCTGGGCGAACTTGCCGAGGCCAGCTATGGTATCAGCGCGTCCAGCATCATCGAAGCTTTGATGGATCGCGAAAACCTTGGGCCAACAGGTGTGGGCCAAGGCATCGCGCTGCCTCATGCGCGCATGGCCGAAGCCAAGGGTGTATTCGGCTTGTTCCTGCGTCTTGAAAAACCATTGGATTTTGATGCGGTTGACCGTCAGCCTGTTGATCTTGTTTTTGCGTTGATCGCTCCCGAAGATGCAGGCGTCGAACACCTCAAGGCGCTGGCATTGGTGTCACGCACACTGCGCAACACGTCGATTTGCGCGAAATTGCGCGCCAATCAAGACGCCAATACCCTGCACACAATCCTGACTGCCGTGGAATCGACGCAGGCAGCCTAGCGCCAGTTTTCGAACCCGAAAGCCGCATAGTCGCGCGCATATGCGTCGCGCGCTGCGGCTTCGAGCACGGGATCATAGATCGCCGCGAGTCGCCCTTCCCACCGATGCGCCGTGTCCCCCAGCTTCGGTGATTGCGCCAAACCGACCTGCCGCGCCACAAAGCCAAGGTCTTTGGCCAAAGTTTCCTCGCGCAGGATGTGATCTGGCAAGGCGAATTGCGCCATGCCTTGCAAAAGCGTTAGTTGGCTGGCCCATGAAGGATCAACGCGAATGCTCGTCTGTCCGGCGAGGTTTGTTTTGAGGAAATCCAGAAAACCTGCAAAGGCACGCCGGTGATCCGCGTCCGAATAGGCACTGGTATCAGCAAGGTCTGGCGCCGTCTGGGGCAGCGCAAGCTTATGCACCCTGATCAGGTTCGCGCGAATTTCCGGCAGAGACTGCGAACCATCAAGCAGGATCCGGTCACAAAACGCGGCATGTGCACGCGCAAGCGGATGCCGCAACACCGCAAAGCTGCGGTGTGTTTCATGGGTTTCCTGCCACATCCGCAGCGACTTTTGCGTGAACTTCCGGATCAACGCCTTAGGCTGCGCATTGTCCAGATCGGCCAGCCATTGCCGCACAGCTTTGTCCGGACCAGACCGCAACGGCATATATAAAACACCCGATTGCGGTGCAGCCACATAAGACGGGATGGCAGGGCCACGGCTCGGTTCAAAATGCGGGGTCCGCCCCAGATCAAAGCGATCGAGGCGCGCCAAAGCAGATGTCATCTCATCATAGTTACTTACCCGTTCCTCAAGAGGCTCAGGGTTTTGCTTTTTGAGCTTTTTGTTCACATTCGACAACCGCGCATCGCAGCCAAGAAATTGCGCCAACCCGTTCAGTACGTCCAGATCGCGCAGGTCGTTATAATTGATGTAAAACGCGGCTTGACCACTGGTTTGCAGCGCCCTTTGGATCCGCACTTGAAAGCTCTGAATTGCTTCAAGATGTGCCTCAAACGCAGCCGGATCGAATGTGATGGACGTTGATTTCGAATGCGTGGCATTTGTCAGTTTCCACTGCCCCGTAGCCTGCGCGATTTTCCAGCTGACAAAGCTATCCAGCGGATTGCGTGTCAGGATGATTTTCGCACAGCGCTGATCCTCAATACAGGTATTCAGAATGCGCGGATCATGGTCGTGAAAAAAGCGAAAGCCCGCCAAAGTGTCGCTTTCCCTGATCTTCCCGAGCAAGGCAAAGGGATCTTTTTCGCGGGCATCCCTGTCGATGCCAAGCAGAGCGTCAATCTTGGGGTAGCCTACAAAAGACGGGTTAAACGCCTCACCGTGACAGGTGACGCCGTCAAGCATATTGATGTTGGCTTCCAGAAGATTGGACCCCGTCCGCATTTCCGCCAGCAAAATGAAATAATCAAACCTGCTCATTTTCCGCTGATCACATAGGGTTTGCGCCGCACCACCGGTTTGGCGGCAGGCGCGATGCCGACAGTAATATCACCCGTCAGGAACGGGTGCATGCCCTGATTCTTCAGCTCTTGGAGATAATCCGGCAGACCCGCTAAATCGCGCATTCTGGGGGCCTCTTTAATGGCAAGGCCACGGTGCCCCGCGATTTCGTCAATAATCGTTTGCAGCACCACCATTGGCGCTTCGATAAACTGGGCCAGCGTCATAATCTTGATCCGCGCCCGCGCGACAGGGGATCGCAGCACCTTGAGAAATTTGTCCTCGATGCGTTGCAGGCGCGCCGCCTCTGCCCGCACCTCGCTCGCCGAGCGGCCAGAGCAGAAAAGCGGGATCGACCAGGCCCCTGACACCACCCAGATGCTGGCCTGTGTGTCTTTCGCCAAGGTCCATCTAATGTCTTGGGTATCGGCAGGGCCGAACTGAAAACAGTGGTGTCGGTCACGGCCATTCCAGATCAGATTGCTGAGGAACATTTTACCGTTGTAGTCGCGCAGCCGCGCATTATCCGATATGCAGCCGCGGTAAACCTCGGCCTCATCCGCAAAATGCGCACGGTCTTTTGCATAGAGATGCCCGTGCACCACAGCACCCGTTTGCTGTGTCAGCCATGACTGGAAATCGGGGAAGATATCATCAAAGCCCTGCAAAACTGCATAAGGGGCCGCTGCAATGCTGGTTTGGCGGTCGATGCTCGGGAAACGGCTTTGCATAAAAAGGCCCTGCCGCCCCAAGGTACGCCGGTCAACGGCCTGTGCAAAGACGCGGTCCACTGTTCCTGAATTGGGCTCTTCTGCTTGGCGCAGGGGATCTTCCGATGCAGGAAACGTAGTGAACAAAAGATCGGCGTCGCGCCAGATTTTCCGCGCCACAAAGCATTTGGAGCGCTGCAAGAGTTCAACGTGATCATCAAAAAAGATGTGCGGTTTGCCCTGAAAATCAAACTTTGCCAAGGTCAGCGACCGGCTTTCGATCTTGCGGGCATGGAGCCGCGCAAGTGTCTGGTAGTAGCTTTCATCAGGAATCCAGACCTTACGGAAGTAGGCATCGTAGGTCGCACGGTTTGGGTCGCGCAAGATCGCGTCAAGCGTCTGCCGTGTCAGGCACCACCACTGTGAACCCATATGGGGTACGACACCCTCTGGAATGCGGCGTTTATACCCGACTGCCTGCTGTACCTTCACAAAAGCATCAAAGAGCTTCCGGCGCTTTTTCCATGCAAACGGGAACCGCAGGGTAAAGCGTTCGCGGTCAAGCCCGCCAACCGTCCAGGGCACATCAGCCGTTGTCGCGCTTTCGATAAAGTCAGTGTCGGGGTGCGTATTCAGGTAGTGCTGCAGTTCTGCAATCGGGCGCAACGGGAGGCAGGCACCTGAGGCCAGAAACACATGCCGCAGTTCGGGAAATTCTTCGAGCAAGAGCGTTGCGGCTTCTTGGGATGCGGCCACCAACCCCCACGTACCCCATTCGCAGCGGTGCCGTGCGCAAAACCGAACATCAGGCAGGTCCGCCAAAGACCCGACAAAGCGGTCATAGGTCTGTGATGGCACATTGCTGTCGACATGAACAACAACGGGACAACCCGCACCGGCCCAATGGCGCACCATCTGTTCGGCACGGTCAAAGGCCGTATGGACAAGCATGATGACACCCAAGCTCATGCCCAGTTCCCCTTGGACATCAGGCCCAGCACCTCAAGTTGTCGCCAGTTGATATATTGCTCGCTCCATTGGCACCACAAATCCGGGTCGGCACCATGCCGTTCTGCATAAGTTTTATACTCGCGTCCGCCCTTATAGTGCTCGGCGCGCGCGGCCTCTTCGACGGCACGATCGCCAAAGGTGTTCAGGAATTTTGCGTGCAGCAAGATACCGGAGGTTTTTTCCCCACCCTGCTGATCGTAAACAAGGTTCAATCCGCGCGGCAGCATCATATGGGTCGAGCTGACATAGGCATAGGGCCTGCGCCATTTCACAAATGGTATTTTATTCAGCGCGGGCGCCTGCCTGGGCTTGCTGGCAAAGAAACTGCGTGCACGCGGACCGCCCTGAATCCAAAGGTTTCGCAGCAGCTTGTTCTTGGTCATAAAATAATTGCCCGGATCAAACCAGTTGGCGGTTTGAAACGGATTATCCCCGCGCCGATACGTCGTCTGCCCCACGGGTCCTTTGGGATACATATCCAGTAACATCGCCCCAAAAGACCGCACATCAGATGCGTCCAGCCAGTCGGCCAAGGCGCGAATAGGCCGTGTGTCGCAGAACGGATAGACAAAGAATTCATCCACATCGACCGTCAGCGCCCAATGCCCATGCGCGTATTTGCCTTGCAGATAGGTTAGCCAGTCAACGCCGTAGCGCGCTTCGCCGTAAGGGGCATCGGTGCGCCACAAAGACACATCAGGCTGTTCACGGGCGAAATCGCTTCCTGCGTCCTCGCTGCCGTTGTCGATCATCAGGAAATGAGCAATCCCGAGCTTGCGGTAATATTCAAAGAAGAATGGCAGCCGGATGTCTTCGTTCCGGAAGGTGCAGAAAAGCAAGACATCATCGGGGGCTATTTCCTTCGTGCGGTCCGTCACCGCGACAAGTTCCCGCCCCTTGCGCAACGCACGCATGCGCAGGCGTTTCCGCTTCCACCGCAAACGATATGACGTCAAAATGCTCAAAACGACTGCGCCCTATTCCGGTTTGTTCCCGCCTGCATATCAGACCCAGCGCCCCTTTGACATCAGCCCGAGTGCGACCAGTTGCGCGTCACCGCCATACCGACAAGACCCTTCATACCAGAAATCAGGATTTTCGGTCAGGTGCAGATGATAATCCTGATAAAGTGCTGTGTTCTGAAAATGCTGTCCCCGTTCCAGCTCTTCCGCAGACTTCGCCCCGATCATCGGCAGGAACTTGGTATGGAGCAAGGCGCCGCTCGCTTTGCTGTTGCCTTCAAAATCAAAAACATCGTGCAGGCGGGTCGGCAATATCTGATGGGTTGAGCTGACATAGGCATAGCGCCACGACCAACGCACCAGTGGCGTTTTATTCAACGTTGGTGCGCGCGCAGGTTCGTTTGCAAAGAATACGCGGTCACGGACACCGCCCTGTATCCACAGGTTGCCGTAATAATGGTGCACCTGATGGCGATAATTGTCGGCGTCAAACCATGCCAAAGTCTTGGTCGGATCGTCGCCAGGCACATAGGGCGCGTCCTCAAGCGGTCCTTCGGGGTAGAGGTCCAGCATCAATGCGCCAAAAGAGGCGTGGCCCTGTCCATCCAGCCATGTTGTCAGTGCTTTCAGATCGCGGGATTCATGATCTGGATAGATCAAGAGTTCATCCGCATCGACAGTCAGACACCAATGGCGATTGCCGTACTGCCATAGCAGCCACCCCAGCCAATCCATACCGAAACGGGCAAGACGATAGCTCTGCGTGGTTGTCCAGACTGACACATCAGGCTGCTGCGCCAGATACTCGGCCGTTCCGTCATCGCTGCCATTATCGACGATCAGAAAGTGGTCGACGCCAAGTTTGCGGTAATGCTTCAGAAAATATGGCAGGCGGACGATTTCATTCCGGACCGTCGCAAAGCAAAGGATCGCTTCCGGCCCGATCAGGTCTGTACGGTTTACGGCCGCCGCAATCTCATGGCGTTTGCGCCAAATGCGAAACAGTAACCGCCGCCGCTTCCATCGCAGGCGATACGCATGCCAAAGGTCCATTTGCGGCCCTACTGTGCGGCCTGCTTTGTTGCGTGCATCTGCGCCAGAAATTCCGCGAACTCATCACGCAACTCCTCGCGCGCAAGTGCAAAGGCAACGGTCGCCTGCAGGAAACCAGCCTTGGACCCACAATCATAGCGCTGCCCGTCAAAGCGATAGCCGAACACATTGCGGCCTGCGCTGATTTCTTCTGCGATTGCGTCGGTCAGCTGGATTTCACCACCGGCACCGCGCCCGATCTTGTCAAAATTGGCAAGAACCTGTGGCGTCAGAATATAGCGGCCGATCACCGCCAGATTGGATGGTGCAGTGCCCACGGCGGGTTTTTCAACCATCCCTTTGGCCCTGACAATCGGCCCGTCCTGCGCAGCGATATCAAGCACACCGTAAGATGCGGTTTGCGCTGGCGAGACTTCCATCGCAGCCACCATCGCGCCACCGGTTTCCTGATAGGCCTCGACCATCTGCTGCAGACAAGGTTTCTCGGCCGCGATCACATCGTCGGGCAGAATAACCGCAAAGGGCTCATCCCCGATCAGTTTACGTGCGCAGGACACCGCATGCCCAAGGCCCAACGCCTTGTGCTGGCGCAAATAGGCGATCGTGCCGCTTTCCATGTTGGTGCTGCGCAGGATTTCCAACAGCTTGGTTTTCCCCGAAGCCTCCAGCGCTGCTTCCAGATCAGGCGCAAGATCAAAGTAGTCTTCAAGTGCGGACTTGCCGCGTGAGGTGACAAAGATAAAATCTTCGATGCCAGCGGCACGCGCCTCGTCAATCGCATATTGGATCAGCGGGCGGTCGACCAAGGTCATGATTTCCTTGGGTACGGATTTTGTCGCCGGTAGAAACCGCGTGCCAAGTCCCGCAACGGGAAAAATGGCTTTTGATACTTTTCTATCCATGACTCTACCCTCAATACTTAAAGACTGCCGCAATAACCGCCGATATGGACGATAATAAGACGGAAAACGTAAAATTTCTGCGGGCCAGTCTGGCCTGCCTTCATAAAAAACTTAGTCATGCCCCATTTCTTTGAGCATTTCTTCAATACGCGGAACATCTTCGGGGTTGTTCAATTCCCAAAACTGCCTGCCCTTGGCGGCGACTTCCACACAAAGCATGGGAACACCCCGTTCAAGAAAACGCAACTGCTCTAACCCTTCCAATTGCTCCAAGGGCCCGGCGGGCCATTGTGGGTAGGATTTGAGCGCATCCGGACGATAGGCGTAAACGCCAACATGGTGGAAAACCGGTGTTTCATCCGCGTCGTCGTAGGTTTTTCCGGTGAAGGGAATCACCTCTTTCGAGAAATAGAGTGCGTTGTTGTCCGCACCAAAGACGGCCGTTGTCCCGCCCACACGCCCTTCCCGGCGGTCCTGCAACAGCCCGTTCAACGCGCGCCCTTCGGTGCGCAAAACAGGGGTCGCAACATCTGCTGCGGGATTATCGCGCAGGCCTTGCACCAAATCCTCGATGAACCATGCCGGTGTCAGCGGGGCATCACCCTGCAGGTTCACCACGATGTCATAGTCTTCACTCAAGTTCACAAGCGTCTCTGCGCAACGCTCGGTTCCGTTCTGGCAAGTGGTCGACGTCATCACGACCTCGGCACCAAAGGCTGCACAAGCCTCGGCAATGCGCGCGTCATCGGTCGCCACGACTACCTTGTCGATACCTGCCACCCCGCAGGCCGCATCCCATGACCGGCGGATCAGGCTCTTGGCCTCGCCACTGGCCCCTTTCAGCGTCACAAGCGGTTTGCCGGGATAGCGCGTAGACGCGTACCGTGCGGGAATGACGATGATGACGGACATTACGGCCTCTCCAGTGCGACACCCGGGGCGTAGGCAATGAAGAACGGGTTTTCAAATGCCGGCTTTCCATACTGCAACGGCGTATGGTCATCAAAGCGAACAACCGCGCCACCTGCGCCATTCAACACCGCATGGCCCGCCGCCGTGTCCCATTCCATCGTACGGCCAAGCCGCGGATAAAGATCGGCTTCACCGGTGGCCACCAAACAGAATTTCAAGGACGAACCGGCGCTCTTCATGTCTGCTGTCGCATATTTGCTGATATAGTCATCTGTCGCCTGATCGCGGTGCGACTTGGACGCAACAACAAGAAGCGCGTTGTTGTCGGGTTTTGACACAGTGATTGGGGTTGTGTGGCCCTGTTTACCTACGTGAAACGGGCCTTGCTCTTCGACAGAAACGCCTTGGGCATCAGTGTAAAAAAGGCGCTCTTTCGCAGGCGCATAGACAATGCCACGCACCGGCACGCCGTCTTTGACATAAGCAATATTCACCGTGAAATCGCCACGCCGTTTGATGAATTCCTTCGTACCGTCCAGCGGATCGACAATCAGAAATGTGCGGGCCGAAACCCGATGCGATGCGGCCTGCTCCTCGGTGACCAAAGGGATGTCAGGGAAGGCTGTACGCAACCCTGCGCTGATGATCTCGTCTGCGGCTTCATCCGCGGCAGTGACCGGGCTTTCGTCGCTTTTGGAGCGGACTTCAAAATCATCCGCGTTATAGATTTCCATGATCTTGTCACCAGCTTGCAAGGCAAGCGCACGCATCACCTTGGTGAGTTCTTCAAAATCCATTAAATGTTACCTGTCATCAAAAAGCCCTGTTCGGCCTGTTTATGCTGTTTCGCCGCGCGATCAGCAAGGTTATCGTCGCAACATATACAACAACGCTTTTACCCAGCAAAACGGACTGCCTATGTTCCAGACCCCGATCTATAGAAACAAGACAAGTGGTCTGTTTGGCATGCTTGAGGTGATCTATCACACGATCGTCCGCAAAGCGCGCAGCGGTCATCGCAGTGCTGTTATCGCAATGTTGCTGAACCTCATGCAGGGCCTGACAATGATAATCGCCTTCCTGCTGTTTTTCACTGTGCTTGGGCTTCGCAGTTCTCCGATCCGTGGCGATATGATGCTTTACATCATGACCGGGATTTTTGTTTATCTCACGCATATCAAATCAGTGAGCGCCGTCATGGGCGCGGGTGGACCCACATCTTCAATGATGCTGCACCGCCCGATGAATACAATCATCGCCATCGTGGCTGCGGCTTTTGCAACGCTTTACACGCAGATCTTCACGCTGGTTGTGATCCTGTCAGTCTACCACATCGCATTCACGCCGATCACAATCCATGATCCTGTCGCCGCAATGGGCTTTTTCCTGATGGCGTGGTTTTCAGGCTGTGCGGTTGGCATGATTTTTCTGGCCTTGAGCCCGTGGTTCCCGCGTTTCACGTCGCTTGCCAAAACGATCTACACACGTGTGAATATGCTCGCGTCGGGCAAAATGTTTGTTGTCAACACACTGCCCGCATCAATGATAGCAATGTTTGACTGGAACCCTTTGTTCCACAACATCGACCAGATGCGCGGTGCCGTGTTCCTGCATTACAACCCGCAGTTCACCAGCGTCGAATATCCGATTTATTTGTCGCTTGTCCTGATCATGATCGGTCTTATGGGCGAATTTTTCGGGCGACAGCACGTCTCGATAAGCTGGTCTGCCGGCAGATAGGTAAGACAAGCGCCGCCTATCCAGAAAAAACCGGTATTTTAGGCTTCTCGTCGCACCCCAGATGCTTGCAGCCCCAATATCGCACCCCTATATACGCTGAGATCGAAGTCGAGCGGAGCAACCGCAGACTTCACACTGGAAACTGGCGCGGGTGCCGAAACGGGTTCGCGCTGCTCAAACCGCCTAAAGTAGAGGGATTTGAAAAATGGCCAAAGTTATTGGTATCGACCTGGGAACCACGAACTCTTGTATCGCCATCATGGATGGTGCAAAGCCACGTGTAATCGAAAATTCCGAAGGTGCGCGGACAACGCCATCTATCGTTGCGTTCACAGATGATGAGCGTCTCGTGGGTCAGCCCGCGAAACGCCAGGCTGTCACCAACCCCGAGAATACAATCTTTGCGGTCAAGCGCCTGATCGGTCGTCGGTTCGACGACAAGGATCTTGCCAAAGACAAGAAGAACATGCCGTTCAATGTCGTCAACGGCGGCAACGGTGACGCATGGGTCGAGGCCAAGGGTGAGAAATACTCCCCAAGCCAGATCTCTGCCTTTATCCTTGGCAAAATGAAAGAGACCGCCGAGAGCTATCTTGGCGAAGAAGTAACGCAGGCTGTTATCACCGTACCTGCCTACTTTAACGACGCCCAGCGTCAGGCCACCAAAGACGCCGGTAAAATCGCTGGTCTCGAAGTACTGCGGATCATCAACGAGCCGACAGCAGCTGCCCTTGCCTATGGTCTGGATAAAAAAGACAGCAAGACAATCGCCGTCTATGACCTTGGTGGTGGTACATTCGACGTGACCATTCTGGAAATCGACGACGGCCTGTTCGAAGTGAAATCCACTAACGGTGACACGTTCCTTGGTGGTGAAGACTTTGACATGCGCATCGTCAACTACCTTGCCGACGAGTTCAAGAAAGAGAACTCGGTCGATTTGACCAAGGACAAGATGGCGTTGCAGCGTCTGAAAGAAGCTGCCGAGAAAGCCAAGATCGAGCTGTCCTCGTCTTCCAGCACCGAAATTAACCAGCCGTTTATTTCGATGGGCTCGAACGGCCAGCCCCTGCACATGGTCATGAAACTGACACGTGCGAAACTGGAAAGCCTTGTTGGCGATCTGATCAAGGCGTCACTGAAGCCATGTAAAGACGCGATCAAAGACGCGGGCCTGTCCACATCCGACATCGACGAAGTCGTGTTGGTCGGTGGTATGACACGCATGCCGAAGGTGAAGGAAGAAGTTGCCAAATTCTTTGGCAAGGAAGCCCACCAAGGCGTGAACCCTGACGAAGTGGTTGCCATGGGCGCCGCCATTCAGGCCGGTGTTCTGCAGGGTGACGTCAAAGACGTGGTTCTTCTCGACGTGACACCGCTGTCGCTGGGTATCGAAACGCTCGGTGGTGTGTTCACACGCCTGATCGACCGCAACACAACGATCCCGACGAAAAAGTCTCAGGTCTTCTCGACTGCCGAAGACAACCAGAACGCCGTGACACTGCGCGTGTTCCAGGGTGAGCGCGAAATGGCGGCCGACAACAAGATGTTGGGCCAGTTCAACCTCGAAGATATCCCGCCAGCACCACGCGGCATGCCACAGATCGAAGTGACCTTCGACATCGACGCCAACGGCATCGTTGAAGTCGGCGCGAAAGATAAAGGCACCGGCAAAGAGCAGAAGATCACGATCCAGGCCTCTGGCGGTTTGTCCGATGAGGACATCGAAGCAATGGTTAAAGACGCCGAGGCAAACGCCGAGGCCGACAAGGAACGCCGCGAGCTTGTGGATGCGAAAAACCAGGCTGAAAGCCTGATCCACTCGACTGAAAAGTCGATGGAAGAGCATGCCGACAAGGTTGACCCAACCACGATCGAAGCGATCGAGTTGGCGATTGCCGCGCTCAAGGATGATCTGGAAGGCGACAAAGCCGACAAGATCAAGTCCGGCATCCAGAACGTGACCGAAGCAGCCATGAAACTGGGCGAAGCGATCTACAAGTCTCAGCAAGAAGCAGACGGCGAAGTAGAGCCGGATGCACCGGGTGCAGACGAAGAAATCCTTGATGCGGATTTCGAGGATCTGGGCGACGACAAGCGTGACAACTAAGGCCGCGCGCCGCTGACATTTGACCGGCCCCTGAACCGGGCCGGTCTTTGTCATTCCCAAGGGGGAACTTATCATGGCAAAACGTGACTATTACGAAGTGCTTGGTGTTGCCAAAGGCGCCGATGCTGCAGAGATCAAGAAGGGCTACCGCCAGAAGGCGAAAGAGCTCCATCCTGATCGCAATGCCGACAATCCCAATGCCGAAGCCCAGTTCAAAGAGGCCAATGAGGCCTATGAAGTTCTGAAAGATCCCAACAAGAAAGCCGCCTATGACCGCTATGGTCATGCCGCGTTCGAAAACGGTATGGGCGGCGGTGGCGGTGGGCCACGCGGCGGCCAAGGTGATTTCGGCAGCGCATTTTCTGACGTGTTCGACGATCTCTTTGGTGATTTCATGGGGGGTCGCGGTGGCGGTAGACGCAATGCGGCCCAGCGCGGCAATGACCTGCGGTATAACCTCCGGATCAACCTTGAAGATGCCTTCTCGGGCATGCAGAAAACGATCACTGTTCCTACGGCTGTGGGCTGTGGTTCTTGCAACGGAACAGGTGCCGAAGGCGGCTCTGAACCGCAAACCTGCCCCACATGTTCCGGCATGGGCAAAGTGCGCGCACAGCAGGGTTTCTTTACGGTCGAACGGACCTGTCCGACATGTTCCGGAATGGGGCAGACCATCAAGGATCCCTGCCGGACGTGCCACGGCCAAGGCCGTGTCGAAAAAGAGAAATCGCTGTCTGTGAACATTCCGGCCGGTGTTGAAACCGGCACACGCATCCGCCTCGCTGGCGAGGGTGAAGCAGGGATGCGCGGCGGGCCAACGGGCGATCTCTATATCTTTATCGAAGTGCAGAACCATGCGCTGTTCGAGCGGGAAAATACGAACCTTTATTGCCGTGTGCCCGTGTCGATCGCGACTGCTGCTTTGGGTGGCGAAATCGAGGTGCCGACGATTGACGGTGGCCGCAGCCGCGTCAAGGTGCCCGAGGGATCACAATCCGGTCGTCAGATGCGTCTGCGCGGCAAGGGTATGCCTGCCCTGCGCGGTGGTGGCATCGGCGACATGTTCATCGAATTGGCTGTGGAAACACCTGTCAAACTGACCGCACGCCAGCGTGAAATCCTCAAAGAGTTCGACCAGCTGAGCGAAGACAACAATCCGCACGGATCAAGCTTTTTCGACACGGTTAAAAGCTTTTGGGACTCGATGAAGAGCTAGCGTTAACCGCGCAGTAACCACCACTTCGGCAAAGTGATTGTATGAATCACTTTGCCGAAGCACCCTCCCTGTTTCCTGACCACGACGACGTGACCGAGGTTCTGCCGCTCACGCCCGGCAAACTCCCGTCTTATGTGCGTGACCATCGCAAACGGCTACGCGAACGCTTTCTGGCGGGCGGGGCCGATGCCATGCCAGATTATGAACTACTCGAACTGGTACTGTTTCGTGCGATCCCGCGCCAGGATGTCAAACCGCTCGCCCGGGCGCTGATTGATACGTTTGGCGACTTTAACCGCGTCCTTTCCGCACCTCTGGCCCAGCTTTCCGGCGTCAAGTGGGTTGGTGATGCCGTTCTGCTGGAACTCAAACTGGTCGAAGCTGCCGCACACCGGTTGTCGCGCTCGAAGGTTATGCAGCGCCATGTGCTATCGAACTGGGATGCTTTGCTGGATTATTGCCATACGACGATGGCGCACCGCGAAACCGAGCAGTTTCGCATCCTGTTTCTGGATACCAAAAACACCGTGATCGCCGATGAGGAACAGGCAAAAGGCACCGTTGACCATGTACCGGTCTATCCGCGCGAGGTGGTTAAACGTGCGCTCGAACTGAATGCCAGCGCCCTTATCCTTGTGCACAACCACCCATCCGGTGACCCTACGCCGTCAGATGCCGATGTGCAGATGACACGGCAAATTACGAACGCCGCCATGGCACTGAACATCACGGTGCATGATCATCTGATCATCGGAAAATCCAGCGAAACCAGCTTTCGGTCACTCGGCCTGTTTGACGGAACCGCCTAGTTCGAGACCACCGCAAGGTTGGTAAATTTGTTCTGGATCAAGGTCACTTCACCAACTTGATCACAGGCGGGCATTTGTAGCGTGATCTCGTTCACCACAAGCGTCTGGCCCGAGTTGGTCTGGATCGTACCTGCATCGATTTCCCGACCACAGTTTGCGGCAGTTACGTTGACACCGACACGCAAATCAACACCACTGTTGCGGTTCATCTGCCCTTCGGGAAAAGTATAAACCTCAGCCTGAAAGGGAATTTCGGCCTCGGCATCACCAAGATAGAGGACAAAGCCGTTTTTGCCGTCACGTGTGTCTTCGGCAGTGTGGAACGACGCCGACCAAACATGTCCGGGATCACCAATCTGCGCACCATTCTCAAGCGCATGAAGGCGCATGTTATCTGTCGTCGACCATTGCAGGACCGCACGGTCATAGCGGCGCAACTCCGGAACAAAGACTTCGGATGATGCTTTGAGAATATTATCAAACGTCACTTCGAATTCGGCATTGGGAACAAGAGCAGGCATCAACACCTGCGCATTGCCGCTTCGGTCCGTGGTTGCAGACACGCGCAGACCACTGTGCGACACAACAAAGGATTCGTTCGTAAGGCAGGGTGACGCGATGCTGAGTGTGACAAGAGCAGCTGTCTCGCGTCGGGTATCGAGGACGGTCTCGCATCCCGGCGTGGGCGTGGCCATGATGGACTGGAATTGTGGGGCGTCGAATTCCGTGTAGACCGAATCAACCGCGACCACCCGTTTTGCATTGGCCGTATGGTCCAGCGGGGTTGTTACGATGTTGGGTACGCCAAAAACAGCCTGCCCCTCCGCGTTGGTCGACAACATCAAGGATTGGGGTGGTTTATTGTAGGTTTCAAGCACATCGGCACCGGCCATGTCCGGTGTCGTTTCGCCATACTGTGCCACGAATCCAATCGACAGCGCCACGGTGAGCGTGGACGCAATTGTCTTGATTGTCTTTAAGCGAGACATCCCCATCCCTCACAGCTGAAATTAAGCTAGGATGAAGTTGCACGGTTAGCGTGACGTTAACAGGACTGGCTAAAGGTCTTAGCGTGTTCCGATTATGTCAGAAATTAGGCGAGCCTTCCGTGGCAGTGCTTGAATTTTTTGCCTGATCCACAGGGGCAGCTGTCATTGCGACCAGGGTTTCCCCATGTATTCGGGTCGTTTTCGTCAAAACCTTCACGCACCGTTCCCGTCGCCTCAGCCACCGCCGCAGGGGCCGCTGCACCTGCCGCCGCCGCTGCTGCGGCTGCCTGCTGCTGGCGGATCTGGGCGATCATCTGTTCCTGCTCTTCTTTCGACATTGGCCGGATCTGCGCCAGCTTTTTCGTTACGTCAGAACGCAGGCTTTCGAGCATGGTTTCGAACAACTGAAACCCTTCGGTTTTGTATTCGTTCAACGGATCCCGTTGGGCATATCCACGGAAACCAACAACCGAGCGCAGGTGCTCAAGCGTCAGCAAATGTTCGCGCCACTTGGCGTCAATGGTCTGCAACAAAAGCTGCTTTTCAACATTGCGCATCGTCTCATCGCCAAAGGCTTCTGCCTTTTCGGCCATGTATTTGTCTGCGGCCTCTTCAAGACGTTCGCGGATGTCATCATCGTCCACACCCTCTTCGGCAGCCCAAGCAACAACAGGCAGGTCAAGACCGATGTGTTCCTTGACACTTTCCGCGAGACCCTCTGTATCCCATTGATCTGCATATGTTTTTGGCGGCATATAGTCATGAACAAGGTCGTCGATCACCTGATCGCGCATGTCCTTTGTGACCTCTGAAAGGTCCTTTGCCATCATGATATCGCGCCGCTGCGAGAAGATGACCTTGCGCTGCTCATTCATCACATCGTCGAACTTCAACAGCTGTTTGCGAATGTCAAAGTTACGGCCTTCGACCTTGGCCTGCGCGCGCTCGAGCGATTTGTTCACCCATGGGTGCACGATTGCCTCGCCCTCTTTCATGCCAAGGCCGGACAGCACTTTGTCCAGACGGTCAGAGCCGAAAATCCGCATCAGATCGTCTTCGAGCGACAAAAAGAACGCCGAGCGTCCGGGGTCACCCTGACGGCCGGAACGGCCGCGCAGCTGGTTATCGATCCGGCGGCTTTCGTGCCGTTCGGTCGCCAGCACATAAAGACCACCGGCCGCCTTTACCTTTTCCTTTTCATCGGCAACTTCGGCCTCGATCTTGGCACGGACCGCTTCGATGTCAGCGTCGGGATTTTCTTCCATCGCCTGCATCACGCGCATTTCAACGTTACCACCCAACTGAATGTCCGTACCACGACCCGCCATGTTGGTCGCAATCGTCACCGCATTCAGCTTGCCGGCATCGGCAACAATCTGGGCTTCTTTTTCGTGCTGCCGCGCGTTGAGAATATTGTAGGTGATTCCCTCGGCTTTCAGCATCTCGGCCAAAGCCTCTGACTTTTCGATAGATGTCGTACCCACAAGAATCGGCTGACCTTTGTCATGGGCCGCTTTAATCTCTGCGACGATGCCTTCGAATTTCTCGCGCGCTGTGCGATAAACCTGATCGTCTTCGTCGATACGTGCGATAGGGCGGTTCGTCGGCACCTCAACAACGCCAAGGTTATAGATTTCGCGGAATTCCTCGGCCTCGGTCGCAGCGGTGCCGGTCATGCCGCCCAGTTTGTCGTAAAGGCGGAAATAGTTCTGGAAGGTCACAGAGGCCAAAGTCACGTTCTCTGGTTTGATCGTGCAGCCTTCTTTCGCTTCAATGGCCTGATGCAAACCGTCCGACAGACGGCGACCGGCCATCATGCGGCCAGTGAATTCGTCAATCAGCACGACCTCGTCATCGCGCACAATATAGTCTTTGTCCTTGGTGAATAGCTTATGCGCGCGCAATGCCTGGTTCACATGGTGAACCAAAGTCGCGCTTTCAGGATCATAAAGCGTCTGCCCTTCGGGCAAGAGCCCCGCAGCAGTGAGCCTTTCTTCGAGAAAGTCATTGCCTTCATCAGAGAATGACACTTGGCGGGTTTTCTCATCCAGTGTGAAATGTTCGTCCGCCACATCGGGGATCACTTTGTCGATGGTCGCATACATGTCGGACCGGTCTTGCGCGGGGCCAGAGATGATCAGCGGTGTGCGTGCCTCATCAATCAGGATACTGTCGACTTCGTCCACGATCGCAAAGTTATGCTCACGCTGGAACATCTGGCTCAGCTCGGATTTCATGTTGTCGCGCAGATAATCAAAACCAAGTTCGTTGTTCGTGGCATAGGTCACGTCACAGGCATAGGCGGCTTTCTTTTCGCCCTCTGGCTGCTGGGGGTAAACCACACCGGTGGTCAGACCCAAAGCGCCATACACCTTGCTCATCCATTCCGCGTCACGGCGCGCCAGATAGTCGTTCACGGTGACGATATGTACGCCTTTACCTGTCAGCGCGTTCAGATAGGCCGGAAACGTCGCAACGAGCGTTTTACCTTCACCGGTTTTCATCTCGGCGATGTTGCCCTGATGCAGAAAGATGCCGCCCTTGAGCTGGGTGTCAAACGCCCGCAAACCCAAGGCACGTTTCGCGGCTTCGCGGCAGTTGGCAAATGCCTCTGGCAACAGGTCATCAAGGCTCTCGCCACCCATTGCACGCTTGGCAAGCTCTTCTGTCTTTTGTTTGATGCCTTCGTCAGAAAGCGCCTCAAACTCAGGCTCAAGCGCATTGATCTTGTCGACCAAGGGACGGGCAGCTTTTACTTTGCGGTCGTTTGCGGTGCCAAACACCTTTTTGGCAATTGTTCCGAAACCCAGCATGTTCTCTCCGATGGCGCCTCGGCGCCTGTCTGACATCTATTTGAGAGGAGGTCGCTTGTAGGCCCGCTTCAGGCCACTTAGAAAGGGCCAAGATTATCGAACTATAACGGCCTCCTCGAGGCATCTTTGGGATGTAAGGGGCCGCCAGTACAGTGTCAACGCCGCGGGAAGCCGCGGCCTATCAAGGGAACGTATAATGCTGAAACATGTTACATTTTTGGGTGCAACTGCAGTGGCCGCCACTTTGTCCACCGGGGCCTTCGCCCAAGACGTAACAGCTGACACAGTTGTTGCCACCGTTGGCGAGACAGAGATCACCATGGGTGAGATTATCATCGCCCGCACCCTGCTGCCGCCGCAGTATGCGCAACTCCCTGCCGAGGTGCTTTTTGATGGTCTTGTCGAACAATTGATCCAGCAACAGCTTTTGGCAGATGCGGCAGGCGAGCCTTCGGCGCGCACGAACTTTACGCTGCTGAACGAACGCCGCTCTTTGCTCGCGGCTGAAGAGATTACAGAGATTGCCGAAAACGCGGTAACCGAAGCTGATCTACAGGCTGCCTATGAGGCGCGGTATGCAAATGCCGAAGAGATCGAGGAATTCAACGCCGCACACCTGCTTGTCGAAACACAAGAAGAAGCAGCCGCAGCCAAAACCCGCATCGATGAAGGTGCTGCCTTTGCTGATGTAGCGCGTGATGTATCCACGGGACCAACGGGCCCGAATGGCGGCAATCTGGGGTGGTTCGGCGCTGGCGCGATGGTGCCTGAATTCGAAAACGCCGTGACAGCGCTTGAGGTGGGTGGCGTGACCGAGCCGTTCGAAACCCAGTTCGGCTGGCATGTCGCAACACTGCTCGACAAACGGATTCAGGCTGGCCCGACACTCGATGAGGTCCGCCGCGAACTGACTGCCGAACTCCAAGAGGCGGCAATCACTGTCCGTCTGGACGCATTGGCGGCCGAAGAAACAATTACAAAGCCAGAGCCGGGGCAGTTTGATCCCAGCCTGATTGATGCAACCAACCTGCTGGATTGATCTGATATGCCTGTCTCGCCCCTTGCCCCCGCAACTTTTCCGGAACTGCCCAAAATTGACGGGGTCACCTTTGCGGCGGCCTCGGCAGGCGTCAAATACAAGAACCGTACCGATGTAATGCTGGCGATTGTCGCGCCTGGCACTGCGGTGGCCGGGGTTTTTACGCGCTCGGCGACCCGCTCGGCACCTGTGCTGGATTGTCAGGCGAAACTGGGCAGTGACCCCAGCAGCATCGCCGCATTTCTGGTAAATTCAGGCAATTCGAACGCCTTTACTGGCAGCCGAGGCAGCGCATCGGTTGAGGCGGTGTGTGAAGCCGTGGCAGCCCAGACCGGCGCGCCGATAGACCGGATTTTCACGGCATCTACCGGTGTGATCGGTGAGCCGCTGCCACATGACCGGATCATTGCCAAGATCGCGGAATTGCACGCAAACCAAAGTGCGGATGAGATCGAGAACGCTGCCCGCGCGATCATGACCACCGATACATTTGCAAAGGGCGCCGCAGCCACGATCACGGTGAACGGCAAGGACGTGAAGATCGCAGGCATCGCCAAAGGCTCTGGCATGATCGCGCCTGATATGGCGACGATGCTGGTTTATATCTTTACCGATGCACAGTTTGGGCAGGCGGATTTGCAAACGCTTGTTTCTGAAACCAACGCGAAAACCTTTAACTGCATCACCGTCGATAGCGACACATCGACCTCGGATTCACTTTTGATGGCCGCAACTGGCGCATCAGGTGTGGATGTGACAGGAAACGCCGATTTCGCAGCGGCCTTGCACGACGTCATGCAGGACCTCGCGCATCAGGTCGTGCGTGACGGCGAAGGGGCGACCAAATTTGTGACCGTCAAAGTGACCGGCGCAAAGACTGATACCGACGCCCATAAAGTGGCGCTCTCGATCGCCAATTCACCTTTGGTGAAAACCGCGATCGCAGGCGAAGACGCCAACTGGGGGCGGATAGTGATGGCTGTTGGCAAGTCAGGCGCCGCAGCAGACCGCGACACGCTCAGCATTCGGTTTGGGGACATCACCGTCGCCGAAAACGGCTGGCGCGCGCCGGATTATTCGGAAGAGGCCACCAGCGCCTATATGAAAAACGCCGAGCTTGAGATCGGCGTTGATCTGGGGATCGGCAGTGGCGAAAGTACCGTCTGGACCTGCGATCTGACCCACGGCTACATCACAATCAACGCCGATTATCGCTCATGAAGACTGTTCTGGTGTCCGCAGTCGCCCTGATTGATGGCGACGGCCGCATCCTTTTGGCACAACGCCCCGAGGGGAAATCTATGGCGGGCCTGTGGGAATTCCCGGGCGGCAAGGTGGAAGAGGGTGAAACACCAGAGGCCGCGCTGATCCGTGAACTGCAAGAGGAACTGGGCATCGACACTTGGGCGTCCTGCCTCGCACCGCTGACCTTTGCCAGTCATACTTACGAGAATTTCCACCTGCTGATGCCGCTGTTCGCCTGCCGGAAATGGGAGGGCACGCCGCAATCGCGCGAGGGGCAGGCACTCAAATGGGTGCGGGCAAACCAGCTGCGGGATTACCCGATGCCTGCGGCTGATATACCCCTGATCCCGATCTTGCGGGATTGGCTTTAGCACTACCGAAACGAAAAAGGGCGGCCCTTGGGACCGCCCTTTTCTATTCCTGAAACCCGCTGTTACAGGTTCCGTTCGACCTCTTCGCGCTCGAAAATCTCGATCACGTCATTCGGGCGGATATCATCATAGTTCTCGAACGCCATGCCGCATTCCTGACCGGATTGCACCTCGGCAACCTCGTCCTTGAAGCGCTTGAGCGTCTTCAGCGTGCCTTCGTGAATAACCACGTTGTCGCGCAGCAGACGGACGCCCGCAGAACGACGCGCGACACCTTCTGTCACAAGACAACCGGCAACCTTACCCACATTCGAGACCTTGAAGACCTCTTTGATGTTGGCATAGCCGATGAACTTTTCGCGAATTTCCGCAGACAACAGACCAGAGGCCGCCGCTTTCACATCATCCACAAGATCGTAGATGACCGAATAGTAGCGGATCTCGACACCTTTTTGGTTGGCTGTGTTCCGTGCGGTCGCATTCGCACGGACGTTAAAGCCAAAGACAGGCGCACCGGATGCTTCAGCCAAACCGATATCGGTTTCAGTAATCGCACCAACACCAGAGTGCAGGACGCGCACGCGGACCTCATCGTTGCCGATCTTTTCCATCGCTTGCACAATCGCTTCGGCCGAGCCTTGCACGTCTGCTTTTACCACAATCGGCAGTTCGCTGACGTTTTCATCGGCCTTGGCGTTCGCCATCAGCTGTTCAAGCGTTGTCGCAGCACCGGCAGCAGCGCGTTTCTCTTTCGCAGCCTTTTCACGATACTCGGCGATTTCACGTGCCTGGGCATCGGTATCAACAACGTTCAACACGTCGCCTGCTTCTGGCGTACCGTTCAGGCCGAGCACCTCGACCGGTACGGCAGGGCCTGCTTCTTTCACGCGTTCGCCTTTGTCGTTGATCAGCGCACGGACCTTGCCGTACTGCTCGCCCACAACAAAGATATCGCCTTGGCGCAATGTCCCGTTCTGCACAAGAACGGTTGCAACAGGGCCGCGGCCCACATCAAGCTGCGCCTCGATCACGGCACCTTCGGCAGCGCGATCAGGGTTGGCTTTAAGTTCAAGAATCTCTGCCTGCAGGGCAATCGCTTCGAGCAGATCATCAAGACCTTTGCCTGTGATGGCCGACACTTCAACGTCCTGCACATCGCCGGACATCTTTTCGACGATCACTTCATGCTGCAACAGATCCGTCCGCACTTTGTCAGGGTTTGCCTCGGGCTTGTCGATTTTGTTGATCGCCACGATCATCGGCACTTTCGCCGCTTTCGCGTGGTTAATCGCCTCAACCGTTTGCGGCATGACAGCATCATCGGCCGCCACTACAAGCACAACGATATCCGTCACCTGTGCGCCGCGAGAGCGCATCGAGGTAAAGGCGGCGTGGCCGGGTGTGTCAAGGAACGACAGCACTGCACCACTTTCGGTCGTGACCTGATAGGCACCGATGTGCTGTGTGATCCCGCCTGCTTCGCCGGCCACAACCTTTGCATTGCGGATCGCATCAAGCAGCGACGTCTTGCCGTGGTCAACGTGGCCCATGATCGTAATGATCGGCGGACGCGGTTTAAGGTCTTCGGGCTTATCTTCCACGGCCTGAATGACATCTTCGACATCCGCGTCGGACACGCGCACAACTGTGTGGCCGAATTCTTCGATAATCAATTCGGCGGTATCCGCGTCAATCGTCTGGTTCTGCGTCGCCATGATACCGTTGGTCATCAGCGCTTTCACAACGTCGGCAACACGCTCGGTCATCCGGTTGGCCAGTTCCGACACCGTGATCGCCTCGGGCAGCGCCACTTCGCGGAAGACCTTTTCACGCTCGACAGATCCACCCATCGCTTTCGCACGGGCGCGGTCCTGCTTGCGCTTCATCGCAGCCATTGAGCGCTGACGCCCACCTTCGCGGCCGGCCATCGCATCATTCAGCGTCAGCTTGCCGGAACGGCGGTTGTCTTCACCACCACGGTTTGGTTTCGGCTTGGTTTCTTTATCACGCGCATCGTTTCCACGATCCGATTTACGCGGCGCGGCAGAGGGGCGGGAAATCTCGGTTTCGCCGGGAACAGCGGCGGCTGCAGGCGGCGCATCTGCGATCGCCTTGGCTTTCGCAGCGGCAGCGGCCTTGCGCTCTTCTTCCTCGGCTTTTGCTCTCGCGCGCTCTTCGCGTTCGCGATCCTCGGCCTCTTTGGCTTCCATCTCGGCGCGGCGCGCTTCACGCTCGGCAGCGCGTTCCTTTTCGTCGGCTTCGCGCGCGGCGGCCTCTTCGGCCTCGCGGGCTTTCGCCATCTTCAGCGCGTTCATCCGGCGCTCAAGTTCAACATCAGAAATGCCTGCGGGGCGCTTCTTTGGATCACCACCAACAGGGCCACCGGTTGTGGTAGGCTTGGCTGCACCGGGCTTCGGCACCACAACGCGTTTGCGTTTGGTTTCCACCACGACGTTTTTGGTCCGCCCATGGCTAAAACTTTGCTTCACGTTGCTGGGACGTGAACCACCAAGGCCGAGTGTCTTTTTACCGTCGTTATCGCTCATTTAGCTTCTTTATCCTTCCCGGAGGCCGTATCGCCCCCGTTCCCTTCGCGTAATCCGCGTAGCTTTGTGGCTTCCTCTACAACACGATCGCTGAGTCTGCCAGTCGCAAGCGCGCCATGTATCACACTTTGCCGCCCAAATGCCAAACCCAATTCCTGAGAGGTCAGGCAGCCAAAGTATCGGGCACCCTCGGGCGTCCATAGTTTCGTTTTGCCCCGTTCCGACCCGTCAGAGGCCTGAACCAGAACACGGACCCGCTCACCACCGGCGAGCCAACCCTTTACCTTTTCAAATCCGCAAACCGCACGGCCCGCTTTGCGGGTCAGTGCGATCAGATCAACGGTGCGGCGGGCAAGTTGGCGTTCAACTTCGTCCACCAGTCCGTCGGGCACAGTGACCGCCTGCTTGGCAGAGCGTGAAAACTGACCTTTCTTCGCCTCTTCAAGCGTTGTCCGGTCAGCTGTCACGTACATGCCACGGCCCGGCAGTTTGCCCAGAACATCAGGCACAACCTGATTGTCAGGGCCCACAACAAAGCGGATCAAGCCAGCCTTTGGCTGCACCTCGCCCGTGACGATGCACTTACGTTCAACATCATCGCGTTCTTTGTTATGGCCACCACGCGCCATCTGCGATCCCCTCGAAGGCCTGCGATCAGGCCTCCTCCTCCGCGATCAGCTCTTCTTCGCTGTCCGAAACAAGATCATCAGGGTCAACCCAACCCAGCATCACGCGGGCGGTCATCACCATGTCTTGCGCTTCTTCCAGCGATATGTCGAACGGCTCTAGCACGCCCTCGTCTTTTACGCGTTCGCCGTTGACCGTCGTCCAGCCACCGGCCAGTTCCCAGTCAGCACAGGTTGCAAAGTCTTCGAGTGTTTTCACACCGTCTTTGCCCAGCGCCTCAAGCATGGCAGGTGTCAGCCCTTCGAAATTGACAAGGCTGTCTTCGACACCCAACGCGCGGGCCGCTTCCATGGCTTTTTTGGCTTCCGCTTCCAGATAGTCGCGCGCACGCGCCTGCAATTCGGCAGCAGTATCGTCATCGACGCCTTCGATCACCAGCAGTTCATCCAGCTCAACGTAGGCGACCTCTTCAAGGTTCGTGAACCCTTCAGATACCAAGAGTTGGGCAAAGAACTCGTCCAGATCAAGGGTATCCATGAACAATTTCGTGCGCAGCTCGAATTCGGCCTGACGACGCTTGCTCTCTTCTTCCTCGGTCATGATGTCGATATCCAGACCGGTCAGTTGCGACGCAAGGCGCACGTTCTGGCCGCGGCGACCGATGGCAAGAGAAAGCTGCTCTTCAGGCACAACAACTTCAATCTTGCCGGCCTCTTCGTCCAGAACCACCTTAGATACCTCGGCAGGCTGCAACGCGTTCACAAGGAAGGTCGGCATATCTTCATTCCATGGAATGATGTCGATCTTTTCGCCCTGCAGTTCGTTCACAACGGCCTGCACGCGGGACCCGCGCATACCAACGCAGGCACCGACAGGGTCAATGGACCCGTCATAGGAAATGACAGCGATCTTCGCGCGCGAACCGGGGTCACGGGCCACAGCCTTGATCTCGATGATGCCTTCATAAATCTCGGGCACTTCCATCTTGAACAGTTCTGCCATGAACTCTGGCGCGGTGCGCGACAGGAAGATTTGTGGGCCACGCTGTTCGCGGCGCACTTCCTTGATGTAACAGCGGATACGGTCATTGGGACGGTATGCCTCGCGGCCGATCTTTTCATTGCGGCGCAGCACGGCCTCACCGGAACCCACGTCAACGATCACGTTGCCGTACTCTTCACGCTTGACCAGCGCGTTGATGATCGTGCCGGCGCGATCCTTGAACTCTTCGTATTGCTTGTCACGCTCGGCTTCGCGGACTTTCTGCAGGATCACCTGCTTGGCAGACTGTGCAGCAATGCGGCCCAATTCCACAGGTGGCACTTCTTCGATGAACTGCTGGCCGACTTCAGGGTTATCCATGTATTCTTTGGCCTGCTCGACAGTGAATTCAGCCTGATAGTTCTCAAGCTCATCATCCTCGACCACAGTCCGCACGCGGGTGAAGGTCGCCTTGCCGGTTTTGCGGTCGATGGACACGCGAATGTCCATTTCCGCGCCATAGCGCGACTTGGCCGCACGGGCGAGCGATTCTTCCATCGCTTCCACAACAAGCCCGGGCTCGATGTTCTTTTCGCGGGCCACGGCCTCTGCTGTTTGCAACAACTCCAACTGGTTGGCGGATGTGTATGCCATCTTAAGTGTTCTCCTCGCCATCAATGATGGTTTCGATTTCATCAAATTGGGTCTCGTCGATCTGACCCGCGTCTTTGCGACCGCGCAAAACATCGCGGATCAACTCATCTGTCAGAACCAGTTTGGCGTCTGACAGCCATTCAAATTTCAGTCCGATCGTGCCCTCGGCAATCGTGATCAGAATCTCGTCACCTTCGGTGCCCGCCAATTGCCCTTTGAAACGGCGGCGGCCATCGATCAGTTCATCGGTTTCAACTTTGGCTTCAAAGCCTTCCCACTGATCGAAATCCTTCATCCGCGTCAGCGGACGGTCGATCCCGGGGCTTGAAACCTCAAGCGTGTAAACATCCAGAATCGGGTCTTCGACATCCAGCACTGCACTGATAGCTGTGGAAATCTGGGCACATTCATCGACTTCGATCTGGCCATCGGGGCGCTGCACCATGATCTGCAGGATGCTTTCCTTGCCGGTCATCAAACGCACGCGCACGACTTCGAACCCCATGTCCTCGACAACTGGGGTGATGATTTCAGCGATGCGGCGGTCAATGGCCGCTTTGGCGATCAGATCGTTCATCATTCTTTCCGACTTATCATTCGGCACAAAAAAACGGGCGCGCGGCCCGTGGAAAATTCCGGTGGAGGCTTGGGGGTGGAGGCCAAGTCGCCGCTGTTAAGGATCGTATACGGAAGGAACGGCCAAACTGCAAGGCCTGTCATCACCTACCCGCCTTTCAAGCGCAAAACGCCCCGCCTTTCGGCAGGGCGTTTCTATTCTCAAGCCAGCACGGCTTATGCCAGCGACCAACGCTCGGCCATGCGGGCGTTGTCCATCTGCCAGAGGTTGCCCACTGTTTCCGGTGTCGCGATGCGGTTGTTCAACGCCTGCACATAGTTGGCAAACATTGGCAGGATCACACCGCCATCGTCACGCAGGATCTGCTGCATTTCGTAGTACTGCTCGCGGCGCTTGTCGCTATCCAGCTCGGCACGGGCGGACAACAGCAGTTCCTGGAAGCGGGGTTCATCCCACTGGCTGTCATTCCAAGGCGCACCGGCCTCATATGCGGTCGAGAACATCCAGTCCTCTGTCGCGCGGCCAGACCAGTAGCTGGCGCACCAAGGCTTCTTCAACCAGACATTGGACCAATAGCCGTCAGCGGGTTCCTGAATCACATTGATATTGATTCCAGCTTCGCCAGCAGAGTTCTTGTAAAGAAGCGCTGCATCAACGGCACCCTCAAACGCCGCATTGGATGCCGAAAGATCAAGGTCGATGCTGTCGAGACCAGCTTCCCGGAGGTAGAACTTAGCCTTATCAGGGTCGTAAGCCAGCTGTTCCATATCTGGATTGTAGTACTGGTTTGCAGGACCGATTGGCGAATCGTTACCGATTTGGCCGTGACCGAGCAGGATCTTGTCCACCATTTCCTGACGGTTGATGCCGTACTTCAGCGCGCGGCGCACGTTCACGTCATCAAACGGTGCAACCTTTGTCAGCATCGGGAAGATGTAGTGCTGGTTACCGGTCAGTTCCTGAATGCGCAGCGCAGGGTTCGCACGCAACAGCGCCTCGGTCTGAAAATCAATCCGGTTGATCGCATCAACCTGACCAGTCAGCAGCGCGTTGGTCCGTGCTGTGTTGTCATTGATTGCGATATATTCAATCTCGTCAAAGAAACCGGCGCTGTCGCCTTTATAGTGATCCGCATAACGGGTCGCGACCATGCGCACACCGGGATCAAAGGACTGCACCTGATAAAGGCCCGTACCGATACCCTGCGCAATCGCCTCTTCAATCTGGCCTGCTGGATACATCAGCAGGTGATAATCCGACAGCAGATAGGGCAGATCAGCGTTGCCTGCTGCCAGCGTCAGCTGGACCTGATAATCAGTGACCTTGGTCATTTCGGTGATGGCTGAAACGATGGGCTCTGCCGCAGATTTCGCGCCTTCAGCAACGTGCATTTGCAGCGATTCGATCACGTCATCCGCGCCAAAGGATTTGCCGTTGTGGAAGGTCACGCCCTGACGCAGGTTGAATGTCCAGACCTTTGCATCAGCAGATGCTTCCCAGCTTTCGGCCAATTCGCCCTTGAGCAAGCCATCAGCGCCAACTTCTGTGAGGCTGTCAAAAACAGCGCCCTGCGCCGAAGCGATCATGAAGAGGTCAGAGTGGGTACGTCCGTCCCAACTATCAGATGTGTTTGCACCTGAAAGACCGGCGGTCAGTTTACCACCGCGAGTTTGCGCACGCAGCGGCATTCCTGACAGGCCCAACACACCTGCTGCTACACCTGTCTTTAACAGGCCGCGTCTACTAATTCCTTGCATACTTGCATTCTCCCTAGTTGTCTTATTCGGCATCTTTCGCCGGTTTGTTCCATCACTCTCGTGAATGATTCGAATTACATCTTATCAACAGCTGCATCGCCGATGTTATCAACCCCACGTTCAGCTAGCAGATTAGTGAGCCAGTCCGGGTCCATTTCAGGAACCGAGGACAATAACAGATCGGTGTAGGCGTGATGTGGCGGCTTGAACATTTCCTTCTTTGGTCCCTGTTCTACCACACGTCCGTCCTTCATGACGACCACTTCATCGGAAATCGCCCGCACTGTCGCGAGATCATGTGTAATAAACATGTACGTCAGCGAAAGTTCATCCTGCAACCGTGCCAATAGTCGCAGAATACCCTCAGCAACCAGTTGGTCCAACGCGGAGGTTACCTCATCGCAGATGATGAATTTGGGTTCTGCCGCAAGCGCGCGGGCGATCCCGATCCGCTGCTTTTGCCCGCCAGAGAGTTCGGACGGAAGGCGGTGATAATACTGTGAGGGCTCAAGCTCGATCTGTTCAAGAAGCCGATCTACCTTTTTGCGTTTTTCCTTGCCCTTCAAGCCGAGATAAAACTCGACCGGGCGCGCAATAATCTGGCCGATGGACATGCGCGGGTTCAGTGCCGTGTCCGCCATCTGGTAAATCATCTGCACCTGCTGCAGCTGGTCCTTGCTTCGCTTGCGATAGTCCGCAGGCAATACTTCGCCGTGCAGCAAGACCTGCCCTGCTTTGGGCGGCAAAAGGCCTGTGATGCAGCGCGCCGTCGTCGATTTTCCCGATCCGCTTTCACCAACAACTGCGACGGTGCGGCCTTCATGCAGATCAAAACTGACGTCATGCAGCACCGGAACCGTGCCATAAGATGCATCAACATTCTGGACGCTCACGACTGGGACAGAGCCCGTCTGGATTGCCGGTTTCTGCGGGCGTTCAAAACTGCGCACCGCCCAGAGCGATTTTGTGTAGTCCTGCGTCGGTGCAGAAAGCATGGTGCGGGTGTCGGCGGTTTCGACCTCATCACCTTTCAGCAGCACTTTGATCCGGTCGGCCATTTGCGCCACAACAGCAAGGTCATGTGTGATATAGATCGCGGCGGTGTTGAACTGTTCCACAATATCACGGATCGAGGCCAGCACTTCGATCTGTGTCGTCACATCCAGCGCCGTTGTCGGTTCGTCAAAGATAATCAGATCAGGGCGGCAGGACATGGCCATCGCCGTCATGCAGCGCTGCAACTGACCGCCCGAGACCTGGTGCGGATAACGAAACCCGATCTGTTCGGGGTCCGGCAGGCGCAATTTACGATAAAGCTCGATCCCGTCTGTTGCACTTTCAGCGCGGCTCATCACGCCATGCTGCACGGGGCCTTCGACATGCTGATCCATCAGTTTGTGGGCAGGATTGAAGCTCGCTGCGGCGGACTGCGCGACATAAGCAATACGCTTGCCCAGCAATTCACGTTTGACGGAGGCCGAGGCTTTCAGCAGGTCAATCCCGTCAAATTCAACGGACCCTTTAGAGATGCGCACACCGTCGCGGGTATAGCCCATCGCCGCCAGACCAAGGGTCGATTTACCGGCACCGGATTCACCGATCAGCCCCAGCACCTCGCCACGCGCCAGCGTCAGATCGACACCGTTGATAATAGGGTTCCACGTCTCGTCGCTCCGGCCCTCTAGCCAGACATCGCGCATTTTGACGAGTGGTTCTTCGCTCATTCCTTTAGCCCCGATGATTTCTGTAGCATCCAGTCCACGACGAAATTCACGGCAACCGTCAGCAGCGCAATCGCGCCAGCCGCCAGCAAGGGGGCCGTGGCCGCCATCGGCGCGAATTGCGCAAAATTCACAAACCCCGCCAAGTCACGCACCATTGTCCCCCAGTCGGCCAATGGAGGCTGGATGCCCACGCCAAGGAAGGACAAAGATGCGATCGTCAGGAAGACAAAACAAAAGCGCAGGCCGAATTCGGCAAGAAGCGGGGCCATCGCATTAGGCAGGATTTCCTTGAAAACAAGATATCCCAACCCCTCGCCACGGAGTTTGGCGGCCTCGATATAGTCCATCACAACAATATTCTGTCCGACTGCGCGCGCCAGACGGTAAACCCGCGTGCTGTCGATCACCGCAATGATGATGACCATAAAGAACGTCAAAGGAATGCCCAGCTGCGGGGCCCACACTTGCGCGATGGTCATCAGCAAAAGCGCGAAAATCAGCGACGGGATCGCCATCAACACATCAACCGCGCGCGACAAAAGCTGATCCAGCCACCCGCCAAGCGTAGCCGCCAGAAAACCAAAGGTCCCCCCAAGGAGAAACGCCAGAACCGTGGTGGCAAAAGCAATGCCGACGGTGTTCTGCGCGCCATAGATCAAACGGCTCAGGATATCGCGGCCAATCTGGTCGGTCCCAAGCGGGAAATCAGGGTTACCGCCCAGTGCAGGATCGCCACCGGGGATAATATTCGCAGCAACGCCTTGGATAATCTGTTCCTGACCGTAAGGCGCAATTGCGCCTGCAAAAATCGCAAGGATTGCGTAAATCAGAATGGTCAGAATGCCGAACGCTGCGGTCAGAGGCATGGAACGGAACAGCTTTTTGGTTGCCGCCGTCCCCACTGACCGCCCCAGTATGCGGAACAGCCATGCGGCGATCGCAAAGATGATAAAGCCCTCGATCGCAATGCGCAGGAAGAAGAACTTATTTGCGATCAAAGGATCTGCACTGCGCCCTTGCACGTACGCCCAGACCAGCCAAAGCAGGACAGCCACGCCCAGTACATAGCCGTAGGCAACGCCGTAAGGCATATCCCGAAACTTCGGTGCGTTTCCTGTTACGGCCTGTCCCGCAAAGCGAAACCCCCAAGCCAAGGCAGCCATGCCAACCAACGCGATGATGATCCATAAAATCATTTCGGATGCCTCAGACGTGGATTAGACAGGATCGACAGAATGTCGGCTGTCAGGTTCAACAGAATAAAGGCCGTCGCAAAGATCAGACAGCAGGCCTGCACCACCGGAATGTCACGGTTCTTCACAGCATCCACAAAAAGCTGGCCAATGCCGGGATAAACAAAGACCACCTCGACCACGACGACGCCAGTAATCAGATACGCAAGGTTCAGCGCGATGACGTTGATGATCGGGGCCAGCGCATTAGGCAGTGCGTGCTTGACGATCACGCGCATCGGCGAAAGGCCTTTTAGCCGCGCCATTTCGATATAGGGCGAGGCCAGCAGATTGATGATCGCGGCCCGCGTCATCCGCATCATATGGGCAGTCACAACGAGCGTGAGCGTCAAAGCAGGCAACATGGATTTTTCGACCCGTTCACCAAAAGGCATGCCCGCGAAAATATTCGACAATGACGGAAAGATCGGGTTCAGAACGGCCAGAAACAGGATCAGCACGTAGGCCAGAAAGAACTCGGGGCTTGAAATCGAGGTCAGCGTAAAAATGTTCGTTGCGCGGTCAAATACGGTATTGCGGTAAAGTGCTGCCAGAATACCCAGTATGATCGAGAACGGCACCGCAATGGCGGCCGTGATCATTGCAAGGAACATCGTATTGCCAAAACGCGGTGCAATCTGCGCCGCGACAGTGGTTGCGCCCGAGTCTGTCCCCGTAAAGCTTGAAAAATTTGCCTGTGCGAAACTGGTGCCCAGATCGCCCTGCATCACACCGCCCAGCCATTGAAAGTAGCGTGACACGAGGGGCTCATCGAGCCCAAGATCGGTACGGATCGCGGCGACTGCCTCGGGCGTCGCGCCTTGGCCCAAAATGGATTCAGCAAAGTCCCCGGGCAGCAAATTGACCGCAACGAAGATCACGATCGACACAATGAGCAATGTGAGAAGGCCGAGCGCGAGACGTTGCAAAATAATCGTTAGGACGTTGCCCAAGTTTACGAATTCCCCGGTAGCTGGACCTAAAGCTTAACGGCATATTCCCGGCTGTAAACCCTAAAGCCCCAGCGCACGGCGCTGCGCACCCATCATGTCCATCGTACGCACCAGTTCCGCGCTGATCCCGGGTTCAGACAACGCATGCCCGGCGCGCCCGATAAAAGTCAGGCGCGACTTGGGCCACATCTGCGACAGCTTATGCGCAGAAACAGGCGGACAAATCATGTCATAGCGCCCCTGAACAATGACACCGGGCACATCGGCAATCTTGGCCATCTGGTCAGGATGCAGAATTTGCTGATCCGCATTCAGAAAGCCGCCATGATAAAAATAATGGTTCTCAAGCCGCGAAAAGGCGCGTGCATAATCCGCAGGGCTTTCCCCTGTCACGCCATCACTTTCGATCGAGGCGAGGGCGTTTTCCCATGACGCCCAGGCACGGGCGAAACGGACCTCGAGGTGATGATCACCCGAAAACAGCCTGCGGTGATAAGCGGCGATAAAGTCATCATGCTCGTCCGCGGGGATTAAAGATGCAAAACGGTCCCACAGATCAGGCCAGAATTTTCCGGCACCGCCACCATAGAACCAATCCAACTCAGGCTTGGTCATCAGGAACACACCGCGCAAGGCAAGGGCAGCGGCGCGGTCGGGGTGGGCCTGCGCATAGATCAACGCCAGCGTCGCACCCCATGACCCGCCAAAGACAATCCAACGGTCAATGCCCAGTGTTTCACGGATTAACTCGATATCAGCGACCAGATGCCATGTTGTATTGGCATCCACACTGGCATGGGGCTTTGAGCGGCCACAGCCGCGCTGATCAAACAGGATGATCCGGAAAACATTGGGATCAAAATAACGGCGCATCGCTGGGCTGCATCCGCCGCCGGGGCCGCCATGCAGCACCACAACAGGAACACCGTCAGGATTGCCGCATTGTTCCATATAAATGCGGTGACCATCGCCGACATCCAGCATCCGCTGATCAAAGGGATCAATCGGCTGGTAAAGATGTGCCCCTGGGCGCTTTTGTCCTACGACTTTATCCATAATCATCCTATATCGCGTGTTGAACTAAGTGACCACAACGCGGAGCGATGAAAATGTCGGCAACGAACACAGTAGACCCCGGTGAAATTGCCAAATTTGAGGCGATGGCCGCCGAATGGTGGGATCTGAGCGGCAAATTCAAGCCTCTGCACATGATGAACCCTGTACGGCTTGACTATATCACGCGTCAAATTGCCGCCGAATTCGGGCGCGACCTGAGCCAGCCCGAACCGTTCAAAGGCCTGCGGATCCTTGATATCGGCTGCGGTGGGGGCCTTTTGTGCGAACCGATGGCGCGATTGGGTGCAACTGTGGTGGGGGCCGATGCGGCAGAACGGAATATTCCCGTGGCGCAGATCCATGCCGAGCAATCCGGCCTTGAGATTGACTATCGCCACACCACAGCCGAGGCGATGGCCGCAGCAGGCGAACAATTCGATGCCGTTCTGAATATGGAAGTGGTCGAACATGTGGCCGATCCACAGGGCTATCTGGATGCGTGCCAGCAACTGATGAAACCGGGCGGCATTCACATTTGTTCGACCATCAACCGCAACCCGAAATCCTTTATGATGGCGATTGTCGGGGCCGAATACGTGATGCGCTGGCTGCCAAAGGGCACGCATGAGTGGAACAAATTCATCACGCCGGATGAACTGTTCGGCTTCCTGGAAAAGGCCGGCATGACACCGGTCGACCGCAAAGGTTTCGTGTTTAATTTTGCAAAATTCACATGGTCCATCTCGGACCGTGACCTGTCAGTCAACTATGTGACGGCCGCAACAAAGCCGGTGTAGAGGCTAGTGACCATGCTCACAAAGCAATCTAGCAGCTGGGTCGAGTTGACATAACGCTGCAATTTTCCAGGCATTTCGGGCAGCCATGACTATTTGAGAAAGACAAAAGTTTGAAGTTTTCCAAATGCGCTTGGAGCACGACCCAATAGTCAGCCTTGGTCGGCAATGAACGCCAACGTGACGACGCTTCGCCAGACCGAGTGCTTTTAGTGACCCACCAGTGGTTTCTCTGGCAAAGCGGCTTCGATACGCAGATAGGCGATGAGTGCACTTATGAAAAAAATGATGCCACTCATCTCAAAGGTTTCCTCTAGCGTCATTACAACACGCCAACCAAGACTTAGCTCTGCGGACCGATCCGCACTCACTAGGCTACCAGCCAAAATCTCCATACCAAGTGCGCCAAGAATATACAGACCTCCGCCAAGTACAATTGTTTTACTAATTGCTAGAGGAAGGCGCCTCAGAAAGGAAATATAGCTTAAACCAAACAGAAAAGCGAAGATACCGACTGGTATGACCCATGAGTAATAAAAGAACCCGACTGTCGGAAGTGCCGATTCAACAGCACTACCCAACTTTTCATGCATTTGTGCCGCTTCATCAAACGACATAAGCAGAAAAGTTATGGCAAGGATAAGCCAGTGTATTTTGAGCGGATCATTTCGCTGATAGACGATCGCTGTTATTAAAAACAGAAGAACCGCCGACAAAACAAGAAGCGAAAAATTAAAAAACGTAGGCAAATTCTTCTCGGTATCAAAATTGACAACGCTAAAATATATGCCTGCTATTTTGCTTCTCGATGGCCCCAGCAAGTATTCTGGAGTGAAATATAGAACTGCCTCTGCCGCCATATGAAGAAAAAGCAAGCATCCAAATATCGCGAATGCGACAGCCCGAAACTTAAGTGGATGCGGCAACCGCAAAAAAACACCGAACGGTAAGTTCGCGCGCTCCATCCTTTGTCCTCCAAGAATTGATAACAGTGTCTACCTGAACTTCGTTTCGTTGATGACCTGAAAACTTTCTCAAGTCGAGAGCGCCGAATGAGAAATCTCGATGGCGATTGTCGGTGCGAAATACGTGATGCGCTGGCTGCCAAAGGGCACGCATGAATGGAACAAATTCATCACGCCGGATGACCTGTTCGATTTTCTGGAGAAGGCCGGCATGACGCCCGTTGATCGCAAAGGTTTCGTGGTAATTTTGCAAAATTCACATGGTCCATCTCGGACCGTGACCTGTCAGTCAACTATGTGACGGCCGCAACAAAGCCGGTTGCGTAGCCAGCGTAAAGAACCTTAAGTTCCGCGTAGAGTTGATCTGCTTTCAAGGCCAGTCAACTCTGCGACGCAAACGCATGAGTGAAGAGACTTGATAGGACCCAAAAAGATCACCCGCCGCGTCGTGCGCTTTTACACAAAACTGTTCAGAAACCTGTTTTTCGGTAAACCCAGTGTGAGTGACAAGCGTGCGCGCGCCATTACACACATGAACAACAAGGTCGTGCGACAGGCAGGTGTCGAACCCCTTGCCTACAAGATTGTCCAGTCTCAGGAACAGCAGCCTGCAACAGATGTGATCCTGCGCAAGGAACAAGGCAGCATTGTCGCGCTTGTCCGCACCGATTGCGAATGGGAATATGTCTTTGAGACGCGAAACAAGATTGCGCCTTATATCTTTTGGTTCCAACAGACGTCTGATGATGTGCGCCAGATCACCGTGAACGCAGCTGATGGCAATCTTGCCAGTATCGCGGACTACAGATTTTCAAGCGTGTCAGATCAGCATGTCCTGCTGCCCGACGCACATTTCTTCGCGCAGCGCGGCTATGCTGAAACCGATATATTTGCAGCAAACAACAGCCTGTCATGGGACGATCGGTCAGACGACATTGTCTGGCGGGGGGCCGTCAATGGCACAGGCCATTGGAGTGTCGACCCTGAAACGGTTATTTTGCCGGGGATCATGCAACGCTTGCATATGGCCCATAAGTGCAAGGCTCTCGACGTGGATTTTCGCTTTGTGGTCATGCCCGAGGCGCATGACTATGCGGTCCTCAAGAATGCAGGGTTTCTTGGCGATTTCATACCCACCCACAACTGGGGCGCCATGAAGTACGCGATTGATATTGACGGCTTTACGAACGCGTGGTGCAACCTTTTGCAGCGGTTGAAACTGGGTTGCTGTGTGCTCAAGGTCGCAAGCCCATTTGGGTATAAGCAATGGTACTATGACCGGCTGATCCCGTGGGTGCATTTCGTGCCGATCAGCGCCGACCTTTCGGACCTGCGTGAAAGGATCGACTGGGTCAAATCGCATCCAGCCGAGGCGCGCGACATCGCAAGACAGGGCCAAATCCTAGCCAAAGATCTGACCTTTGAAAGTGAAACAGTTTATGCGGTGCGTGCCATCGAAGAACGCGAGTGCCGCGCGTGACTTTCTGGCGCAATAAAACCGTCCTTGTTGCCGGGGGCGCAGGATTTATCGGGCGCCATCTGGTGCGGGCAATTTTGGAGGCAGGCAGCAAGGTTTATGTCTTGGATGACTTTTCCACTGGGCAGGAAGGGCCACTCAAAACACTGGACCAAACCAATTTAACGGTGCTGACCGGCGATATTTCGCAGCCCACGACACTTCCACAGGTCGATATCATCTACAATCTGGCCAGTCCCGCATCGCCCGTGCACTATCAAAGTGATCCGATACGAACTTGGAAAACCAATATCCTCGGGACGCTGCAGCTCTTTGACCATGCGCAGGCCTGCAATGCGACACTTGTGCAGGCCTCGACAAGCGAAGTCTACGGCGACCCACTTTCACATCCGCAAAAGGAAACTGACTGGGGCCATGTGAACCCGGTTGGACCGCGCGCCTGCTATGACGAAAGCAAGCGGGCCGCAGAGACACTTTTGATGGACGCTGTCCGCACTTTGGGCGCCGATATTCGCATTGCCCGCATCTTTAACACTTACGGGCCTGGTATGACGGTGTCGGACGGGCGCGCGATCCCTAATTTCGTAGCGCAGGCGAAATCCGGAAAGGCGCTGACAATCCACGGCGACGGCACACAGACCCGCAGCTTTTGTCATGTCAGTGATACCATTGACGGGTTGCTGCGTCTCGGCGAAGTTGCTGCTGCGCGGGGCGAGATTTTCAACATTGGGAACCCTGTTGAGAATACGATTTTTGAGATCGCACAAGAGATTGTGACCCTGTTTGGGGATGGGAATGATATCGTCTTTGAGGGTCGGCCAATCGACGACCCTCAGCGCCGCCGGCCTGATATCAAAAAGGCTGAAAGCGTCTTGGGGTGGGCACCGAAAGTCTCATTAAGGGCAGGTCTCTTGTCACTTCTTGATCTGGAAGAGCCGGTTCTGAGGGACATCCTCTAGACGCGTGGCGCCACGCTATTCGACTTGGCCCAGCTTCAATCGCATTTCCCGCAGAACGGGCAGAACGGCTTTGGCTTTGTCTTCACCCACTTTGGTCACGACATCGGCAATTACAGGCGCGATAGCGGCCAGTGCCGCGTCACGGGCAGCCTGACCCGAAGGGCTGATCGCCACCATCTTGCGCCGTGCATCATCCCAATCAGGACGGACATGCACCCACCCCGCCCATTCAAGTTTTTGAAGGGTATTCGTCATCGCCCCGCGGGTCAGGTGGAACGTCTTGGCCAGTTGCGCAGGCGTCCGTTCAACACCTGCATTCGCCAGATGGTTCAGAACCGAAAAATGTGAAAGCTCCATCCCTTTGGGCAAGACCCGCGCCACATTTGCCCGCGCCAACTGATCCACAGCGAGAATTTCGCTGAACAGGGACACGGCAAGATTATGTGCGGTATCTGACATCAGGGGCCTTCAAAGGGGCGATCATGGCTAAGTGCCGCAATCCGTTTGCGGCTTTGTGCCACTTCCGCAGGGTCAAGATCAACCAAAGCCAGCCCCGGTTCCGTCCCTAAATCCGCCAACACCTCGCCCCAAGGCGAAATTGCCATCGTGTGCCCATATGTTTGGCGCGGCCTGCCTGCTTGGGCCGCATGCTGGCCGGTCTGAGCGGCGGCCAGGACATAGCACCCCGTCTCAATGGCGCGGGCGCGCAGCAAGGGTTCCCAATGTGCGGCCCCCGTTACGGGAGAAAATGCGGACGGCACCAGCAGAACCTGCGCACCTGCCTGGGCAAGCGCACGGTAAAGATAGGCGAAACGGATATCGTAGCAGATACTCAGCCCGATCTTTGCGAAAGGCGTATCTGCGACAACCGCCTGTGTGCCAGGCCGATACCCGGCGGATTCGCGGTAGGTTTCTGTCTCTGACACAGTCACATCGAACATATGGATCTTGTCATAACGCGCAACGATTCGCCCCGCAGGATCAATCAGGAAAGAACGGTTTGCAAAACGCCCGTCAGGGTCGTCGGTTTTCAGTGCCAAAGAACCAACCGAGAGCCAGACACCATGGCGGATCGCCGCCTCGCGCAGTCCGGCAAGGGTGATATCCTCGGTCTCGTGCTGCAACACGCGCTTTTGATGCGCGCGATCCTGCGAGACGCAGTTGGTGACTTCCGGCGTCAGGACAAAACCTGCACCCTGCCCGGCCGCTTGAGCGACCATGTCAGCGGTCCGCGCCAGATTGGTGACGGGATCATCGCTGACATTGAGTTGTAGGAGGGCCGCCTTCATGCAGCGAGCAGCGCGTCCAGTTTGCCGCCGCGCTCAAGTGCGAAAAGATCATCACAACCGCCCACATGGGTGCCGTCGATGAAAATCTGCGGCACAGTGCTGCCGCCATTCGCGCGCTGGATCATTTCTGCACGGCGCTCGGGCTGCGCAGATATATTCACCTCGGCAAAGCTGATGCCTTTGGAAGACAGCAGGCGTTTGGCCATATGACAAAACCCGCAGGTTGGTTTGGTATAAATCTCGACAGTTGCCATAAGAATGATCCTTGCATCGTGTTGGCACTGATCTAAGCGTCTTTGACCACTCTTGCCAGAGTAACAATCGACACATTTCTGGCACCACCGGCCATCGCAGCCTCGGCACTGGCCGCCAGCGTGGCCCCCGACGTCATGACATCATCCACCAAAATCACATGTTTATCCGCGATCTGCGCTAAGCGTTTGGGATTGGGCAAGATAGCCCCTGCAAGTTCGAAAAAACGCGCGTCACGGCTATGGCCTTGCAAGGTTGCAGTGCGTTTGGGCCGCAAAAGCGCATCAACACAAACCGGCGTATTCATCACTTTGGCGATCTCTTGCGCAAGCAGCGCGGATTGGTTGTAGCGCCTGCGCAGCAGCCGGAGCCAATGAAGCGGCACGGGCACAAAAACAGTGTCTATTCCGGCCCAATCAGGAATTTTTTGCGCCATCCACCGCGCGGCAGGGCGTGCAAGCTCGGTTCGGTCACCATGTTTGAGCGCCAAGACAAGGCGCCGTCCAACGCCGCTATAGGCCAGCACTGTACGCCCGCGATCCCAAGGGCGCGCAATGGTCATGCAATCATCACACTGTACCGTTTCTCCGTGATCCTCGCCTGGCAGCGGCACACCGCAACTGTCGCAAACCAGCCCGCCAATGAACTGTGTTTCGCGCCAACATGCGGCGCAAAGACCAAAGTCATCCTCGGTCGGCGCATCGCACGCGACACATTGCGCGGGATAAATTGCCCGAATGACGCTTTGCAACCGCATGAATGCACCCTAAATGACCGGCATGACTATGCCCCAGATCACCGACCGCGCCGCCTTGATGCGCAACCGCGCCCGCGCTTTGCCCGATGCGTTGTTCCTGCAAGAGCACGCCGCCGATGAAATTCAAGAGAGACTGATCGAGGTTAATAGAACCTTTACGTCCGTCGCGATTGTCACCGGTTTCCCCGATTTTTGGCGCGCGCGTTACCCTGATGCGACGATTGTACCGGATGAAGACACGCTTGATCTGAAACCACAGGCGTATGATCTGATCCTGCACACCATGTGCCTGCATTGGGCGAATGATCCGGTCGGCCAGCTGGTGCAGGCGCGCCATGCGTTGAAGCCTGATGGATTGTTGCTCTGCACATTCCTCGGCGGGCAAACCCTGCATGAGTTGCGCATGTCATTGGCCGAGGCCGAGGTGGCTATCACTGGGGGCCTCTCGCCGAGAGTTGCACCGATGGGCGAAATTCGTGATTTGGGCGGGCTGTTGCAACGGGCCGGCTTTGCCTTGCCTGTCGCCGACGGCACACCGCTGACCGCAAGCTATGTGAACGCCTTCCACCTGATGCATGATCTGCGCAAGATGGGCGAAAACAATGCGCTGACGGGCAGGATCAAACACCCGACACGGCGCAATGTCCTGACCGAGGCCGCCTGTATTTACGCCGATAATTTCCGCAATGCCGAGAATCGCGTCGATGCCACTTTTGAGCTCATCACGCTCACAGGATGGGCACCGGCCGAGAGCCAACCGCAACCATTGCGCCCCGGTAGCGCGAAAACGCGCCTTGCGGATGCGCTAAACACAAAAGAAACGCCTTTAAACAGGTCCAATGATTGACGCGGCGCGTATCCCATTTAACTACCAGCGAAATAACGTTACCTAAGGGCCCATGAAAATGTTTGATGCACAGAACCAGGCCGAAGAGCGCCCCGCCGTATGCCCCGTACATGCGCAACCCGATCATCCGGCGGTGAAACCGGCCCGTGTTGGCATCTTGCTGGCAAATCTCGGGACACCTGACGCGACCGATTATTGGTCCATGCGGCGGTACCTGAATGAATTTCTGTCCGACAAACGCGTCGTGGATTATTCCGCGTGGATCTGGCAACCGCTCTTGCAGTTGGTCATCCTGACCAAGCGCCCGTTTTCGTCAGGCGCGGCGTATAAATCAATCTGGAACGAAGAAGACAACGAAAGTCCGCTTCTGACCATTACCAAGAAACAAACCGCTGCGATCAAGGCGCAGATGGTTGAACGCTATGGCGATGACGTCCGCGTTGATTTCTGCATGCGTTACGGCAATCCTTCGACCAAATCGAAGGTGCGTGAAATGGTCGATGCAGGATGTACCAAGATCCTGTTTTTCCCGCTTTATCCACATTACGCCGGTGCGACGTCAGCGACGGCAAACGACCAATTCTTCCGCGCCCTGATGGACGAAAAATGGCAGCCTGTGGCGCGTGTCGTTGAGCCTTACTTCAACGAACCAGCCTATATCGAGGCTTTGGCGCAATCCATCGAACGCGCCTATGCGGAAGCAGAAACAAAGCCCGAAAAACTGGTGTGTTCGTACCACGGCGTTCCGGAACGTTACCTGCGCGAGGGCGACCCTTATCACTGCCAATGCCAGAAAACAACGCGCTTGCTAAAGGAACGTCTGGGCTGGGATGACACGCAGATCGTCACGACATTCCAATCGCGTTTCGGTCCCGAAGAATGGTTGAAACCCTATACGGTTGAAGAGGTTGCGCGCCTTGCAGAAGAGGACGGCGTAAAAAACATCGCCGTTTGTGCCCCTGCTTTCTCAGCTGACTGCATCGAGACTCTGGAAGAGATCAACGAAGAGATCAAAGAAAGCTTTGAAGAAGCGGGCGGCGAGCACTTTACCTATATTCCATGCCTCAATGATGATCCCGCGCATATTGATGCACTCTCGGGCGTGATTGAGAAAAATCTCAAGGGCTGGTTGGGCTAAACGCCAAGGATGAAAATCGACCTATCTCATGGCGGTGCGACGGTTGATGCCCATGATCTTGGGCCACTCCTTGGTCTGGATCCTTCTGAAGTACCTGCAAAAATGCGGGCAGGAGAGATCACAAGCCGTTCCGAACAAGGCATCGACGAGGATGCCGGGCGCGTCCGCCTGACATTTTGGTATAAAAGCCAGCGCGTTCGGCTGATTTGCGACGCGGACGGGACCGTACTGAAGACAACAAGAATCAACGCCACATCCTGATTTCAGCAGCTGCCAAAACATCGTCTGCTATCGCAATTATCTGCAACCTCGAGCGACCCTAGATGAAGAATCATCCCCTTATTGGTTCAAAAGACTGCATTTTGCGCAAGTTGTGCCATATTTCTATGGGCTGCCGCCGCAAAGGAAACATAATTCCGTGACATAAAATAGTCGTAAAAGTGTTTGTTTGGAGCGTGCCACCTGTATAGCACGACGAGTGAGAATTATGACTGCAGCACACCAGCCAATCCAAGGTGACGCACCACAGGAAAGAAGCGAAGCTCTTCCTGACGGCACTCCCCTGTTGGGCGATCAGTTTACGATCGAAAGAGCGCTGAGCAATGGTGGGTTCGGTATAACCTATTTGGCGAGAGACAACTATCTTGATCGCCGCGTCGTTATCAAAGAATGCTACCCCGAAGTTTTTTGTATGCGCGAAGGCAAGAAGGTCGTTGTACGATCTGACCAGCACAAGGCAAAGTACCGTACCATCGTCAAGATGTTCATGCGCGAAGCGCGCAGCATCGCAAAGATGCGTCACCCCAATATCGTGGGCGTCCACCGCATCTTTGAGGACAACCAGACCGCATATATGGTTCTTGATCTGATTCATGGCCGCGATTTGCTGAGCATTGTGAATGACAAGAACAAGCCTTTGCCACCGGCGCAGATCAAGGAAATCCTGATCAAGGTTCTGGATGCGGTTGATCTGGTGCACCAGAATGACCTGCTGCACCGTGATATTTCACCTGACAACATCCTGTTGGACAAATGGGGAAGCCCGTTCCTGATTGATTTTGGGGCTGCGCGCGAGGAAGCCAGCCGTGAAACACGTGCTGTGTCATCCGTATTGATCGTGAAAGATGGCTATTCCCCGCAGGAATTCTACTTTGCAGGCGGTAAGCAAGGCCCCAGCAGTGACCTTTATGCGCTGGGCGCTACATTCTATCACCTGATCAGCGGTGTTGCCCCGCCAAACAGCCAAACCCGCATGGCCGAATTTGCTGGCAAAAACCCTGATCCATGTGAACCGCTTGCCGGGCGCTTCCCTGAATATGATCGCGCTTTTCTCGAAGCAATCGACAAGGCCATGCAGATCTTGCCGAAGGCACGGATCCAGTCAGCACGGGAATGGCTGAACATTATCAACAAAGAAGGCCAGCGAGTAAAACCGCTAAAGGTGAATCCCCGCTTTGACCTCAACAAGACTCTGACACGGTTGGTGTCCGAGACAAATGAATACGTCCTGAATTCGGAGCCACGCATACCCAAGTCACAACCGCTCGAGCTCAAGCCAGCAGTAGAGAAACCGGTAAAGGCACCGGGCTGGGTTCAGGAATTCAACCAAGAAACAGGAAAAGCACCTCAGGCGGGGATTAGCAATCTCGTCGATACGGTCGAAGAGCAGCGCGCGGTGGAAAAAACAGTAGCAGAACTTGAAGCCCGCAAAGCGGCACGATTGGCTGCCGAAGCACGCAAGAAAAAGTGGTGGCGTCTGGGTTTTTAATAATCTTGTCCGCCGAACACATAGGACCTACCGATCAAAAAAGGGCGCATCTGGTGAGGCGCCCTTTTTCTATTTGGATAAACGCTATCGTCGGCGTCAAATGAGCAAAACCTGCGTACCAACACGACTTAGCGCATACAGTTCCGCAATCTGTTCGTTATAAAGACCAACGCACCCGTTCGATGACCGGCGGCCAATCTTGCGTGTGTCGTGGGTGCCGTGAATGCGGTAGTACTGCCAAGACAGGTGCAAGGCATGCGTACCAAGGGGGTTAGCAGGACCCGGACCAATGAAATCAGGCCACTCAGGGTTACGCAGCTTCATGGATGGCGTTGGCGCCCAGCTTGGACCTTCCACTTTGCGTGTAATCTCGGTCCGGCCCGTCCGTGTTAGCTCATCGGACAGCGGAACACTTGTCGGATAAAGCTTATAAATCGCCTCATCTTCGGACCAGAAATGCAAAGCCCGCGACTGCAGATCGACAAGAATCGCGCCGTTGTTCAGATTGCTGAAATACGGTTGCCAATCCAAAGACCGGAAACTTGCAATATTCCGTTGAACACCCTGCGAGATATCAGCCTCGATTTCAGTACTATTGGCCGTCTGCGCAACTGCCCCTGTGCCGACCATCGCTGCCGAAGCGGCCAGAAATCCGCGACGCGAGAATGAATTTGTCATTTTGGCCCTCCTCAAAGGATCACTTTTCTTATCACCGCTAGATAATGCGTCTGGCATAGCATCGCAATTCAAACAAATGTCATTCCCGCCGATCTGTGTGGATGTGGGTTTGAAGTGTCACGCCAATCAAGCTAAAGGTTGAGAAACCCAAAAAGGACGAGCGGTCTAATGTTGCGACGCGAAATGGTGATGGGACTGGTAGCAGTCGGACTTGCGGCCTGTAGTGCTCCGAGCAACAGAGCGCTTGGGCCGGATGGTCTCCCATTGCCGACAGCATATGTTATCCGTCCTGGCGACGAAGCCGCAATCCAATTCCGGATGCTGGACAGTGTCAACGCGTTGCGGCGCACCGCAGGCGTCCCGCTAGTCGAACTCGATGCACGGCTGAATGCCGCCGCCGCCACGCACTCACGCGATATGGCCGTACAAAACCGGCCCTGGCTTTTTGGATCTGATGGTTCGAGCCCGCTGGAACGGGCGCGCCGCGTGGGTTTCCCGGGGCGGCTTTTGGGCGAGAATATCTCGGAGTCGTTTGAATCCGAACTGCAGACACTTGGTGCGTGGATGGCGCAACCCGATACACGCGCCGTAATCCTTGATCCTGACGCACGTTTTATGGGCTTTGCGTGGTTCCAAGAGGAATCAGCCAAGCTTTGGTGGACCTTGAACATGGGAAGCGACCCAAGCGTCAGACAGCCAATCGCCGGCTTCAGCTTTTAAGCGTAGATGTAGATCAGCGTGCCTGTATCGACCATGGCATAGACCTCTTCCATCTCTTCGTTGGTCACCGCAATGCAACCCCACGTCCAATCCGGTGTGCCGACCCATTTTTGGGGCGTGCCATGGATAAAGATATCACCCCCCGGATCCACACCATTGGCCTTCGCATAGGCAAGGTCGTTGGCATCAGGATAAGAGATCCCCAAAGAAAGGTGGAAGCGGCTGTTGGGGTTGCGCCGGTCAATCCGGTAGCCACCTTCGGGTGTTCGGCCGTCACCTTCTTGGGTCTTGTGACCAATCGGGTCAAAACCCAGATCAATTTTGTAAGATTTCAAAAGGGTGCGGTTGTTCAGCAACTGCATCTCGCGCCGTTCTTTCAGCACCTGAATGCGCGTTACCTCGGGTCCGGAGTAAACCGTTGGTTGGCTTGCACATCCGGCGAACCCGAAAGCGGCCGAACCCGCTATCATCGAACGTCTTGAAATCATATCTCTGCCCAATCACTACGGTCTACGCCGTTTAACCTAGAATATATGATCAAGACGTTTCGGAAAAGAGATTGTTGAACGATTACATTCATTTCCGCGTGAATGATGCAACAACCTCTACATGCGGTGACCAGCGGAACTGATCCACGACCTGTACCCAAGGCATCGTAAACCCTGCATCAATGAGCAATTTGGCATCGCGGGCGAATGTCACAGGGTTACAGGATACCATTGCAATGGTCTTGATGTCTGAGTCTGCCAGCGTAGCGATCTGGGCCTCGGCCCCTGCGCGTGGTGGATCAATCACAGCAGCATCAAAGTGGCGCAGCTCATCCGCCTCGAGCGGACGGCGGAACAAATCGCGGGTTTCTGTCGTGACACGACGCAACTGATGTCCTGTCCGCCAGCCCCGATCAAGTGCGGCCAGCATCGCAGCTTCGCTCTCAACTGCGTGCAGCTCTGCGCGTTTTGAAAGCGGAAGGGTGAACGTGCCGCAGCCTGCAAAAAGGTCGATGATGCGGGCCGCACCTACAGTGATTTCGTCAACTGCGGCAAGTAACGCGGCCTCACCATGTTTCGTTGCCTGCAAAAACGCACCGGGCGGCGGCACAACGCCTGTCCCACCAAAATCCTGCATCGGCGGGTTAATCGTGACGACAGGTTCGTCGTTCCACACCAACCGTGACAGACCGAACTGGTTCGCCAGCGAAGCCAGTTCCACGCGCAACTGCGGCGTCAGCTCTTTCTCGGTCCCGATCAAAATATCAGGGCCAAGAACCGCTTCGGTCACAGTCAGGTCGATTTCGCCTTTGCGCGAACAGGCCAGAACGGTCAAAGCCTCAAGCGCGGGAAAACTGGCCAGCAATGCCGGTGTGACCAGTTGGCAATCTGTCACCTGCACGAGGTTATCCGACGCGCGGGTGTGAAACCCGACCATCGCACCTTTTTTCGTGCGCCGCCCCGAGAATTTCGCCCGCCTGCGCGACTGTGCGGGTGACGTCGCGATTTCGCGGAACGCTGGGTCCAGCCCGCGGGCATGGACGGCTTTGACAACGATATCTTGTTTCCACGCGGCAACAAACGCATCAGTGGCATGTTGCATCGCGCAACCACCACAGGTCTTGAAATGACGGCAGGGGGCAGCGACCCGATCCACGGAAGGCGTCACAATCCGCAAAGTACCATCTTGCGCGACATCCACCTCTTCACCCGGCAGGACACGCGGCAGCAAGGATTGCCCGTCAGAGGCGCGCCCCATGCCAAGGTGGGTCAGGCTTTCAATTGTCAGCATTTATTCCGCCGCATCTTTCACATTGATGAACCCACCGGACTGGCGATTCCAATAGCGCGCATAAAGCCCGCCTTGGGCCAAAAGCACATCATGCGTTCCTTCTTCGACAATGCGACCTGCGTCAAGCACGACGATCCGGTCCATCCGCGCCAAGGTGGACAAGCGGTGTGCGATCGCAATAACGGTCTTTCGATCCATAATAGAGTCTAACGCTGACTGAATCGATGCTTCAACCTCGGAATCAAGCGCGCTTGTCGCCTCGTCCAACACCAGAATTGGTGCGTCTTTCAGGATTGCGCGCGCGATGGCAATGCGCTGGCGTTGACCGCCCGAGAGCTTAACCCCGCGTTCCCCCAAATGCGCATCATAGCCGGTGCGCCCTTTATGGTCTTTCAGCGTCAGGATGAAATCATGCGCCTCGGCCTGCTTTGCTGCCGCTTCAATTTCGTCCTGCGTCGCATCGGGTTTTCCGTATTTGATATTATCGCGGGCTGAGCGGTTAAACATCGCTGTTTCCTGCGTGACCATCGCGATCTGGCGACGCAGACTTTCTTGGGTCACGTCACGCACATCGGTGCCATCAATCGCAATCCTGCCTGCCTCGGCATCATAAAGCCGCAGCAACAATGCGACCAAAGTTGATTTGCCTGCACCCGATGCGCCAACCAACCCAAGCTTTTCTCCCGGCGCTACATTGAGAGACACGCCATCCAACCCACCGGGGCCGCCGCCGTAGGTAAATGACACATCCTCCAGCGCAATCGCGCCCTTGTGCGCAGTCAATTCAATCGCGTTTTCAGCATCAGTCAGCGTATGTGCAGGGCTGAGCGTGATCATCGCATCTTCGACCTCGCCCACATTTGCGTACATGCCCATTAAGGTGAAACTGACCCAACCGGTCATCTGCGCAAGCCGTAGCGATATCGCACCGGCGGCGGCGATATCACCGGCCGAAGCAGTGCCTAAGCTCCAGAAATAGAGTGTCATGCCGACCAGAATGACAGGCAAAAGACCGCCCAGCGCCATCAGCCAAAAGCGGAAGGATGCGGACATCCAGCCATAGCGCACAGCAGTGCCCCAGTAATTCTCCATCGCGTCAATCGCCGCGCGGTCTTCATGGGCGTCATGCGCAAACAGTTTGACGGTCTTGATATTGGTAATCGTGTCAACGACCTGCCCCGTTACCATCGCCCTCGTAGCGGCACGTGCTTTCGATCGTGCACGGATGCGCGGCATGAAAAAGCGGATCAGCCAGATATAGGACACTGCCCAGATGGCCAGCAGGAGCGCAGAACGCGCATCAATTGTGAACAAAAGGATGATCGAGGCGACCAAAGACGCTAAAGCAAAGGCCACCGTATGGATCATATCAACGATCAGGTCGGTCGTCGCACGCGCCGCTTGCATCTGTTTTTGTGCAATGCGTCCGGCAAAATCATCATCAAAGAACGTCACCGACTGGCCAATCGAATGGCGGTGCAAGCGTGACAGGATCAGATTGCCCAATGACGGGCCAACGACCACCGCCTGCATTACACCAGAGATACCAAGGATAACGGGGCGCAAAACGACGAAGAATGCGGTCACGCCCATCAACAGGATCACGTTTTCCGTAAAATACCCCTCGCCCGATGAGTTGAGCGCGGCATCAATGACCCACCCCAGCATGAGCGCCGTTGCTACCTCAAGCGTGCCTGCCAAAGCAGACACTAATCCAGCCCAAAGCGTGATTTTTGTGCTGCCTTTCAGGCACCACCGCAAGAACGCCATCAGCGTCTGCGGCGGCGGGCCCTCGGCGGGTTCAAAGGGGTCGATCCAGCGTTCTGGGGTCATTTTATTTCCTGTCCGCCACGTCCCAGAAAGCCCCCTGATTGGCGCGCCCAGAACCGTGCGTATTGTCCATTTGCCGCCAGCAACGCGTCATGCGTGCCGTCTTCGATGATACGCCCCTGATCCATCACGATAATCCGGTCCATCTGGGCAATCGTCGACAAACGGTGTGCGATGGCGATGACGGTCTTGCCTTCCATCATACCATAGAGTGTCTGCTGAATGGCGGCTTCGACCTCACTATCTAGTGCGCTCGTCGCTTCGTCCAAGAGCAGGATGGGCGCGTCCTTCAGAATAACCCGTGCAAGGCTGATCCTCTGTCGCTGTCCACCCGAAAGTTTCACACCGCGTTCACCGACACGGGCATCATATCCCGTATTCCCTTCGTTGTCTTGCAGACCAAGAATGAAATCATGAGCTTCGGCCTTTTGGGCGGCAGTAATCATAGCCTCTTCAGTGGCGGCGGGATTGCCATAAAGGATATTCTCGCGCACCGAGCGATGCAAAAGCGCACTATCCTGTTGCACCATGCCGATGGCGCTGCGCAGGCTGTCCTGCGTGGCGGATTTGATGTCCTGCCCGTCGATCAGGATCTGGCCCTGCTCCACGTCGTAGAACCGCAGCAGCAGCTTCACGAGCGTGGATTTTCCGGCACCGGATTGCCCGACAAGACCGACCTTTTCACCCGCAGCAATGGACAGGTTCACATGATCCAGACCGCCGGTTTTCTTGCCATAGTGATGCGACAGATTGCGGACCTCGACTGCGCCGGCCCGAATATCCAATACCTTGGCATCCGGTTGATCCACCAAAGTCACAGGTTGCGCGATCGTCAGCATCCCCTCCTTCACCACGCCCAGTTCGCGGAAAAAATCTGTCATCGCCCAAATGATCCAGCCCGACATCGAATTCAGGCGCAGCGCAAGCGAGGTTGCGACAGCCACCACACCAACCGACGCCATCCCCTGCATCCAGAGCCAGATGGACCAGCCAACGACCCCCACAACCAATACGCCATTCAGCAGCATCAAACCCGCGTCCATCAGCGTATAGAGCCGCATTTCGATCTGGAAGGTCCGGCGCGCTTCCTCGATTGCTTCTTTGGCGTAATCAATTTCGCGGTCGTGGTGGGCGAACATCTTGACGGCGTGAATGTTGGTGTAGCTATCCACAACCCGCCCCGTTACCGCACTGCGCGCATTCGACGCCGCCTCAGAGGCAGGTGTAATGCGGCGGATGACCCAGTGAAGCAGGAAGAGATAGGGCACAAGCCAGAGCATCAACGGCAGCAACAGCCGCAAATCCGCCTGCCCCAGCAAAACGGCCGCGCCAATGATATAGGCCACGGCAAAGGTCAGCGCATCGAACAGTTGAAACACGACAGACCCCGCAGCAGGGGGCGTTTGCATGATGCGGTTCGCAATCCGGCCTGCGAAATCATCCTCGAACCAGCCCACAGATTGCCGCAAGACATGGCGGTGCGCCCGCCAACGGACCAACGTGCCAAAATTCGGCAGGATCGTGTTGTTCAGCAGCAGGATCTGCAGCATGTGAAAGGCGGGACGGATCGTGAGGATCAGGAATGCGACCAGCAGGAATTCACCGCCACTTTCGGCCCACACCTGCGCAGGTGTGCCACCGCCAAGGATATCAACAAGGCGGCCAAGATAGCTCAGCAGCCAGATTTCGATCATCGCGATGATGATGGCGGAAATACCTGTGACCCAGAACACCTTTTTGAACGGCTCTGCGTAGGCGCGCAGAAACGGGTAAAGCCGCTTGGGCGGCGTGTCGTTCTCCTTGTAGGGCACATAGGGATCGACAAGACCTTCGAACCAACGAAACACGGGGCCTGCCTTTCTGAGTTAGACCCCCGCTATAGCAAAGCTTATCTCAGAGAAAAAGAAGGACCGAAAAACCCGCCAAAGCCAGCGCCATAACGCGCATGAAGATACGCCAGGCAGCAGGGTTTTTCAGCAGATAAGCCAGCAAACTGCCAGCGACCGCCCAAAAAATGCAGACGCCAAGGTTAAGCGAGGAGAACGTTGTTGCCAAGGTCAGCGCCTGCTGCATAGGCGCCAGTGTCGCGACATAAGCGGTGGCGCTGAGCGCAACAGCCCAGACCTTGGGGTTCACCCATTGAAACAGGATCGCCTGAAGGAAGGTAAAAGGCCTGTCCCACTCACGCCGTTTCACCGGATCAGCACGCCACAGGTTATAGGCCATCCACAGGATCCAAAGACCCGCGATGATCTTCAACACTCCACCAAGCGCAGGGTGCGTGGTGATCAACGCCCCGATACCGATTCCGGTGACAGCAGCGATAATGCCAACACCCAAAGCCACACCGATGATATGCGGCAGAGTGCGTTGAAACCCGAAACGCGCGCCGGAGGTTGTGATCAAGATCACATTCGGCCCCGGCGAGAAAAGGCCGAAGAAAACAAAACCGATGAGAGGCAGAAACTCAGCCAAGCAGGTCTGCTTTCGTGAGGGTAAAGCCCGAGGCGATCCACCGCGCCTCGGCGTCTTGCAGGGCCTTGCCCAGCGCGGGACCGGAAACCACAGGCATCAGATCCGCGGCCTTGAGGGGGAATACTTGGTTTGCCGCATGGGTGATCGCCGCAAGAGCGGTGCCGGCGATTGGCTGTCCCAATGATGCGGATTGCACCAGTAAGGCATCCCTGCCCGCGGCTTCACCGTGGCGATAAGCGGTTTCAACCGGCGACAGACCGGCGATGATGTGACCCAACGCGCGGGATTGGGCGTTAGACAGGCGCAGGGCCTGCGCGGGCTGCCCACCAATCACCGCCAAACGGCGCAAGCAGTCTGGCGCAATACCAAATGACTGTTCCAGATGCACAAGCACGGCCAGTGCCCCGCTTTCTGCACCAGGCAAGACCTGCGCCAAGGCCCCGGTAGAGGCCATCGCAGCCAAGGCCGGTGCAGGATCAGGCGCGCCAAGCAGTTTCAGCATCTCGGCGGTGATGCGCTCTACGGAAAGCGATTGTAGGCCCTCGATGTTGGCGGCACAGGCAGCCAGTCCATCGCGGTCAGGGCCTTCGCTCACATCCCCATACCACGCGTAAAACCTGAAAAACCGCAAGATGCGCAGGTAGTCTTCTTTGATCCGCTGATCGGCATCTTCGATAAACCGCACACGGCGCGCGATAAGATCGGGCAAACCATCCAAAGGGTCGGTAATCTGGCCATCAGGGGCGGCATAGAGCGCATTCATGGTGAAATCGCGACGCCGCGCATCATCCTTGATGTTATCGGAAAAGGCGACAGCAGCGCGGCGGCCGTCGGTGGCGACATCGCGGCGAAACGTCGTGATCTCGAACGGGGTGTCGTTGACAACCAAAGTGACTGTCCCGTGGTCGATCCCTGTGGGAATGGCCTTGATCCGTGCTTTTTTGGCCAAAGTCATCACGGTTTGCGGTAAGGCATCTGTCGAAAGATCAAGATCCGCCACAGGTGCACCCAACAGTTCATTGCGGACACATCCCCCCACAAACCACGCCTGATGGCCCGCGTCAGTCAGCAAGGCGCAGACCTTTTGCGCAGCCTCATCGTGCAACCATGATGCGGAAATGCGCGTCATGTCATCCGCTCGGCAAAGGCGCGCAAGATACGCGCGGTCGCACCCCAGATATAATAGGGGCCGAAAGGTACGGTGTAATAGAGCCTGCGGCGACCTTGCCAGCGCCGGCCCTCGATCAGGTAGTTTCGCGGGTCAATGAGATGCGCCAGAGGGACCTCGAAGATCTCGCTCACTTCGCCCTGCTCCGGCACAGGATCATAGTGCCCGTCAATGAGGCCAACAACCGGGGTCACCTGATACCCCGTGACGGTCTGATGCGGAGGCAGTTCACCCAGAACATCGACAATCACAGGGGGCAGACCAATCTCCTCGCGCGCTTCGCGCAGGGCGGCATCAGTAAGCGTGGCGTCAGTCGGGTCTTGTTTGCCGCCAGGAAAGGCAATCTGACCGGGATGATGTTTCAGCCGCGCCGAGCGCTTCGTTAGAATAACAGTCTCTGTTTCCGCGCGAATTCCGATCAGAACGGCCGCAGGCGTGAGCACCGCATCGGGTTTTTTCACATCAGCGTTCAGGTCAAAATCAGAAGACGCGCTGCCCGCTTGTGCAAGCGCGTCTTCCAGTCTTTTACGTAGATCAGGCACCGGTATCCGTGGCTTCAAACCCCAGCGTTTCAGGTTTGAAGGTATAATGCGCGCCGCAGAACTGGCAGTCCGCTGTTACGGTGCCTTCTTCGGTTGTCATGGTGCCGATATCCTTGGCCGAATAGATCGACAGGCTTTGGCGGACTGCATCTTCGGAACAGCTACAGCCGAATTTAACAGGCTGGGCATCATAGACACGCGGCTGTTCCTCGTGGAACAAACGCACAAGCAGGTCCGTGGGCGCAACGCTTGGGCCGATCAGCTCAATCTCGTCTACCGTATCCAACAGCACATTGGCACGAATCCAGTTTTCGCCCTCTTCGGCATCCAAGATATCAGTTGCGTCCAGCAGGCCATCTTCGCCCGATCCGCCTTCACCGGTCACATGGGGTGACGCCTTGGGCATATGCTGCAACATCACGCCACCCGCACGCCAATGGGTTCCTTCACCGGGCAGTTGCGACAGACCATGGGTCAGTTGAAAGCGCGTCGGCAGTTGTTCGGATTGCGCAAAATAGGTTTCGGCACAGGCCGAAAGTGAGCCACCAGCAATCGGTGTGATCCCCTGATAGGGGGCCATATCCTGACCCTGATCAATCAGGATTGCAAAATACCCTTTGCCGATCTGGCTGAACGGATCAGCCGTCTGATCCAGTGTTTCCGCATCATAGGACGCATAGGCACGGATACGCGCAGGGGCGCCGTCCTCGGTCGGGCCGTAGTAATCGGTCGCGATCAAACGGGCGGGGCCATCGCCGCGCACCTGCAACGACAGCTTCCACCGCAGTTTCATGGTTTGACCGATCAAAGCGGTCAGCAAAGCCATCTCGGCCACCAGACCTTCGATCATGGCAGGGTAGTTATGTTGCTTGAGAACCTGTTCCAAGACACCATCAAGCCGCGCCACCCGTCCACGGATGTCGGAGGCGTCAAGTTGGAATGGCAGGACGGTGTCGTCCCAGGCGATTTTGGTGCCGAGGCTCATGGTCTTTCCTAACAGGTTTCTGGATGGCATACCGCGCCTATATAGGTGGGGCAAGGCGGCGTCCAAGGGTGAAGCTATGATCAGACGGTATGGCGAGGTGCCACAAAACGGGCAGCGCTACAAATTACGACCCGGTGTTTACGCGATTTTACCGCGTGCAGGCAAGCTGCTGTGCACCTATCAGGGCGATCCGCATTTCGAGGTACAACTGCCCGGCGGCGGTATTGACCCCGGGGAACATCCGTTGAATGCGCTGCACCGCGAGGTGTTTGAGGAAACAGGCTGGCGCATTGCAGCACCACGCAAGCTGGGCGCGTTCCGGCGATTCACCTTTATGCCGGACTACGACCTATGGGCCGAAAAGCTGTGTCATATCTATCTGGCAAGGCCCGTACGACCCCATGGTCCACCAACCGAACCCGGGCATATGGCGCTGTGGTTGTCCGTCGAGGAGGCTTTGGCAGAGCTTTATAATGACGGCGATGCGGATTTTGTCGCACGATTTGCGTTCTAAGGGGCTTTGCCCCCGGTGCTGCGCACCTCCCCCAGGATATTTTTGGGCCAATAATGACGGGACCGGTTGCTGTTCTTGCCCCTGTCAGGAAAAACCTTTATCGCGCGAGACAACTTATATTGACGTAAAGGCGCTTGCTGATGACCGCTCCGAAAAAAGTTGTTCTGGCCTATTCCGGTGGGCTTGATACCTCGATCATCCTGAAATGGCTGCAGACCGAGTACGGCTGCGAGGTGGTGACCTTTACCGCCGATCTCGGTCAGGGTGAGGAACTGGAGCCAGCGCGCGCCAAGGCCGAGATGATGGGTGCCTCTGCGATCTACATCGAGGACCTGCGCGAAGAGTTTGTGCGCGACTTTGTGTTCCCGATGTTCCGTGCCAACGCACTTTACGAAGGCCTTTACCTCTTGGGTACATCCATTGCCCGCCCTTTGATTTCCAAGCGGCTGGTCGAGATTGCGGCCGCTGAAGGTGCCGACGCTGTGGCGCACGGCGCGACTGGCAAAGGCAATGATCAGGTGCGGTTTGAACTGGCCGCCTATGCGTTGAACCCTGAAATCAAAGTGATCGCGCCTTGGCGTGAGTGGGATTTGACGAGCCGGACACGTCTGTTGGAGTTTGCCGAGAAGAACCAGATCCCTGTTGCCAAGGACAAGCGCGGCGAAGCGCCGTTCAGTGTGGATGCAAACCTTTTGCATACATCGTCTGAAGGGAAAGTACTGGAAGATCCCGGTGTTGAGGCGCCGGATTACGTGTACCAGCGGACAGTCGCACCCGAAGAAGCGCCCGATGTTGCGGAGATGGTCGAGATCGAATTTGAGCGCGGAGACGCCGTGGGGATCAACGGTGAGCGCATGTCGCCTGCAACCATCCTGACCAAACTGAATGAACTGGGTGGCAAGCATGGTGTGGGCCGGCTTGATCTGGTGGAAAACCGCTTTGTCGGGATGAAATCACGCGGGATTTACGAGACGCCCGGCGGTACCGTGCTGCTGGAAGCGCATCGCGGGATTGAACAGATTACGCTGGATAGCGGTGCGGGCCACCTCAAAGACAGCATCATGCCGCGATATGCGGAACTGATCTACAATGGTTTCTGGTTCTCGCCAGAGCGTGAAATGCTGCAGGCCCTGATCGACAAGAGCCAGGAGCATGTGTCGGGCACAGTCCGTGTGAAGTTGTATAAGGGATCAGCGACAACTGTGGCACGTTGGTCGGACCAGTCGCTTTATTCCGAGGCGCATGTGACCTTTGAGGATGATGCGGGCGCTTATGACCAGACGGATGCGCAAGGGTTCATCCAATTGAACGCGCTGCGGTTGAAACTGTTGGCAGCACGTAATCGCAAGGGGTAAAAACCTAACAGGCATGAGAACAAAAAGAGTCCAAATTTGCTGGACTCACCATAGTCATGCTTGATACCATATGATGGTGTAGATGAATCTCCAGACCCAAGCCCTAGCCTGATAAGCGGCGGGCAACGGCCCGGGAAAGGAGGTGAAAGCTAATGGCTAAATCTACACGTAAAGTAGGTCGGAGCGCGATCACAGGTCGCTTCACTTCGGTCTCCACGGCTCGCAACAAGCCCAAAACGCATGTTGTCGAAACCGTGAAAAAAACGACGCCTCGCAAGAGGAAGTAAGTTTCAGGGCGGCTAACTCTTCCAGGGGTGGCCGCCCTGTTTTTATTTTGTCATTAAATCGCCTGAGATTCAATAACAAACTCAATAGCTTAAGAAATCAAAAATCTGAATCTACATCAAGGACTTAGGTCAATTTCCGTTCTATCAAGCCTTCATAGTGTAACTCAGCTTCCTTTAGTATTGGTGAGTAGGCCGTCTCAATTTCCGGCAAATCCCCCTCTGCCCCTGCAAAGCCGGTGCTTTCGTGGACGGCATTATACCAATGCGCAGCCCAGATCCCATCTTCTGAACGCGGACCGATAGGCCAATGTAGCATTGCCGAATCAAAGGCTAAGTCTATGGCATCACAGAGTTTCCGTAGCATTCGTTCGGGGTCTGCGCGAATGTCGGCGCTGTCGATGACGATGCCGCCGAGCTTTTCAAAAAGGGCGGTCTGTTGCGGAAAACCGATATCTTCCAAGCTCATATGATCCATCTTCGCACCGTAGCTTGCGATCACGCGGGCGGGGTGGCGGATGAGGTGGATATTGATGCAATCCCGAGCCCAATCCAGCGGGAAGCCCGTAATCATGTGATGCGGCATATGCTTCATGTAGAAATGCGGCTTATCGTCAGGAATAGTGTCTAAACAGCGCTGTGCAACAATTATCGGGTCCGTCTCGTGTCCGGCGATGATCTCATCCCGCATCGGGTGGTTTGCGCCGGTTGCTTTCAGGTAGGGAGCATAGAATGGTTCATCCCAGACGGCGAAATCCGCACGGTTGCCAAAGGCGTACATCATCGCGGTCGAGAGATTGCGGGGACCGGACCACATGGCGATTCTCATCGGCCACATCCCGTACACAAGCTGTACACAACCTGTACATACAGATGACACATCATGACCGGTCCACCAAATCCTTGTAGAGCGCGCGCAAACGTGCGGTTATTGGACCCAGTTCGCCGGTACCTATGATGCGGCCATCAATGCTGCTGACGGGCGTTTGCGCGCCGAAGGTGCCTGTGAGAAACGCCTCATCGGCCGCGTAAGTGTCGACGAGGCTGTAGTTGCGCTCGAACACCGGAATGTCGTTGGCACGGCACAGGTCGATCACCTTCTGGCGGGTAATGCCGTTCATGCAATAGTCACCCGTGCTGGTCCAGACCGCGCCCTTTTTGACGATAAAGAAGTTACAGGCGTTTGTCGTGTTCACAAAACCATGCACGTCGAGCATCAGCGCCTCATCTGCCCCTGCCTTCTGCGCAGCGATACAGGCGAGAATGCAGTTGAGTTTCGAGTGGCTGTTCAGTTTCGGATCCTGCGTCATCGGCAGGCCGCGCTGGTGGGGAACCGTGGCAAGCGTAATCGGGCGCGGGATTTTCGGGCGCGAATGTTCCATGATGATCACAAAAGTAGGCCCTGATTGCGACAGGCTGGGGTGTTGGAAAGGGCGCACCTTTACCCCACGGGTCACCATCAGCCGCGCATGGGCGTCTGTCGTCATACCGTTGGCTTTTTGTGTCTCTAACAATACGGAAACAACGCCTTTCCGGTCCATGCCGATGTCGAGATCAATCGCCTTTGCCGCCTCAAAAAGCCGGTCCAGATGCTCATCCATGAAGGCCCATTTGCCATCATAAAGCCGCAGCCCTTCCCAAACCCCATCACCCAGCATAAAGCCGCTGTCGTAGACGCTGACAGTGGCCTGGGCTTTCGGGACAATCTGTCCGTCAACGTAGATCAGGATGGCCTCATTGCGGGCATCATCCTCGGCCTGATGGGTGGTGACTTCGGTCATTGGTGTTCTCCTTGTCGTGGACGCTAGGCCAGTGTTCTGGCCGTTCCAAGAGGGAAAACGCAGGTGTCAGGGGTGAAAGTCCTGCACTTCGGACAGATCAGGAATAACGTCAGCGGTACCATGCCGCATGACCATAAGTGCGCCTGCTTTGGTCGCTTGCCCGATGGCTTGCTCCATAGGCAGGCCACGGTCAAGGCCGGCAAGAACGTAACCGGTGAAGGTGTCACCTGCGCCGGTTGTATCGACAGCATCGACCTTGATCGCAGGGAAGTGCTGTTTTCCTGCCGCACTGTACCAATCTGCGCCATCGGCACCGCGGGTCACGATCACATCGCGCACAGGCAGATCAGCGGGCGCGGTCCCAATAGCTTCTTCAAGCTGGGCGGCCTCAACCGCATTGAGGATCAGGAAATCAAGCGACGGCAGCACCGCCTGAACGCGATCCGCATCGAAGGGCGCGGCAGCATATGCGATTTGCAGCCCCAGCTCTTTGCCCATTTCGGCGGCGGTGCGTTGCAGGTTCGTTTCATTCTGGATGATCAGCCAATCGCCGGTTTCGGCTTCGGCCATTGCGGCCTGCAGGGTAACTTGAGGAATTTCCGCATTCGCACCCGGATGAAGGACGATTGCATTCTCGCCCGCGGGGTCGACCATAATGATCGCTTGGGCTGTTTCAGTGTCTAACACGGCGATATTGCGGGTATCCACGCCGTATTCAAGCAAGCGCTGGATCGCCCATCGCCCGTCTTGACCAACAGCGCCAATGTGATTGACGCGGGCCGCAGCACGGGCCGCAGCGACCGACATATTGGTGCCCTTCCCACCCAAGAACATCTGGCGGCCGGTGGACGACAGCGTTTCACCGGGTGCCGGGATATGCGGGACGCGATAGACAAAATCCGCGTTGATCGACCCCAGGTTCCAGATTGCCATCAGTCGACCTTGCAGGCCGCAATTACAGCCATGTTCAAGATGTCGTTGACCGTCGAGACCGTCGAACAGATCTGGATTGGCTTTCCGATACCCGACAGGATTGGCCCAATCACCGTCGCACCTGCCATTTCCTGCATCAGTTTCACGGAAATTGACGCGGAATGACGCGCCGGCACGACCAATACGTTCGCTGGACCCGTCAGGCGTTGGAACGGATAGTTCTCTTGTGCGGCGGCATTGAGTGCCACATCGACCGTCATTTCACCCTCGTATTCGAAATCGGCTTTGCGCGCGTCGAGCACTTGGGGGGCTTTGTGCATTTTTTCTGCCCGCTCGGAGACGGGGTAACCGAAGGTCGAGAAAGACAGGAAAGCCACGCGCGGTTCTAGCCCCAGTTCGCGCGCGACGGCAGCACCGCGTTCGGCGATATCCGCGAGATCGTTTTCATCGGGCCATTCGTGGACGAGCGTATCTGTGATGAGCACGATCCGACCTTTATGCAGGACGGCGGTAACACCCACTGCACCATCGTGTGGTTCTGCGTCGAAGACGTGGTTAATCAGTTCCAGAATATGCGCCGACTTACGTGTCGCCCCTGTCACCATCCCATCGGCATGGCCATGCGCAAGCATGAGTGCCGCAAATACGTGACGGTCGCGCGCGGCGAGGCGGTGCACGTCTTGCGCATCAAAACCTTTGCGTTGCAGCCGCTTATACAGGAAATCCTTATAGGTTTCCAAATGCGGGGTCGTAGCGGCGTTGACGATTTCAAGCTCGTCAAAAGCCTCGGCCAGACCCTCAGCTGTCAATTTCTGTTTCACATCGTCCTTGCGGCCAACAATCAACGCTTTGCCCATGCCAGAGCGCTGATACATCACGGCAGCGCGCAACACGCGGGGATCATCACCTTCCGCGAACACAACGGTGGATTGGTTGGCGCGGGCACGCGTATTTAGGCTGCGTAGAATGGACTGCGTGGGATCCATCCGGGATTTGAGCGATAATTCGTAGGCATCCATGTCAACGATGGGGCGCCGTGCGACGCCTGTTTTCATACCAGCCCGCGCCACAGATGTTGGAATGCGGTGAATCAGGCGGGGATCGAACGGTGTCGGGATGATGTAATCGCGCCCGAAGGTCAGCTTTTTGCCGTAAGCCATAGCGACTTCATCCGGCACATCCTCGCGCGCCAGCGCGGCAAGCGCCTCGGCACAGGCGATTTTCATTTCGTCGTTGATCGCGCGGGCGTGGATGTCGAGCGCACCACGGAAAAGATAGGGAAAGCCCAGCACGTTGTTCACCTGATTGGGGTAATCGCTGCGGCCTGTGGCGACGATGGCGTCCTCGCGGACAGCATGGGCATCTTCGGGCGTGATTTCCGGATCAGGGTTCGCCATGGCAAAAATAACCGGGTTTTCTGCCATGTTAGACACCATTTCTTGGGTCACAGCACCTTTGGCGCTCACGCCAAGGAACACGTCACAGCCCTTCATCGCGTCATCAAGTGTGCGGGCGGTGGTATTGGCGGCATGGGCAGATTTCCATTGGTTCATGCCTTCGGTCCGGCCTTGGTAAATGACACCTTTTGTATCAGCCATGATGCAGTTGTCGTGTTTCGCACCCATCGCCTTGAGCAATTCGAGGCACGCAATCCCCGCAGCGCCTGCGCCGTTCAGGACGATTTTGACATCTTCGATTTTCTTGCCCGACAGATGCAGCGCGTTCAGCAGACCTGCGGCACAGATCACTGCTGTCCCATGCTGGTCATCATGAAAGACAGGGATATCCATCTGCTCTTTGAGGGTTTGTTCGATGATAAAACACTCGGGCGCCTTGATGTCTTCAAGGTTGATGCCACCAAAGGTGGGACCCATCAGGCGGACAGCCTTGATAAATTCATCCGGGTCTTCGGTATCCAGTTCAATGTCGATGGAATTGACGTCGGCAAAACGTTTGAAAAGTACGGATTTGCCTTCCATCACCGGTTTGCTGCCCAGCGCGCCGAGATTGCCAAGGCCAAGAACCGCAGTGCCGTTTGAAATCACGGCAACCAGATTGCCCTTATTGGTGTAATCATAAGCCAGCGCGGGGTTTGCGGCGATTTCCTCGCAGGGGATCGCGACGCCGGGGGAATAGGCCAGCGACAGATCGCGTTGCGTCGTCATCGGGACAGTCGCCTGAATTTCCCATTTGCCCGGGGTTGGATGCATATGGAATTGCAGTGCATCTTCGCGGGTTAATTTGTTCTTCGGCATCTGGTCCCCCTGTTTTAGTCCACAAGACATAGCGGTTTCTGCAACGGACCTGCAACGGATTCATTTCAGGGTTTCGCAGCTTTCATGCGGTGGTAATGTGCGCGGGATGATCCCGGGGGATACATGAGCAACAGCACAGTCACGCCGATGATGGCGCAATATCTGGAAATCAAGGCAGAGCATCCTGATGCGCTGCTGTTTTACCGGATGGGCGATTTCTATGAGATGTTCTTTGACGATGCCGTTGCGGCCGCCGAAGCGCTGGATATCGCGCTGACAAAACGCGGCAAACATGATGATCAGGACATACCGATGTGCGGTGTGCCGCATCACGCGGCTGAAGGCTATTTCCTGACGCTGATCCGCAAAGGGTTCCGCGTCGCGGTTTGCGAGCAGATGGAAAGCCCCGCCGAGGCAAAAAAGCGCGGCTACAAAGCGGTTGTGAAACGTGAAGTCGTCCGTCTGGTCACGCCCGGCACCTTGACCGAGGATTCGCTACTGGATGCACGCCGGCATAATTTTCTAGCCGCCTATCATAGCGTGCGCGATGCAGGGGCGCTTGCTTGGGTTGATATCTCGACCGGGGCGTTTCATGTGATGCCATGCGGCGGCGCGCAACTGGGCCCAGAACTGGCACGATTGACGCCGCGCGAGGTGATTGTTGCAGACGGATCAGAGACTAATTGGGCTGGAATAGTGTCTGATTCCGGTGCAACGCTGACCACCTTGGGTGCAGCGGCGTTTGACAGCGTTTCTGGCGAAAAACGCCTTTGTAGTCTCTATAAAGTCAGCTCACTTGATGCGTTTGGCAGCTTTGGTCGCGCCGAGATTGGGGCCATGTCTGCTGTTGCTGAATATCTGGATATTACGCAGCGCGGTAATCTTCCGTTGTTGCGCCCGCCCGTTCAGGAGGGCCAGTCAGCAGCAATGCAGATTGATGCGGCGACACGGCGATCATTGGAGCTGACCCAAGCGATGAACGGCGGCAAGCAAGGGTCGCTTTTGCATTGCATTGATCGCACAGTCACCGCAGGTGGTGCGCGATTGTTGGAACGGCGGCTTTCGTCACCGTCCTGCAATGGTGATGTCATCACGGGGCGGTTGGATGCGGTCGGGTTCTTGGCCAATCAGGCGCGGCTGACCAAGGATATTCGACAGAGTTTGCGCGGCGTGCATGATCTGGACCGCGCGTTGTCACGTTTGGCGCTGGATCGTGGCGGGCCACGGGATATGGCAGCAATTCGCAACACCATCGGACAGGCCATTGCGCTCTCCGCGCTGATGCCGGCGGATTTGCCCCCTATTCTGGCGGATGCGACGCAAGATTTGATAGGGCATGAGGAGTTGTTGGACCTGCTGGATGAGGCGCTGATTGCAGAGCCGCCGCTTTTGTCGCGCGACGGCGGGTTCATTGCGCCGGGGTATGACGCCGAACTGGACGAAGTGCGCAAGTTACGTGACGAAGGCCGTTCAGTGATTGCGCAAATGCAATCAGAGTACATTGAAATATCAGGCGTGGCGTCGCTGAAGATCAAGCACAACAATGTGCTGGGGTACTTCATCGAGACAACAGCAACACATGCGGCCAAAATGATGGCCCCGCCCCTGAACGAGACGTTTATTCACCGCCAGACCACCGCCAATCAGGTGCGTTTTACCACCGTAGAGCTGTCAGAAATCGAGACGCGTATCCTCAATGCGGGCGGGCGTGCACTCGAGATCGAAAAGAGACTCTATTCCAGCCTGAAAGAGGCAATTATTGCGCAAGCAGGGCCGCTTGGCGCATTGGCGCGGGCGCTGTCCGAAATTGATTTGCACGCGGGTTTGGCGGAATTGGCGGTGACCGAAAACTGGGTCAGGCCACGGGTGGACGACAGCCGCGCATTTGACATCACAGGCGGGCGACACCCCGTGGTTGAGGCGGCCTTGCAGAAAGACGGCTTGCCATTTATCGCCAATGATTGCGGATTGACAGACACACCGATCTGGTTGCTGACCGGTCCGAACATGGCGGGTAAATCGACGTTTCTGCGGCAGAATGCGCTGCTTGCGATTTTAGCCCAGATGGGGAGCTTTGTGCCAGCCACCGGGGCCCACATCGGGATTGTCAGCCAGTTGTTCAGCCGCGTCGGGGCGTCAGACGATCTGGCGCGTGGGCGGTCGACCTTTATGGTCGAGATGGTGGAAACGGCGGCAATTCTCAATCAGGCCGATGATCGGGCGCTTGTCATTCTGGATGAAATCGGGCGCGGCACCGCGACATATGACGGTTTGTCGATTGCCTGGGCGACGTTGGAACACTTGCATGATGTGAACCGCTGTCGCGCACTGTTTGCCACGCATTACCATGAAATGTCGGCGCTATCGGCAAAGCTCGAGGGTGTGGATAATGCGACGGTCACTGTAAAAGAGTGGGAAGGTGACGTGATTTTCCTGCATGAGGTGAAGCGCGGCACGGCGGATCGCAGTTATGGGGTGCAGGTTGCGCGTTTGGCAGGCTTGCCCGCCGTCGTTGTGGAGCGCGCCAAAGTGGTTCTGGAAGCTTTGGAAAAAGGTGAGCGTGAAGGCGGGACAGCGCAAAAAGCGATCATTGATGATCTGCCGCTTTTTTCTGCAACACCTGCCCCAGTGAGCGTTGCGCCAAAACCCTCGGCTATTGAGGAACGTTTGCGCGATGTGCACCCCGATGAGCTGAGCCCCCGGGATGCGCTTGATCTGATTTATGAGTTGCGGTCGAAGCTGTAGGGCGGGCTTGACCCACCCTACGATGCAGGCATGGATGACACGCCGACCTGTGCGGGGCGCAAAAGGCGGTCGTGCAACATGAAGCCTTCGGCAGCGACCTGAATAATCTCGCCTGCTTTGGTACCGGGCACGGGCGCTTCAAACATCGCCTGGTGCAGTTGCGGGTCAAATTTATCGCCGACTTCAGGTGTAATAGGGTCGATTCCGTGCTTTTTGAACACGCTGATCAATTCGCGCATTGTCAGCTCAACACCCTCTAGCAAGGCTTTGTTTGCTTCTTGCTCGGCTTCGGCTGAGGACTGCAGCGCGCGGCGCAGGTTGTCGTAAACCGGCAGCATATCGCGGGCGAGTTTTGAGCCGCCATAGTTTTCAGCCTCGCGGCGGTCACGGTCGGCCCGTTTGCGGGTATTTTCCGCATCGGCCAGTGCGCGCATGAACTTGTCACGGAATTCATCACGCTCTGCGCGCAGGGCTTCGATTTCATCAAAGCTTGCTTCAGCAGCATCGAAATCAACCTCGTCGCCTTCAGCTGCGAGTTCATCAAGGCTTTGTAGTTCTTCGTCTTTATCAGACATCAGTCTTCCCTTTACGAGCGGTCGGCAATCATTTTGCCAACCAGCTTTGCGGTGTAGTTCACGATTGGTACGATACGCCCATAGTTCAGCCGTGTTGGACCAATCACCCCAACGGCGCCAATGATCTTTTTGTCGGCGTTCATATAAGGGGAAACGACCAGAGATGAACCCGAAAGTGAGAACAATTTGTTCTCTGAGCCAATAAAAATGCGCACCCCCTCACCTTCTTCGGCAAGATCAAGGAATTGCGCGATGTCACGCTTGCGTTCAAGGTCGTCAAACAGGGTGCGGATACGGGCAAGATCAGCCTCGTCACCGCCCTCGCCCAGCAGATTGCCGCGACCGCGGACAATCAAGCGCTCGGTCGATTCGCCCTCATTCTCCCAAAGAACAACGCCATTTTCGACGAGGGCGGCGGCCAAGGCGTTTATTTCCTGACGCCGTGTTTTGATCTCACGTGAGATTACGGCGCTGAGGTCCGATAGCGTATGCCCTGCTGCGATGGCATTCAGAAAATTCGCAGCCTCGCGCATAGACGACGGCGTTTGCCCCGGCGGTGGCGTGAAGACGCGGTTTTCAACATGACCGTCACCGAAGACCAGCACAACCAGCGCGCGCTCGGCAGAAAGCGACACAAATTCGATATGTTTGATCGGCGCCTCGTGTTTCGGGGTCAGCACAAGGCTGGCACCATGCGTCACGCCAGAGAGCGCCTGGCCTACCTGATCCAGAACGGAGGTAACGTCCTGATTGTTCGATGTGACCGTGCGGTCAATCTTTTCGCGGTCCTGACCATCGAGATCGCCAACTTCAAGCAACCCATCAACGAAGAGGCGCAACCCCAACTGGGTGGGAATGCGGCCAGCGCTGACATGGGGGCTTCCCAACAGTCCGAGGTATTCAAGGTCTTGCATCACATTGCGGATGGTTGCGGCGCTAACCTGTTCAGAGAAATCACGGGTGAGCGTGCGCGACCCGACAGGTGCCCCGCTTTCAAGGTAGCCTTCGACCACGCGGCGAAACACCTCACGCGAGCGCGCATTCATTTCGTCAATATTTGGCGATTGTTCTGTCATTGGTTCCACTGGCAAGGCGTCGCAATTAAAACGAAGTTTGCGGTAGCGTCAATCGGGGTTGGATTTCATATGTGGGCAGCGTATGCCGCTGATGCAACCGATAGGAGGAAACCCGATGCGTCCATCTGGCCGTCAAACGAACGAAATGCGCGAAATCTCAATCGAGACAGGCGTGACGATGCATGCGGAAGGGTCTTGTCTGATCAAATGTGGCAATACCCATGTGTTGTGTACCGCAACAATTGATGAGCGTGTGCCCCCATTTCTGAAGAATTCCGGCCTTGGCTGGGTTACCGCGGAATACGGGATGCTGCCACGTGCGACAAATACGCGGATGCGTCGCGAGGCCAAGAACGGTCAGTCCGGCCGCACACAGGAAATCCAGCGTTTGATCGGGCGGTCTTTGCGGGCCGGTGTTGATCGGGTCGCTTTGGGGGAGCGCCAGATCGTGGTGGATTGCGATGTAATTCAGGCTGATGGCGGCACACGCTGTGCGTCAATCACCGGTGGTTGGGTGGCATTGAAGCTGGCAGTGCAGAAGCTGATGAAGGCCGGTGATGTGATCAGTGATCCTTTGATTGACCCTGTTGCGGCAATTTCCTGCGGGATTTACGCGGGTCAGGAAGTGCTTGACCTGGATTATCTCGAGGACAGCGAAGCCGGTGTTGATGGCAACTTTGTTATGACTGCCGGCAAACTGATCGAAGTACAGATGTCAGCCGAAGGATCGACCTATACGCGCGCGCAGATGGATGCTTTGCTTGATCTGGCAGAAAAAGGTGTCGCGGAACTGACTGCGGCGCAATTGGCTGCGGTGTCCTGATGCGGCGATTTGACGGCAAGGAATTGGTGATTGCGACCCATAACCAAGGGAAGCTGGAAGAGATTGCCGATCTGTTGCGCCCTTACGGGGTGTCTTTGACGTCAAACGCGGATCACGGGTTGCCCGAGCCGGAAGAGACGGAAACGACCTTTGTCGGCAATGCCCGGATCAAGGCGCATGCAGCAGCCAAGGCAACCGGCCTGCCGGCCCTGTCCGATGATAGCGGGATCGAGATTGACGGCCTTGGTGGTGCACCCGGTGTTTATACGGCGGATTGGGCGGAAACGCCCAACGGCCGAGATTTCAAGATGGCGATGGCGCGGAGTTGGGCCGAATTAGAGTCTGTTTCTGCCCCCTACCCACGGACTGCGCGGTTTTGTTGCACCTTGGTTCTGGCGTGGCCTGATGGACATGATGAGGTCTTTCCCGGCGTCATGCCCGGCCAGATTGTTTGGCCGATGCGGGGCGACCAAGGGCATGGATATGATCCAATTTTCCAGCCTGACGGCTATGACATCACCTTTGGCGAGATGGATCGTTGGGAAAAGAACAAGATCAGCCACCGTGCTGATGCCTTTGCCAAGCTGATCGCCGGTTGTTTTGCCTAAGATGGAAGACTGGGAACATGGAGGCTTTGGCCTCTATATTCACTGGCCGTTTTGTCAGGCGAAGTGTCCCTATTGTGATTTTAACAGTCATGTCGTGGCCCAGATTGACCAGAATGCCTGGGCCGAGGCCTATTTGAGCGAAATTGGTCGTGTTGGTGCCGAAACAGAGGGCCGCGTTTTGCGGTCCGTTTTCTTTGGAGGAGGCACGCCTAGCCTGATGGATCCGGCGGTGGTTGATGCAATCCTGACAAAGGTACGTGCGACCTGGCCGATGGCGAATGATATCGAGATCACGTTGGAGGCGAATCCAACCTCTGTTGAGGCGGGACGCTTTGCCGGGTACCGCGATGCGGGAGTGAACCGTGTATCCATGGGGATTCAGGCGCTGAACGATGCGGATTTGAAGGCCCTTGGCCGGTTGCATAGCGCAGATGAGGCGATGCGGGCCTTTGAGATTGCACGCGACGTCTTTGATCGGGTGAGTTTTGACCTGATCTATGCGCGGCAAGGCCAGTCTGTCGCGGATTGGACGGCGGAATTGCAGCGTGCGTTGGATTTGGCCGTCGACCATTTATCGCTTTATCAGCTCACAATTGAGGATGGCACCGCCTTTGGCGATCGCTATGCGGCCGGCAAACTGCGGGATTTGCCGGATGATGATGCAGCAGCTGATATGTACGCTGCGACGCAAGAGATATGCGAAATGGCCGGTTTTGCGGGCTATGAGGTGTCAAATCATGCGCGGGCGGGCTGTGAAAGTATCCATAACAAGATCTATTGGCGGTATGGCGATTATGCTGGGATCGGTCCGGGCGCGCATGGGCGTTTGACGCTGGGTGGCCAGCGTTTCGCAACCGAGGCACCACGCGCGCCCGCGGGCTGGTTGGCACAGGTCCGCAAAACAGGAAACGGGGACTTGTCGCGTGAGGCACTAACCCCAGACGAGCAGTTTGCCGAGTTCCTGTTAATGGGGATGCGCTTGCGCGAAGGTGTGGATATCACGCGGTTTCCACAGCTCACCAGTGAAAAATATGTAAATAAAATCAATGGTTTAGTTGAGATAGGAATGGTCACCTGTGAGTCGGAGAGACTGCAACTTACGCCACAAGGTGCCCCAGTGTTGAACGCTGTCCTGCGCACCTTATTGGACGACTAGCCACCGGAAAGTGCGCGCAGCAAATCATCCAGTTGATCAAGCGACTTATACGAAATTGTCATCTTTCCACCTTCGCTTCCGGCGGGGTGATCGATGGTGACTTTCATCCGCAGGGTGGCTGACAGCTCATCCTCGATCTGGATCGTATCGGCATCTTTGGGCACTGGTGCGCCAGGGACCGCACGTTTTTTAATCGCAGGGCCCTTCTTGGCAAGTTTCTCTGTCTCGCGGACCGAGAGTTTGCGTTGAATGATTTCGCGGGCCAAGGCGACAGCATGATCGTGCCCTACAAGGGCACGCGCGTGACCGGCAGACAGCTGGCCGCTGACAAGGTAGGTCTGCACTTCTTCCGGCAAGGTCAACAAACGGAGCAGGTTTGCGATGTGGCTGCGACTTTTGCCCAAGGCGGAGGCGAGTTTATCCTGCGTATGCCCGAAGCGATCCATCAACTGTTTATAGCCTGCGGCCTCATCCACGGGATTGAGGTCTGCGCGCTGGATGTTCTCGATAATCGCAATTTCAAGAACTTCAGTATCATCATAATCGCGCAAAAGAACCGGGATTTCGTGCAATTTGGCCCGTTGCGCAGCACGCCAGCGGCGTTCACCGGCGACGATTTCAAAAAGATCGGGGTCGGACGGGGACTGGCGAACGATCAGAGGCTGAATAATGCCTTTCTCGGCGATGGAATTTGCCAGTTCGTCAAGCGCATCCTCGGCGAATGTGCGGCGGGGCTGATCAGGGTTGGGCTGGACCCGCTCAATGGGAACGACCAGATCGGGCCGCTTCATGGGGGCTTCGGTTCCACCATCTGTTGCGACATCTGACATCAGGGCAGACAGGCCACGACCAAGTCCGCGCGATTTCTTTGGTGTGCGTGTCATTTATGCAGCCTTCTTTTTCTTTGTTCGTTCGATCAATTCGTCTGCAAGCGCCCGGTATGCAACGCTGCCCTTTGACGTGCTGTCGTAAGAGAGCACCGGCATCGCAAAGGATGGCGCCTCGCTGAGGCGGACGTTGCGGGGAATGACGGTTTTGAACACCATATCACCCATGTTCTGCCGTGCGTCATCCTCTACCTGGAGCGAGAGATTGTTTCGGCTGTCGTACATGGTGAGCGCAATACCTTCGATCCGGAGATCAGGGTTGGCGGTTTGCCGAACATCACGGACCGTGAGAATAAGCTGGGAAAGGCCTTCAAGCGCGAAAAACTCACTTTGTAACGGCACGATAATGGAATGCGCCGCAACCATCGCATTTACCGTCAATATGTTGAGAGACGGCGGACAATCTATCAAAATGTAGTCGAAAACGAAAAGCGCCGGATCGCTACCCCGCAACACATCGCGCAAAAGAAAGCTTCGCTTTGCATTATCGACAAGCTCAAGATCAGCAGAGCTCAGGTCTGTTGTGGCCGGAATGATGCAAAGCCGATTGACGGATGTTTTCTGAATGGCCTTGGTCAGGGTAACATCACCTGCCAAAAGATCGTAGGTTGTGGCCTCTCTCTTGTCATGATCAACGCCAAGACCGGTCGATGCATTCCCTTGCGGGTCCAGATCTATCAGCAAGACGTTTTTCTTTTTTTCTGCCAAGGCTGCACCCAAATTGATAGTGGTGGTCGTTTTCCCAACGCCCCCTTTTTGGTTCGCAACCGCGATGATTATTGGATCATGAGCCAAGCGTATCTATCCTTCGGATGGCGAGTATTCGTGCGTCAGGATCAGTGATACTGGCGTTTTCTTCAAGGTCAAACGACCAGCTCTTTTGCGCATCGGCAACTTCCTGTCCGGACTGGCGGCCTTTGTGAAATAGGGCCAGGCCGTCCTGATTGAGGTGGCGCTGGGTCAAGGAAAGCAACCCAGATAATGCGGTAAGTGCGCGGGCGGATACCACATCTGCGTTTTGGACTGGGGCAGTCTCAATTCGCTCGGCAATCACTTGGACAGGAAGGTTGAGTTCACGCGCCGCTGTGCGCAGAAATGTGGCTTTACGCTGATCACTTTCGATGAGAACGAATTGCGCCTGCGGGTGCTTCTCTTTGGCGACAATCGCCATGACGATACCGGGAAAGCCGCCTCCACTGCCGATATCGACCCATTTTTCAAAGGACTTTGGCGCAAACTTATAAAGTTGCACCGAATCAACAATATGACGATCCCAGATCGAATCGACTGTGCCGCGCGCAATCAGGTTAATCTTTGCGGTCCACTTCGCAGTCAGCGCGGCAAATGCCTCAAGGTCTAAGATTGTTTCACGTGAAACATCCACGCCAGCAATAACCTGTGACATTGGTCAGGTTCCGGTCGCTTGATATTGCTTCTTTATGGCGCCGATAATCAACATCAGCGCCGCAGGCGTCATGCCTTCGATCCGACCCGCATGCGCAATCGTCGACGGACGCGTTGCGGACAGCTTTGCAACGATCTCATTCGAAAGGCCTTTGATTTGCGTGTAGTCTGTATCATCGGGAATGATGTGGTTTTCATCCCGCTCCATCGCCGCAATATCGCGCTCTTGCCGGGCGATATAATGCGCGTAGAGTGCATCTTTCTTTACCTGGTCTTGTATCTGATCAGAAATATCATCTACATCTAGCTGCAATTGCGCCAGATGTTCGAAATTAAAATCTGCCAAGGCAAGCGCATCCAACGCAGATTTGCGTGGCCCATCCGCATTCAATTTCACTCCAAGACCTGCAATGTCACGCGACGAGATCATCATATTGGAAAGTGACGTCTTGGCCTTTTCGATCTGCTCCATCTTATCGCTAAAGTGCGACCACCGGTTCTCACCCACACAGCCAATCGCATGGCCCCGTTCCGTCAGCCGTTGATCTGCGTTATCTGCGCGAAGCGACAAACGAAACTCGGCGCGTGAGGTAAACATGCGGTAGGGCTCTGATACACCTCGTGTGATCAGATCATCAATCATCACGCCGATATAGGATTCGCGTCGGCTAAAGATGACAGAATCCTGCCCTTTTGCCCGCGCAGCCGCATTTAGGCCCGCAACCATGCCCTGCGCCGCGGCCTCTTCATAACCGGTTGTCCCGTTGATCTGACCCGCCAAAAACAGCCCTGGAACATCGCGGAGTTCCAGTGTCGCCCGTAAGGCCCGCGGATCGACATAGTCGTATTCAATTGCATAACCGGGCTGCAAAATCGTTGTATTTTCAAGACCATAGATTGAATTTACATAGGCCTTCTGCACATCCTCGGGCAGTGACGTGGAAATGCCATTTGGATAGACCGTATTGTCATTGACCCCTTCAGGCTCAAGAAAAATCTGGTGTGAGGTCTTATCGGCGAAGCGAACAATCTTATCTTCGATTGACGGGCAATACCGCGGGCCAACGCCGTCGATCTTTCCACCATACATCGCAGAACGACCAAGGTTCTCTCGGATAATATCGTGGGTCGCCTCGTTCGTATGCGTGATACCGCAATCAATCTGGGGTGCAGATGGCCCTTTTGACATAAAGGAAAAAAGCACAGGATCCGCATCGCTTGGCTGCGCTTCCAGTTTGTCCCAGGCAATCGTGCGGCCATCTAAACGTGGCGGTGTACCCGTTTTCAACCGGCCAAGTGGCAAGCCAAAATTATCCAGCCGCTCGGCCATCTTTACCGAGGGATCATCACCCATACGGCCGCCAGGCCGCGACACATCGCCGATATGGATGACACCGCGCAGGAAGGTACCCGTCGTAAGGATGACACTCGGCGCGGAAATCATCGCGCCGTCGCGCATCTGGATACCGGTGATGCGGCCGTTAGACATCGATAGATCAACAGCTTCACCTTCAAGGATCGTCAGGTTTTCCAGCAAATCCAGCTCTGCCTGCATTTCCTTGCGATAGATTTGCCGATCAGATTGGGCGCGCGGCCCCTGTACGGCAGGCCCTTTTTTCCGGTTCAGCAAGCGAAACTGGATACCTGCCTTATCGGCGACACGCCCCATAACGCCGTCCAGCGCATCAATCTCGCGCACGAGGTGGCCTTTTCCCAACCCACCAATCGCTGGATTGCAAGACATCACACCGATTGACGCTTTTGTCAGTGTGACTAAGGCTGTGCGCACACCCATACGGGCGGCGGCATGGGCCGCTTCTGCGCCTGCATGGCCACCACCAATCACGATTACGTCGTAGTCCTGATGTTTCACGTGAAACACTCCCTACTTCCCGATGCAAAAACTGCTAAAGATCTCATCAAGCACGTGCTCTACATCAACACGGCCAACAATGCTATCCACTGCACGAATGGCTGATCGCAAATCCTCTGCTATGAGATCAGTCATCGCATCAGGTGTTTCAAGTGCTAGCACTGCATCATCCAGATATCCGATTGCACGCACCATCGCGACCCGGTGTCGTTCGCGCATTGCAATTCCAACCTGCCCGACCTTTTCCTGCAGCCGCCTGCTCACATGATCGATCAGCTCGTCGATCCCTTCACCCGTCCTGCCTGAAACCCCCAGCCCATCGCCATGATGTAGGTCAGACTTTGCTTGGACAACAACATCATCAAGCCCAAGCTCATTATCCATTTCTGACGGATCTAAAACCAAATGAATGCGAAAATCGGCACGCTCGGCGCGTTCCTTGGCCCGCGCAACACCAAGCCCCTCGACGATATCATCCGTGTCTCTGACACCTGCCGTATCCAACAACGTAACAGGCAGGCCATCAAGGTCCATCTGTACCTCGATCACATCACGCGTTGTTCCGGCAACTTCGGAGGTAATTGCAACATCACGTCCCGCAAGCCGGTTCAATAGCGTTGACTTGCCGACATTCGGCGCACCAATAATCGCCACCTCGAACCCGTCGCGTACCCGCTCTGCCACGCGCACACCGGCGGCCTCTTTGCTCATCTCACTGCGGACCTGGTCCAAAAGGTCATTCACTTCGGGACTGACATCAACGGGCACCTCTTCATCAGCGAAATCAATTGTGGCCTCAAGCAGAGCAGCCGCCCGAATTAGCCGCGTCCGCCAGCTATCCGCCAATACCCCCAGCGCGCCGGAAAACACCCGCACAGCCTGCTTGCGCTGGCTCTCGGTCTCGGCGTCGATCAGGTCTGCAAGACCTTCCACTTCGGCCAGATTCAACCGTCCGTTTTCAAGTGCACGGCGCGTGAATTCTCCGGCTTCGGCTTGCCGCAGTTCGGGGATATCACCAAGGCGACGCAGCACCGCATGCACCACCGCCGGACTACCATGCAGCTGCAGCTCGACCACACTTTCACCGGTAAAGCTCTTGCCCTCAGGAAACTGCAGGATCAACGCCTCATCCAGCAGCTCACCATCCGCATCGCGTAGGGCACGGACACCACGGCTGGCAGGCACATCACCGCAAAGCCCGGCAACCGCAGGCACCGCCATGGGTCCGGAAATCCGCACCACAGCAACACCTGCCCGGCCCTGTGCCGTCGCTAAGGCAAAAATCGTATCCATAGGTTAACCAATTGTTTTATAACAATAAGTTACGTGTTCATTGAATCAAAGAAGTCTGAATTCGTCTTCGTCTGCTTGAGCTTCCCGATCAGGAACTCAATGGCGTCTGTGGTACCCATCGGGTTCAGAATACGGCGCAACACATAGGTTTTTGCCAGATCTGCCTTATCGACCAGCAGCTCTTCCTTCCTGGTCCCGGACTTGAGGATATCCATCGCCGGGAAGACACGCTTGTCAGCCACCTTCCGGTCCAGCACAATCTCGCTGTTGCCCGTCCCTTTGAATTCCTCAAAGATCACCTCGTCCATGCGCGAACCGGTATCAATCAGCGCTGTCGCAATAATCGTCAGCGACCCGCCTTCTTCGATGTTCCGTGCCGCACCAAAGAACCGCTTGGGCCTTTGCAGCGCGTTCGCATCCACACCACCGGTCAGAACCTTACCGGACGATGGCACAGTCGTGTTGAACGCACGCCCCAGACGCGTGATCGAATCCAGCAGGATCACAACATCACGCTTATGCTCGACCAGACGTTTCGCCTTTTCGATCACCATCTCGGACACAGCCACGTGACGCGTTGCAGGTTCATCAAAGGTCGACGACACTACCTCGCCCTTCACAGAGCGCTGCATGTCCGTCACCTCTTCGGGGCGTTCGTCAATCAACAGGACGATCAGATAACACTCCGGATGGTTCTTCTCGATCGAGTTCGCGATATTTTGCAGCAGTACCGTCTTACCGGTCCGCGGTGGCGCCACAATCAAAGACCGCTGGCCTTTCCCGATCGGGGCCACCAGATCAATGATCCGCGCCGACCTGTCTTTTACTGTTGGGTCTTCAATCTCCATCGTCAGCCGCTCATCAGGATAGAGCGGTGTCAGGTTATCAAAGGCCACCTTGTGCTTCGCTTTCTCGGGATCTTCAAAGTTGATCAGCTCAACCGAGGTCAGCGCAAAATAACGTTCATTGTCATTGGGCTCTTTCATGACCCCTTCGACCGTATCTCCGGTGCGCAAGGAATACTGCCGGATCATATCCGGTGAAACGTAGATATCATCTGGGCCCGGCAGATAGTTTGCTTCGGGTGACCGCAAGAAACCAAACCCGTCCTGCAGCACTTCCAAAACGCCATCACCACCGATGACCCATTCCTCGTCTGCCCGTTCTTTCAAGATGGCGAACATCATGTCGCCTTTACGCATCGTCGATGCGTTCTCGATCTCAAGCTCTTCGGCCAGAGACAGCAAATCCTTCGGGCTTTGCGCCTTCAGATCAGCAAGATTCAAACGGTGCTGTGACATGAGTAAATCCTGTTGCCAGCACGCATGCCAGCATTTCTACGGTTAGGAATGGAAAATCACTTTCCCGGACGGGAAGCGCTGCCACACATAGGCACGCAAAGCATCTGAGTCAATCGCGCTTAAAAGGGCCGCACAATTACTGCGACAACGATCAAGACCATCAAAACGGTGGGCACCTCGTTAAATAACCGGTACGTCCGCCCTGACCGTGTATTTGTGCCCGCTGCAAACTCTTTGCGTCGCGCACTCATCCAGCCATGCGCACCGGTCATCAAAATCACCGAGACAAGCTTGACCCACGACCAGGCCGCGCCCCAGTCAAACGCACCCAAACCGATCATGATCAGACCGGCAATCCATGCAACGATCATTGCTGGGTTCATAATCACCCGCAGAAGTTTCTCTTCCATGATCTGAAAAGTCTGATCAAGCTCTGATCCAACAGTCGCTTTCTCGGCATGATAAACAAACAGGCGCGGCAGATAGAACAAGCCAGCCATCCATGCGAGCACTGCCATGATATGGAGTGCCTTGATCCACGGATAGATACCACTCAAAAAATCCATCATGTGCTTATGCCTTCTTTGCCCTGCTCTTCCATAATAAATATAAAGAGAAAGAAAAGATGATGTTGTTGTTTGTCACCCGATTTTCTGTGGGTTGTTTTTTCATCCTCAGATTTATCCCAAGGTGGGATTTCTCTAAGGTAACAGCTGAAGAGAACAGATTGCAAAATAAACTATTTAAAAACAATGTCTTGTGGAGTATATTTTTCTACGTAATCCGGTCGGTTACAGCATTGACTCTCTCATCAACCCGATTCTTCCACAGGCCCGACTTATTCATACCCACCGTGGAAAAAACCCTGTGGTGCAATTTGGGACAGGTCTGTTCTACACAAAACGCTGCAGCCTGCTAGTTATGCCCGTATCAATCCGCGCGTCGACACAAGACTTGTCCAAAAGGTTATCCACATGAGCGACCAGATCATTCTTGCATCAGGCTCGGAAATCCGCGCGCAATTGCTGAAAAACGCAGGCCTCGATTTTGACGTTTCCGTTGCCCGCGTCGATGAGGACGCTGTGCGCGCGTCCCTTTTGGCTGAAACTGCCAGCCCCCGCGATATTGCCGATACGCTGGCAGAATTGAAAGCCCAGCGTGTTGCGGCGCGTCACCCAGATGCCCTGGTGATTGGCTGCGATCAAGTTCTTGCGCTAGGCCCGCAAATTTTCAACAAGCCCGAAACACCCGCCGAGGCCCTGTCGCAGCTTCAGTCCCTTCGCGGTCAAAAACACCAGCTTTTGTCAGCTGCTGTGATCTATGGTGAAGGAAAACCGCTTTGGCGTCATGTTGGCGTCGTCCGGCTGCATATGCGCGACGCGTCCGACACTTATCTTGCGGATTATGTCGACCGGAACTGGGACAGTATCCGCCATTCTGTTGGCGCCTATAAGCTTGAAGAAGAAGGAGTGCGACTTTTTACACGCATTGAAGGAGATTATTTCACCGTCCTCGGTTTGCCGCTCTTAGAACTCTTGTCATATCTGACACTTCGCGGAACATTACCGTCATGACCAGTATTCCCCGCGCCGGTGTTATCGGCAATCCAATCAGTCATTCGCTGTCACCAAAGCTGCATAGCTATTGGCTCAAACGTTACGGCATTGAAGGTGAATATACGGCACTTCAGGTCTCGGAAGATGCACTTGAAAGCACTTTGCGTGATCTTCCAAAGCAGGGATTTATCGGCGCGAATGTCACTTTGCCGCATAAAGTGAGTGTGATGCAGTTTGCCGATCAAATCACAGATCGCGCCACGCTGATTGGTGCTGCAAATACCCTGATTTTCAAAGAAGATGGGCGTATTTTCGCAGATAACACCGATGGCTATGGTTTCATGGCAAATGTCCGTCAGGGTGCACCGGACTGGGACCCTAAGGCAGGCCCGGCCGCCATTTTCGGGGCAGGTGGTGCTGCGCGTGCGATTATTGTGGCCCTTGCTGACGCCGGTGTTCCCGAAATCATCATTGCAAACCGGACCCGACCCAAGGCCGAGGCCTTGCGCGCTGATTTTGGCGCCCGTGTGAGAGTGGTAGACTGGGTACAGGCCGATCAGATGCTTGATGGTGCGAACACCGTGATCAATACCACATCGCTTGGTATGGTTGGCGCGCAGGAATTCAAAGTATCGCTTGATGCGCTCTCGAAAGACGCGGTCGTGACTGACATCGTGTATAATCCTTTGCGGACGCCGTTTCTGAAAGCGGCTGAAGCGAAAGGCGCCCGAACGGTCGATGGCCTCGGGATGTTGTTGCATCAGGGCGTGCCTGGCTTTGAACGATGGTTCGGGAAAAGGCCAGAGGTTGATGATGCGACCCGCGCGGCGGTGCTCGCATGACACATCTGTTGGGATTAACCGGTTCGATTGGAATGGGAAAATCTACAACAGCCCAGATGTTTCGTGACGAAGGGATCCCCGTGTGGGACGCGGACGAAGCAGTACATGCGCTTTACGCCAAAGGTGGCGCGGCAGTTGGCCCCATCAGCGCCGCATTACCCGAGGCGATTGAGGACGGTCATGTCAGCCGTGACCGGCTCAAGGAAATGATCGCGGATGATCTCAGTGTTATGGGAAAACTCGAAGAGATCGTGCATCCGCTGGTCGCAGAGCACCGCGCGGCGTTTCTTGCCTCACATAGTGACCCATTGGTCGTTCTCGATATCCCGTTGCTATTTGAAACCAGTGCACAGAACTGGTTGTCCTCTGTTCTTGTCGTCACAGCCCCTGCAAATGTGCAAAGAGAACGGGTCATGGCCCGCCCGGGTATGACCGAAAGCCAGTTTCAGCGGATTTTGGAACGCCAAATACCGGATGCTGAAAAACGGGCCTGTGCGGACCACATTATTGAAACCCTGACACTGGACGACACCCGACAGGCCGTGCGACACCTGATTGCGAAACTGACAGGGCAAACAGATGCGTGAAATCGTACTTGATACGGAAACCACCGGTTTTGAACCCCATGAGGGTGACCGCATTGTCGAAATCGGTGCAGTTGAACTGATGGGCCACGTCCCGACGGGCCGCACATATCATCAATATATCAACCCCCAGCGGTCGATGCCGGCAGAGGCGTTTGGCGTGCACGGGATCGGTCCCGATCTGCTGGAACCACCGCAAGAGCCCAAGCCGGGGCAAGAAACGCTGCGCGATAAGCCACTTTTCAAGGATATTGCACAGGATTTCGTGGATTTCATCGGTGATGCAAAACTGGTGATCCATAACGCGGCATTCGATATGAAATTTCTCAATGCCGAATTGGGCTGGCTCAATCGCCCGCTTTTGCCGATGGATCAGGCCATCGATACGCTTGCCATTGCACGCCGCAAATTTCCGGGCTCACCCGCGTCATTGGATGCGCTGTGCCGGCGCTTTGCCATCGACAACAGCTCGCGGACATTGCACGGCGCGCTGTTGGATAGTGAGATCTTGGCAGAGGTTTATCTGGAACTGATCGGTGGCCGACAGCCGGATTTTGCATTGGCAACAGATACCCGCAGCCGAAACGCAAGTGGCGGTGCCGATGATTGGCGCCCGATGCCGCGTCAGGAACCGCTTGCGCCGCGGATCACAAAAGAAGAAGCCGCCGCCCATGCTGCTTTCATCGAAAAGCTGGGCGACGGCGCAATTTGGAAAAACTAAGGCCTAGTTGGCTTTTGCTTTTTCGGCTTCTGTCCGGCGGGCCAGCTCGGAGCGGTAAAGCGCAAGGAAATCAATCGTATCAAGGTTCAGCGGCGGAAAGCCCCCGTCACGTGTGACGTCGCTGACGATCCGGCGCACGAACGGGAAGGTCATGCGCGGACATTCGATTAGCAGGAAGGGATGCATTTGCTCTTCCGGAACGCCCTGCACGAGGAAAACGCCAGCATATTCAAGTTCAAGCACAAAAAGCGGATCGCCTTTTTCCTTGGTCTTGCTGGTGATGTTCAGCTTTGTGATCACTTCGTACTGGTTTTCGGTGCCGCGCTTGCGTGCATCAAGGTTCACCTGCACCTGAATCTCTGGTTGTGCATCACCTGTGACGCCTTTTTGCGCCAGGATATTCTCGAAAGACATATCGCGGATGTATTGTGCAAGAACACGGTTCGTGACTTGGGCGGCGGCGGGTTGGGCGGCGGCACCGTTTTCAGGTGTATCGGACATTGGAAACTGCTCCAGTTGAATAAGGTTCGCGCGTTCCTATCAGCCTAAAAGAGCAGGCTCAATCCCGCGTCCAGTTTGAAGGGCCCTCCGGCCGGTTCTTCTGCGGTGTGACGTCTTCGAATTCACCGTCGATCACACGATCATTTGGTTGCTGAGGGCGTTGGTGCGGGGTCTCGCCCATTTCAAAGCGCTGCACATTCACGCGGGATTTGGCCCAGACGAAAGCGGCGCGCCTGAAGCTTGGGACTAGAAGCAAAAGACCGACCACATCGGTGAAAAATCCGGGTGTCAAAAGCAACGCACCGGCAAAAAGGATCATTGCCCCGTGGGCAAGCTGTTCTGTCGGGTCGTCGAGCTCTGTAAAAGACTTCTGCAGGTTGCCCAACTCACGCAGGCCCTGGTTACGGACCAGATAAGACCCGGTGATCGCCGTCAGAAGGACAATCAAGAGGGTCCACCAGACGCCGATCAGGCCGCCGACCTGTATAAACAGCGCAATTTCGATCATCGGGACTGCGATAAACGCAATTAACAGCCACATTATCCGAGCCTTTCATAACATGTGCGGGCCTAAGGTGGACTTGGGCCTGCCTGCGACCTACATAGGGAACGAAAGGGCGTGTTTCCATGCCTTCCCCTGAACGAGGTCCCGATGAACTCTCCAATTATTCAGCTCTTGGTGCTAGCTGGCATCGCTGTTTTCTTGATTTTGCGTCTGCGTGGTGTTCTTGGCACCCGCGAAGGTTTTGAAAAGCCACCCGTTGCGCGTCCTGAACCGTCAAGCCGTATCGGCAAGCCGGAATTTGATGTGATCGAAGGTGGCCCTGATCTCGACATCACCGATCACGTTGAAGAAGATTCTGTTTCGGCCAAGGCTTTGGCCAGCATGAAACGCGTTGATCCGTCGTTCAACGTAAGCGAATTCCTGGGCGGTGCCCGTGGCGCCTATGAGATGATCCTGATGGCCTTTGAAAAGGGTGATCTTGATGAAATCGTGCCGTTCATTTCTGAGGACGTTTACGAAGCATTCGCGTCGGTCGTTGATGAACGGCAACGTCAGGGCTTGACCATCGACGCCAAGTTTATCGGTATCAGTGATATGAAACTGGTTGCCGCCGAATTTGACGATACCACGAACGAGGCCGAGGTTTCCGTGCAATTCAAGAGCGAAATGACCTCTATCGTACGTGACAGCGCGGGCGACATTATCGAAGGCAGCGAAAAAGAGATCAAACGCCAGAAGGACACATGGACCTTTGCCCGCAAAATGGATTCTGGTGATCCGAACTGGCGGCTGGTTGCAACGGGTGAATAACCCTTGGCAGGGTTTGGTGGCTGCCTGACCCTGCAGGCAGATGGGCGGTGCGATGGCGGAACCAAGATATACCACGCTGGCGTTTGATCAGCTGAAAGGGTGGCGTGATGATAATCATCAGGCCGCCTTTGATGTTTTCAAGACCACCTGTGGCGATATGGATGGCCCCGCCTGGGCGACGCTACATGAGATTGCCCGCGCAGACCCCGCGCCGCGTGGGTTCTTTGAGGAATTCTTTCGACCGGTTTTGATCGAAGACGGAGATCCGACGTTGTTCACCGGATACTATGAGCCCGAACTGACCGGATCGCGCGAACGCGGTGAACCCTATCGCTATCCGATTTATACCAGACCGGACGACCTCAACCATGCGCGCCGCGAAATAGACCAGGACGGTATCCTTGCAAATCGCGGGCTTGAACTGGCTTGGCTGACAGACCCTGTTGATGTGTTCTTTCTTCAGGTGCAGGGGTCCGGTCGCATTCGTCTGCCTGATGGCAGCATGATGCGTGTGGGGTTTGGTGGAAAAAACGGGCGGCCCTATACCTCGATTGGTAAGCTGTTGGTGGCCCGTGGGGTGTTCGGGCCGGATCAGGTTTCTGCCGACGCGATCCGCGATTGGGTGCATGCGAACGGTGAAGCGGGCCGTGCGCTTTTGCTGGAAAACGAAAGCTATGTGTTTTTTCGCGAGGTCAGCGAAATTCCTGCCCATCAAGGACCTTTGGGAACGATGAACCGGTCCATTACCGCTGGCAGGTCTATCGCTATTGACCCCGCTTTTGTGCCGCTGGGTGCCCCTGTCTGGATTGAAAAGGACGGTGATCTGCCAATGCAACGCCTGATGATTGCGCAAGATACAGGTGGCGCGATCAAAGGGGCGCAACGGGCGGATATCTTTTTCGGAACCGGTCCAGAAGCAGGTTTGCGGGCCGGCCGGATCAAGGATGGCGGGCGGATGGTTGTGTTATTGCCCGCGCAACTGGTGGAAAGCTGATGCGCAAGCCACGGCACCTTTCATCCGAAGAACGCGCGCTTTGGGATCGCGTGGCAGAACGCGCTACACCGCTTGATCCCAAGCGCAAAACGCGTGCGCCAGAGTTGGCAGCAAAACCGAAACCAAAACCTGCTGATATCCGCGAACCTGTGCCGGATTTCCGCGTCGGGCAAAAAACAAACGCCGCGCGGCCCCATGACATCATGCGCCCCCTTGTTGAGCGCTTGGCCGCCTCGCCCGTCAATATGGACAACAAGTCTTTCGGGAAAATGAAGCGTGGCAAGCTGAAACCCGAGGGGCGGATTGATTTGCACGGCATGACGATGGCACAGGCACATCCGGCATTGGTATCTTTCATCCTTGGATCGCAATCGCAGGGCCGGCGGTTGGTTCTGGTGATTACTGGGAAAGGAAAAGACCGTGATGATGGCGGACCGATCCCGACACGGCATGGCGTCTTGCGGCATCAGGTGCCGCAGTGGCTTGCGCTGCCGCCATTGTCGCAGGCGATTTTGCAGGTGACGCCAGCGCATATCAGACATGGCGGCCATGGTGCATATTACGTGTATTTAAAGCGAAACCGCTAAAGCCTGTCGCGCCTTGCGTGTCGGAATGATCAGTATCAGGGCGGCGAAAGCAAAAGTAGCAGCATAGCCTAATTGTTGCTGTTCAAACCCGATACCTTTGTCAATCAACCAACCGCTCAGGCCCGGCCCAATGGCGGACCCGAGCACCATCAAAGCCGCCGCTGCCGCTTTGATCGCACCAATATGCCGTGTGCCATAAAACTCGGCCCAGCACGCGTTGAGTAATGTTGCCTGACCACCGCCCGCTATCCCCATCAGCATGACTGCGAGCGCGGTCCAACCCAGTGACGGCGCGTACCAATGCAGGATAAAGGCGATCACCAGTGGAATCAGGTAAATTGGCAAAAGCCGCGTTGCACCGAAACGGTCAACTGCCCAGCCGTAGCCGATGGTCGAGATGAGAAGTGCCGCGGTGCCCAAAGGGAACACCGAGACAAGTGCAAGGTGTGACCAGCCTTTGATTTCCGCAAAATGCACCTGATGGAACCAGAAAGCTGTCCCGAAACCCGAAAATGACATGACAGCCGGCACCATCGCCCAGAACAGAGGATGGCGCAGTGCATCGCTGCGTGTCCAATGGCGCCCCCCCATCCCTGTCGATTGCGCGGTTTCCGCCATGGATTGCGGTGTGCGCTCCAAACGGAGAAGACGGTAGAGGACAAAACAGGCCAACACACAGAAAACAGCGAAACAGACCCAGAGTGTCCGCCACTCAATCATGGATTTGAGCCAGACCATCGTCAGCGGGAGTGCAGCCTCGCCCAGCATAAAGCCAAAGGCGGCAACCGCCAGCGCGCGGCCGCGCGTGGCAATAAACCAGCGGGACATGGCGACGGTGGCGACATGGGTGGTCATGCCTTGGCCTGTGAAACGCAGCGCGAAAATCACGAAAGGCAGCAGCGCGACAATGCTATTGAAGGCCATGAACAGGCAGGCGGACGCAAGAAGCAGGACCACGACGATCCCCAATGTCCGCACCCGAAACCTGTCAGCCAGACCGCCCGCAAAGACCATCACCACCGCCGAGGCACCTGTGCCGATCATATAGGTCAGCCCCCATTCACCGTTGGTCAGCCCGTAGGCTTCACGGATTTCACCGCCAAAGATCGAGATAAAAAATGTCTGGCCAAAGCTGGACAGAAACGACAACAAAAATCCCGTTGCAAGGAACGGGAGATTGTCGCGTATGAAACGAAGGTAACTCGGCTGTCGGGTCATCTGCTCTAAATGATCCGACTATGCCAAAGTTAAAAGCGGAATTTTTTGGTCAAAGCACGTAGCGGCTGAGGTCGGTTGAGCGGGATAGTTCGCCCAAGTGTTCTTCGACAAAGGCCGCATCGACAGCGATATTATCACCGGCACGGTCGGGGGCATTAAATGACAGGTCCTCGAACACCCGCTCGATCACAGTGTAAAGGCGGCGCGCGCCGATGTTTTCAACCGCTTCGTTCACTTCTGCGGCGATTTTGGCCAGTGCTTTTATCCCGTCTTCAGTGAAGGTCACGGTGACCTCTTCGGTCTTCATCAGGGCTGTGTATTGCAGGGTCAGCGCGTTGTCGGTTTCAGTCAGGATACGCACGAAATCATCCTCCGTCAGGGCACGCAGTTCGACACGGATGGGCAGGCGACCTTGCAGTTCGGGCAGAAGGTCAGACGGTTTGGCTACGTGGAACGCGCCCGAGGCGATGAACAGGATATGGTCGGTTTTGATTGGCCCGTGTTTTGTGGACACGGTCGTGCCTTCGATCAAGGGAAGCAGATCACGCTGCACACCTTCGCGGGATACATCAGCACCGCGCGCATCAGCGCGGGCGCAAACCTTGTCGATCTCGTCCAGAAAGACGATGCCGTTCTGCTCAACCGCTTCAAGTGCGGCTTTGGTGACGGTTTCATCATCCAGTAACTTGTCGGCCTCATCGGCAATCAGCGCGTCATAGCTATCGGCGACGGTCATCTGCTTTTTGACCGTCCGGCCACCCATGGCTTTGCCGAACAGATCACCAAGGTTCATCATGCCGCCCATACCGCCGGGCTGGCCGGGGATTTCGAAACCGCCCATGGGGTTGGAATTGTCGGTTAACTCAAGCTCGATGATAGTGTCATCAAGCTCGCCTGATTTGAGTTTGCGGCGGAACATATCGCGTGTGCCTTCGCGCGCATCGGTGCCTGCAACTGCGGTGATCACCCGTTCTTCGGCGGCGGCACGCGCTTTGGCTTTGACGTCTTCGCGCATGTGTTCGCGGGTGTCGATGATTGCGGTATCGACCAGATCGCGGATGATCTGTTCGACATCGCGGCCGACATACCCGACTTCGGTGAATTTCGTCGCCTCGACTTTCAGGAATGGCGCGCGCGCCAGTTTTGCCAAACGGCGCGAGATTTCGGTTTTGCCCACACCGGTTGGTCCGATCATCAGGATATTTTTCGGGTAAACCTCATCGCGCAGGTCATCGCCCAATTGCTTGCGCCGCCAACGATTGCGCAGTGCGACAGCAACGGCGCGTTTGGCATCCTTCTGGCCGATGATGAACCGGTCAAGTTCAGAGACAATTTCGCGAGGCGTGAGGTCAGTCATGAATGAACCTTAAACTTGAGAAGGAGGAAGACGGTGCAGCGGGATAAATCCGGGCATCACGCGCAGGATGCGTGCGCGGATCCGTTCCCAGAATGCACCAAGAAGAAGCAGGACGACGCCAAGGATCAGGATGGTTGGGGCTGTTCCGGCACCGTCAAAAATAGCTGCCCCAAGCGCCACGATATATCCTATGGCGGCAATCAGGAACGACCTGCGGTCGATGACGATGGCGACGATGGCAAACATCGCAAGAACGATAAGAAGGATCAGGTTGGATTGCCCCATAAGCGAAAGCGCCATGGTGTTCACCAACGCGGGTGCCGCAACCATGTGCAGCCAAAATCCGTTGGCTGAACGGCGTGTCACACGATGTGGGTCGCTCATGTCGAAGGCCATGGCGACGGCGAAGACGAGGACACCCAGCACCAGCGTGATCCATGCAAAGGGCCCGCCTGCCGAGAGTAGGAAAAACTCGCTCAGGTCCGCGGTGCGTCCTTCGCGGCTGGCGGCAAAGACGATAGCGACTGCGAAAAGGCCCAAGGCAATCATCGCCATGGCAAAAGGAACACGGAAGCGCCACCAGTAAACTGCAAGTGCAAGCGTGGCGAGCAACAACGGGAAAGGCACGCTCGAATAATCGTTTTGCGCGATCATAAATGGTTCGGACAAGACAGCCACAAAACCGAAGGCGGCATTTCCGGCAAACAGTATCGACAGAAAAATCGCAGGCGCGATCATCCGTCTTTTCCGGATAAAATACTCCGACAACATCCACAAAACACCGCCGGTCGAAAGCGAGGACCACATAGCAAACTCTTGCAGATTGACGACACGGTCATTGAAAACAAGCATGGAAACACCCCACCAGCCAGATGAAAGGATCAAGAGGCCGACAACGATGAAAATCTCGTTGAATCCTTTGAACAGCTCGAAGGGTTCATCCCCCGGATTCAGGTTCTCACGCGCGCCACGGCGGCTGTCGGACAGGCTGATCAGGTCTGCGGCCTGCTTTTCCGACAGCAGACCACTGCCGACAGCGGCGCGGAGATCGTCACGTTCAATCATGCTTTGATTGTCTCAACCGTCAGGTTGCCGTTGGTGTAAACACAGATGTCAGCGGCAATCGCCATAGCTTCGCGGGCGATTGTTTCGGCATCCTTATCGGTGCCCATCAAGGCGCGGCCAGCAGCCAGCGCATAGTTTCCGCCCGATCCGATGGCGGCAATATCGTGTTCTGGCTCCAGCACATCACCGGCACCGGTGATCACGAATAGCTCTGATCCGTCACTGACAATCAGCATCGCTTCGAGCTTTTGCAGGTATTTGTCGGTGCGCCAATCCTTGGCCAGTTCAACACTGGCGCGGGCCAGTTGCCCGGGGGTGGCTTCGAGTTTCTTTTCCAGACGTTCAAGCAGGGTAAAGGCATCGGCCGTTGATCCGGCAAACCCGCAGATCACGTCCTGCCCGCCGGGTGACAGGCGCCGGACCTTGCGCGCCGTGCCTTTGATGACGGTCTGTCCAAGGCTGACTTGGCCATCACCGGCAATCACAACCTGTCCACCTTTGCGGACACCGATGATTGTCGTTCCGTGCCAGCCGGGAAATTCTTCACTTGCCATCATCTGCTCCTTGTCGCTTTTGCATATATGGCGGGCCAAATGCGGGCAAACAACCCCGCATGGCTTGTTCATGCCGACACGCGCGGCTAGCTTTCGCCGCATGAGCGCCCGTGACACCGTGACATTTTACCTACCATTGCAGCTGCGCAATCAGGCCGAGCGCGGCGATCACAATTTTATCAAGAAGGTGAGCGAGGTGCTGAGCGGCGCTGGGCTTTCGGTTGATTATGACGACGACGATGATTTCGCGCGTTTGCGTGCCCACGCGCGGCCGGGGCGCGGGCTTTATCTGATGGACCCGCCAGCGAACGGGCGCGGCCTGACGTTTCGCAAAACCTATATCTATCCGTTCTGGCATATCGAGAAAGAGGCCGAGCGTTGGGAATGGCCTGTTGCGAAAGAGCGGTTCGATCCGGCCGCGGTTGATCCGCGCAAGGCCGCAAATTTCTACCGGTTCTGGCGGCAACGTCTGTTCGATGAAGCGCCGCTCAACGCCCGGCAGGACGGCTTTGTCTATGTGCCCTTGCAAGGGCAGCTTTTGCGCCGGCGGTCTTTTCAATCCTGTAGCCCTTTGGAGATGGTCAAAACGGTCCTGGAGGAAGAGCCAAACAAACATATCGTTGTGACGCTTCACCCATCCGAGACATATTCTGCAGAAGAGCGCCATGCATTGGCGGCGCTGGTCGCGAGTGAAGACCGCCTCACGCTTGACGAACAAGGCACAAACCAGAATTTGAAGAACTGCGATTACATCGTGACGCAGAATTCGGCTGTTGGTTTTGAGGGGTATTTCTTCGGTAAGCCGCTCATTCTGTTCGGGAAATCGGACTTTCACCATATTGCGCTGAACGTGGCCGACATTGGTGCCGAAAGCGCGTTTGATCTGGTCCATGGCCACAGGCCGGATTTTGCGGCCTATCTTTTCTGGTTCCTCCAGCAGCGGGCCATTAACGCAGGTAGGCCAGAGGCAGCCAAGAAGATTCGCAATGTGTTGCGCGGCCACGGTTGGCCCGTTTGAACGAAGAAGGGCGCCCGCATGGGACGCCCTTTGATACCTGATGCGCGTAGCGCTTAGATCGACTCTTCGATCCAGCCTTGAATTGCTGCCTTGGGTGCTGCGCCTGCTTTGTTCGAGACAACTTCGCCATTCTTGAAGACGAAAAGCGCAGGAATGCCACGCACGCCCATTTGTGCGGGTGAATTGGGGTTTTCGTCCACGTTCACTTTGACGATCTTCACGCGGCCTTCCATTTCGGCTGACAGCTCTTCCAGAGCGGGGCCGATCTGTTTGCAAGGGCCACACCATTCTGCCCAGAAATCCACAACAACGGGGATATCGGACTGGCGGACTTCGGCGTCAAAGGTTGCGTCGGTTACTGCTACGGTTGCCATTGGGGTGCTCCTTGGCGAAATGCGTTGAAGTGGGAAACTAGGTACCCTGTCCGTGATGGTCAAGATGCCGCAAGCGTGTTCAGGGCTTCGTGAAGATGCTCTTGCGATAAAGTGGTCAAGGTTCCGGTGTGGGTCCAGAGAATAGCGGTCCTGATTGTATGATCGGGATAGATTTGCCGGAGCGCGCTGTCATAGGCGGCGAGTTGGCGCGCAAGACCGATGGGCGTATCCTCGGGCTTTGTCGGTACCAAACGGTTCGATTTATAGTCGATCGCGGTGATTGTATCGGGCCCGATCAGCAGGCGGTCAATTGTGCCATGGATGCGGCCAAGTCGGGGAATGTCGGCGGTGATGTCGACCTCGTTCAAGGCATCAGCGTCCCAGATCCAAGCCAGATCAGGGTTGTCGATCAGTGCCATCACCTCTGCAACCAAGGTCGTGTCATCATTTTGCAAAAGTTGCAGACCAAGGGCGTGCCGGTCTGCAGGGGCGGCCATCGGCAGATGCTCAAGGAGTTTATGGATCTGCGTGCCGCGCTCCATCGCGTCTTCTTCGTTGTCACCCGCGGGATCACCTTTGAGGATTTTGTCGCCTTTCAGTTCAGAAGGCGAGATGGTCTTGGTCTGTACCGGAACGGGGAGTTCACCGAATGCGGGCAGCGTGACCTGCGTTTTCTCGACGGGTGACTTTTCTTGCAGGGCGGGCGCATCCCATGCCAGTTCGGACACACGCCGCAGATCAAGATCACCCAATTTTGCATCATAGTCACCGCATGCGCGCATGCCGTCGGCGACGATATTGTACCAGCTTGCATCGCCCTCGCCCACATCACCTGCCGCCCCGACGATCAGCCATTTTTCGGCGCGGGTCATCGCGACGTAGAGCAGGCGCAGGCGTTCGCGGGTTTGTTTAGCAACGACATCATCGCGCAGGGCCATGACCGCAGGGGATGCAGATCTGGCAGGGGGCTTCCAGATGACATGGTCATCCGCTGGCAGGACTTCCTGTTTGACCTGCACATCGCGTTTCGCGGTATCGGGCAGGATCACAATGGGTGCCTCAAGCCCCTTTGCGCCATGCACCGTCATCACGCGGATCTGGTCGCCTTGGCCGTCCATCTGGCGCTTGACCTCGAGATCATCGGTGTCCATCCACGACAAAAATCCGGTGAGGTTCGGCACAGCTGTATTTTCATAGGCAAGTGCCTGCGACAGCAGCGCGTCGATCCCGTCCTCCGCCTCTGGCCCTAGTCGCGCCAGTAATTTGCGCCGCCCGTCATGGCGGGTGAGGATACGTTCGATCAGGTCGTAAGGGCGCAGGAAATCCGCCTTACTGCGCAGATCATTCAGGATCGCCAGCGTTTCGGGGTGGTCCGCGTTGCGCAGGGTTTCCCATAGATAGGCCTTGTCGGGGCGATGGTGCGCGAGGGTGAAAAGATCTTGCTCGCTCCAGCCGAACAGCGGTGATCGCAGAGCGGCGGCAAGTGACAGATCGTCTTCGGGCAGGGCCAGAAACCGCAGCACCGCGGCTAGGTCTTTGACCGCAAGTTCTGCCCCCACACGCAGCCTGTCGGCACCCGCAATTTGCAGGCCCGCCGATTTGCAGGCGCGGATGATTTCGGCGAAAAGCTCGGATCGGCGCTGCACGAGGATTAGGAAATCGCCTTCGGTGATCGGGCGACGGATAAAGTCGCCAGTGTTTTCTATCTCTTCGGGGATGGTTTCTTGGGCGATCATATATTTGATCTTTTCCGCCACGCGCTGGGCCATCAGAACGGTGTGGTCGGTGCTGCTGGGTTCGTCGACGGGCTTGAACCATTCGCGGTCGGGCGCGGCCTCGGATTTCTCGATCACGGGCCACAGATCAACACGACCGGGCATGTTTTCCTTAAACGCGCGGTGGTTCAGGTTGTCGTCCATGCCCGCCGCGCGGTCACCTGTGAATGTCTTGTCCACCACCGTCAGGATGGCCTGCGAAGAGCGGAATGAATAGTCGAGAGAGGTCTCGTTGAATGGTTTCGAAATCGCGGCATGGGTCGCCTCGAAATAGGCCTTCATCTTGTCAAAGGCTGCCGGATCCGCCCCCTGGAACGAATAGATCGACTGCTTTTTATCACCGACGATGAAAACCGTGCGCTCGCGGTCCATGCGCGCGCCCTCGCCTGTGGCGAATTCCTGGGTCAATTGTTCGATCACTGCCCATTGGGTCGGGCTGGTGTCCTGTGCTTCATCGACAAGAATGTGGTCGATGCCACCATCAAGCCGGAACAGCACCCACTGCGCCACATCGCGGTCGGTCAAAAGCGCCTTGGCTTTGCGGATCAGATCGTCGAAATCGAGCATCCCCATCGCCAGTTTGCGCGCGGCGTAGGCGGGCACAAAGACGCGGGCGAAATTGTAAAGTGCGATGGTGCGGTCAAACGCGATGAGGCCGAGGCGATAGGGGCGCATGTCCTCGACCTGCCCCATGATCGGCTCAATCTGTTCCATAAGTTCGGCGTTTGCTTCGCGGGTTTTCTTGGTGGGCAGTTTGCCAATCTTGGCGCCAAAAGGAGCGGCGGCGCCCTCTCCGAACAGAAAGACATTTTCAAGGATGGCAAGCGCGTCATGCGGTGAAAGGGACCCTGACAGCAGCGGGCGGAGGGCGTTTGCGGCTTTGACGTCGGTGACCGATCCGGCGGCACAAGCGTTGATGAACTGCGCAATCAGGTCCTTGTCAAAGATATTATTGTAGAGCGTTTCAACCGTCAGCCCTTGCGGTATTTCCAGGATATCGCAAAGCCGCGCAAGATCCGGCTCTTGTGTGAAATGGTCGCCCTTCCCTGCAATCTCGGCGGTGAACTTTGCCAGATCATCGCCTGTGAACAGCGCAAGCAGTTTGTGCACGACCTCTGCCCTTGGCCCCAAGACCATTTCATCCACCACCTCGGCGCGGAGGATTTCGGCAGCGCGGTCTTCCATCTCGCGGAACTGCGGGCTGACCTGTGCTTCAAGTGGAAACCGCCGTAGGACGCCCGCACAGAACGAGTGGATGGTCTGGATTTTCAGTCCACCGGGGGTTTCAATGGCGCGGGCGAAGAGGGTGCGTGCCTGTGCCAGTTGTGCGGCATCAATGGCGCGATCAATGCCAAGCGTTTGCAGGGCGCGGCGCAAGTCATCTTCGGGCATCATTGCCCATTCGCCAAGGCGCTGGAACAGCCGGTTCTGCATCTCGGCGGCAGCAGCTTTGGTATAGGTCAGGCACAGGATATTCTGGGGCGACACCTTATCCAGCAACAACCGTGCAACACGGTCAGTCAGCACGCGGGTTTTGCCCGATCCGGCATTGGCAGAGAGCCATGTCGAGGTGCCGGGATTGGCGGCATCGACCTGTCTTTGGGTGGCCTCGTCGCGGATCATGTCAGCACCTGCGGGGTCGGCGCATCATGCGTGTCCCATTCGCCAAAGCGGGAGAGGTGGTCATAGTCGCTGATGTCGGTTTTCGAAAACAGCGCGAGGCGGGCGGTGTAACCGCGGCTGATGTCTTGCCATGCCGCGAAAAGCGCTTCGAGTTCTTCCCAGACCTGTTCGGGCGGGTGTTTGTCCAGTGGCGCATCGCTGTTTTTCATCGTGGTGTTTACGCCGATAAACGTGGCCGCCAGAACTGGTTTGCTACCCACATCACGGAACGCGCCGCGTTCGACCATCGCGGCCTCGAGCAAGAGTTGTTTGTCGAATTTTTCCTGCTGCGGGCCGGTAGGCACGGCACCGGTCTTATAGTCATAGATCAACGCTTCGTCTGATGGTGTCAGATCAATCCGGTCGGCTTTGCAGGTCAGCGTTACGCCGGACGGGGCGACGATGATTTCACCGAATTTTTCAAGCAACCGGTCAGGGGCCAGCGCCTGACGCGCGCCTTCATCGGCGAGGAACTGATCGACAGATCGGGCCAGTCGGGCCATCCATTGCGCACGGATTGTCGGCCATGGGCAATCTTGTTCGAACACGTCTTCAGCGATTTTCAGGAGAGCTGCTCGGTCATCGGGGCCGTGGCCCGCAGCAATAAAGATTTCAAGGATTCGATGGATCAGCGTGCCGCGCAAAGGGGCATCGGCGGTGGGCACCAGCGGGTCAAGCGCCCTTAGCCGCAGGGTTTTGCGTGCATAGATCGCAAAGGGATCGCGGATCAGGGTTTTGATTTCCGTGACCGAAAACTTCTTGGGTCTTGCTTCAATTGGCGGACAGGGTGCAGGACGCGGTTCCAGTGCGGTGTTTCGATCAGGCGCAGAGAGGGTTTCTGCCATTGCGCACCAGCGATCACCCTCTTCGCGCATGGCTTTCAGCGCGTCCTCCCCACCCTGTTCGGGTAATCCTTTGAGCAGGTTTGTCAGCCGGTTTACCCAGCGGGACGGGACGGTTTCTGCGTCCGCCGAACGTTTCGCCCGTGTGATCCAGACCTCGCGCCCGGCAACCGCCTGCTGGTAATCATGCGCAGACAGACCGATCCGGCGTTCCGGCAGCAAGAGCCCCGCTTTGGCCCGCATCACGCGATTGAGCCACGGATCAGGTGGTGGTGCCTCGGGCCAGACGCCATCGTTCATGCCGCCAAGGATGGTCAGATCCGCGCCCTGCACCCGTGCCTCGAGCGTGCCCCAGATCAGAATACCGGGGTGGCCCGCGTCCCTGTCGCGCACGACGCCCTCGGCGATGACAGCACTGAAAAGAGCAGTGTAATCGCGCGCGGTCATGGTGCCGCCGGCGCTGGCGGCCTGTATCAGGTTGTCGCAAATCTTGCGGGCCTCGCGTCCTGCGGCCTCGTACCAAAGACCGCCTGTGCCATCGACCTCCGGCCCAGCGGCGAGTTGTTCTGCGCGTGCCAGATGATCGCTGAGATGATCAGCGAGCGGTTTTGCGCCAACCGTTTCCAGCCCTGTCACAAGACCGGCAAGCCATGCGCCCCATTCCGCGCGCCCAGATCCGTTTTTGGCCCAAGTCATAAGGTCATCAGCTGTCGGAAACGGTGGCCCAAAGCGGCGCAGGTGCAATTCCAGATCGCGGGTGTGGCGCAGATGATCGCCTCGGTCGGGGTGCTCGGAATGGCTTAGCGGATGTTTCAGCAGCGTCAGCAAGGCCTCGCCTGTTAAGGGCCTGCCGAAAAGGTCTGCGACATGGCGCAGAAACCGCCCCGGCGGGGAAAGCGCCAGAGGGATGCCTGCGCTGTCATCAGGTTTGATGTTCCAGCGATCCAGGGCCGCCGTGACCTGACGGGTCAGCATACGGTCGGGGGATATCAGCGCGGCTGTGATGCCCTCTTGCGCCGCTTGGCGCAGACGCAGCGCAATGGTTTCTGCCTCGGCGCGGGGGGATGCGGCCTCGACCAGCGTCAGGCCTTTGGTCGCTTTATGCAGATCGCCAAGGTCGGGCCCTTCGGCCAGCCATTGGTCGGTGACAGGCGCTGGGCGGAGTGAAAGGGACACCAGCGCATTGCGTTGGGGATGGACCGGTGCGTGGTCCGACCATGGTTTGACGTCATCCTGCGTGAAACCGATGAGATCCATCAAGCGGCGGAAGCGGTATTGCGGGTGGTCCTCGGCGGTCATGTCATCGTCCATCGCGTCCCAGACATGGGCGGGCAGATCAAAATCAAAACCGGGCAGGATGATCGCACCTTGTGGCAGTTTCGCTACTGCCTGCATGAACAGCGCCGTCGCGCCGCGTGAACCTGTGGAGCCCGCGATGATGACCGGATGATCCGGCGGCGTATCTTGCCAGCGGGCGGCCAGCGCTTCGATGACCATGCGTTGGCGGGCTTCTTTGTCGGGCGCTTGGTTCTGGTCGTCAAAATACCGTGTGATGATTTTAACGAATTGCAGCGCGCGTTCCCAATGGCCGGATTCGTCAGCGACCTCAAGATTGGCGATCGTGTCGGGGCTAACGCCCTCGCCCTGCATTTCGTCCATCAGTTTCGCAAGGCTGTCGGACAGATCGTAGAGTGCTGCGCGCGGTGCAAGATCGGGCTGTTGTTCCAATAGTTTGGCCACGAATTGGGACAATTCCAACCGCCTGTGCAGGGGTGAAACCGCTGGCGGCAAGGCAAGCGAAACCGGATCATTGGCGAGGTCTGTGATCAGCCTGATGCGCGGCAGCAACCTCGCGCGGCCTGCGTCAAAGACGGCCCTGATCCGGCGCTGCATCCGGGTTGTGTTGACGTAGATTTCGATCCTTGCCAGATCATTGGGCGCCATTCCAGCCGTGCGGTCCAAGAGCCCTGCAACCAACCCGTCAGCGAAATCCACGCCGGGGGGACTCGCAAAGATGCGAGGAGCTTTGCCAGGGTCAAACATGCAGCATATCCTCGGCCAAAGGGATGCTTTCAGGCTGGCCGACATCGCACCATTTGCCCACAAAACGTGTGCCAAAAAGCCCGCCGCGTGCGGCAATTCTATCCCATGCGGCATTCATGGAAAACGCAGTGTCCGTGATTTCGCCTAGCACATCGGTCCGGATAATCTGGAGGCCGGTGTAGATGTCCTCTGGCGCGCGTTTGAGCCGTCCGTTGCTGTCGATCTTAAAATCACCTTTGCCCAGATGGCCCACCACATCTTTCTTTTCGACAAGCAGCATCAGCGCCTCCATTTCAGGGCGCCAAGCGTTGAGGATTTGTGTGATCGAGTTTGGCCCCTGCCACACCGCATCTGTGTTCATTGTCAGGACGGGACTGGTTTCTAGTAGTGGTAAGGCCTTTTTGAGGCCGCCGCCTGTTTCGAGAAGCTGTGCACTCTCATCAGAAAAAGTGATGTCCTGACCTGCCAGATGCTGCCGGATCATCTCGCCGTGGTAATGTACGTTCACGACTTTCCGGCCAACCCCGGCCGCGTTTGCGATATCGAGTGCGTAGTCGATCAGCGCTTTGCCGGCCACGTTGATCAGGGGTTTTGGCCGGTCTTTGGTCAGCGGCCCCATACGGGTGCCCCGCCCAGCGGCGAAAAAGAGGATCGGCAGTGTCATGTGGTAAGCCCCGCAAGCCGTGTTGCGGTGGGTTCGGGGACCAGATCCATCACCGCCTGTCGCAGAGTTGCCAGTGCGGGATCTTGCAGGTCTTGCATGATGTGTGCCCAGACGCGGGGCATGAATGCGGTGTAGCGTGGTTTGTTGAGCGTGCTGACCAAGCGGGCGAAAACGCCCAGGATGCGCAGGTTCCGCTGCACCCCAAGGCAGGCAAGCGACGTGCGCAATGGTGTTGTTGCTTTGGTATGTGCGCCGAAATAGGTGATCATGTCCTCAACGATTGCAGGGCTGACATCGCGCCGCGCATCACGCAAAAGCGACACCAGATCATAGCCGGGCGGGGCGACGAAAGCGTCCTGAAAATCAAGCAAGCCGACCTGATCTATCCCTGTTCTATCTGCCCGCCAGATCAGGTTCTCGGCGTGATAGTCGCGCAGCGCCAGAACGGTTGGTTCGGGTGCGAATTCTTCGAGCGATTTTTGAACCTCGGCACAAAGATCCGAAACGGGTGCGTGGGCATAATGCGTGCCGACGATCTCGACCATCTCTGCGCCAACGGCGGGTGTCAGATGTTTGAGGTGTGGCGGCGGGGCGAGCTGCTCCAGCCTTAGAAGGACGGTGGTGGCGGAGTGATAGAGGGTGCTTTCGTCAGCCGGGGTTTGGCGCAACCGTTGGGCATAGTCGACCGTGCCAAGATCACTCAGCAAGAGCAGGCCAGTCCTTGCATCATGCCGCAGCACATCAGGGGCGGCAAAGCCCGCCTTCCGCAACAGCGTGGCGATTTGGACAAATGGCGCTGTATCTTCGCCGTTCTCGGGCGGTGCATCCATCAGGATTTTTGACTGGCTATTTGAGGTCAGCCGAATATAGCGTCGGGCTGACGCATCGCCGGCCAAAACTGTGCGCGTCCAGTTCTGCCATACGGTATCGGACAGAAATTCATCGATAAGAGCGGCACGGTCAGACATCGAGGCCCTCAAGACGTTCGGGCCAAGGGTCTGGGCCGCTGATCGTGACATGGTGTGCATGGGTGTTTGCGAGAAAAGAAAGGGAGAGCGCAGATGCAGGGGCGGCATCGCCCAATCTGTCCGGCCATTCGATCAGGCAGATGGCGGTCTCAAACGCCTCGTCCAGCCCCAACTCGAGCGCTTCGTCAGGGTGGGTTAACCGGTAAAGATCACAGTGCCAGATATCGCCGCGCGGGTCCTCATAGGTCTGAACCAGCGTAAAGGTGGGTGAGGGCACGTCCTCCATCCGGCCAAGTCGGGCGCGGATGACGCCGCGCGCAAAAGCGGATTTTCCGGCCCCGATCTCACCCTCCAGCAAAAGCGTATCGCCAGGCAAAAGCCGTGCTGCAATTTGCGAGGCCAATGCGCCGGTTGCGCCTTCATCGGCGAGGGAAAACTCAAACAGGGTGCGGGCCATGCACCGACATTATGGGGTTGCGCGGTGCCTGCAAGCAGAAATCAGCGCTTCATCAATTGTATCGCGGGATCAGCGGCCATCAGCTTTGTAAACTCGGGCCGTTTTGGCCGCGCGACAGAGAAGCGCAGCATCGTCATGCCGCCCGAAATCGGGTTGGCTTGGCAATGAAGTTGCCGCCCGTCATCCAGCAAAACATCATCGTCCCAAGGTTGCCGTGTACCAAGCTGCTGGATGAAATCGCACAGATTGTTCCAGATGGGCGATGGAATAGACTGGTTCTTCCAGATGCGCATTTCAGACTGTAGGACGCGATGTTCGAGGATGTGGTCCGTGTTGCTGGCCCAGAGATCGGCATAGGCCTGATTGGACATCACCAGAGTACCCGCAGAGGAAAACACCGCGATCGCGTCCGGAAGCGTGTCAAGGACGGCCTGCCCTGTTTCAATATCCAGCCGGAAACGCCGCGTGAGCGAGACCTCGGCGCTAATATCTTCGAACAGAAGTGCAAAAGCGCCGTCAGGATAGGGCCGTCCGGTCACACGGTATGTCTGCCCGTCGGGAAGAGACCAGTTTTTGCTGTAAGTACCTTCCTTGGCGGCCGTTTCGACGGCTGTGAATTGTTCGCGCCAGGTCACGTAGTTTTTGGGTTCTGGCATCATGCGCATTTCACGCAAGCGGTCGAGTACCGTGTCGATTGTTGGGCTGGCGCTTAGAAAATCGACCGGAAGGTTGGTCATATCGAGCAGTGCCGGATTGAACATGGTCAACTGCCTGTTGTTGTCAAAGATGGCGATGCCGATGGATAATTCGGCAAAGGTCTTGCCAAGGGTTTTGACGAATTCGGTGCGTGCTGTGTCTGCCCGCACCACATCGGTGGCGTCATTGGCAAAGTGCAGATAGCCGTCTGCGTGTTTGACGGTAGAAATGTCAAACCAGCGCTCTCTGCGGTCGCCAGCCAGTTTTACGGAAACTCTACGGTCAGGGGTGTCGCCAGCGTATTTCGACGGCTCGAAAAGCGACATCTGGCGATGGCGTTTCAGCAGGTTCGCATAGGTATCATTCGCCCAAAGCAAATGCCCTTTGCTGTCTTCCTGCCAGATCAATTGCGGGGAATTGGCGGCGATGCTTTGCATCAATGCGGCCTGTTTGTCGCGTGCTGCATCGCTTAACCGGTTGGTTGCTGCTTGATACGCAGGGGTTTCGTCGCCCATGAGTGAAACGCGCAACTGTTGGTTGACGCGCTGGATCGCCACAAAAACAGACCGATCACTTTCACTGCGGATTTGGCAATGCGCGGCACTCACATCCGAGAGCCGCTCTCTGAGCGTGGGAAACTCAACCTCCAGCGCCAAGAGCATCGCATCCTTATCGGTAAGGTTACGGGGGCTATTGTTGATCAAAGCCCAAGCCTGTGTTGTCGCATCAACCAGATCGTTGTCATGAAAAAGAAAAACAGCACCCTCATCTGGATGGGATTGGGTATTCAGTTGCATCGTGGTGCCGAATGCCCCATTGGCCCGCAAAACAGACATGATCACCATGGCACCAGTGACAGCTGCAACCAAGATGGCGCCAAACTCGACCAGGTTGATTACCATTTTCCATCCGATCCTGTCACTGCTCAGGGAAAGCATCGGTCAGGAAAGTTAATGTGGTGTTAATTATGGAAACAATGTCAGGGCCAACTCGGGATTGGTTGGTTCTTGCCCAGAGGGGTATCATTGGCCTGTCCACGCAAAAGCAGCGCATCGCTTGGCCAGCTGACCTCGACCACAGCACCGCCTGTGGGGTGGCCCGTCCAACTGGCGTGACCGGGGCGGCGGCTATTGGAAAACGAAAGCGTGGCACCCGACCGTTCCAGCAACGTCTTGGCGATAAACAGTCCCAGGCCCATTCCCTCATAGCCGGGCCTGCGCGCACCATCTTCTGAAAAACGCCGTCGGCGCACGTAGGGGTCGCCGATGCGCCCGATGACGGACTGCGGAAAACCACGGCCATCGTCCGAGATCTTGATGTTGATCTGAGTATCAGACCATGTCGCGTCGATGGTGACCTGCGATTCCGAAAAATCGACAGCGTTCTGGATCAGGTTGCGCAAACCGTGGATGATTTCGGGGCGCCTTTGGATATTGGGTTGTGTCAGGTTCGCGCCATCAAGCGGGAAGATATTGAACTCAACGTCTTTGCCGCGGTTGCGGTGTGGCTCGGCGGCTTCTCTGACAACAATTTCGATGGGTGCGTTGCGCAGATGAAGATCATCCTTTCCGACCCGCCCCATCGAGCGCAGGATATCGCGGCACCGGTCCGCCTGAGAGCTGATCAGCTCGGCATCATCCAGCAGATCGGGGCGGTCGGCCAGTTCTTCCTTCAACTCGCTACTGACAAGTTTGATTGTCGCGAGAGGTGTGCCCAATTCATGCGCGGTTGCGGCGACAACACCACCAAGGTCTGTAAGCTTTTGTTCGCGTGACAAGGCCAGCTGGGTTGCCAGCAAGGCCTCGTTCATTGCGTTCATTTCGGACGTCACCTGCCGTGCATAGAAGGCCAAGAAGACAAGGCTGATCAGAAGCGCGACCCAAAAACCGAACTGGAACAGGACAGGAAGCACCAAAACAACGCCGTCTGATGTGATCAGCGGCAGGCTATAGCGGCTGATGACCGTGATAATTGTGATTGCGGCCAGCCCGAGAAATATCGTGCTGCGCAGGTGCAGAACCGTGGCTGAAATTGTCACTGGCGCCAGCACGAGCATGGCGAAAGGGTTGTTCAAGCCACCTGTCAGAAAGAGCAAAAGGCTTAATTGGATCAGGTCGAAGACAAGCCAAAGCGTGGCTTCAAAATCTGAAAGGCGTTTGTTCGAGGGGTAGGCGAAGAACGACACGAGGTTCGCAACGACTGCGGCTGTCACAACAAGAACTGCCAGACCGACGGCGATTTCAACTTCGTAAATGCGCACGGCCACAAGAATTGCGATAGCTTGTCCCACGATGGCAAACCAGCGCAGGGTGACGAGCGTCCGAAGGCGCACCCAATCAGTGCGCTCTTGTCCTCTGATCAGCAAATTTCCTGTGGCCGACATAACCTGAGATCCAGTTCCATGATGCGATAGTGAGGATAAGCCGATCGCACACAGGTTCAATGTGCTCTGCGTTGTTGTCTGTGATTTGTCTTTGCAGCCGCTTGCGCAATTCACCCACAGGATAATCGCCAGCAATTTGACGACGGCCTGATCTAGCCTATTTCAATTTCAGAAGTATGCATAGGGAAGCGCATGAATACCGTGGCCTTGGATTTGGGTGAAGACAAAAGCCTACTGCTGGTAGATGACGACGAAGCATTTCTGCGGCGTCTTGCCAAAGCAATGGAAAAACGTGGCTTTGATGTCGAGATGGCAGGCTCTGTCGCGGCAGGAAAGGCGATATCGACAGCGCGGCCTCCGGCCTATGCTGTTGTCGATTTGCGACTGGAAGACGGCAACGGCCTTGATGTGGTAGAGACATTGCGCGCCCGCCGTCCCGATGCACGCATTGTTGTGCTGACGGGGTACGGCGCGATCGCGACCGCGGTCGCCGCGGTCAAGATTGGCGCGACGGACTATCTGTCAAAGCCGGCAGATGCGACTGACGTGACCAATGCCTTACTTGCCTTGCAGGATGAGTTGCCGCCACCACCGGAAAACCCGATGAGCGCCGACCGTGTGCGTTGGGAGCATATCCAGCGGGTCTACGAGCTTTGTGATCGCAACGTGTCTGAAACCGCACGTCGTTTGTCGATGCACAGGCGGACGCTGCAACGCATTCTGGCCAAGCGCAGCCCGCGCTAGTCTTCGGATTCACCGTCGCGGCTCAGAAGGCCGAATTTACGTAGTTTCACGTAAAGTGACTGGCGTGAAAGCCCTAGCATCTCGGCTGCCGCGACGCGGTTGTTCATCGTCAACTCAACCGCGGTTTCGATGCACATTTTCTCAACGACATTCGTTGTTTCCGACACAATGTCTTTCAGGGTCGCACTGCCAACCAGTTCGGCAACGGAGCGCATGCTTTCATCACTGCCAGGGTGCGGGCGCGATTGCGCAGTATCACTGCGGCTCGCGTCGCGCAGAACAAATGCAAAGACCGTCTGCTGACCGGCCAGCAAGCGTGTTACAGAGATATCCATCGCGCGCGGGCTGCCATATTCGCCGGCAAGCTTTGTCGCATAGTTCCGCATCCGCCCGGCGCGCTGTGCGTTTTCAGCCATCACTTTGAAATCAACGCTGCCGCGTTGCAAATAATCGGAAAAACTCCGGCCGCGGACGTTGATATCGTGGGCCACATCAATGAGATCGAGGAATGCGTCATTGGCAGACAGCACGTCACCGTTTTCGGCAGTAAAGACGATCGCCTCGGGCCCGTCAGCGTAGAGCGCGTGGAGATTGTGGTTCAGATCATCGGCGAGCGCGCTGCCTTCACCTTCGGGGACAAGGCGGCAGAGCAGAATGCGTTCACCTGCGGCACGGAAAAGCGTTGGGAAAATCTGTACTGACGATCCGTTGCCGCGCACGTCGGCAAGAATAGTCTTTTTCACGCCCGAGATCGCCTGTGATGCCAGTGAGTCGACCATATCCCCGCGTTTGCGCCCCTCAAAACAACCCGAAAGCTGGTTGCCGATGAGATTTTCAAGCGGGCGGTCAAGCAGTGCAACCGCCGCCGAGTTTGCTTCGGTGATTTCGCCGGTGGAAACCGATACAAAAACAATCGCTTCTGAAGTGCTTTCCATCAAAACGCGGAAGCGGGTGTCGTATTCGCGCTGGGTCTCATAATCGCGCTCAAGCGAAAGCTGTGCTTCGACCAATTGCTGCTGCATCTCAGCGATGGGGCGTAAATCGCGACCCAAAAGCAGGATCGCGCCATCGGGCCCGATGCGGTGGAAACTGTATTTAACGGGTGATTCCCACCGGTCGTCACCATCTGTGTGGTTCAACTCAACAGGCCGGACCCGTGGCTTGCCATCAAGGAACTCGGCCAAGCGGCTTTCGAATTTCGACACGCTTTCGATTGTCAAAGTCGTGCGAAGATCCTTGTTTTCCCAATTTTCCAACGGACGGAACGCATCATTGGAGGGGTTCACAAGAACGGACAAGATCATTCCCGTCTCCGAGATGACCACACCAACATCAGCAACTTCGGCAATGATATCGCCAAGGATGTCAGGGGCAATCAATGGGATTGCGCCGCTGTTCCAGTATTTGGTTCCGCGGGACGTCATGGATGACGCCTGTGACTGGGGGCCGTCATCATGGTTCAGGTCCCGTCTCTGGCGTGCACTTTGGTGTGCCTGGTTTGTTGTAGGCCGCAAAGTCTTAGAGCCTCATCTGGTCTTTTTGTGGCATAGTCTGCCCCTGTCAGTGCCGTTACGTCATCAGTCTTCTCAACGTCGAGAATGGAGCCGCCGACCACAATAGGACAAGGTTCCTTGTATGAAGCTCTAATAACATCAATGATATGGCGCAACGTTTCAAGCGTTTCACCGGCGGAAGAAGAAATAAATACGGCTTCAAATTTAGTATGTGTTAGCCGATTGGCAATATCTTCCGGCTTGCCGCCCAAGATTAGCTTCACGGAAAAGCCCTTGCGCCGCAGTTGGCTGCTGAGAACAATCGCGCCAAGCGTGTGATAGACTTCCTGCGGTACAACCAACAGAATTGAGGCATTCTCATTTTCCGTCGCGCCATCGCTGGCCCAATTGGGGCCCAATGCACGCATCATGGCCTGCAAGCGTGAAACGCCAATCGTCACCCCCGCAAAGCTCAGTTGATCCACACACCACAGGTCACCCATGTCACGCGCCAAAGCGGGGATATAAAAATCCGCAAGGTCTTCTGGACGTACCCCGTCAGCGAGAGCCGCCTTGATTGTCCGTCTGCTGGCTTCGGGGTTCTGGCTGAGTGCGGCATCCTTCAGGTCCTCAAAGAGGGTAGCATCAAGGTGTCGCGTAATATCCTCGGTCACAGCTTCAGCAACGCGACGCGCGATAGAGCCCCGTGGCACCACCGGCTCTTTCTTGACGCCAAACTTATGAGGATCGGCCATTCGCTTGTCCTTTAGCTGAAGTACTGCGCGGAGGCGTTCTATACAGCAATGGCTATATTGTCAGGTGTGACATCCGGAATGTCAAAGCAAATTGACATATATGGCAGTCTTGTCAGTGAAATATTTGAAAAGTCTCATGTAAAATTGGTACTTACACGCAAATTCGATACAAAGAAGGCTGTCAGCTACATTCGGTCACAGTGTGTAACTTAAAGTTGACACATGAGGCGAATGACACCTATTCTTGACACAAGAGACTGTCAGGGAAAGTTAACATGGCCATTGCCGACACGAATACAGCAGGTGTGCAAACACTCGGCAGGCGGTTGTATTCTGATGCAGAGCGGGCCCGCCGTGATGCCACAAAATGGACGCTTGTTCAGGGCATTTTGGCCCCACTTCAGTTCCTTGTATTTCTTGCCTCGCTCGTACTGGTGCTGCGCTACCTGATCACCGGGGCCGGTTATGACGTTGCGACGGTGTCGATCGTCATCAAAACGGGCGTTTTGCTGTTGATCATGGTGACCGGTGCGATCTGGGAAAAAGTGGTCTTCGGGCAGTACTTGTTTGCCCCCGCGTTCTTTTGGGAAGATGTGTTCAGCTTTGCGGTTATCGCATTGCATTTGCTCTATATTTTCGCGCTCTATTCGGGCGCATTGTCGGCCGATGGACTCATGTATCTCGCGCTTGCGGCATATGCGGCCTACGTCATCAACGCCGCCCAATTTGTATGGAAACTGCGCCTCGCGCGGTTGGATGCGGAGGCACGGACATGAACGTCCCTCTCCCTCCGACAAACGGCGGTTGCCGCACTGCGCCCATCCTCAAGGAACGGGGCCAGCGCGAGGTTTTTTGCGGCCTGACCGGCATTATCTGGCTGCACCGCAAAATGCAGGACGCATTCTTTTTGGTGGTGGGGTCACGGACCTGCGCGCACTTGCTCCAATCAGCGGCCGGCGTGATGATTTTTGCCGAACCACGATTCGGTACAGCGATTCTCGAAGAACAGGATTTGGCCGGTATGGCCGATGCACATGTCGAGCTGGACCGAGAAGTCGAAAAGCTTTTGGCACGTCGCCCCGACATCCGACAGCTGTTTCTGGTGGGGTCTTGCCCGTCCGAAGTGATCAAAATCGATCTGGCCCGTGCGGCAGAACGTCTCAGCCAGGTGCATGCGCCGCATGTGCGGGTGCTGAACTACTCCGGTTCCGGCATCGAGACGACTTTCACCGAAGGTGAAGACGCCTGCCTTGCTTCAATGGTGCCGGTTCTGAAGGACACCACCGCGCGCGAACTGCTTGTTGTTGGTGCGCTGCCTGATGTTGTCGAAGATCAGATGGTCTCACTTCTTACAGATATGGGTATCGGCCCGATCCGCCTGCTCCCAGCGCGGCGGATTGATGACACGACTGCGGTCGGCGAAAACACAGTGTTTGCGCTGACCCAGCCGTTCCTTGGTGAGACGCATGCCGCACTGGAACGTCGCGGCGCGCGTCATCTGGCGGCCCCCTTCCCATTTGGTGATGAGGGCACGACCGCGTGGTTGCGCACGATTGCGACAGAGTTTGGCGTCAGTGAAGAGACGTTCGAAGCTGTCACCGCCGCGCCCCGCGCCCGTGCGCGCAAAGCGATTGCACAAGCGGCCGAGGCATTACGCGGCAAGTCCGTGTTCTTCTTTCCTGACAGCCAGCTTGAAATTCCGCTCGCGCGGTTCCTGACCCGCGAATGCGGCATGACAGCGATCGAAGTGGGTAGCCCCTATATTCACGACGCGCTGCATGGTCCCGATCTTGATCTGCTGCCTGCCGGTCCGCAGATTTCCGAAGGGCAGGATGTGGACAAACAACTGGCCCGCGCCCGTGCCGCGCGCCCTGACCTGACTGTCTGTGGTCTTGGTCTCGCTAACCCGCTTGAGGCGGAGGGGCTGTCGACAAAATGGGCGATCGAACTGGTCTTTACGCCGGTCCATTTCTACGAACAGGCGGGTGATTTGGCCGGTCTCTTTTCGCGTCCGCTGCGTCGCAAGGCCGTTCTCCAGATGGAGGCTGCCGAATGAAGTTGACCGTCTGGACATACGAAGGCCCGCCCCATGTCGGCGCAATGCGCGTCGCGACGGCGATGAAAGGTCTGCACTATGTGCTGCACGCCCCGCAGGGCGACACATATGCCGATCTGCTTTTCACGATGATCGAGCGGCGCAATCATCGTCCGCCTGTCAGCTATACCACCTTTCAGGCGCGTGATCTGGGTGCCGATACAGCGACGCTATTCAAGGCGTCTTGTCAGGATGCCGTTGATCGCTTCCAGCCAGAGGCGATTATCGTGGGCGCGTCCTGTACTGCCGAACTGATTCAGGATGATCCCGCAGGTCTGGCCGAAACGATGGGGTTGTCGATCCCTGTTATTCCGCTGGAATTGCCAAGCTATAGCCGCAAGGAAAACTTTGGCGCGGATGAGACGTTTTACCAGATCGTCAAAACGCTGGCGCAACCACAAGAGCGCACGGCGCGTGTGACGTGCAACATCTTGGGACCAACCGCGCTGGGCTTTCGTGCCCGCGATGATGTCGAAGAACTGACCGGCCTTTTGTCCGAAATGGGCATCAACGTGAATGTCGTTGCCCCTTTGAATGCAACACCCTCTGATATTGCACGCCTTCCGGCGGCGCATTTCAATGTCTTGTTGTCGCCTGAAACCGGCGAGGCGGCGGCGCGGTTCCTTGAAAAAAACCACAACCAACCGTTCACCAAAGTTGTGCCGATTGGTGTTGGCGCGACGCGTGATTTTATTAAGGAAGTGGTGGCAATCACTGGCAAATCCGTTGCAGTCGATGAAAGCCGCCTGCGGATGCCGTGGTGGTCACGATCTGTGGACAGTACCTATCTGACCGGCAAGCGCGTCTTTATCTTTGGCGACGGCACCCATGTTGCCGCCCATGCGCGGATCGCCCGTGACGAGATGGGTTTCGAGGTTGTCGGCATCGGCTGTTACAACCGCGAAATGGCGCGGCCTATTCGGGCGCTGGCCAAGGAATACGGTGTCGAGGCCCTGATCACCGATGACTATCTGGAGGTTGAGGCCGCGATTGAGGCGCTTAGCCCTGAAATGATCCTTGGCACCCAGATGGAGCGCCATATCGGCAAGCGTCTGGGCATTCCATGTGCTGTGATTTCCGCGCCCGTCCACGTGCAGGATTTCCCCGCCCGTTATTCCCCGCAGGTGGGTTTCGAGGGCGCGAATGTCATCTTCGATACGCTGATCCACCCGCTTGTGATGGGTCTGGAAGAGCATCTATTGACGATGTTCCGCGATGATTTCGAATTCCACGATGACGCAGGAGCAAGCCACCACGGCGGCAAAGCCAAAGCCAAGGTCGAAGAGACCGTGGACGCGCCAGCCCAGCCGCAAGGCGATAACGTCATCTGGTTGTCTGATGCGGAACGCGAGCTAAAGAAGATCCCGTTCTTTGTGCGCGGCAAGGCCCGCCGGAACACCGAAACCTTCGCTTTGGAAAAGGGCCTTCACGAAATCAGCCTTGATACGCTTTACGAGGCAAAGGCACATTATGCGCGATGAAGTGATGCATAAGCCGTACCGCGTGGTGATTGTCACGCTGGATGCCCACGCAGCGGGACCTGCCTTGCGTGTGTCCGCGCGCTTGGCGCCGGATTTCCCGGGGCTGGATGTGCAGGTGTTCTCAGCCGCCGAATGGTCTGAATCCTCAGATGCACTGACCCGCGCCCGCGATGCTGTCGCGCAGGGCGATATCATCATCGCAAACCTTCTCTTCCTCGAAGAACATGTGAAGGCCATTCTGCCCGCGATGCAGGCCCGTCGGGCGCATTGCGATGCGATGCTGGGCGTCATTGCCGATAGTGAGATCGTCAAACTGACCCGTATGGGTGACTTGGACATGTCCAAGCCTGCCAGCGGTGCCATGGCGCTCTTGAAGAAGTTACGCGGCTCGTCCAAGCCGACCGCTGATAGCGGTGCCAAGCAGATGAAGACGCTGCGCCGCTTGCCCAAGATCCTGAAACTCATCCCCGGCAAGGCGCAGGATCTGCGTGCTTGGTTTCTGGCGATGCAATACTGGCTTGGTGGCTCTGACGACAATGTCGAGCAGATGATCCGTTTCCTGATTGGCCGGTATGCGAACCGTGCCGACTGGCGTGGCGCGCGGGCGGCTCTGCCGATCGAGTACCCTGATGTCGGCCTCTACCACCCTGATCTGCCGGATCATAAGATTGTCACTGACCTTGCGGACCTGCCGCGGCCTGCAACACCAGTTGCAACGGTCGGTTTGCTGATGCTGCGGTCCTATATCCTTGCCTCTGACTGCGCCCACTATGATGCGGTTATTCGTGCGTTCGAGGCCAAGGGTGTCCGTGTCATCCCTGCTTTTGCTGGGGGCCTCGACGGGCGTCCGGCGATTGAAGACTATTTTCAGGGCAACATTGATGCGCTGGTGTCACTCACCGGTTTCTCGCTGATTGGTGGGCCTGCCTATAACGACAGTGACACAGCCGTTGCTGTACTGGGTGCCTTGAACGTGCCCTATATTGCGGCCCAACCGCTGGAATTCCAGACCCTTGGGCAGTGGGCGCAAAGCGGTCAGGGTCTTGGCCCGATTGAAACGACAATGCTGGTCGCCCTGCCCGAGATTGACGGCGCGACAAATCCGACTGTCTTTGCCGGCCGTCATGGTGTTGGCGGCTGTAATGGATGTTCGGTCAATTGTGCTGTGCAATCAGACTGCAAGGCGATGGCCCCCTGCCACGAGCGGATTGCAAGCCTCGTTGAAAAGACGCGGCGCCTGGCGGTGCTGCGGCGTAGGGAAAATGCCGACAAGAAAGTTGGCGTCGTGCTGTTCGGTTTCCCGCCAAATGCCGGTGCCGTTGGCACAGCGGCCTACCTGGGCGTGTTTGAAAGCCTGTTCAATACGCTGAACAAGATGAAAACTGACGGCTATCGCGTCGATGTGCCCGACACGGTTGATGATCTGCGCGCCATGATTTTGCAGGGCAACAGCGCCCAATATGGCCAGCAAGCCAATGTTGCCGCCCATATTGATGCCGACACCATTGTGCGCACCAGCCCGCATTTGGCTGAGGTTGAAACGGTCTGGGGTCCTGCGCCGGGGAAAATCCAGTCCGACGGACGCGGCGTCTATGTGCTGGGGCATCATTTCGGGAATGTTTTTGTCGGCGTGCAGCCTGCCTTCGGGTATGAGGGCGACCCTATGCGCCTTTTGTTCGAGAAAGGCTTTGCCCCGACGCACGCGTTTGTCACTTTCTATCTGTGGCTGCGCAATACGTTCAAAGCCGATGCCCTGCTGCATTTCGGGATGCATGGCGCGCTTGAATTCATGCCGGGCAAGCAGGCGGGTCTGGGAGCTGATGACTGGCCGGACCGTTTGATCGGCGAGATGCCGAATATCTACCTTTATGCTGCGAATAACCCGTCCGAGGCGACACTGGCCAAGCGCCGGTCCAATGCGATTATTGTGACGCATTTGACGCCACCTTTGACCACGGCCGGTTTGTATAAAGGCCTGGCTGATCTCAAGGACAGCCTGACCCGCTGGCGTGAAATGCCCGCCGAGGACAACCAGCGCGCCGATCTGGAACAACTGATCCGTGATCAGGCCTATGCCGTTGATATGAACGCAGCTGACATTGATGGTCTGTGGCTCAAGCTCTTGGAAACCGAAGGGTCGCTGATCACCGAAGGCCTGCATGTTGTGGGCAAGCCATTGTCTGATGCCGCACGCGCCGAGATGGTTGCGATGATGCCCGAAGGTGAGGCAGCGGATCGTGCAGCGGAACTGCTGAAAGAAGATCACGAACTGCCCGCGCTGATGCGCGCGTTGTCAGGTCATTTCATTGCGCCCGTCCCGGGTGGTGATCTGATCCGCTCACCCCAGATTGTGCCCACCGGCCGGAATATCCATGCATTCGATCCGTTCCGCATGCCTACCGCATTTGCAATGGCCGAAGGCGCCAAGCAGGCTGATCTTTTGCTGGCAACCCATGCCAGCGTGCCCGGAACCGTTGCTTTGGTGCTTTGGGGGTCCGACAACATCAAATCGGATGGCGGACCGATCGCGCAGGCACTGTCTTTGATGGGTGCCGTGCCACGGTTTGACAATTTTGGCCGGCTTGCCGGTGCCGATCTGATCCCACTGTCCACCTTGGGGCGCCCGCGGATTGACGTAGTGATGACATTGTCGGGCATCTTCCGCGATCTGCTGCCTTTGCAGACCAAAATGCTGGCTGAAGCGGCGCTGAAATGCGCCCAAGCTGATGAACCGCTGGCACAGAATTTCATCCGCGCACACGCCCTTGCTTATGCCGAAGAGATGGGGTCCGATCTGGAAACCGCGGCTTTGCGTGTCTTCAGCAATGCCGAGGGTGCCTATGGGTCGAACGTCAACCAGTTGGTAGATAGCTCTGCCTTTGGGGACGAGGACGAATTGGCCGATGCCTATGAGGCGCGCAAATCCTTTGCCTATGGCGTAAATGGCAAGGCCGCACAGAACCCTGCCTTGCTGCAAAAAGCGCTGAAAGACGTGGATCTGGCCTATCAGAACCTTGAATCGGTCGAACTGGGCGTCACCACCGTTGACCATTATTTCGATACGCTGGGTGGCATTTCCCGTGCTGTGAAACGTGCCAAAGGTGGCCAAAGCGCCCCTGTCTATATCGGCGATCAGACCAAAGGGGCCGCCAAAGTGCGGACCCTTCAGGATCAGGTCGCCCTTGAAACACGTAGCCGCAGTCTGAACCCCAAATTCTATGAGGCCCTGCTGAACCACGGCCATGAAGGCGTGCGCCAGATTGAGGCCCATGTGACCAATACGATGGGCTGGTCCGCAACCACCGGTGAAGTTGAGCCTTGGGTTTATCAGCGCCTGTCCGAGACATTCGTTTTGGATGAAGCCATGCGCAACCGTTTGGCGGCACTGAACCCGCAAGCCTCGATGCGGATGGCGAACCGCCTGCTAGAGGCATCTGACCGCGCCTATTGGTCGCCTGACGAAGACACATTGGCCGCCCTGCAAGACGCAGCGGATGCCCTTGAAGATCGCATGGAAGGGGTCGCAGCTGAATGACTGCTTTCACAATGAATAAAATGGAAAGGACTCACCCATGAGCCCGAGAGACGAAGTACCAAACCTACGCGGCCAGGATGGCGAAGGGTCCGTGCAGGTCCATCAGCCCGAAGATGCCAAGATCGAAGGCGCAAAGGTATTTGCAGTCTACGGCAAGGGCGGGATCGGGAAATCGACCACATCATCCAACCTGTCGGCGGCGTTTTCAATGCATGGCAAGCGCGTGCTGCAGATTGGCTGTGATCCCAAACATGACAGCACATTCACCCTGACAGGGAGCCTTGTCCCGACAGTGATTGATATTCTCAAGGATGTTGATTTCCATGCCGAGGAACTGCGCCCCGAGGATTTCATCTTTGAGGGTTTCAACGGCGTGAAATGCGTCGAGGCCGGCGGCCCCCCTGCCGGGACCGGCTGTGGTGGGTATGTTGTCGGCCAGACGGTGAAACTGCTCAAGCAGCACCATCTGCTGGAAGACACGGATGTCGTAATCTTTGATGTGCTGGGCGACGTGGTCTGTGGTGGCTTTGCCGCCCCGCTGCAACATGCCGATCGTGCCTTGATCGTGACCGCGAATGACTTTGACAGCATCTATGCGATGAACCGGATCATCGCAGCGGTGCAGGCGAAATCATCCAACTACAAGGTGCGTCTGGCGGGTTGCGTGGCCAACCGCAGCAAGGACACCGATGAGGTGGACCGCTATTGCAAGACCGTTGGTTTCAACCGCCTCGCGCATATGCCCGATCTTGATGCGATCCGTCGCAGCCGTTTGAAGAAGAAGACCCTCTTTGAAATGCCTGACGACGAAGACGTCGTGCAGGTGCGCAAGGAATACATGCGTCTTGCCGAAACGCTCTGGAACGGGACGTTGCCGATGGCACCTGAATGTCTGCCGGATCGTGAAATCTTTGAATTGTTGGGTTTTGATTAATGGCCAATTACGCCACCACACGTGACAGGGTCGAAAACTATTTCGACCGTACGGCCACCAAGGTCTGGGAGCAGCTGACATCAGATGCGCCCGTTTCTGGTGTGCGTGCAACCGTGCGTGCGGGGCGTGACCAGATGCGTGCCCTGATGCTGGCACAACTGCCCAACGACCTGCGCGGTGCACGGGTACTGGATGCAGGGTGTGGCACAGGCACGATGGCGGTCGAGCTGGCCGAGCGCGGTGCCGACGTGGTTGCCGTCGATATCTCGCCTGCTTTGGTGGGGATCGCGGAACAGCGGATGCCGGCAAATCTGGCGGGCAATATCACATGGGTTGCGGGCGATATGCTCGACAGTACGACAGGTGTGTTTGACTACATCCTCGCGATGGATTCGATGATCTACTACAGCGCCTCGGACATCGCCGGACTGCTTGCCAAAGCCAGCCCGCGTCTGGAGGGCAAGTTTGTCTTTACCATCGCCCCGCGCACACCGGCCCTGATGGCCATGTGGCGTGTCGGCAAAATGTTCCCGCGCGCAGACCGCAGCCCTGTGATGGTGCCGCAAACCGTCGTTGGCGTTGCAGATGCCTTGCGCACATCAGGCGTAAAGGGGCGCCTGAAGGAGATCGAACGGGTCAAATCAGGCTTTTATATTTCCACAGCATTGTCATTCGAGGGTCCAAAAGCATGATCTTCAAGGCATCATCCCTCAAGAAGATCTCGGTTGATCTTTTGCCGTTCAGCGACGCGGTGAGTGATGATCTGCCGCTAAGCCAGTTGCTGCGCCTGTCGCTGTTTCAGGTGTCAGTCGGCATGGCGGCGGTGATGCTGTTGGGCACGTTGAACCGTGTGATGATTGTTGAATTGGGGATCGGTGCAACGCTGGTGGCCGCGATGATCGCGATCCCTGTGCTGGTGGCACCGTTCCGTGCCCTCGTGGGGCACAAATCGGATAACTATAAATCCGCCATCGGGTGGAAGCGTATTCCCTATCTGTGGTTCGGCACCATGTGGCAGTTCGGCGGTCTTGCAATCATGCCGATGGCTTTGCTTGTGCTGTCGGGCGACCGGACGCTCGATTTCCCGATTGCGGGCTATGTGGGTGCGGGCCTTGCGTTTTTGCTGACCGGGATCGGCATGCATATGACCCAGACCGCTGGTCTGGCGTTGGCCGCTGACCGCGCGACGGAAGAAACGCGGCCCAAGGTGGTTGCGCTGCTCTATGTGATGAACCTGCTAGGCATGGCCTTTTCGGCTATCCTGATCGGTGCTCTCTTGCGCGATTATTCCGCCCTGCGTTTGGTACAGGTGGTCCAGGGCACAGCGGTTCTGACCCTGCTCTTGAACCTGATCGCCTTGTGGAAACAGGAACGCGTGAGCCCCATGACCAAGGCACAGCGTGAAGAGGCGGCACCGACGTTCCGTGATGCGTGGAATGATTTGGCCGCCGGTGGTGATGCGGGCCGTCTGCTTGCCGTTGTGTTTATTGGCACGATGGCCTTCAACATGCAGGACGTCCTGCTTGAGCCTTACGGTGGTGAGATCCTCGGGTTGTCCGTATCCGCAACCACGCTGCTGACAGCAATGTGGGCGCTGGGCGCGCTGGTCGGTTTCGGCTTTGCGGCGCGCTGGCTGGCAAAGGGCGTTGACCCTTACCGGATGTGCGCACGCGGCATTCTTGCCGGCATTCTGGCGTTTTGCGCTGTCATCTTTTCGGCGCCCATCGGGTCGCCAGTTTTGTTTTATTTCGGTGCGGCCCTGATTGGGTTTGGAGGCGGCCTTTTCGGCGTCTCTACCCTGACTGCTGCAATGACAATGCCCACAATCGGCAAAGCCGGTCGTGGTTTGGCTCTTGGCGCATGGGGGGCTGCACAAGCCACCGGCGCGGGGCTGTCCATCTTTATCGGGGGCACTGTGCGTGACCTCGTGAACCATGCCGCTGGGAACGGCACCTTGGGAGAGGCGCTCGCCACGCCTGCCACCGGCTATTCGGTCGTTTATCACACCGAAATTGGCCTCTTATTCCTAACCCTGATTGTGCTGGGGCCGCTTGTGCGGTTGCGGCCCATAACCACCGGGGGGTCTGCCAAGCTGGGATTGGCAGATTTCCCGACCTAACCACCGAAAGGAAAAACCAATGGTTGGTGTAGAATTTTTTGGAGACTTCGATCTGGCGAGCGCAGCGATATGGCTCTTCTGGATCTTCTTTGCGGGGCTTGTCTATTACCTGCAAACCGAAAACATGCGTGAAGGTTATCCTTTGCGGGACGACGCCGATGGTGTGCCTGCGAACGAAAGCCTGTTTCCTTTGCCGAAGGAAAAGACCTTCAAACTGCGCGATGGCCGCGGTGAATTGACAGTGCCTTCACGCGCATTCGAAGACAGCAAAATGCGGACTGATCTTGCCTTGGCGCAGTCCTCTGCCTCGACCGGTTCGCCGTGGATTCCAACTGGTGATCCGATGATTGATGGTGTCGGTCCTGCTGCCTGGGCACCACGCCGCGATGCGCCGGAACTGGACGCGCATGGCCATGTCAAGATCAAGCCGATGTCGATGCTGCCTGACTTCAAGGTGTCTGCCGGTCGTGATCCGCGCGGCAAGGCCGTTGTCGGTGGTGATGGTGAAGTCGTCGGACGTGTCACCGATATGTGGGTCGACGTGCCCGAGCAGATGGTCCGCTTTCTGACGGTTGATCTGAACCCAGAAGGCACAGGCAAAACACGTCTGATCCCGATGAACCTTGCCAAGATCGGAACTGACCGCGTGACGGTCAAATCGCTCTACGCAAGCAACTGGGACAACGTGCCAACGACCAAAAGCATGGAGCAGGTCACCCTGCTCGAGGAAGACAAGATCATGGCGTACTACGCCGGTGGCACGATGTACGCCTCCTGATCCGGTCCGATGAAAACACGCTGCGTTCCCGGTTCGCCACCGGGGCCGCCCTGGCTACGAAAGGGAACCTACCATGAGCCACGACGACTTTAATTTTGAACCCATCAAGGGCCTGCCAGAGCAGCTGCCCGAAGGGGAACATATCTTGTGGCAGGGTGCCCCTGATCCGCGGCTTTTGGCGCGCGAAGCGCTGGGGGTCCGCTGGGTTGCGGCCTATTTCGCATTGCTGGCTTTCTGGCGCGTCGGCGTATCGGCTGCGGATGCACCTTTCGGCATCGCGTTAATGCATGGTGTTCCGTTCATCATTTCCGGCCTGATCGCCTGTGGTATCCTTTATGGGATTGCCTATGTGCAGGCCCGTTCCACCGTTTACACGCTGACAAACAAGCGCGTGGCCATGCGGATCGGGGCGGCGCTGACCATGACACTGAACCTGCCCTACACATGGATCGGGACCGCCAAGCTGGACCTGAAACCATCGGGCCACGGTACATTGGCGTTCGAGTTGATTGGCGAAACCCGCATTTCTTATCTGATGTCATGGCCGCACGTCCGCCCGTGGCGGATAGCACGCACGCAACCTGCGCTGCGCTGTATCCCTGATGCCCAGAATGTCGCCCAGATCTTTGCTGAAGCGGCAGAGACCCGGATTTCCGAGCCACGCATCGCGCGTGTGTCGCAACAAGACGGCAGCAACGCCGTTGCAGCGGAGTAAGTCATATGTCGCAACTTGAACAACAAATGCGCCACCGCGACCGCGATATGGTCCCGCGTTTTCTGGTGCAGGCCATGTTTGGTCTGATGGCAGCGGCCCTTGCCTTAGTGGCCTATGCGCAATGGTTTGACGTACCGAACCGCGGTGTGCTGGTCGAAGCGCCAATCGTCCAATCACTTGAGATTGTGATGGAGGGCAACCGGAGCGGCATTTACGAGGTCAGAACGCCTGAGGGTGAATTGCTGGCTTCTTCTGCTGATTACAAAGGCGGTTTTCTGGGTGTGATTGGCCGCGTCGTGGAACGGTCGCGCTATGTGAATAACGCCCCGCAAACCGCGCCCATCACCGTCGTGCGGCGCGAGAACGGCAATATCGCCATCATTGACGAGACCACCGACCTGCGGGTCGAATTGATTGGCTACGGCAAAGATAACGTAGCAGCCTTCGCAAGACTGCTGGACTGAAACCAAACGCAGGTTAGCCCCCCGCGTTTAATGTGAAAGGGAACTCACATGGGACTATTTACAAGAGAGAAAGAGACCGCGCCATGCACGGTCACGATCTCGCACCGGTTTGAAGAACTGTCGGCGCACGTGCGTCTGGATAATGGCGCTGTCATCTATCCGGGTGACACGGTGCAGGTGCAGGGCCCCGAAATCATGGCTGCCTTTGGCGAGCTGATCGAAGAAAAGCGCACCGCCGTCATTACCCGCGCCAGCAAGCTGGAACAGCTTTGGACCCGCGCTACCGGGGATTTTGAGTTCATGGAACTCTGCGAATTTTCCTTTAGCGAAGAGGTGATGTCATGAACATGCACTCATCCACAGCCGCCACCGCCGAAGAGGCGATTGCCGCCCAAGAAGCGCTGCCGCCGCTGACCAATGAAGAAGCGACAAAAGTGGCAATGTCCAACACGCTGCTGACACCGCGTTTCTACACCACCGATTTTGAAGAGATGGACGCAATTGATGTCTCCTCGGTCCGCAAAGATTGGGACGTTTTGATCGGCCAGATGAAGGCTGATCCCAACAAGGGCCACTTCAAGAAGAATGAAGATTGGGATGATGTTGATTGGGACGGCATGGAGCCGAAACTGAAGGCGGAATTCATCGATTTTCTGATCTCATCCTGCACGGCCGAATTTTCAGGCTGTGTGCTTTATAAGGAAATGAAGCGGCGCGGCTCCAACAAGGACATCACCGAGCTGTTTCAGCTGATGGCCCGGGATGAGGCCCGCCATGCCGGTTTCATTAACGATGCGCTGCGCGAAGCGGGCATTGCAGTGAACCTTGGCTTCCTGACCCAAGCCAAGAAGTACACGTACTTCCGCCCCAAGTTCATCTACTACGCCACATATCTTTCCGAAAAGATCGGCTATGCGCGCTACATCACGATCTATCGTCATCTGGAAGAAAACCCTGAAATGCGGTTTCACCCGATTTTCAAATGGTTCCGCGAATGGTGTAATGACGAGTTTTCCCATGGTGAGGCCTTTGCCCTGCTGCTGAAAACCGACCCCAAGCTGACGCAAAGCTGGGCGAACCGCATGTGGATCAAATTCTTCCTGACGGCTGTCTTCTCGACCATGTGGGTGCGCGACCACCAACGGCCGGAATTCCACAAGGCGCTGGGCGTTGACCCCAAATGGTACGGCCAGGAGGTGTTCCGCAAGACCTCGGAAATCTCGACACAGGTGTTCCCGATGACATTGGACATCGACCACCCCCGTTGGGAACCGACCCTGAACCGGATGCAGGATGCGAACGTGCAGATTGCTGCAGGCCGCAAGCAAGGCGGGATCGGCGGCTGGGCCAAGCGGATGGCAGGATCGGCCAAGGCCGGCTACGCATTTGTCAGCCTGCTGACAATTCCGGTGCATAAGAATGCTGTTCCTGACAGCCCACGACTGGAGCCTGCATACTGATGACATCGCCCTGGATCGCATCGCTGATCGCTATTTTCGCCTGGTGGTTTGCTACCGGTGCGATTCTAGTGGCGGTGCGGCGGGCGGACCGTTTGGATCGCCATGGCATGACCACTTTTATGGGATTGCCGTTGCTGGCGGTCGGTATCTGGGCCGTCGCGGTGTCCTTGCATGATGCCAGCGTTGCTGGCATCTACATCGGCTTTGCGGGGGCCTTGGCGATCTGGGGCTGGATCGAACTTGCGTTTCTTGCGGGTGTCATCACGGGTCCCATGCGTGATGATTGCCCCCCCGGTCTTGCCGGACGGGACCGGTTCTTTCGTGCATTCTCGACGGTGGCCTACCACGAACTGGCGCTGACACTTGGCCTTTGGGGTCTGGTGATCGCATCAGAAGGTGCCCCGAACCGGATCGCGCTTGCGGTCTATCTGGTGTTGTTCATTGCGCGTATTCTGGCAAAGCTGAACCTTTATTTTGGCGTGCCGCGGATCAATACGGAGTTCGTGCCGCTCAAGCTGAACCACTTGAAAACCTATTTCCGGCGCGGACCGGTGACACTCGCGTTCCCAGCCGCGATTACCATTCTGACCGCCTTGTTGGCCATCTGCGCCGAGCGGCTCTGGTCCGCCGGATCAGAGGTGACTGTCGCAGGTTATGCCCTGCTTACTGCAATGGCGGGGCTTGCCCTGCTTGAACACTGGCTGATGGTGGTTCCGCTGCCTGATGCAAAACTCTGGCGCTGGATGCTTCCGGCGCAAAAAACGATGTCCAAAGAAGAAAGATAAGACCGATGGATTTTGACGCACTTTTCAATGCACAGCTGTCCCAACTCAAGCAGGACGGCAACTATCGGTACTTTGCCGAACTTGAACGCAAATGCGGAAAATTCCCGCGCGCGGCCAACCACGCCGAAGACGGCGTGCGTGATGTGACAGTCTGGTGTTCGAACGACTATCTGGGCATGGGGCAACACCCCAAGGTGATTGGTGCGATGTGTGAAGCCGTTGAGCGCACCGGCACCGGCGCAGGCGGGACGCGCAATATATCGGGCACGAACCACGACCACCTTTTGCTAGAGCGTGAGCTTGCCGATCTGCATGGCAAAGAGTCGGCTTTGCTCTTTACGTCGGGGTATGTGTCCAACTGGGCCGCGCTCAGCACCTTGGGCAGCCGTTTGAAGGACTGCGTGATCCTGTCGGATGCAGGCAACCATGCGTCGATGATCGAAGGCATCCGCCATTCCCGCGCCAACAAGGTGATCTGGAAACACAACGACGTGCATGATCTGGAAATGAAGCTGCGTTGTCTGCCCGCTGATGTGCCCAAGATCGTTGCCTTTGAAAGCGTCTATTCCATGGACGGTGATATTGCCCCGATCAAAGAGATCGTCGAAGTGGCCGAAAAATACGGTGCGATGACCTATCTGGATGAGGTCCATGCCGTGGGCATGTACGGCCCGCGCGGTGGCGGTGTCAGCGAACGTGAGGGGCTTGCCGATAGGATTACCCTGATCGAAGGGACATTGGGCAAGGCATACGGTGTTGTCGGTGGATATATCACCGGATCGGCGGCGTTGTGTGACTTTATTCGTAGCTTCGCCTCGGGCTTCATCTTTACGACAGCACTGCCGCCAGCGGTCGCTGCGGCTGCGCGCACGTCGATCGCGTATCTCAAGGAGTCAGAGATTGAACGCGCCCAACAACGCCGCCAGGTGGAGCGCCTGCGTGCGGCGCTTGATCGTGAGGGGATTCCGCATATGGAGAACGACAGCCATATTGTGCCGGTGATGATCGGTGATCCTGTCAAGACGCGCATGTTGGCCGATTATCTGATGCGCGAATGGGATATTTATGTGCAGCCGATCAACTATCCGACCGTTCCTAAGGGGACCGAGCGGCTTCGGTTTACACCATCACCGCTACATACAGATGCAGATATCGATCATCTTATCAATGCGTTAAAGGTTTTGTGGCGCCAATGTGCGCTCGCGCATGCGGTGGCATAACGCGTATCACGGATTCTTTTGCATGCGGGGGTGGACCCTTTGGTTTCCCGCGTTACATTAAGCGCCGACTGGGGCGAACGGTCACAGAACTAGATCGAAGAGGAATACGATCATGAAACGTTTTACTATCGCAGCAGCATTTGCTGTTCTTTCCGCACCCGCCTTTGCTGACGGCCACGCCGCAACTGTCGGTGACGCCGCAGCTGGCGAAGAGCAATTCAACCGCCAGTGCGTTGCATGCCACGTTGTTGCAGACGCATCTGGCGAGGTTCTTGCAGGTCGCAATGCACGTACCGGTCCAAACCTTTACGGACTTGCAGGTCGCACAATGGGATCGGTTGAAGATTTCCGTTACAGCGATGCGCTGATCGAATTGGGCGAAGCTGGCACACCTTGGACTGAAGAAGCCTTTGTCGGCTACGTTCAGGACCCGACAGGCTGGCTCCGCGAAACGCTCGACAACCGTCGTGCACGTGGCAAGATGGCCTATCAGGTGCGCGAAGAAGCTCAGGCATATGACCTTTATGCATACCTGGCGACATTTGCCGCTGAGTAAGAGCCATCGCAGCGAGCAACTGTTGTTTTGAATGAAAAAAGGCCGTCGGGGAAACCCGGCGGCCTTTTACATGTCGGTGATCAAATTCGCGATCGTTTCGGGGTCTTCCTCATGCGCGAGGTGCCCAAGTCCGGCAACCTCGGTTAACCTGCCTTGTGGAAGCTGTTGGACAGCTCTGCGGCTGACCTCGGGTGGAACAGCCTTGTCGCCAAGTGCCGCGATCAGATGGACCGGCACGTCGATCTTACCTAACCGCGCCAGTAGCCCATCGAGCGACCACTGCGCCATCATCGAAAGCGTCGCATCCACGTGGCCCTTGTCGGTTGCCAGCCGGTAATAGAGATCAATGCCCCGCGCATCCAAATTTGATCCGGTGCCTTCGATCAGTTGGCTGATGCTATTGCGCGTTGTCGTCTTGCTAAACAGGCGTGCCGCAAAAGGTGAAACGGCCAAGGCTTTGGCCATCATCGGAAAAAGCCAGCCAGCAACCCCTTTGAAATTTCCAAGAGCGGCGTTAATTCCCACAATCCCCTTAGCGGGCTGCAGTCCCAGCTCCCACATGCGCAGCGCAATAGCCGCACCTGCGGAGTGACCCACAACGATATCAGGCGTCCAGCCTTGATTGCGGACCAGTGCAAGCAGATCTGTGGCCATCTGATCCAGCCCGCAGCGTTGTTGTGCGCCCATCTGCGTGAACCCCTGACCGGGCAAATCAACCGCCACAACATGGTGGGTGCGCGCAAGGATAGGAAAAAGGCCCCGGAAACTTTGCGTAGCCCCCCCTGCACCATGGATCAGCAGGATTGTGGGTCCGATCCCGTGTTCCTGAATATGCCAACGGTGCGGACGGTGGAGAACCTGCCGCGAATATATCGTCAGAGGCCAGCCTTCGGCATCCTCGGGCCACCGCATCAATCGCCCAACGCGGTGGCGACGGATTTCGATAGGCGCTGGGCATCGGCGCGCGGCAAGGGCAGATAGGCCGCATCCAAGGTTTGGGCAAGGTTGCGCAACGCAGGTTCCGGCCGGTTGCCGGTGTCGATCACAATCGCATCAACGCCATTTGCGCGTAGAACGCGGGCGATTTGCTGGGCATCGGTTGCCGCTTGTTTCCGATCAGCGCGTCCGTCCAGCGCGATATTCGCCCGCCCGTCGGTCAGGATCGCAATGGTGGGTGTCATGCCGCGGCGGGTGGCCTGGACGGCTTGTTCAAACGCGGTGACCATACCTGCGGCCAGCGGCGTGCCACCGCCGCCGGGCAAGGCAGCCAAGCGTCGTTTGGTTTGCACCAGTGAGCGGGTGGGCGGCAGCAACAGCTCGGCTTCGGTGCCGCGAAAGGCGACAAGTGCCACGTGATCGCGCCGCGCATAGGCTTGGGCCAGCAGCAGCTCGACCGCGCCTTTGGCCTCGGCCAGACGCGTGAGGGCGGAAGACCCAGAGGCATCAACCGTAAAGATCAACAGGCGGTCTGATTTTTCCTCGAACCGTTTGATCCGGATATCGGCAGGGCGGATGTGCAGGCCGTCGCGGCCTGTCGCGTTGCGCCGGATCGTTTGCCAAGGGGCGGCAGCGCGCAACGTGCCGATGATATCAATCCGTGCGCCATCACTGATATGTCCTGCCCGTGATGGCAAAGGCCGCCCGCGCCGGTTGCCCTTGCGTGCAGCCCCGGTGCCATTGCCCCGCCCCGCCCGCGCCTTTTGCGCGGCCAATTGTTCGAGCAGGTTGTCGGGCAGCATCGCGCGGACGGCCTCAAGCAACAGTTCATCAGGCAGATCGAGGCTATCTTCGGGGCCCTTGCTTTCGTTGTTCTGATCGGGGGGCGGTGCCGGTGGGTCGTCTTCCTGCGTTTCAGGTTCCGGCACGCGCGTCGCACGGTGTGCCAGGGTTAACGCGCAAGCGATTTCAACATCCTCGGACGTGATCTGTGTGCGGCCCATCACGGCTGCATTGGCACGGATGGCGCGCAGGGCGAATAGTGGCGCACGCATGCTATCAATCCCAAGGTCGCAAGCGATGCGGGTGACTTGCTCGAGCAAGTCGGTGGGCATGTTGACGTCACCCAACGCGATCGGCGTCGCGGGCGATGCGTCGGTGATATCTTGCAGGGCGCAATCGGACAGATCGACGTTGAATGCCAGCCGCTCGGCCAGTTTGTGGTTCAGGCATTCGTCGGGCTCTGCGCCTTCGTCTAGGGCGATCAGGGTGTGATCGGTGTTGCGATCCAGCGCCACAGCAAGCCGCGCCGCCAGCTCTGTTGTGGCGCGTTCGGCCATTGCAAGCACCAAGGTGCCGGGGGTTTCCAGCAACCCTTTTTCGCGGATCATTTGCCCGCTGGCCAAAGTCGCTGACAGGTCGAGCCCACCAAAAAGGGCCTCGTCCGAGATTGCGGGATGCAGGCGGCGGGCGTCAGGGGAAATCATTTCCATCAGGCGGGCACGGACGGGACCAGAGCGCGCACGAATGCAGATCCCGCCAAGACCCGGATCAAGCGCGAGCAATTGCAACGCGCGCGTTGCGTGATGCCAGCTTTCCTTAGCCAAGGACTTCTTCCACGGTGCGGGCGACGCGCGTGCCACTGCCTGCTTCGTCCAATGGATCGCGGCGTAGGCGGTGGCGTAACGCCATGGGGGCAACGGCCTTTACATGGGCGCGGGTCAGCGCCGTGTCATCACGCCACGCGGCATAGGCGCGGGCGGCTTTGAGCAAGGTCAGTTCACCGCGCAAACCGTCCGAGCCCAGCGCGAGGCAAAGTTCGGCCACGTCGACCAGCGTTTTCTCGGGCGTTTTGAGCTTTGCCAGCGCTTTGCGCGCGGTCAGGATACGTTCGCGGATCGCCGCATCTTCGGCCTGCCAGCGCAGCATAAAGGCGGCATTGTCGTTCTCGAATGCATCGCGTCGCTTGATGACATCGACACGGGTGGCAACATCTTTGGGTGATGCGACCTCAACCGACAGACCGAAACGGTCCAGGAGTTGCGGGCGTAATTCGCCTTCTTCGGGGTTGCCGGACCCGACCAGCACAAAACGGGCGGGGTGGCGGATGGACAAACCCTCGCGTTCGACCACGTTTTCACCAGATTGGGCGACGTCGAGCAGAAGATCCACAATGTGATCCTCAAGCAGGTTCACTTCGTCGATATAAAGATACCCGCGGTTGGCGCGCGCCAGCAGGCCGGGTTGAAACGCTTTCTCGCCTTTGGTCAGGGCCTTTTCGATATCAAGCGCACCGGTCACGCGGTCTTCGGTCGCGCCAAGCGGCAGGTCTACCACCGGCGTTGGCATCTCATGGGCGCGTTTTGTTTTCAGGCCTGCCCAGTCGGGCACGTCCTTGGCGGTGGCTGCATTGATCGGGCAGCCTTTGATCGCCTTGATCGGGGGCAGCAGGGCGGCGAGCGCACGCACGGCGGTCGATTTGCCTGTGCCGCGATCACCAAAGACCAGAACCCCGCCGATGCTGGCATCAATCGCAGTGAGGATCATCGCCTGTTTCATCTCGTCTTGGCCGACAATGGCGGAAAAGGGGAATGGTTGCATTATGCGGCCTCAAGTTTGGCTAAAGGGGAGATGCCGTTCCATGTGCCGCGGTCGGAATGGACGGCAAAACGGGCATAGAGTTCTTCGCGAAACCAGCCTTCGTCACGGACGGCGCGGATCGCATCGGCGTGTGGGCCGGTACGGGCGAAACCGGCCATCGCTTTTTCCGAAGGCCAGATTGAAAAGGTCACCTGATGCAGCATGGGCACTTCTCCGATGCCGATCTTGAAGGCAACGTTGGGATCTTTGCCGATCATTTCAGAGATATTTGGCACACGGCCCCAAAACCGGGTCAGGATGCTGGGTTTGATCGTGGCGCGTGTAAGTGCAGCAAGCGGGCCATTGGTTTGCGCGGCTGTTGGCTCGAAAGGCGATTGGCCAGACCATGCGCCGCGCGATGTTTGCGTTTGCAGGAATACGGTCCAATCCTCGGCGGCGCGCCTTTGATAGGTGGCAAAGATGCCGGATTGGGTGCGCGCGTACGCGGTTTCCGCATCAGGCCAAGTGGCAAGGATCGCGTAAACGGCGGTATTGGGGATGGGGGTAAACCCCTCGCCGGTGCCTGATCCGCAAAGCTTCCAGAAACCGATGTCAGGCGTGCGTGCCAATGGCAGCCGCGCACCGCCCATCATGGTCAACGCCCAAGCACGGGCAACAGGCCCGGCAAAGCGGAAGAAAGACAGGCTGACGGTTTGCGTCACGGTGAAGACCTCTGATCGTGTCAACTAATCCTGACATATGTGGTCCGTTTTGGGAAGATGTTGACATAATAATTGTCAACTTGTGTTTACACTACTAGAGTTGAGCCATGATGATAGACGAACAGAGCGATTCAAACGCAGCAATTGTGATCGGTGCGGGGCTTGGCGGCCTCGCTGCGGCCATGCGCCTCGGGGCCAAAGGCTATGCCGTTACCGTGCTGGACCGGCTGGATAAGCCCGGTGGGCGGGGGTCCTCTGTCACGCAAGATGGACACCGATTCGACCTGGGCCCGACGATTATTACGGTGCCGCAAGTCTACGAGGCGCTCTGGGCCGCCTGTGGACGCGATTTTCACAAAGATATCGACCTGCGCCCGATGGACCCGTTTTACGAGGTGCGATGGCAGGATGGTTCTACCTTTACCGCGCGGCAGGACACCGACGCGATGCTGGCCGAGGTCGCGCGCCTAAGCCCGCGTGACGTGAAGGGCTACAAGCGGTTTCTGAAGGATAGCGAGGCCTGCTATAAAGTGGGTTTCGAAGGGATGGTCGCCAAGCCGATGCACAGGCTTTGGGAAACCATCAAGGTGCTGCCGCTCTTTGCGCTGTTGCGCGCGGACCGGTCGATCCTTGGCTTGGCCAAGGCGCGTGTGAAAGACCCGCGTTTACGCATGGCATTGTCGTTTCATCCGCTCTTTATCGGGGGTGATCCGCGCCATGTGACGTCGATGTATGCGCTGGTGGCCTATCTGGAAAAGGAATTCGGCGTGCACTACGCCATGGGCGGCGTGCAGGCGATTGCGCAGGCCATGGTCGGCGTGATCCGGTCGCAAGGCGGGCAAGTCCGCCAAGGGGCTGAAGTGGATGAAATCCTGATCAAAGACGGTGTCGCCAGAGGTGTGCGCCTGACCGATGGTCAGGAAATCGCAGCTGATCTGGTGGTCAGCAACGCCGATGCAGGTCACACCTATCAACGTCTGATGCGCAACGCGCCGCGCAAACGCTGGACCAATCAGAAACTGAAATCGCGGCGCTGGTCCATGGGCCTGTTCGTTTGGTATTTCGGCACCAAAGGCACCGCCAAGATGTGGCCTGACGTGGGCCATCACACAATCACCAACGCCCCGCGCTACGAGGGGCTGCTGAAGGATATCTTTATCAAGGGCAAACTTGCCGATGATATGAGCTTGTATATCCACCGCCCCTCCAAGACAGATCCCAGCGTTGCTCCTGTGGGGGATGACACGTTTTATGTGCTGTCGCCTGTGCCACATCTGGGTTTTGATGACCCTGTAGATTGGGCCAAAGAGGCCGAGATTTACAAAGCCAAGGTCATGGCTGAAGTTGAAAAGACGATCCCCGGCTTTGCGGAACATATCAGCACCGAGATGGTTCTCACGCCCGAGGATTTCCGCGACCGCTATCTGTCGCCCAACGGGTCCGGCTTTTCCATTGAACCGCGCATTCTGCAATCTGCGTGGTTCCGTCCCCACAACATCAGCGAAGAGGCCAAGGGCCTGTTCCTTGTCGGTGCAGGCACCCATCCGGGTGCCGGTGTGCCGGGCGTGATTTCCAGTGCCGAAGTGCTGGCGAAACTGGTGCCTGATGCGCCGGTTGTGCCTGAACTCAAGGTTGCTGCGGAATGATCCGCCCCGATGATCTTGAACATTGCCGCGAGGCGATCCGCCATGGATCACTGTCGTTTCATGCCGCGAGCAAGCTTTTACCCGCCAAGGTGCGTGACCCTGCGCTGGCACTTTATGCCTTTTGCCGTCTCGCCGATGATGAGGTTGACGAGGGTGAGTATCAGGCCGGTGCCGTCTTTCGCCTGCAAGACCGTCTGGACGCGGCCTATGCCGGCAAACCCCACAATGCGCCCGAAGACCGGGCCTTTGCCGCGATCATCGAGGACTTCGAGATGCCGCGTGCTCTGCCCGAGGCTTTGCTGGAAGGGCTTGCATGGGATGCCGCCGAGCGGCGCTATGACACCTTAAGCGGTGTGCGCGATTATTCCGCCCGCGTGGCCAGTGCCGTAGGTGCGATGATGTGCGTGCTGATGCGCGTGCGCGATCCCGATGCGCTGGCGCGGGCCTGTGATCTCGGCGTTGCAATGCAGCTGACGAATATCGCGCGCGATGTGGGCGAAGATGCCCGCATGGGGCGGATATATCTGCCGCTGGATTGGCTGGCCGAGGCGGGGATTGATCCAATGAACTTTACCCGCGAAACCCTGCCTACAAATGACGTGCGGCGTATGGTCAAACGTCTTCTGGCCGAGGCCGACAGGCTGTATCTGCGGTCCGAGGCGGGAATTGATGTGCTGCCCTTGCAAGCCCGTACCGGTATCTGGGCCGCGCGGTTGATCTATGCAGGTATCGGCAAACAACTGCGCAAGCAGGGGTTTGACAGCATCTCGATGCGCGCAAGAACCTCGGGCGCGCAAAAGCTGGGTTGGTTGATGCAAGCGGGTGCGCGGACAAGCATTTCACTGATCATGCCGAAATCGGCAGTGATCTATGCGAAACCCCTGCCGGAAGTTGCATTCTTGGTTGATGCCGCCAGCCGCGCCAAGCCCGATCAAAAACGGACATCATCGGTGTTGGATATCTTGGCCGAGCTGAAAGCGCGCGAAGCAGGCATTGGAACTGACCGTCCAATGGCCTAAGTGTGTGGTGACCTTGAAAGGGCCCTGCAATGGATATTCTGCTTTTTTGCCTCTTTTTGGCGGCGACCTTTGGCGCAGGCGCGACGGGCGCGCTTTTCCCCACTGGTGAGTGGTACAAAAGCCTGAACAAACCGTCGTGGACACCGCCCAACTGGGCCTTTCCGGTTGCGTGGACCTCGATTTATTTGCTGATCTCTTTCGCGGGCGCCCGCGTTGCCGTGATGGAGGGTAACGCCTATGCGATGGGGTTCTGGGCGATGCAGATTGCGTTCAACGCGCTTTGGACGCCGGTGTTCTTCGGGGCGCGCAACCTGAAGGGTTCACTCCCGATCATGGTCTGTCTCTGGATTGCCGTTCTGGGGGCCACGATCACCCATCTCCAGCTTGATTTCTGGGCGGGGCTGGCATTTGTGCCCTATCTTGCGTGGGTCACTGTGGCGGCTGCGCTGAATATTGCGATGGTGCGTCTGAACCCCGATCAAAAGCCGCTTCCGCTTCAGAACCTCTGATCCCTCTTGAACGTCCCTGAAATCGGTGAAACCATTGGGGATGGAAACGCATTTCAAATCATGGGCCGAGGTTGCCCCCCGTCTGGTGGCTGTGGCCGCAGGTCGCGAAAAGGCCGATCTGGTCATTCGCGGCGGCAAACTGGTCAACGTTCAAACCCGCGAAATTCTTGATGGTTGGCAAGTGGCTGTGGCCGAGGGGCGCTTTGCCTACGTCGGCCCCGATGCGTCGCATTGCATTGGTCCTGACACCCGCGTGATCGAAGCGGACGGCCGTTATCTGATTCCTGGCCTCTGTGACGGGCATATGCATATTGAAAGCGGGATGCTGACGCCCGCCGAATTTGCAGCGGCTGTTATCCCCCATGGTACGACCACCATGTTCACCGACCCCCATGAGATCGCCAATGTGCTGGGCCTGCGCGGTGTCCGCATGATGCACGACGAGGCGCTGATGCAGCCCGTCAATATCTACACACAGATGCCGTCTTGCGCCCCTTCAGCACCGGGGTTGGAGACGACGGGTTTCGAAATTTCCGCCGCAGATGTGGCCGAGGCGATGGCATGGCCCGGGATCATCGGACTAGGCGAGATGATGAATTTCCCCGGTGTGATCAATGGTGACCCCCAGATGCTGGCGGAAATGGCCGCGACGATGAATGCGGGCAAAACCGTGGGCGGACATTACGCCAGCCCTGACAAGGGGGTGGCGTTTTCAGCCTATGTTGCGGGCGGTGCCGCAGACGATCACGAAGGTACCGCCGAAGCGGATGCACTGGCACGGGTACGTAATGGGATGCGGTCGATGATGCGCCTTGGATCGGCGTGGTATGATGTGGAAAGCCAGATTACCGCCGTTACCGAAAAGGGCCTTGATCCGCGGAATTTCATCCTCTGCACAGATGACTGCCATTCCGGCACGTTGGTGAACGAAGGGCATATGAACCGGGTTGTGCGCCATGCGATTGCCTGCGGCTGTGATCCGGTGATTGCGCTGCAAATGGCGACGATCAACACTGCGACACACTTCGGGCTGGAACGTGAACTCGGGTCTATCGCACCGGGGCGCAGGGCCGATATGATCCTGACCTCTGATTTGGTGACACTGCCGATCGAAGAGGTCATCGCACGCGGTCAGACCGTGGCGCGTGATGGCAAGATTACCGTAACCTGTCCGCATTATGCTTGGCCCGATGATGCACGCAAGACAGTGCATATGGGCAAAGTGCTTGGGGATGCCGACTTTGCCATCCATGCGCCTGAGGGAAAGAACAAGGTCAAAGCCAAGGTCATCGGCGTGGTGGAAAACCAGGCACCGACGCAGGCGTTGACTGCAGAATTGCCTGTCGTCAACGGGTTGGTTGAGGGTGAAGGCGACACCTATCAGATCGCCTTGGTCGAACGGCACCAAGGCACAGGAAAGGTCGTGAACGGCTTTGTGTCAGGGTTCGGATACACGGGCAAAATGGCCATGGCCTCGACCGTGGCGCATGACAGTCACCATATGATCGTCGTCGGCACGGACCGCGCGATGATGGCCGCTGCGGCAAACCGGCTGGGCGAGGTTGGTGGCGGCGTCACCGTCTGGAAAGACGGCGCGGAACTGGCGCTGGTGGAACTGCCTATTGCCGGCCTGATGTCTGACAGCCCTGCGGCCGAAGTGGCCGGCAAAGCCGACCAGATGGTTGCTGCCATGGCCGCTTGCGGCTGCACATTGAACAACGCCTATATGCAGCATTCGCTGTTGGCGCTTGTTGTCATTCCGTCGTTGCGGATCTCTGATCTGGGGCTGGTGGATGTCGATAAGTTTGAAATTACAGATATATTTGAGGAAAACGCATGAACGTTGCACAAGAGGTGTCAATCCGGACACCTGAAGTCCCCGCGCCAGAAGCCTTTACCGATGCGAAACTTGCCGTCGTCAGGCTGCAAGAGCTCTATAACACGGCAGTGAAATTCCTGTCCGAGAATTTCGCAACCGCTCTGCGGCATGGCCAGCCCGACACGCGGGTGCGGGCCTACTATCCCGAAATCCGCCTGACGACGACAACCCATGCAAAGATGGATTCGCGGCTGTCTTTCGGGCACGTGGCCGAACCTGGGGTTTATGCCACGACGGTCACCCGCCCTGATCTTTTTGCGTCCTATCTTGAACAACAAATCGGGCTTTTGCTGGCCAGTCATGGCGTGCCTGTGATCATCGGTGCATCCAGTACCGAAATGCCTGTACATTTTGCTGCCGCAAATGATCCGGGGCTGACGGTGCCGCATGACGGGTCCATGGAATTCAATCTGCGCGATGCATTTGATGTGCCGGACCTCAGCACGACACATGACAGCATCGTGAACGGCGCGGGGTTTCAGTACCCTGACGGCGCGCACCCTTTGGCACCCTTTACGGCACAGCGCGTTGATTACTCACTGGCGCGTCTGGCACATTATACGGCGACGGCGCCCGAGCATTTCCAGAATCACGTGCTCTTTACCAACTACCAGTTCTACGTTGAGGAGTTTGAATCCTTCGCACGCCAGATGCTGGCGGACCCCGACAGCGGCTACACCAGCTTTGTGAGTACCGGGAATGTCGAAATATCGGATGCTGATGCGCCTGTTCCGATGCCCGCGAAATTGCCGCAAATGCCGACCTATCATCTCAAGCGCAAGAACGGTGCGGGGATCACGTTGGTCAATATCGGTGTGGGTCCGTCGAATGCGAAAACCGCGACCGATCATATCGCCGTGCTGCGGCCCCATGCGTGGCTGATGGTCGGGCACTGTGCGGGGCTGCGCAATTCGCAGCGCTTGGGTGATTTCGTGCTGGCACATGCATACCTGCGCGAAGACCACGTGCTGGATGATGATTTGCCGGTCTGGGTCCCGATCCCTGCTTTGGCAGAAATCCAGATTGCGCTGGAAACGGCTGTGGCTGATGTGACCAAGCTTGAAGGGTATGAGTTGAAGCGGATCATGCGCACAGGCACAGTGGCAACCATCGACAACCGGAACTGGGAATTGCGCGAACAGGCTGGCCCAGTTCAACGGCTTTCCCAATCACGTGCGATTGCGCTGGATATGGAAAGCGCCACGATTGCCGCCAACGGGTTCCGGTTTCGCGTCCCCTATGGCACGCTGCTTTGCGTCAGCGACAAACCCCTGCATGGCGAGTTGAAATTGCCGGGCATGGCGTCGGAGTTCTATAAAACGCAGGTTGCAGCCCATCTGATGATTGGTATTCGTGCGATGGAACGGTTGCGCGAAATGCCGCTTGAGCGCATTCACAGCCGCAAATTGCGCAGCTTTGAAGAGACAGCTTTCCTCTAAACAGTCAAAAAGTGCGGAAACCTGCTCTTTTTCACTTGTAATGGCACACTAATCATTGTGGTGTCCCACAACATACCGTTAAATGTGCGGGTAATAGGCCCTACTGCTGGGGCGAACGAGGGAGACCAGTAAAATGGCGACAAAACCAATGACAAAGGCGCAGCTGGTTGCTGCACTTGCAGAAGAAACAGGCATGGACAAAAAAGCAGCCGGTGCTGCGCTTGATGCTGTGACAGACATCATCACCAAAGAAGTTTCCGGCGGCGGTGCTGTGACACTTCCAGGTGTTGGCAAGATCTATTGCCGCGAGCGCCCAGAGCGTATGGTCCGCAACCCTGCCACGGGTGAGCAGATCAAGAAAGAAGCCGACAAGGTTGTCAAAATGACAATCGCAAAAGCGCTGAAAGACAGCGTGAACGGCTAAGCCATCGCAGGCCCTTGGGCCGGATGCAGAGTTTGGGAAAGGTCGCCGGTTAAGGCGGCCTTTTTCGTTTCGGGATACGCAGTGCGGCGCGACAACAGTCGAGCCTTGCAATCAGCCGTACGCTGGGCGTAACTCGGCACCAAAGGGGATCACATGGACATCAAAGCAATCGCGATGGGGTTGGCGTTCGCGCTGATGTGGTCGTCGGCATTCACCTCTGCCCGCGTGATCGTGGACTATGCGCCGCCTCTGAGCGCGCTGGCATTGCGGTTCCTGATCTCGGGTCTGCTCGGTGTCGGTATTGCCTGGGTGCTGGGCCAATCCGCGCGGCTGACCCGCCGCCAATGGCAGGGTGTCGTTATCTTTGGGGTCTGCCAGAACGCGCTTTATCTGGGTTTGAATTTTGTTGCGATGCAGACGATCCCCGCGTCGCTGGCGGCGATTATCGCGTCCACGATGCCGCTCTTGGTGGCGTTGTCGGGGTGGTTGGTTTTTGGCAACACCGTGCGTCCGTTGGGCATTGCGGGGCTGATTGCGGGTGTGATTGGCGTGGTCCTGATTATGGGCGCACGGCTGCAAGGCGGTGTTGATGTCTTCGGGATTGTGCTGTGCGTGATTGGGGTGGTGTCCTTGACTGTTGCCACTTTGGCTGTCGCCGGCGCGTCCTCGGGTGGCAATGTGTTAATGATCGTGGGGTTGCAGATGCTAGTGGGCAGCGCGATGCTCTGGGTCCCTGCCCTGACGATTGAGGTTTGGGATGTCACGTGGAACTGGCAACTGGTTGTCGCCTTTATCTATACGACGATTGTGCCCGGATTACTGGCCACCGTGGTCTGGTTCTTGCTGGTGGGGCGGATCGGTGCCGTCAAGGCCTCGACCTTTCACTTTCTGAACCCGTTTCTGGGGGTCGCGACCGCTGCGATCATTCTGGGCGAAAAGATCGGCGTGCTGGATATCGTGGGTGTCGCGATTATCGCAGGCGGGATTTTGGCGGTACAACTGTCCAAACAGTAAGGTGGATTGAAATCCACCTTACCCGATTTTCCCGCGCGCCCCGCCAGTTTGCCCACGATCCAGCAGCAGATGATCAAGGATCACACAGGCCATCATCGCTTCGCCGACAGGCACTGCGCGGATACCGACGCAAGGATCATGCCGCCCTTTGGTCACCACTTCGGTCGGTGTGCCATCCATGCGGATCGACTTGCGCGGTGACAGGATCGAAGACGTCGGTTTCACCGCAAAGCGCACGACAATGTCCTGCCCTGTGCTGATCCCGCCAAGGATGCCGCCCGCGTGATTTGACGAATATTCCGGCCCATTCGGCCCCATGAAAATCTCGTCGGCATTGTCCCGTCCGGTTAGCGCCGCCGCTGCCATGCCCTCGCCGATCTCAACGCCTTTGACCGCGTTGATCGACATCATCGCCGCAGCCAGATCAGTGTCTAACTTGGCGTAAACCGGTGCACCAATGCCCGCAGGCACGCCGCGCGCCACGACCTCAATGATGGCACCGACCGAGTTGTGATCGTCCTTGCGCAGCCATGCCAGATAGTCGTTCCACTCTGCCGCTGCTTCGGCGTCAGGACAGAAGAAATCGTTCTGGTCGATCTGGTCCCAGTCGACCTTGCTGCGGTCAATCGCTTTGGTCCCCATCTGGGTCATATAGCCCTTGATCTGTACGTTCGGCGCAATCGCCTTGATCGCTTCACGCGCTACACCGCCAGCGGCGACGCGCGATGCGGTTTCGCGCGCGGATGACCGCCCGCCGCCGCGGGGATCGCGCAACCCGTATTTCTGGTGATAGGTGATATCCGCATGGCCGGGCCGGAAGGTGTTCAAGATATCGCCATAGTCCTTTGACCGCTGGTCGGTGTTTTCGATCATCAACTGGATCGGCGTACCGGTTGTCTTGCCCTCATAGACGCCGGACAGGATTTTGACCGCATCGGGTTCATTCCGTTGGGTTGTGTTCTTGTTCAGGCCGGGGCGGCGTTTATCCATCCACTGCTGGATCATTGGCGCCTCAAGCGGCACACCCGGTGGGCAGCCGTCAACAGTGGCCCCCAAGGCGGGCCCATGGCTTTCACCCCAAGTGGTGAAACGAAACAAATGTCCGAAGCTGTTGATCGACATGGGCATCTCCCTTTGCTCATGGGGTCTAGCGGGGGTGACAATCAGGCTCAAGAGGTTTCCCTTGTCCTTTGCCCTATTCCGCAATACCAAAGGCTTACCTCGGGGGGCCAATCATGGCTGAGATGCGTCGCACGCGGACCCGTTGAACCTGAACCGGTTAAGACCGGCGGAGGGAAGGTATGGCAATCCCGCTATCCCCCCAATCCGCCCTTCGCATTTGGAGGATACGATGAAGAATACCAGATATCTGCCAGTTGTCGCGGGACTAGCCCTTTGTGCCACAGGCGCAGTGGCTGACACGCCCGTGCTGCAAGTCATGACATATGACAGCTTTACCACCGAATGGGGCCCCGGCCCTGCGATTGAGGCCGCCTTCGAGGCAAAATGCGCCTGTGATCTGCAATTTGTGGGCGCTGGTGATGGGGCATCCTTGCTGGCCCGTCTGCAACTGGAAGGGCCGCGCACGGAGGCCGATATCGTCTTGGGTTTGGATACAAACCTGACCGCCGCTGCGCGCGAGACGGGACTATTCGCGCCGCATGGCGTCGTGGCCGACCTTGATCTGCCTGTCGCATGGGATGACGCGGATTTCCTGCCGTTCGACTGGGGCTATTTCGCTTTCGTCGCAAATGCAGGTGCGGAAGCGCCGACATCCCTGCGCGCTTTGGCCGACAGTGACATCCAGATTGTCATTCAGGACCCCCGCTCTTCCACCCCCGGTCTGGGTCTGTTGATGTGGGTGAAGGCCGCTTACGGCGATGAAGCCGCAACGCTATGGGCGGATCTGGCCGACAACATCATAACCGTGACGCCGGGTTGGTCCGAAGCCTACGGCATGTTCCTTGACGGGCAGGCAGATGCGGTTTTGTCCTACACGACGTCGCCTGCCTACCACCTGATTGCTGAGGAAGACGACAGCAAGGCCGCATGGGCCTTTGATGAAGGGCACTACATGCAGGTCGAAGTGGCGGGCAAAGTCGCAGGCACCGATCAGCCGGAACTGGCGGATCAATTCCTCGCTTTCATGGTGTCGGATGCGTTTCAAATCGTGATCCCCACAACAAACTGGATGTATCCTGCGGTCATTCCGGCTGCGGGCCTGCCTGACGGGTTCGAGACGTTGATGACACCGGAAACATCGCTGTTGTTGTCATCGGAAGATGCAGCCGCCATGCGTGATGCGGCCTTGGACGAATGGCGCACAGCCTTGTCCCAGTAACGCCGCGCGGGCCCGGCGTCGCAGCTGCGGCGCTGGTGCTTGTGCTCACACTTGGCACGTTGGCCGCTGTTGGCTGGCGTGCCGAATGGGGGGGCGGTCTGGCCCCTGCGGATTGGGCGGCTGTCCGGTTTACGCTTGTACAGGCGTTTCTGTCTGCGTTGCTGAGTGTCCTGCTTGCCATTCCTGTCGCGCGGGCTTTGGCACGGCGTGGTTTCTACGGACGGGATTTGCTGATTACCCTTCTGGGGGCACCATTCCTCCTGCCGGTCATTGTTGCGGTGCTTGGTCTTCTGGCGATTTTTGGCCGCGGCGGTCTTTTGAATGATGGCCTGGTCTGGCTGGGGTTTCAGCCCGTTTCGATTTTCGGTTTACACGGTGTGGTATTGGCCCACGTGTTCTTTAACATGCCCTTGGCGGTGCGGTTTATTTTGCAAGGCTGGCTCTCCATCCCCGCCGAGCGGTTTCGCCTTGCGGCATCGCTGAATGCGCCGGTTGGTAGGTTACTCGAATGGCCGATGCTTCGTTCAGTGGTGCCAAGTACGTTTCTGGTTATCTTTCTGATTTGTCTGACCAGTTTTGCGGTTGCCCTGACGATGGGCGGCGGACCGCGGGCAACGACAGTTGAACTTGCGATCTATCAGGCGGTCCGGTTCGATTTTGATCTAGGGCGGGCAGCGCTGCTGGCCTGCATCCAGTTCGGGCTTTGTGTATTGGCTGCTGCTCTGGCGTGGCGGGTGACAGGGAACGATCCGATCGGTGCCGGCATGGACCGTGTCGTGCAGCGTTGGGATTTGCCGCGGCCCGTTTTGGACTACACAGTGATCGTCATGGCAGGACTTTTTCTGCTGCTGCCTTTGGGGATGATCGTGGTACGCGGGCTGCCCGCCTTCGCCGACATGCCTGCAACGGTCTGGGTTGCGGCATTCCGGTCGCTCTGTGTCGCCATCGGCTCGGCGGTGCTTTGTGTCTTGATGGCCCTTGCGTTGGCTTTACGTGGTGGCGTGATGGTGTCTGTGATCGGGGTGATGCCGCTCGCGGCGTCTGGATTAGTCGTTGGGACGGGTGCGTTCTTGATCGTGTTTCCCTTTGTCCGTCCGGCTGATGTTGCCCTACTGGTGACCATGTTCGTGAACGCGACACTCGCTTTGCCTTTTGCGCTCCGCGCCATTGCTCCGACTGTTGATCAGATCAACCAAAGCTATGGCCGTTTGGGGTTGGCCTTGAATATGCGCGGATGGACGTGGCTGAGATGGGTTGTTCTGCCCCGTCTGCGGCGTTCACTGGGGTTTGCGGCGGGTTTGGCGGCGGCTTTGTCGATGGGTGATCTGGGGGTCATTGCTTTGTTCGCGGGGCAAGGGAAAGAAACCTTGCCGCTGGCGATGTATCGTCTGATGGGTGCATACCGGATGGAGACAGCAGCAAGTGCTGCGCTGTTGCTGGTGGTGCTGAGTTTCGCGTTGTTCTGGATCTGTGACCGATGGGGGCGTGGACGTGTTGAGATGTGAAAGTCTGGTTTTGCAGCAAGGCGCGTTTTCGTTGCGCGCGGATGTTGTGTTCGCGCGCGGCAAAGTGGTGGCATTGATCGGGCCGTCCGGTGCGGGCAAGTCGACGCTTTTGGTGGGTCTGGGTGGGTTTCTTGTGCCTGTGACTGGTCGCGTCATCATTGACGATGTTGATGTGACGGATGCGGCACCCGGTCAGCGGCCGATCAGCATGCTTTTTCAGGACAATAATCTGTTTCCGCATTTGTCTGCGGCGCAAAATGTCGGTTTAGGGCTGCGGCCGGACCTGCGGTTGCGCGAGGAGGAAAAGAGCCAGGTTGCTGCGGCCCTCGCAGAGGTTGGGCTGGCGGGCATGGGTTTGCGCAAGCCCGCTGCATTGTCGGGTGGGCAGCAAAGCCGCGTGGCGCTGGCGCGCGTGCTTGTGGCAAACCGGCCTGTCGTCTTGCTGGATGAACCCTTTTCCGCACTTGGCCCTGCACTCAAGGATGAAATGCTCGATCTGGTGAAATCCAAGCTCGCCGCGGCAGGAAAGACTGTCATGATGGTCACCCATGATCCGGCTGATGCGCAACGGATTGCGGATATGGTGGCGCTCGTGGATGCGGGTGAGGTGCATGCGCCCGTTGCGACCGATGCGTTGTTTGATGATCCACCGGCCGCGCTCAGGGCTTATCTGGGGTAAGGTGGAGCAAGATCCACCTTACAGAATGCAAAAGGCCCGCCAAAATGGCGGGCCTTTGTGTTTGTTTGGTCTGTTTGACTTAGTCTTTGTGCTTGTGTGGTGCCCAGAGACGCTTGTTTGTCAGGTACAGCAGCACGGACAGAACTGTCAGAAACAACACACCTGTCAGACCAGCCTGCTTGCGCGCAACTAGTTTCGGCTCGGCTGTCCACATCAGGAATGCCGAAACATCCTCTGCGATGTGCTCCAGCTCGGTGGAGTGGCCGTCGGCATATTCGACATCGTCGCCGTAGAGCGGTGGCGCCATAGAGATCCAGCTACCAGGCACCATGTGCTTGCCCTTTTCGTCAAGGCAGCTTTCAGGGAAGCCACCAGCAGCAAAAGCCACGTTGTAGTAGCCGTCCATTGGCTCGCCTTCCAGTGCGCACTCGGGCTCTTCATGGTAGCCTGTGAGCAAGGACGCAATGTATTCCGCGCCGCCCATGCCCTTGACGAACTGGTTGATGCCGGTGCCGTAAGGACCGTGGAAACCCGCACGCGCTTTTGCCATCAGGCTCAGGTCAGGTGCGTTGGAAAGGCTGGATGCCGGAAAGTTGTCAGCCGGTGTAGCAGGGCGGAAGTCGCCCTCACCGTCGAACAAGGACTGATCGAAGACCTCGTAGAACTCGGCATAGGCCCGCATCTGGTCCTCAGGCAGGCCAGGGCCACCTTCGTCGTGCAGGTTGCGGAACGCGACAAGTTCAAGGCCGTGGCAGGCGGAGCAGATTTCAGTATAGACCTGAAGGCCACGCTGAAGCTGCATCTGGTCATAGCTGCCGAATGGACCTTCGAAGGAGAATGCGAAATCCTCGATCTCGGTTTCGATTTCTGCGGCCATCACCTGCCCTGCTGTCAGGGCAAGCGCTGTTGCTGCAGTGAGTGATAGTTTGCGGAACATGACTATTCGTCCTTTCTCACTCGGCCGGGCTGGCAACAGGCTGGGCGCCGTCACCTTTCGGCGCATAGTGCGCATTGAAGTCGTCTTCGATGGTTGCTGGAGGTGTGTTCGGCTTTTCGATCACGCCCAAGAGCGGCAGGATCACCAGGAAGTAGGCGAACCAATATGTCGAACCGATGAGCGCGATGTAGGGATAGATACCCTCAGCAGGACGCGCACCAACCCACATCAGCAGCATGAAGTTCACGGCGAACAGCCAGAACCACCACTTGAACATCGGACGGTAGCGGCCCGAGCGGACAGACGAGGTATCAAGCCACGGTGCCAGTGCCATCACAACGATTGCACCAAACATCGCGATCACACCAAAGAACTTGGCATCGATGATCCCGAAGGTGATCCAGTTTACTGCGATGACCAACCAGACCTCTTGGTCGAACGCACGCAGAATTGCGTAGAACGGCAGGAAGTACCATTCTGGGACGATGTGCGATGGTGTGACCAGTGGGTTCGCAGGGATGTAGTTGTCAGGGTGGCCCAGATAGTTTGGCATAAAGCCGACGACAGCCATGAACACGGCCAGAATAATGGCTAGCGCAAACAGGTCCTTGATCACGAAGTACGGCCAGAATGGCAGGGTGTCTTTGGCTGCGTCCTCTTTCGATGTGCGACGCACCTCGACACCGGTCGGATTGTTGTTGCCAGTCGTGTGGAACGCCCAGACGTGCACGATTGTCAGACCCAACAGAATGAAGGGCAGCAGATAGTGCAGCGAGAAAAAGCGGTTCAGCGCAGGCTGGCCGATTGATCCGTTTGGCGTACCGAGCAGCCAGACCTGTACCGATTCACCAATGAAGGGGATCGCACCGAAGAGACCGGTGATAACAGCCGTGCCGTGGAACGACATCTGGCCCCATGGCAGCACGTAACCCATAAAGGCCGTGCCCATCATCAGTACATACATCAGCATTCCAACGATCCATGTCACTTCGCGCGGTGATTTGTATGAACCATAGTAGAGCGAACGAAAGATATGCGCATAAACGGCAACAAAGAACAGCGACGCGCCGTTCATGTGGAAGTAACGGATCATATGGCCGCCATTCACGTTGCGCATGATATGCTCAACCGAGTTGAACGCCATATCGACGTGCGGCACATAGTGCATCACCAGGACAATCCCGGTCACGATTTGCAGCACAAGAGTGAAAACAAGAACGATACCCCAGATCCACATCCAGTTCAGGTTCTTGGGTGTGGGGATCATCAGGGTGTCATACATCAAACCAACGATGGGTAGGCGCGTGTGAAGCCACTTTTCGCCGCCGGTCTTTGGTTCGTAATGGTCGTGGGGAATTCCGCCCATGGGTTTCTCTCCTTAACCGAGTTGAATTGTTGTTTCGTCCACGAAGGACGCGACAGGAACGGGCAGGTTGCGCGGCGCTGGGCCTTTGCGGATCCGGCCGGATGTATCGTAGTGTGATCCGTGGCACGGGCAGAACCAGCCGCCAAAATCACCTGCGTCGCCCAGCGGCACACAGCCAAGGTGTGTACACACACCCATCTGGACCAACCAAACACCATCTTCTGTCAGTGCGCGGTTCTCGTCAGTGGCTGGCGTGCCGTCAGGAAGGTTCGCGTTTTCCGCGCTCTGGTCCGGCAGATCGGACAGTTCTACGGCGCGCGCTTCGGCGATTTCCTCTTCGGAACGGGACCGGATAAAGACTGGTTTACCTTGCCAAAGCACTGTGATCTGGGTGCCTGGATCGACCGCGCTGACATCAACGCGGATCGAGGCGAGCGCCAAAACATCGGCGGAAGGGTTCATCTGGTTTACCAGTGGCCAAACTGCGGCGCCCGTTACTACAACACCCGCTCCAGCGGTTGCGTAATAAAGAAAGTCGCGGCGTGTGCCCTGATGATCATCTGCATGTGACACTGGATGCATCTCCGATTCTTTTGATGGGCTCTATGCCCGCACGAGAAAATAGACCGACAAGTCGGTCAGTCAATTTGAGCGCTGTTTAACTATCAAACCTTTCAAGGTCCAGCGGACAATCGGGCGCAGGCCCACAAGGCAGTTCTGTTATGCGCTAACAGCGAAGACTTCGTTAAACATGCACGAAGAATCACTTGTGTCCTTGTTCGGCATGGCGGCCCTGGCTTGCCGGCGATTATCCCGGACTGTGCTCAACTGTGGCATTTATATGGCGGGATTTTCCGATAAAATACGGCTATTTGTGTCGATGACGCCACATGCGGACGGTAACACAGCACAGGGTGGTCATGATTCATTGTCAGCTTTGTGGCAGGTCTCTACGCCAGTTAGGTGCCTCTCATTCCGGACAAGCTGCTATGCGCCGTGCCCTTGCTTTTTGCCTTTGTGCCATGACTGCACCTGCCCTTGCGAAGGCAGATGTGCAGTTGAGCATCTATGGCGGCGCACAGACTGCGCCAGCGTCCGATATCTCGATTCGTGATCCATTGATCGGGGCGGATGACTTTTCCCAGGATTGGGAAGGACGCTCGTCCGAGGCGCCAATCTACTACGGGGTGCGCGCAACACGCTGGCAGTCGCCGACATTCGGCTATGGTTTGGATTTCGCGCACAACAAGGTCTACCCCGCCAACGGTATCGCAGCACCCGGTTACGAGGTGCTGGAATTCGCTGATGGACTGAATACCCTGACGTTAAATGCGTACCGGCGCTGGACCGAGATACTTGGCGATGTGACGCCCTATGTTGGCGGCGGCATTGGTTTCGCCGTGCCGCATGTCGAGGTCGTCAACGGCAGTTCCGATACAAGTGGTTATCAGGTGACAGGTCCCGCCGCGACGCTGCTTGCCGGTGCCGCCATCCCGATCAACGACCAATGGTCCATTTTTGGCGAATACAAAGGCACGTTTTCATCCAACCGTGCTGAACTTGATAGTGGCGGCACGCTCGAGACGGACATTTTCACAAATGCCGTCAATTTTGGTGTCAGCTTCGATTTCTAGCGCTGCTACTCGGGCTTTGTCGCAACCATGCTGTCGCGCGTACTGAATTCTGCATGCCAGTGTGCCAGCGCTTCGTTTCCGTTGCGCCAACCGCGCGCATCATGCCGCAGATCAATATAGGATAGCGCACAGGCAACGGCGATCTGTCCGATATTGAGCGGGCCGGTCAGATGGCTCATCCAGCGGCTATTGATTGCGGCGATGCCACGGGCGGCTTTGGCCCATTGCGCCTCAATCCAGTCAGGCGATTGTTGGTCCGCAGGGCGTAGCCGTGTTTCATAGGCCATCGACACAGTTGCATCCATGATCGCGTCGGCTGTGGCCTCGAGCGTGAGAATTTCCCAGATGCTGCTTTGCGGATAAAGGTTGGCACCAGCCAGATCATTCAGAAAGCGCGTGATGACACGGCTGTCATAGATCGCAGGGCCATCGGCGCGGATCAGTGCGGGAATTTTCCCCATCGGATTCGCGGCAATGACCTCTGGCGCCGAGTTGAAAGCAGAGGTCGAAACGATCACCTCGTCCACTGTATCCATCAGCCCTGCTTCACGGATCAGCACACGCGCTTTGCGGACAAAGGGGGATGCGGAAGAAATCAACAATTGCATGGGGCTGGTCCTTATCTAGGTCAGGGAAACAAGACCTGATCCTGCCCCTCTTGCCAAGGCGGATATTTCGTCATGATCGCGCGAAACCGTTCTGAGGCCAGAAAATCATCCAACCACGCGGTCAAAGGACCCATGCCTTGCGCATCAAACCATGCGCGATCTGTATTTGCGAATTGTCGCACGAAGGGCAGGATTGCCATATCGGCCAGTGTGCGACGATCCCCCATCAGGAACGGGGACCGCGCAAGACGGTCGTTCAATTCGGCGAGGAATACCATCGCTTTGGCGCGCTCATCTTCTTCACTGCGGTCGGGAAAGCGGACGGCGTATTTGGTGTGATCCAAGGCGCTTTTGAAGGGACCATCATTCCGGTCAATCAGGGCGTGGCCTTCGTGCGGCATTTCAAGCCAGCCCTCGGGGTCATTGCGGCCTAATGCCCAGAGCATGACATCGCGGCTTTCCTCGATCACGCGGTCCCCGTCCTGCACCACAGGCACCGTGCCTTTGGGTGAGGCAGCCAGAAAAGGCGCGGGCTTCTCTCGTAGCAGGATTTCCTGCAATGCAACCTGCACACCGCTGGACTGGATCGCAAGGCGGGCGCGCATCGCGTAGGGGCAGCGCCGAAAGCTCCAAAGGATCGGCAGCGTTGTCATGCGGTCAGCTGCGTGCCTGCAAATCCGGTGATCTGCGCCTGCACGATCTGGCTTTCGGGCTGGTCAGTGTCGAACACCACTTCAGTGAACTGCGCGGTGCGACCCATCCGCGCATTCTCCATCAGCACCTGATGGGTCTTGCCCTGTTGGGCGGCCAAATGCCGCATGACTTGCGCTTCACCTGCCGCGCGCAAGGCGGCAGCGCGGGTTCTGATCAGCTTGCCATTCACCTGCGGCATCCTCGCAGCAGGCGTGCCGGGGCGCGGGGAGTAGGGAAAGACATGCAGCCATGTCAGATCGCATTCTGCGACAAGCGCCAGAGAATTGGCAAACATCGCGTCCGTCTCGGTCGGGAAGCCTGCGATGATGTCGGCGCCATATGTCATGTCGGGGCGCAGTTTCCGCGCCTCCTGGCAAAAAGCGATGGCATCGTCGCGCAAGTGGCGGCGTTTCATCCGTTTCAGGATCATATCGTCGCCATGCTGCAAGGACAGGTGCAAATGCGGCATCAAACGCGGTTCGGTCGCGATGGCCTGCATGAGGTTGTCATCCACTTCGATACTGTCGATCGAGCTGATCCGCAGACGCGGCAGATCCGGCACCAGTTTGAGGATCCGCATCACCAGATCGCCCAGTTTCGGCGTGGCAGGCAGATCGGCGCCCCAACTGGTCAGGTCAACGCCGGTCAGAACAACCTCGTTATAGCCGGTATCGACCAAGCGTTTGATCTGATCCACCACGACACCGGCAGGCACCGAACGTGAATTGCCGCGGCCATAAGGAATGATGCAGAACGTGCAGCGGTGGTCACACCCGTTCTGGACCTGCACATAGGCACGGCTGCGGGTGCCGAAACCGTCAATCAGGTGGCCTGCGGTCTCGGTCACCGACATGATGTCATCAACCTGTACCGGTTCGGTCTGCCCGATCAGATCGGGGGCCATGCCCGCCCATGTGGCAGGGTCCATCTTTTCGGTATTGCCGATGACGACATCAACCTCGGCCATTCTGGCGAAAGTGTCGGGTTCTGTCTGGGCGGCGCATCCTGTGACAATCAGCTTTGCACCCGGATGATCGCGGCGGAGCTTGCGGATATCCTGACGTGCTTTGCGCACGGCCTCTGCCGTGACGGCGCAGGTGTTCACCACGATGGCGTTATCCACGCCTGCCGCTGTTGCCAGTTCCTTCATCGCCTCGGTCTCATAGGCGTTGAGCCTGCAACCGTGGTTGGAGAATATGGGCGCTGTTTTCACCATCAGAGCCGCCAGACGCCGTCAAAGACATGTGCCGTTGGCCCTGTCATCCACACGCCATCATCACGCCAGTCGATATGCAGGGTGCCGCCATCCAGATCAATCCGGACGGACCGCCCTGTCAGCCCGCGCCGTGCGGCAGCGACAGCTGTGGCACAAGAGGAAGAGCCGGAGGCCAGCGTCACACCGACGCCGCGTTCCCAGACACGCATGCGCAGGTGGTCTGGTCCAACGATGCTCGCAAATTGCACATTGGTGCGTTGCGGATACAGCGGGTGATGTTCGATTGCAGCCCCTTGGGCGGCCAGATCAACAGCCTCGGCGTCTGCGACAAAGAATGTGCAATGCGGGTTGCCCATGCCGGTCGCTGTTGGTGCGCCGTCAATCGGCAGTTCAAGCGTGTCCATTTCATGCGCCAAAGGCACATCCTGCCAGTCCAGCTGGGGGTGACCCATGTTGACCGACGTCAGGCCATCGCCAGCATCCAGCGCCTGCAGGATACCGCGCTCGGTTTGCAAGGTCAGCGTGGTCGCGCCAGACTGGTCCATCAGATAGCGCGCGATACAGCGCGTGGCGTTGCCGCAGGCCCCTGCCAGTGATCCGTCGCTGTTCCAGAATGTCAGCCCCACATCGGCTTCGGCCGTGTCGGACAGGACCGCAAGCTGATCAAACCCAACGCCGCGATGGCGGTCTGCGATTGCCACAGCGATAGCCGCATCCACGCGCGGGGTGATTCCCCGTTCGTCCACGACAACAAAGTCGTTTCCCAGCCCGTGCATCTTCATAAAGGGCAAAAATGATGAGTCGTTCGTGGTCATGGCGGCGATATATGCCAAGGCAGACAAGTTATCCAGCAGTCAGGGGAATTTGGGGGTTGACCATACCCCCATGGCTTTCTAGATACCGCCCTCAGTGGGCCGTTAGCTCAGTTGGTAGAGCAACTGACTTTTAATCAGTAGGTCGATGGTTCGAACCCATCACGGCTCACCACTTTTTCCGATACTCGGGTACGATTTGATTGCGGCAGGCAGAGCGTCGCAAGCCACGTGCATTCGCTACTGTACCAGAAACCGGTGGCTGAGCGGCAGGCTCGCTGCGCCGAGAACGCGGGCATCGGGGCCGCGCGTCCCCGTTGCAATATCGGGTCTGTCCATGCCGGTCATATCCAAAGTCGCAAGATGCGCTTTTGTCTGCGCGGTCAGCTCCGCGCAGAGCGCGCGGGGCATCCATCCATCAATCAAAACCAGCTCAAGATCGACGATCGCCTGCGTTGACTGGATCGCCTGTGCAATTGCGTGCGCGCATTGCGCGGTCCATTCGGCGACGATGTTTTCGGGGAAATCCCAGTTTTCAGGGTCGACCCACATCTTTTGGGCGTCGACACCATTCTTGACAAGCGCCTCTTCTAGCGTGGCCAAAGAGGCAAGCTCGATCATCGGGCGTGAAACACCATTGCGGTCAGGGATGTTCAGGGGCCCGAAACTTGCGGCATTGCCGGTTGACCCTGTGTAAAGCGTGTTGCGCAGCACCAGACCACCGCCAATGAAGAAGGCGATGAAGAAGCAGAGCGTATTTGCAGGCAGCGGGTTTTCACCGAACACCATCTCGGCGCTACAGGCCGCGGTTCCGTCGTTCTGCAAGAAGACAGGCATCCCGAGCGCTTCGGCGATCTCTGTCTCCAGATCGCGGTACTCCCAATTGGCCATACGTTCCGCGTCAACGCCGATATGCTCGGGCCAGCTCCAGAGATAGAAGGGCATTGCAATGCCCAAGCCCGCGATCCGCGGTTTCAGGTTTGCAGGAAGCCGGGCGCGCAGGGACTTAGACGACGTTTTGGCAAATTGCAGAACCTTGTCGAAATCAGGGTAGTCATAGATCTGTTTTTCGCGGTCGATGATCTGGCCGAGGAAATCAATGGCGACCATCTCGACAGAGCGACGCCCCACTTTCATGCCCAGAAAGACAACACCCGAGGGGTTGAGTGAAAGGGGCACAGACGGTTGCCCGATCCGGCCCCGGGAAGGTGTGCCGCGTAGAATAAGACCATCGGCCTCAAGCGATCCGATCAGGCGGGCAACGGTCTGGGCTGACAAACCTGTGCGGCGTGCGATATCGGCCTTCGCCATGTCGGAATTTCGGCGCAAGAGGCTCAGGACAACGCGCTCGTTTCGTTCGCGCATGCCGCCTTGATTGGTGCCGCGCTCAAATGTCGCGTCGTCCGATTCGTCCCTGTCCGGTTCCTGAATTCTGTCCATTGCACCCAACTATTCTTTGGTTTCGCCAAGCAATAGCATATTAAATAACTCTCTGGAAGTTAGTTATTGACAGTCTGTCGGAAAAGCTTCAGTTTCTCGTCTCACGGGAACGACTAAAAAGGTCATGGGAGGACCATTATGTTTAAATCTACAAAGACAGCCCTTTTGGGTGGTGCAATTGCTATTGCGAGCAGTGGCGCAGCTTTTGCCGACGCACACGGACCATCCGCTTGCTTGATTACAAAGACAGACACCAACCCTTTCTTCGTGAAGATGCGCGAAGGTGCCGAGGCTGCTGCCGAAGCTGCGGGCATGACGCTGAGCTCTTTTGCAGGGCGTGTTGACGGTGACCACGAAACACAGGTTGCTGCGATCGAGACCTGCATTGCAAACGGTGCATCCGGTATTCTGCTGACAGCGTCCGACACATCATCCATCGTTGGTGCGGTCACGCAGGCCCGTGAAGCAGGTCTGTTGGTTATCGCGCTCGATACACCGCTTGATCCGATTGATGCCGCCGACGCGACATTCGCGACCGACAACTTCCTTGCGGGTGAGTTGATCGGCCAGTGGGCAGCCGCAACACTTGGTGATGAAGCCGCAAACGCGAAAATCGCGATGCTTGACCTTGCTGTCAGCCAGCCAACTGTTGGCGTTCTGCGCGACCAAGGCTTCTTGCAGGGCTTTGGTATTGATCTCGGCGACCCGAACAGATGGGGCGATGAAACCGACCCGCGCATCGTTGGCAACGACGTCACCGCAGGGAACGAAGAAGGCGGCCGTCGTGCGATGGAAAACCTTCTCGCTGTCGATCCGATGATCAACGTTGTCTACACCATCAATGAACCGGCCGCAGCTGGTGCCTATGAAGCGCTGCGTTCTATCGGTCGTGAAAACGACGTGCTGATCGTGTCTGTCGACGGTGGCTGCCCGGGTGTGCAGAACATCGCTGATGGTGTGATCGGTGCGACATCGCAGCAGTATCCACTGTTGATGGCGTCCAAAGGGATCGAAGCGATTGCAGCATATGCAGCCGATGGCACATTGCCTGAAAACACACCGGGCAAGAACTTCTTTGACACCGGCGTTGCTCTGGTCACCGACCAGCCAGCAGAAGGCGTTGACAGCATCTCGGTTGCCGAAGGCATGGAGCTTTGCTGGGGTTAAAACCCTGACACGTCTTTGTTAAACTTTGAAAAGGGCAACGTGTTTGCCCTTTTCTCTAAGAAGCTGAATTCGCCGTTCACGCCGTTGCCACGTTGGGGAGCATAATGCCAAACGATTCCGATAACTATGAATCTGTTGTCAAAACGGAGCGCACTGAAACAGTTGCCGCCTTCGTAGATAACCGCAAAGGGTTCATGCACAATTTACAGCACTTGCTGCACGTCAATCCTGCGCTGGTGCCGTTGTTTGTGCTTGTCGCTTCAATTGCAGTGTTCGGGTTGCTCTTGGGTTCAACATTCTTTTCGCCCTTCGCACTGACGCTGATTTTGCAACAGGTGCAGATCGTCGGCATCGTCGCGGCTGCGCAATCTCTGATCATCCTCACGGCAGGTATCGACTTGAGCGTCGGCGCAATCGCTGTTTTGTCGAGCGTGATCATGGGGCAGTTCACCTTTCGCTACGGCATTCCGGTTGAGGCCGCGATTGTCATCGGCCTTGCGTTCGGCACGTTGATCGGCACGATCAACGGATGGCTTGTTGCGGTGATGAAGCTACCGCCCTTTATTGTAACATTGGGGATGTGGCAGATCGTCTTGGCGGCCAATTTCCTTTATTCCGCGAACGAGACGATCCGCAGTCAGGATATCGAGGCTGATGCGCCCTTGCTCCAGTTCCTTGGTACGACTTTCAAAGTCGGCGCGGATGCAAATGGCAGCGGCGGCGCTACCTTTACCTATGGTGTGATTGCCATGATCCTTATTTTCGCCGTGCTGACTTATGTGCTCAGCCAAACGGCTTGGGGCCGCCATGTCTATGCCGTGGGTGATGATCCCGAGGCAGCGCAGCTATCTGGTGTGAACGTCCGCTATACGCTGATTTCGGTCTATGCCGTCACCGGTTTCATCTGCGCGATTGCAGGCTGGGCGCTGATTGGCCGGATCGGGTCTGTCAGCCCGACATCGGGTCAGCTTTTGAATATTGAGAGCATCACGGCCGTTGTGATCGGTGGCATCTCGCTCTTCGGGGGGCGCGGATCGATCCTTGGGCCGCTCTTTGGTGCGCTGATTGTGGGTGTCTTTACGCTTGGCCTGCGCCTTGCGGGGGCAGACGCGCAGTGGACCTATCTTCTTATCGGCGCGCTGATCATTGGCGCTGTCACCGTGGACCAATGGATCAGAAGGGTATCGGCATAATGGAACCGGTTTTAAAAGGACGCGGGCTTGTCAAACGCTATGGCAAGGTCACCGCATTGGACCATTGCGATTTCGATCTCTACCCGGGTGAAATCCTTGCGGTGATTGGCGATAACGGCGCGGGGAAATCATCACTGATCAAATCCGTATCGGGCGCAGTGGTCCCTGATGAGGGCGAAGTGTTCCTGGATGGCCGGAAGGTGCAGTTCAATTCACCCACCGAAGCGCGCGAGGAAGGCGTCGAGACCGTCTATCAGACGCTTGCGATGTCACCTGCCCTGTCCATTGCGGATAATATGTTCATGGGGCGCGAATTGCGCAAACCGGGGTTTATGGGCAAATGGCTGCGCCAGCTTGACCGGCCCCGTATGGAGAAAATCGCCCGCGAAAAGCTTTCGGAACTGGGCCTGATGACGATCCAGAATATCAATCAGGCGGTTGAAACACTGTCTGGTGGCCAGCGCCAAGGTGTCGCCGTGGCGCGTGCCGCCGCGTTTGGATCCAAGGTGATCATTCTGGATGAACCGACGGCTGCCCTGGGCGTGAAAGAAAGCCGCAAGGTGCTTGAGCTGATCAAGGACGTGAAGGCGCGTGGCATTCCGATCATCCTGATCAGTCACAACATGCCGCATGTATTCGAGGTCGCGGATCGCATCCATATCCATCGCCTTGGCAAACGCCTGTGTGTGGTAAAGCCATCCGAGGTTTCAATGTCCGATGCTGTCGCGTTGATGACCGGAGCAATGACGCCCGATGAAATTGCCGCCTGAGACACTTGCGAAGCAGGCGCTCGAGCATGTTTTGCGCCTGCCTGACGGGCGCAAACTGATCGCGATTGCAGGGCCGCCCGGTTCGGGGAAATCCACCGTCGCAGCAGTCTTGCACCATCTCTTGGGTGCACAAGGCAAAACGTCTGCGGTGGTGCCGATGGACGGATTTCATCTGGATAACGCAATCTTGGATGCGCGCGGATTGCGGGCGCGGAAAGGTGCGCCAGAAACCTTTGATGGCGCGGGATTTTGCAATCTCGTGCAGCGGATTGCACATGACGGGGCGGACATTGTGTATCCTGTCTTTGACCGGTCGCGGGACATCGCGATTGCCGGTGCGGCGGTCCTTTCAAAAGATGTGGAGTATGTGCTGTTTGAGGGCAATTACCTCATGCTTGATGGCGCCCCTTGGGACCAGTTGGCGCAATTCTGGACCAGCTCCATCTGGATAGACGCACCAATCGTGGAACTTGAACGCCGTTTGATGCAACGCTGGTTCGATGAAGGATTCTCTGAAACAGAGGCGCGTTTCAAGGTTGGCGAAAACGATTTGCTCAATGCGAAACATGTGCAATCCAACAGCCGTACCTGCGAATTAGTACTTTAGTGCGGGCTGAGCGCATTCGACGCAGGGTTAAATACCCCGCAGCCACTGCTTTTGCTTCACAAAATCGCAGGACAGGATAATCTCTCCCGAACGCTTTTGGGAGGAAGCCAGTGACAGACCAGACACGCCCATGGACGGCCTTTTACGGCTCGTCCGTCCGCAAGACGATCGACGCGCCCGAATTTCGAACAATCGGTGATTTCATCAGCGCGACTGCCGCGCTTTATGGCGACCAACCCGCATTTACGACCTGTCTGCCCAACGGCATGAATGGCACGTTAAGCTACCGTCAAGCGGATGAAATGTCCGATGCGCTGGCGGTTTACCTGCGCGAAATCGCGGGTCTGGACACCGGTGACCGCGTTGCCATTCAGGTGCCCAACTGCCTCGCCTATCCGATTGCGGCCATGGCGGTTTTCAAGGCCGGGTGTATTCTGGTCAACGTGAACCCCCTCTATACGCCCGAGGAAATGGCAAAACAGTTCGCTGATGCCGAACCGTCTGCCATCATCGTGGTCGATATGTTCGCCGACAAGCTGGTCGAAGCGATGCAGGGCCACCCGATCCCGAATGTCATCGTGACCCGCGTGGCCGAGTACTTTCCGGCAATGCCCCGCGGTATCGTGGGTCTGGTCCAAAAGTACTGGGACAAGACGATTACCCCGATCACGATCCCCCACATCCGGCTGCCAGAGGCCGTGAAGGCAGGCCGCGCCAAACACGCGCAGACACACAATGCGCTGGAAAGCTATCGTCAGACAATCGACCCTGATGATGTCGCATGCCTGCAGTACACAGGTGGCACCACCGGTGTGTCCAAGGGCGCGATGCTGACCCACAGCAATATTCTGATGAATATGGAACAGACGATGGAGCTGATTGAGCAGTTCGAAAAGGGCCGCGAAGTGGCCCTGACGGCGCTGCCGCTTTATCACGTCTTTGCCTTTACCGTGAATTTTCTGGGTATGTTTTCGCAGGGCGCGCATAACATTCTGATTCCAAACCCCCGCCCGCTCAGCAACCTCAAACGCGCGTTCGAGAACTACAAGATCACATGGCTGAGCGGCGTGAATACGTTGTTTAACGGTCTGACAGGGGAAGTCTGGTTTCTCGATACACCACCCAAGCACCTGAAATTTGCATCTGCTGGCGGCATGGCAACGCAGGGGGTTGTGGCTGAGCGATGGGAAAAGCTGACCGGCAAACCCTTGCTGGAAGGATATGGGCTAACTGAATCCTCGCCGATCCTGACGTTTAACCCTTTTGGCAAAAGCCGCGTGAACTCGATCGGTGTGCCTTTGCCCTCGACCGAGCTGAAATGTGTGGACGAGGACGGTGTTGATGTGCCGCAAGGCGCGCCGGGCGAACTGATTGCCCGCGGTCCTCAGATCATGAAGGGCTATTGGAAAAAGCCCGAAGAGACCGCCCAGACCATTCAGAACGGCTGGCTGTTAACCGGCGATATCGGCGTGATGGACGATGACGGGTATTTCCGTATCGTCGACCGCAAGAAGGATATGATCCTTGTCTCGGGCTTCAATGTTTATCCGAACGAGATTGAGGACACGCTGGCGGCCCATCCGGGTATCGAAGAAGTCGCGGTGATCGGCGTGCCTGATGGTGCATCCGGCGAAGCTGTGAAGGCCTTTATCGTCAAGCGTGATGAAACGCTGACCAAAGATGCCGTGCGCGCCTACTGCAAGGAACATCTGACTGCGTACAAAGTGCCCAAGGCGGTGGAATTCCGTGACGAACTGCCAAAATCGAACGTCGGGAAAATCCTGCGCAAGGACCTGCGCGCCGAAGAACAAGCTAAAGTGGAGAACGCATAATGGTTGGACCACTCGAACAAGCCATTCTGGCGTTGATGATTTTCGTGATCATGCTGGGCATGGGTGCATCGCTGACCCCGCGCGATTTTACGCTGGCATTGAAGCGACCCTACGGATTGATGATCGGCGTTGTGTCGCAATACGGCTTTATGCCGTTGATCGGCTTTATTCTCGCGACAACTTTGCCCGTTTCGGATACGATCAAGATCGGTATCCTGATCATGGCCTGCATGCCGGGCGGCACGACCTCGAACATCTTTACCTACTTCTCGAAGGGTAATCTCGCGCTGTCGGTGCTGATGACGGTTACATCCACGGTCTTTGGCGTTCTGCTGATCCCGCTGGTGCTGGTGCTGTATGCTGGCGCGCTTGATCTGGATATTCCGCGCGAAAACATCATTGCGACACTGGTGCTTCTTCTGGTGCCTGTCGCTATCGGGATGGTCCTGCGCAAACTGAACGCCAACGTGGGCGCTGTAACCGAATTTATGGGGTCGATGCTGGCGATCTTTTTCATTCTGTTCCTGATCGTATCGTGGATTCCCCGCAACTGGGAGTTCCTGCTCACGACGACATGGGCCACGTATTTCGGGTCCATCGTGCTGGGCCTCTTTGGTTTTGCGCTGGGCTACGGGTTCTCGATCCTGTTGCGGTTGCATCCGCGGAATGCGCGCACGGTGGCGCTTGAGACAGGTATCCAGAACGGTCCGCTTGCGATTGCGATCATCGCCTTCACATTTCCTGCGACAGAGCAGCAAGCAATCATGGCCGTGCCGGTGCTCTATTCACTGTTCATCGTGATCACCTCGACAATGGTGACGCTGTGGTTCCGTCGCGTGAACACGGCGAACGAGCAACCTTTGCCCAACGGTTTGCTCTAGCTGCATTGACCTGAACCTTGCATTGCATGAAAACGGCACCAAGCAGCCGTTTTCATCAAGGTTTCATTCATGCGCACTGTCTTTATCACGGGAACGGCCGGATTTATCGGCTTTCACCTTGCGCAGCTGTTGCTGGATGAAGGGTTCCGTGTCGTTGGCTATGACGGCATGACTGACTATTATGACGTGCAGCTCAAACGCCGCCGTCACCAGATCCTGCTGCAAAATCCGCATTTCTCATGTGTTGAGGGGCGGCTGGAAGACTATGATCTTCTGGCCAAAACCTGTGATGAAGCCAAGCCGGATATCATCGTCCATCTCGCAGGACAGGCCGGTGTGCGCTATTCGCTCGAAAACCCGCGATCCTATATGGAAACGAATGTTATGGGCACGTTCAACGTGACCGAATGTGCACGCATCCATCAGGTTGAACACTTGCTGATGGCCTCGACCTCATCGGTTTACGGGGCCAACACCGATATGCCGTTCAATGAATTGCAGCGCACTGATACGCCACTGACGATCTATGCCGCCAGCAAGCGCGCGAATGAGCATATGGGCCACGCCTATGCCCATCTGTGGAAGATCCCGACCACGATGTTCCGGTTTTTCACTGTTTATGGGCCTTGGGGGCGGCCCGATCTGGCGCTCTTCAAGTTTGTCAAAGCAGGTTTGGATGGTGAGGCCATCGACGTCTATAATAACGGCGAAATGGCGCGTGATTTCACCTATGTGACTGATCTTGTGCGCGGTATCCGGCTCTTGGTTGATACGCCGCCTGTCGAACCTGCCACCCCAGATGATATTGCCGAGGGCGATAGCCTCAGCCCCGCTGCACCTTTCCGCGTGGTCAATATCGGCAACGGGACCAAGGTGCCCTTGATGGATTTCATTGCCGCGATTGAGGATGCATTGGGTATGCCGCTGGAAAAGAATTTCATGGAGATGCAAAAGGGTGACGTGCACGAAACCTTTGCTGACAATGCATTGCTGCAACATCTGACCGGATATGCGCCGCAAACCGATGTTGCAGAGGGTGTCAGCGCCTTCGTTGCATGGTATCGCGACTATTACGGTAAGTGAATTTGGCGTTTCATGAGAGACATGCGCCACTGCTAAAGAAGAGAGAAGACGATGAAAATTGCAATGATTGGCACCGGTTATGTTGGTCTGGTGTCTGGCGTCTGTTTCTCGGACTTTGGGCATGAAGTGGTCTGCGTCGATAAAAATCAGGATAAGCTCGCACTTTTGCGCGCAGGCAAAACCCCGATATTCGAGCCGGGTCTCGATCGTTTGATGGCGAGGAACATGGCGGCAAACCGGCTGTCGTTCACAGATGACCTTCGGGACGCAACGCAAGATGCCGATACGGTTTTCATCGCTGTCGGCACCCCCAGCAGACGTGGTGATGGCCATGCGGACCTGAGTTTCGTGTTCGGTGCTGTCAAAGAAGTGGCCGAGGTTTTGACCAAGCCTGCGGTCATCGTGATAAAATCAACTGTGCCCGTCGGGACGAACCGCAAGGTGGCGGAACTCTTGAAAGAGGTGCGCCCTGATCTGGCTTGCGATGTGGTCTCGAACCCTGAATTCCTGCGCGAAGGGGCCGCGATTGACGACTTTATGCACCCTGACCGCGTGGTCGTTGGCGTTGAGTCCGAGCGCGCGAGCGAGGTGATGCGAGAGGTCTACCGCCCGCTTGCGCTGCGCGATTACCCGTTGCTGACCACAGATCTTGAAACAGCAGAGATGATCAAATACGCCGCCAACGCGTTTCTGGCGACAAAAGTGACCTTCATCAACGAGATTGCGATGCTCTGCGAGAAAACCGGTGCTGATGTAAAGGACGTCGCCAACGGCATGGGCTTTGACAGCCGCATCGGGCCAAAGTTCTTGCAGGCGGGTCCGGGCTATGGCGGGTCCTGTTTCCCAAAGGATACGATGGCGCTGGCGCGGATCGGGCAGGATAATTCCTCGCCTTTGCAGATCGTAGAAACGGTGATCAAGGTCAACGAAGAGGTCAAACGCCTGATGATTGAAAAGATCATCGACCTGTGTGACGGCAAGCTTCAGAACAAGACGATTGCCGTGCTGGGCCTGACGTTCAAGCCAGATACCGACGATATGCGCGATGCGCCCGCGCTGACGATTGTGCCTGTGCTTGTCGGGCGGGGTGCGAATGTGCGGGTTGTTGATCCGCAGGCGTTCCGCGAAGCTGAATCGCTGTTGCCGAACGTGGCATGGTTCGATGATCCCTATGCGGCCACAGATGGCGCGGATGCCGTGGTCATGCTGACCGAGTGGAACGAGTTTCGTGCCCTTGATCTGCGCGAGATGGCTGGTCGGATGGCACAGCCCCGCATGGCGGACCTGCGCAACATTTATTCTTGCGATCTGGCGCTCGATGCAGGTTTTGAGGCCTACTCAGGCATGGGCCGCAAGTCCAAGCTACCCTTCGACGACTAGGCCACCACGTTGAAGTCGGGGCCGTAGGGATATCCTGTGATATCCTCGTTGCCGTCTTCGGTGATGACCAGAATATCGTGCTCACGGTACCCGCCTGCACCCGGTGTGCCTTCGGGGATTGTCAGCATCGGTTCCATCGAAATCACCATCCCAGGTTCCAGCACCGTGTCGATGTCTTCGCGCAACTCAAGCCCCGCTTCACGGCCATAGTAATGCGACAGGATGCCGAATGAGTGGCCGTAGCCAAAGGTCCGGTATTGCAAGAGATCACGTTCGGCAAAGAAGATGTTAATCTTTTCAGTGACTTCCGCGCAGCTGGCACCCGGTTTCAAAAGGCTCATCCCGTATTCATGCGCCGCGACATTGGCTTCCCAGATTTTCAGGCTGGCAGGATCGACCGTTTCCACGAACATCGTGCGTTCAAGTGCTGTGTAGTATCCGCTGACCATCGGGAAGGTGTTGAGGCTGAGAATATCACCACTCTCAAGCTTGCGCGATGTCACGGGGTTATGTGCACCGTCGGTGTTGATGCCGGATTGGAACCAGACCCATGTGTCACGGTATTCGGCATCGGGGAAGACCTTCGCAATCTCAAGCTCCATTGCATCGCGCCCTGCCATGGCGACGTCAATTTCGCGCGTGCCTGCCTTGACCGCGTCCTTGATCGCATAGCCGCCCACGTCGGCGATCTGTGCACATTGGCGGATCAGGGCGATCTCGGCGGCGGATTTATGCATGCGCTGGCGCATGGTCATTGGGGCCACATCGGTGGTGGTGGCAGGCGACAGAAAGGATTTCAGCAGGTCAAACTGCGCCAGCGACAAGTGATCGCCTTCATAGCCGATCGCCTTGCCGCTGCCGGTCACGGACAGCACCGCGCGCCAGTAGTTGTTCCGTTGCCAATCGGTATAGGTGATATTGTCACCATGGCTGCGCCGCCAAGGTTGGGCGGCGTCAATGCCCGCGCTGATGGTGACAGACTCTGTCGCTGTCACGACAAGCGCATAGGGACGCCCGAAGGAACAATAAAGAAAGCCCGAGTAGTAGGCGATGTTGTGCATCGAACTAAAGACACAGGCGTCAACACCGGCATTGGCCATATCGGTGCGCAGTAGTGCAAGGCGGGCGTCATATTCGGAGGGGGCGAAAGGAAGGGTCTTTTCCCCCTGATGGAAACGGTAGAATTCTGGGCGATCCATAGCATGGCTCCGTGATCAGCGGCCCATGCGTGAAGAGTGAACTCATCTGACGCAAAGGCGGCAAAGTGAAGTCCCGGCGTTCAGGATGAAACGTGTCAAAGAAAAAGAGTCGGCGACGCCATCGCCGACCCTGAAGGTCATTTGCCCGCAAAATACGGGCTATGGCAAGCCCCCTTACGCGGGGGACAGACCGCGCAACCGCTCGGACCGGCGGCGCAACAATTCGACCGTTGTCAAAAGCATGATCGAGACAATGACAAGGATCGTCGCGGCTGCAAGGATTGTTGGCGAAATCTGCTCGCGCAGGCCGGTGAACATCTGCCAAGGCAGTGTCTGCTGCTGGGCAGAACCCACAAAGAGCACGACAACCACCTCGTCAAACGACGTAATAAAGGCGAATAGACCACCGGAGATCACACCGGGCAGAATGAGCGGCATTTGCACTTGAAAGAAGGTGGTCACAGGGTTGGCCCCCATAGATGCCGCAGCCCGCGTCAGCGACCGGTCAAAGCCAACCAAGGTTGCAGTCACCGTAATGATCACGAAAGGAATACCGAGCACGGCATGTGCGAGGATCACTTTGACAAAGCCCACGAATGATTGCGACAGGCCAAGTGTTGCTTCCAGCCAGTTGCCCAAAGGCGCGTAGAAGAAGAACATACCCGTTGCCGAAATGATCAGCGGGACAATCATCGGCGAAATCAGGATTGCCATGATCGCCTGACGCCCGGGAACGTGGCTTTGCGACAGGCCAATCGCGGCCAGCGTTCCCAATGTCACCGAAATGATCGTCGCAATCGGCGCAATGATCAAAGAGTTTTTCAGCGGCACCATCCACTCATCCGTGCCAAGGAAATCACGGTAGTGCTTGAGGCTGTAACCCTCGGCCTGGAAGTTCAGCATCTCCGGCGTGAAGGTAAAGAAATCCTCGGCGTTGAAGCTGAGCCACATCACAGGGATCAGTGGTGCCACGAGGAAGAAAAAGATCAAGCCGCAGATGAATTTGAACGTGTTGTGCCACAACGTCTGTCCAGAGGTGTAGTAGATTGGCACGGTCATGCCGTAGGCCCCTGTCGCCAGCCAATAGGCTGTCCAGCTCAGAACGGCCCCGATGATTGCACCGGACACGGCTGTGCCGACGTTCCCAAAGACCAAACCAGCGATCGCGAGGGCAGCAATCGTGCCCCAACGCACCGCAGTGCGCCGGTTCAGATTGGTATCTGCCACAAAGGCGATGGCAGCGCCGACGAGGGCGCCAATCAGCATACCCAGCATCGGCTGCGCCACCATATTGCCGCCGACAAAGCCGAACATCGCGGCCAGGAGTGCCGTCAGGGGCATCGTGAACCGGAACAGGTCCGGACGCTTTTCTGCTATAAGCATCTTCTTTGCCATCGTCTTAGCCCCCCAGCTTTACGTTATCGATGCCGACGATGCGGTCGTAGCACCAGTAGAGTGCCATCACGAGCACCAGAAGGATTGTGCCCAAGGCGGCCGCAAGGCCCCAGTTCAACGAGCTTGAGATGTGATAGGCGATCCGGTTCGAGATAAAGACACCATCGGTGCCCCCCACGATCTCGGGCGTGATGTAGTAGCCAATCGCCAGAATGAACACGAGGATCGACCCCGCACCAATGCCCGGCACAGATTGCGGGAAGTACACCCGCCAGAAGGCTGTCCAATTGGTTGCGCCCAGCGATTTCGCCGCCCGCAGATAGGTGGGTGGGATCGTTTTCATCACCGAATAAAGTGGCAGGATCATGAACGGCAGCAGGATATGCGTCATCGCAATGATCGTACCGGTCGAGTTGTTCATCAGGATCAGACGGTTTGCGTCATCCACAAAACCAAGCCAGACAAGGATTTCATTGATCACACCTTGTTGTTGCAACAGAACCTTCCATGCGGACGTCCGCACCAGAAGCGAGGTCCAGAAAGGCAGCAATACAAGGATCATCAGCACGTTGGCGGTGCGTACCGGCAGGTTCGCCAACAGCCACGCAATTGGATAACCCAGCAGAATGCAGCTACCGGTGATGATCAGCGACATTTGCAATGTGCGGATGAAGAGCTGGATATAAAGCTGCTGATTGTCAGGGCGCATGGACACACCTTCGGGTGTCAGCTGGGCGTCAACCGCGTTCAGAAAATAACCGGTGGTGTAGTTCGGGCTATAAACAACAATCGTCTCCCAGACCTCTTTGTCGCCCCAGTCCTCATCAAGATCGAGGAACGCTTCGGTAAAGGTCAGATTTGGCAGGTCAGCGGCGGCAAGCGCTTGCAGCGCATCGGCACCGGGCCCTTGATAGGCTGTCAGAGCCGGCCCTGTCGCAGGGTCACGCAGATCAATGGCAAGGGCCGCATAAACGGCCTCCCACGGATCTTCCTCGGACACGACATCTTCTTCGTCAATCACAGTCCAGATCGCCCAATCGGTATAGGCGGCTGCGGTTGTTGGCAGTATCTCGATGATGGCCTGCGATGGCATAAAGCCGATCTCCGCGGACATATCTTGCTCCATCAGGTTTTCCCAACGCGCGCGCCGCATTTCAAGCATGGCATCACCGCCAGTCCCGTTCATCATCTCGAACCAGAATGCGCCTTCCTCAAAGCGCGGATCGACATCTTCGATCGCGTCCTGAAAGACCTCGCCAATAGAATCCATGTTGCGCCCCGATGTGCGGAACAGCGATGCAAGGCCTGTGGTTTCATAGTTCAGACGGCTGCCCAGTCTCGTGTGCCTGCGGGCCTCGGCGGCGTTGAACAGGTCAAAGAACATGTTCTGATAGACATCTTCGGACGGCATGTCCTGAGTTTCGCTATCCCATGCCGCAAGTGCAGGCACCGCGCCGGGCAGCGTGTTCTCTACGATCTCGTTATCGACCGATCGGATCAGCATGGAAACGATCGGGATCACAAAGGTCAGAAGGACAAAAAATAGAAGCGGGGCGATCAGCGCCAGCGCCCGCAGTTTTTGGCGGCGAAGTGCGCGTCCCAGGCTTTCTTTGAGGGGCCTGCCGTCAGCAGCAAGCATTGGTCCCGAGCCGGTTGTATCACTCATGTCGTCCCCAATCGTTTAACGCAAATTTCGGTATTCATGGAAATGGAAAGGGGCGAAACCGCCCCTTTCCTTAAGTGCTTACTGTGCAAGCCAGGCTTGGAACTTCGCGTCGATATCGTCGCGGTAGTCAGCCCAGAACTCATAGTTGTACAGGAAGGTGTTTGCCGCGTTCGCCGGGTCGGTTGGCATGTGCTGCGCCATGTCGATACCCAGTGTTGCGTGCTGACCAACCAGTGGCGCAGAAGACAAACGAGCAGGACCGTAAGAGATGTACTTGGCCTGATCTGCAAGACGCTGTGTGTCTGTCGCAAAGTAAACAAAGTCCAGTGCGCGTGCTTTACGCTCATCGGACAGACCTTCTGGGATGATCCAGCCGTCAAGGTCGAACACTTGCGCGTCCCACATCATGCCGATTGGCTGGCCCTGCTCTTCGATCGCTGCAAACAGACGACCGTTGTATGTGGAGCCCATAAAGACTTCGCCATCAGCCAGAAGCTGTGGTGTGTCTGCACCAGCGGACCACCAGATCACGCTGTCACGGATCGTGTCGAGCTTAGCAAGCGCCTGCTCTTGGCCTTCTTCTGTTGCCAGAACGTCATAGACGTCTTCTTTTGCAACGCCGTCACACAGCAAGGCCCACTCAACGTTGTTGATTGGACGCTGCTCAAGGGCGCGCATACCTGGGTATGTTTCCAGGTCGAACACGTCACAGATGTCGTTGGGCGCTTCTACACCGGCTGGCACCATGTCTGTGCGGTAGCCGAATGTTGTGGAGTAGACGATCTGCGGGATAAAGCAGTCGCCGACCAGAAGGTCGCCAAAGTCGTCAGACGCAGATGTACCGTCCGGTGCAGGTGCCAGCACTTCGTCAGCGTCGATTTCCATTGCCAGACCTTCGTCGCACAGACGCAGGGCGTCAGCAGCAACAACATCAACCACATCCCATGTGATCGAACCGGCTTCGTTCATGGCGCGCAGCTTGGCCACAGCTTCGGCCGAGCTTTCGTCCCATGTGATGGTCACACCGGGGTTCATCGCGACATATGGGTCAGCATATGCGTTGATCTGGGACGACTGGTATGCACCGCCCCAGCTGACCAGTGTCATGTCTGATGCCATATGACCGTCGGCAAGCGACGTTGTGGCAGACAGGCTCAGGGCCATTGTCGTCAGAATTGGTTTCGTAAACTTCATACTATTCTCCCGTTAAACCTGGTTTTTCGATGATGACCGCGCATACCAGGGCTAGCGCGGCCAATCTGACAGTGCCTCGGGTCGCTTTACGCGTCCAAAGCACGGCAATCTTCGGGCAACCAACCAATTTCGATCTGCTCGCCGGGGCGAAGCCGTGGTTGGTCGGGGGCATTCCGTGTCTTCATGACAAATTCGGTCGACCCGGCAACACGCAGACGTGTGCGGAAGATGTCACCCATATAGATGAACTCAAGCACTTCGGCCTTCAGTGTGTGCGCGTCCGGAGACAAACGCTCTTTGTTGGTTTCAACGCGTTCGGGGCGGATCGACACTGTTGTGCGCTCGCCTACCGCATTGACGTTCACGGGTACCGCGTCGATTTCCTCACCACTATCAAGCTGGACGACACAAGTATTCTTGGCATTGTCTATCTTGGTCACTTTGCCACTGAGCGTATTATTCTCACCAATGAACTGTGCAACGAAGCTATTTTGTGGCTGCTCATAAAGCTCGTCCGGTGGGGCAAGCTGCTGAATGCGGCCATCATCGAACACGGCAACGCGGTCTGACATTGTCAGCGCCTCTGTCTGGTCGTGCGTCACATAGACCGTGGTGATCCCAAGGTTATGGGCCAGATCGGTAATCTCGAATTGCATCTTTTCGCGCAGCTGTTTGTCCAGCGCGCCAAGTGGTTCGTCCATCAGCACCAGTTCGGGTTCAAACACCAGCGCGCGCGCCAAGGCGACGCGTTGTTGCTGGCCACCCGAAAGCTGGGCGGGACGGCGATTACCGAATGCACCCATTTCCACCATGTCCAAGGCGCGTTTGACCTTTTGTTCACGCTCGGACTTGCCCATTTTGCGGACCTCCAGCGGAAAAGCGAGGTTTTCGGCGATGGTCATATGCGGGAACAACGCATAGTTCTGGAACACCATGCCGATGCCGCGCTTGTGCGGGGGGATATCGTTGATGGATTTCCCATCAAGCCGGATATCGCCGTGCGTCGCTGTCTCGAAACCGGCCAGCATCATCAGGCAAGTTGTCTTGCCTGAACCCGATGGTCCAAGCATTGTCAGAAACTCGCCTTTTGGCATTGAGAGGTTGAGGTCTTTCACGACGAGCGTTTCGCCGTCATAACTCTTCTGCACTCTTTCGAATTCGACGAAAGAGTCGTTTTGTTTTGTATCGGCCAAAATTGGCTCCCTTTTGTGTCGCAACATTTTTTATCTCTGCGTTGGCCTCATACTAACGTAAAAGCGTCAGTGGTTTGCAAGCAGATTTCCTGAGCGCACCTTTACTGGACACTAAAACCCTTCGTTATATAGCGTTCAGCGCTGTAAATGAGGCAATCCGCCCCATGCGATGCCAAGAATCATGGCGTTTTGCAAATCTCGTTTCGCAAGGATAACGGCTCATCTGAAACCGATGACGCTCTTGTAACATGCGGTGTCGCGAAAGGCGAGGCGGGGCGCCGTCGCCGCTGTAGCCTCTTATGCAGTTGCATCGCGCACTGGGCCAAAGGAACATCGCACATGACACATCCGGATCCGGCTTTCAGCGCAAGCGAATACGCCCGCCGCCTGACCAAGACGCGCGCAGCCATGGCGGCCGCCGGGCTGGACATTCTGTTCGTCGAGGATCCTTCGAACATGGCGTGGATCACCGGCTATGAAGGCTGGTCGTTCTATGTACATCAGGGTGTCGTTGTCTTTCATGACGCTGATCCAATCTGGTGGGGGCGCAGGCAGGACGCCAATGGCGCGCTGCGCACGGTCTGGATGCAGGACGACCGGATCTTTGGCTATGCCGACCATTTCGTGCAATCCACGGTCCGTCACCCCATGCAGGACCTTGCGCGCCTGCTGACCGAGATGGGGCATGCGAAGGCGCGTATCGGTGTCGAGATGGACAACTACTATTTCTCAGCCAAAGCCTTCACCACGCTTTGCACAGAATTGCCCAATGCGAAAATTCTTGACGCAACAGCACTCGTGAACTGGCAGCGGGCGGTCAAATCCGACGAAGAGATTGCCTTTATGCACAAAGCGGCGCGTATTGCCGAAAACGTTATGGACGGGGTGATCGCGCGGATCGAACCCGGGATGCGCAAGAATGATCTAGTGGCGGAAATTTACGGTGACGTGATCCGTGGCATTGGTGACGATTGGGGGGACTACCCAGCGATTGTGCCGCTTTTGCCCTCAGGCACAAATGCCGCCGCCCCGCATCTGACGTGGGACAGCCAGCCTTTCAAACGTGGTGAGGGCACATTTTTTGAACTGGCAGGATGTTACCGCCGTTATCACATCCCGTTTTGCCGCTCTGTTTTTCTTGGGACACCGCCTGATTTCCTCAAACGCGCCGAAGCCGCGCTTGTCGAAGGGCTTGAGGCCGGCCTTGATGCGGCTCGTGCAGGCAACCGCGCACAGGATATCGCGATCGCCCTCGCCGCGCCGCTGGAACGCGCGGGCATCGAACGCGGTGCGCGCTGTGGCTATCCCATCGGTCTGAGCTATCCCCCGGATTGGGGCGAGCGGACGATTTCACTGCGTGAAGAAGACGAAACGATCTTGGAGCCGGGCATGACCTTTCACTTTATGCCGGGTCTGTGGATGGATGATTGGGGTTTGGAGATCACTGAATCCATCCTGATCACAGAGGACGGACCAGCGTCCTGTTTCTGCGACCGGCCACGCAAGATGTACCTCAAGGACTAGGCGCGCGTGGTTGTTCCCCTCTCCTCGCCACGCGTGACGGACATCACGCAGCGTGCCCAGAGTATCCTGCAGCACCTTATCGGCTTTCCCACAATCTCGGCTGACAGCAATCTGGCGATGATCTCGTGGATGGCGGAGCATCTGGAACGTCAGGGCGCACGCGTTTTTCTGGATCACGATGACACCGGCAGTAAAGCGAACCTTTTTGCGACGTTTGGACCGGACGCGCGTGGCGGTATCCTTTTGTCGGGTCACACCGATGTGGTCCCTGTGGCAGATCAGGACTGGGCCACAGACCCTTTCGTCTTGCACGAAGGTGATGGCCGCCTTTACGGGCGCGGTACCTGCGACATGAAGGGGTTTATCGCGGCCACGCTTGCCATTGCGGAAACCGTTGATGCGGACAAGCTGATGCGCCCGCTCCACTTCGCCTTTACCTATGACGAGGAAACCGGTTGCCTGGGCGCGCAATCGCTTGTCGGTGTCATGCGTGATCTTGGTTTGGTGCCTGACATCACGATCATCGGCGAACCCACAGAAATGCGGGTGATCGAGGGGCATAAGGGCTGCTGCGAATACACGGCACATTTCACAGGGCTTGAGGGCCACGGTTCTGCCCCTGATCTGGGTGTAAACGCGGCCGAATATGCGGTGCGCTATGTCACGCGGCTGATGGAGTTGCGCCAAGACCTGATTGCGCGCGCACCAGCGGACAGCAAGTTCGCGCCGCCTTGGACGACCATCAATATTGGCCGCATTTCTGGCGGCGTGGCCCATAACGTGATTGCGGGCAAAGCCGAGGTTGAATGGGAAATGCGGCCCGTGCAAAACAGCGACGCCGATTTCGTCAAATCCAGCATGGCCCGCTATTGCGCCGATACCTTGCTGCCCGCGATGCAGGCGGTCAGCCCTGACGCCAGCATTACCCTGACCACCGTAGGCGAAATCGCGGGGCTTGAGCCGATGGCCGTGAACGACGCCCGCGAATTGGTCGCCGAACTGACAGGCGCGAACGGCGCCGATCTGGTGGCCTTTGGCACCGAGGCAGGGCTTTTTCAGGCGCTGGGCAGCCATGTGGTGGTCTGCGGTCCCGGATCAATCCAGCAGGCGCATAAGCCGGATGAATACCTTGAAATTGATCAGTTGGACGCCTGTACGACCATGCTGTCGCGACTGGTGCGCTATATCTCTTAGCGCCCGTGACTACGGTCGTAGGCGTTAGGTGCCGGTGATGTGAAGGGTTCAGTGCTTTCAAAGACATCGATCACCAGCGGATAGCATGCGGCCTTGTCCGACGTATGCTCATCCCCGCAATCACCGCCCGGGCAGGCAGACAGGCCGACGATCAGGTCAATCTCTGCAAAGAACTCCAGATAGTCGCCCTTCCGCACGGGACTGGCCTTCATAAAGTATTGATGGGTGTCGTTGGTAAAGCCGGTGCACATAAAGACATTCAGGACGTCGTGCACATAGGACTCTGCCTCGGCCAGTGACATGCCTGTATGATCTGCCAGTGCGCGGGTCAGGTTGGAATGGCAACAGTAGTGATAGTCGGACCCCGACAACAACCGTCCGGTGTAGGGATCACAGCGTGTGCCGATCACGTCATGCACAGATCCGCCGTCTGCATCCCAACCGTACCAATCCAGCGTGTCCTCTGTAATCGTTGCCATCGGGCGCATATTCGGAAAGCGTGACCAAAGCCTGTCGCCGGTGGACAGATGCGTGCCGTGCAAGGCGCGCGTTTTGCCGGAATAGAAATGTTCGGTCAGGTCAGTGGCGGACCATAGGTTCAGATCGCCGACCTGTGCGCCATCGGGGCATGTAATCCGAAAGAACCCGCCCGCAGGGACGGTCGTGCAGCGCGCATCGCGGGGCAGGATCACGCAGGTGGCGCGATGGGTGGCGCTGGCGCGGCGGCCCTGCATCGCCTGATGATCAGGCGGGGCCAGCGCGTCGGTCGGATAGCAGATCACGGCAGGTTTGGCGCGCCGCGCGTCAGCATCGCTTGGGGGCGCAAAGGCAGGCTGATCAGGTTTCATGGGTGTATACTCGTCTCAGGGGATGTCGGGCGGAACCGTAGCTTTGAATGGCGGTCAAAGACCAGACCTCGGATTCGTGGTTCGAATTTGCTAAAGAAACTTGTGGCGGTCAGAGTAACCGTGACGCGGAATTCCGAGCAAAGGGTGTCTCATGGCTGAAATCTATAAAAATGCGGTGCGTGGACATGGTTTGGCCGATCCGGCACCAGGTGGCGCTTTTGACACCGAGGCTGTCACCCGTTTGCTCGGTCAATGCCCCGCTCATCATGCGACACCTCTGGTGGATTGCGAAGGCATTGCCCGCATCATCGGTGCTGCCCGTGTTGTTTTGAAGGATGAGCGCACGCGGATGGGGCTGGGTAGCTTCAAGGCGCTGGGCGCAGCCCATGTGATTGCCCGTGATGCGGCGGAAGTGGTGCGCGACAGGGATGTTGATTGGTCCAACGCACTGAACGGGCGCAGCTATGTTGCTGCCAGCGCAGGCAATCACGGGCTTTCGCTTGCTGCAGGCGCTGCCGTTTTTGGTGCGCGTGCGGTGATTTACCTGGCCGATACCGTCCCCGAAGGTTTTGCCGCACGTTTGCGCGCGAAAGGCGCAGAGGTCGTGCGCGCCGGTGCCAACTACGAGGAAAGCATGGCGGCCGCGTCTGTTGCAGCGGAGGAAGGCGACTTGCAACTTCTTTCAGACGGGTCGTGGCCGGGTTACACCAGATTGCCGTTTCACGTGATGGAAGGTTACACCCAGATGGGCCTTGAAATAGCACAGGCTTATGAGGGCACGCCGACCCATGTATTCTTGCAGGCGGGTGTTGGCGGGTTGGCAGCAGCGCTGGCTGAGAGTCTGCGTGCATACTGGGGCGACGGGCCACGCATGATTGTGGTTGAGCCCGAGGCAGCGCCTGCGCTGATCGCAAGCATGAAGGCGGGGGCCTTGGTCACCACCCAAGGTCCTGTTTCCAACATGGGGCGTTTGGACTGCAAGACGCCCTCAATGTTGGCACTGGGCATTCTGGCACGTGATGCGGATGATTTTGCGACCATCACGGAAGGTGAAGCAGAGGCAGCTGTGGCGGCTTTGGCGGAACAGGGCATTAGGACCACACCGTCGGGCGCTGCGGGCGTTGCGGCGGCTTTGGCTGGCGTGGGGGATATTGATAGCAGATCAAACGTGCTCTGCATTATCAGCGAAGGACCGGAGGACGGGTGATCAACCGCGCGTGCGCGCTCTGTCAGTCACACTTGCCGCAAAGACACTTGTTCGGTGAGGGAAATATATCCTTCACCCAGCATTTCGCGGCTTTGATCGCCGGATCATTCTTGCGGGTTTCATAGAAAAGAAACCACATTTCACGGTCCACAAAGGTTTGCGCTTCATCTGAATGAACCTGACGTAGTTTCGGGAACGCGCGGGCCATACAGGTGGGCAGAACACACGAAAGGCCGGTCGCTTGGGCAGTATTTGCAATCGCACGGTAGGAATCCATCCGTATGATCGGGCAGGTCCCGAAATATTGCCGTGCGAGTTGCATCTCTGGCAAGCCTTCAAGGCTTAGAGGCAGCCCAACCCATCCGTTCTGATCACCGTCTTCGGACGCAAAAATCCCAACCCTGCAATTGGCCACCTTGAACCGCGCGACGCCCGGTGTGTCGGGACGCGAGAGCCGAAGTGCGACATCGGCCTCGCCGCGTTCGATTGCAGTTGTCGCGTCATTTGCCTCAATCATGATCTTTGCCTGCGGGAATTTTTCGCGCCAGAGGTTCATCGCAGGGGCAAGAAAATCGCTGTTGATGAATGAAACTGTGGTGATCTGCAGCGCGCCAAAGAAATCATTGCTGTTCTCGATATCCTTGAGCATGAAGCCCAGACTGGATTGCGTGGCCTCTGCAATCGCAACAAGTTCTTCGCCAATCTCGGTAAGTTCCCAACGATTGCCCGCAGGCAGGAAGATCGGATGCCCAAGTTCTTCCGAGATCGTATCGACGTGGCGTGCAACGGTACTGCTTGTTACGCCAAGAACATGTGCTGCCGCGCGATAAGAGCCGACCTCGGCGACCGTAAGCACGGTCTGCAACTGGCCCCAAGACTTGAACTTTCTGATATTCATCATCTCACTCCGATGACGTTCGGAACGAAACATATCTGCTTCGTTCGGGAGATGGGTCGCTTGCAAACGGACAAACTGCGAGCGCTGTGCGCCCATCCTTGGCATCAAAAGGTGCGCTGTCAATCTGGCTTTATGGAGAGCTTCGCAATGACGGTTGCAAGGTGCCGCTATTTTTAAGAGGGGGTAGGGGAAATTTCGCTATATTCGCGTTCGTTGCATTCGGTGTACGCATCATGCTGCCGCTCACGGCAATTTGTCGGCAAAGTATCGACCACTGGGCCCTTCGTGGTCCCAATCGCCGGAGATACTTTGCCGACACAGCAATATCGTTCAGTCTAGGCTGCCGGAACAATGACCTGCTTTGGTTTCAGTTCAAGCGTGCCCGGTGTCCATTTGCGCACGTCTGTCTTCTGGACAGCTGCGCGTAGGTTTTGCATGCGCATGCGGCGCTCAGGTTCAGGCATTTGCAGGGCGCTGACGATTGTTAAGTCCATCGCGCGATTCGAGAACGGGTTTGTAATCACAGCATCGGCCAGTTCCACAGCGGCCCCTGCGAATTCGGACAGCACCAGCACACCGCTATTGTCGATCCGTGATGCGATGAATTCCTTCGCCACCAGATTCATGCCATCCGCCAGCGGTGTGATCCATGCGACATCGGCGGCCTGATAGTATGAGATCAGCTGCGTGAACGGCACGGCACGTGAAATCAGCGTCACCGGTTGCCATTCCAGTGTCCCGAAACGGCCATTGATCCGGCCTGCGATCTGTTCGATCTCGCTTTGGATCTCCTCATAGGCCTGCATATTGCGGTTGGCGGCGACCGAAACATGCATCAGCCGGATTTTGCCCCGCAGGTCAGGGTTATATTCCAAAACACGCTCAAAGCTGGCCAGCTGCTCGATTCCGCCTTTGGTGTAGTCGGTGCGCCCGACCGAAAGGATCAGTTTCTCGTCACCGATTTCCTCTTTGATCTTTGCGGTTTGCGCCACCGTTTCCGGAGCATGCGCAATCTCGTCGATATAGCCGATATCCACGCCCACGGGTGTCACGCTGACCGCTACCTCATGGCCATCGAGGTTCAGCTTGCTTGCCCATGCACGTTCGGCCAGCGCAGTGCCTTCGAAAATCCATTTGTCGGGCACTTGCGTCCGCGTGGTCACATCCACGTCGAACAGGCTGCTGGCGACCGAGACAAAGTTGCTGGCATAACGCGGGATGTGAAAACCGATGTCATCGCAGGCCAGCAGGCTTTTCACGATCTCCTTGCGCCACGGCAGCATATTAAAGATATCTGCCGACGGGAACGGCGTATGATGGAAGAATGCGATCCGTACGTCAGGGCGCATGGTGCGCAGATAACCGGGCACGAGCCAAAGGTTATAGTCATGCACCCAGACCAAAGCGCCCTCTGCTGCTTCTTCGGCGGCAGCTTCGGCGAAACGGCGGTTCACATCCTGAAAATTCGCCCAGTCGACAGGGTCGTAGTTGTAGCGTTCCTTGAAGCCATGGAGGATCGGCCAGAATGCCTCTTTCGAGGTGACATGATAGAATTCACGGACCTGCTCTTCAGACAATGCGAGCCTTGACACAGCATAGCGGCCATAGTCGTCCTCAATTTCGATGCGTTGCTCAAAATCGGGATTGGCAGGGTCTTCGGCCAGTTTCCACGCGATCCACGCCCCGTGATCGACCTCACCAAAAAAGCTTTTCAGCGTCGGGACGATCCCGTTGGGGCTTTTGTTTTCGCGCAGCACGATCTGGCCGTTCTCTTCGACCTCTTCGTAAGGCTGACGGTGATAGACGATGACCATTTCGGAAGACATCTGATGCTCCTTTCGCTACGCGGCAAACATGTTGTGGTGCAAAATTGCTTCGGCGATGCCTGCGGCGCCTTCCGCTTCTGCGGCGTAGCAATGTGCCAGATCTCTGACCGCGTCGATCAGGGAAGGTTCGGAACCGCCGACTGCAACGGCAGGCAGGCCCATTTTCAGCATCGTCAGGTCATTCATCGTATCGCCCGCTACCAGAACACGCCGGTTGTCGATGTTCAGGTGGGTCAACAGACGCAAAAGCGAGGGGCCTTTGCTGACACCCTTTGGCAGCACGTCAAAGAAACGGTTGTCCGACACAATGGTATCAAGTCCGAGGTCGGCGATTGTCTCAATGGCGCTTTCGTCGAAGTTGGCAGGATCCATGTCATAGCTCAGACGATAGCGGAAGAGCGTGGATTGAAGCCGCAGACCGCGTGTGCCGTTAAGGACAAAACGGGCTTTGGTGCCGGCATCGCCCCACGCGGTGGCGATTTCCGCCTCAAGCTCGGGGATCGGAGACACAAGGTTGTTGTGATCCATCGTTGCAATCGTGGTGCCGACATCAGCGATCACGTAATCGGGGCGCGGCACGTCCCCCTTGCGGGTGATATCGTGGATGAATCCCGGATCGCGCCCTGTCACAAAGATCAAACCCACCTGCGCGCGGTTGGCCGCGATCCAGTTGTACAGACCTGCGCGCTGGTCATCAGACCCGCCGAGGAATGTTCCATCAAGATCGGTGGCGAGGACAAATTTCTTGTCCGCGATGTCGGTTGTATCGAATTTCTCGTGACGGGTCATGAGATCCTTTCTGCAAGTGTTGCAATATCTTTGTCAGTTGCGGGGTGTGTGAAAGAGAGATCCATCGTGCGTGGCTCTGCCTCAATCGGGCGGGCCCACAGGTTGGCGAAAGCGGTGCCGAGGTCTGCGCCCTCATGAAGGATAGACCGTACGGTTTCGCAAATTGGCATGGCCACGTTCACGCTGCGCGCAAGGTCGGTGACCGATTTTGCGTTCATCTCGCCTTCGACAACGACGGGGCGGCCGTCAAAACAGTCGGCGCGCGGCGTACCTTGGCCCAGTTGCAGGCCAAGCGACATGTTGCGCGATGTGGGGCTGGAACATGTCAGCGACAAATCCCCGATCCCCGATAATCCGGTCACGGTTTCACGGCGGCCGCCCAGGGCTTCGGCCAGTGCCTTCATTTCATCGAGCCCGCGGGTAATCAGTGCCGCACGGGTGTTTTCGGCAAAGCCCGCGCCGGACATCAGCCCGCAGGCGATGGCAATAATATTTTTCACCGCACCGCCGATTTCCACGCCGACCAGATCGTCCGAGACATAGGACCGGAAACTTTCGGTCGAAAGCGACAGTGCAAGGCGCACAGCCGGGCTCTCATGCGGGCGCAACCTGTCACCATAAGTAAACGGAAAGGCGACAGTGGCGGCTGTGGGGTGCCCAAGGGCTGTTTCCAACGCAAAGGTCGGGCCCGAGACGCAACCGACGCAGCGACCGCCCAGTTCCTCTTCGGCGACTTGTGTCATCAACAGACCGGTTTCTGCCTCGATCCCTTTGGCGCAGACGGCGACCGGCGTTTCTTTCGGCGCGTGCTCTGCCACCTGACGGGCAACATTGCGCACGCTGCGCGACGGGACAACGATAAGGACCGCTTCAGCGCCCTCCAAGGCCTTGGGCATATCTGTTGTGCCGCGCAAACCTTCGGGCAGCGTTACACCCGGCAAAAAGCGTTCGGTCGTGCTTTTCATGTTGATTTCATCAATGATAGCGGGATCGCGGCCACAGATTGTCGTCTCGCATCCGGCGCGCGCCAGAACCACGGCAAGGGCCGTACCCCAGGACCCAGCCCCAACCACGGTGACCTTTCTATAAGGTAGCGCAACCGGTTGAAATGGTTGTCCCGTCATAGCGTGATCTTTCATTGGTGACCTCTGAAGTTGAAAGCGGATTGCGGATGCAGCCATATCCGGCCACGTGCATCAAAGACCGGATGGACCGGTATATATGTCGCTTACGTTACAGTCATGTCGGTTATGGTGGCCCCTGATGTCCAAAAGTCAATGCTGCAGGTGCAAAATGACGAGAACCTTTAGAATTCCTCAGAGAAATGCGCGTCTTTTGACCAGTAAACACCCAAGGAATGGTCAGACACGCTAAATTTTAGGCACTTGATGATTTGATAGCGACATTTCTATGTCGCTTTTTGACATTTTGTGCAGTTGCAGCATTTATGAGGTGAAACCGTATTTGTGAAAGGATACCAACGCCATGACCAAGTCACCTGTTCGTACTGCCATCTTTCCTGTTGCCGGATTAGGGACTCGGTTCTTGCCCGCCACCAAGGCGACACCCAAAGAACTGCTGCCGGTTCTGGACACGCCATTGATCCAATATGCGATTGACGAGGCACGTGATGCGGGTATCGAGCGGATGATTTTTGTAAGCCACCCTTCCAAATCAGCAATTGAACGGCACGTCATGGATGATGTCCGTTTGCGCACAGAGTTGAAAGCGCGTGGCAAGGAGGCACTTGCGACAGAACTGCGTGAAGCGGCGTTTTGTCAGGTTGAGGACGACGTGGTCTTTACGATGCAGGATGAACCGCTGGGTCTTGGCCACGCAGTGCTTTGCGCCCGCACGCACCTCCTGCCCGGTCCGGTCGCCGTGATCTTGCCTGATGACCTGATCCTGGGCAAAGGCTGCATTGGCGAAATGATTGAGGCCTACGCGGCGGGTGCCGGCGGCCATCTGGTTGCGACCATGCCGGTCGCGGCGGAAGAGACCAATAAATACGGTATCCTGTCGGTCACCGGACAAAACGGCAATCTGCTCAAAGCCGATGGTATGGTGGAAAAGCCCGCACCCGAAGATGCGCCATCACTTGACGCCGTTGTCGGGCGCTACGTGCTTGATCCCTCGATCTTCGAGGTTCTGGCAACCCAACCGCCCGGTGCCGGTAATGAAATCCAGCTGACGGACGCGATCAATACGGGCGCAGGCACGGTTGGTCTCGCGGGATTGCGTTTCTCGGGTGAGCGTTTCGATTGCGGCGCCAAGGCAGGGATGCTGCGCGCAGTCCTGCATATCGCGTCGCAAGACCCCGAATATGACGCGGTGCTGAACGAATATCTGGCCGCCGCCAATCCGTCCTTGGCTGCCTAGGAAGTGACGGGTCTTGATGCGGGGACTTCCCTATCCTTCCATCAAGGCGAGCCTGCGGGCCAGCCTGTCGCGTTCTTCTATCAGGTCCAGAACAAGCGCTACGCCGGCCACGTTCAGCCCGAGATCCCGCATCAGGCGTGCGGCTTTACGGGCGCGGGCGATGTGCTTGGGTGCGAATTCCCACTCGGGGGTCGTTTCTGCGACAGGTGTGACAACGCCATGTTCAACAAGCTTGACCACCCAGTCTGCGTTTGTGTCGCAGAACATCGTCAGTTCTGACAGCGACAGCGTTTCGACGACTTCAACATATGTGCCGCGAGGACTAGCTTTTTTCATTGCACTATACTCCTAGTTTCGACCGGGGATTGTGGGGCTGTGCCTCGGCCAACTGCTGATAAAGGTCACGGGCTTTTGGTGACAGTTTGGACGGGTTCACGATTTGCAGGATCGCGTAGAGGTCGCCTTTTTGCGCGGCGGGCATCCCGCGGCCTTTCAACCGTAACTTCTGGCCTTGCCTGGCATCGGGCGGAATGGTCAGGTCAACTGTGCCTGTCGGGGTTGGCATGGGCACTTTCCCACCCAGTGCCGCCTCCCAAGGGGTGACCGGCAGGGTCACGTAAAGATCGCGGCCTTCGATCGTATAGATGGGATGGGGTCGAAAGCTGACTTCGATCAGCAGGTCGGCACCCTCTGCCCCCTTGCCTTTCAGGCGAAGATTTTGGCCGGGCAACACGCCCTTGGGGATTGTCAGATCAATCCGGCGCGTTTGCATCGTCACATGGCCGGTTTTGTCGATCTGCGGCGACTGCAGCGTCAGGGCCTTCTTTGCTCCGGTGATCGCATCCTCAAGCGATATTTCGATCGCTGCGTGCTGATCACGCGGCATGCCACCACGGACAGGCCGGTCGCCAAAGAAATCACGGAACATGTCAGGGTTCACATCGCGTTCGTCAAAAGCAAAGCCGCCTTGCCAGCGATCATCCTGCCGGGTGGTCTGCTCTGATCGTGGCTGGTCCCATGATGCGCCATAGCGGTCGTAGGCCGCCCGCTTTTCCGGATCGCTGAGCACATCATTGGCCGCGGCTGCCGCCTTGAATTTTGTATCGGCTTCGGGGTCTGCGTTTACGTCAGGATGAAATTTGCGCGCCATCTTGCGATAGGCGCGTTTGATCTCATCCGCCGAGGCGTCGGGGGCAACACCGAGCGCCTTATAGAGTTCTGTATCAGCCATTTCACCGTCTCATCTGCGTTGGTCTTGTTATGCATGCGACGGGCTCTTCGAGATTGACTAATCTCAATCCGGCATTGCTGGTTTGGCCTAGGGTGAGACAACTTTCACAAGAGGTCCGCTATGAAAAACGCCACATTTTTTGCCCTGCAAGGACCGGAAGGCACCCCCGCCGATCTTGCGTCGATCGTAGATGCCGCCGAAGCAAATGGCGGACGCCTGAGCGTGCTGCATGTCGGTGCCGTGCCGATTTTGACCTATGCGATTGCTGCCACCCCTTACGGCATACCCGTTATTCCCGAAGGATGGCTTGGCGAGCGTGACGAAATGAACAAAAGGCTGGCTGCGCGCCAAGAAGAAATGCGCACCTGTCTGACGCGAGAAAGCCTGACAGGCGAGGTGGCAACGCTTTGCGCCGAACCCACGGCATTGCATGATATTGTCGCCGTCAGGTCGCTGTTTGCCGATGTCAGCATCGTGCTGAATTCCTTGCGCGATGATGAAACGGCCTTCAATGACATTGTCTATGGTCTGCTTTTCAAGGCACCCGGTCCGCTGATGTTGAATGTTGAGAAAGGCAGTAAGGCGCTCGCACCTGAAAATGTGCTGCTCGCATGGGATAATAGCATCCCGGCGGCACGGGCAGTGCGCGCGGCCCTGCCACTCTTGAAGACCGCCAAAGAGGTGACGATTGCAACCTTTGATGCCGACCCGTCCCGCTGGGGCGACGGGGAAAGCCCTGGTGCCGATTTGGCCACGTGGCTCAGCCACCATGGGTGTACTGTCACCGTGCAGGAATACGTGACCGGTAGCAAAACTGTGGCAGAGGCGATCCTGAACCGCGCGCAAGAAACGACCGCCGATCTGGTCGTGATGGGCGCATATGGGCGCAGCCGCTGGAACGAGCGTTTCTTTGGGGGGACCACGGAAACCATGATTGCGCAGCAAGACATGGCAGTGCTGTTGTCGCACTAGGGATTACACGTTGATCCGAGGGCACGGCGCAGTATTGCACCGTGCCCTTTATTCAAGGCTGCTGCGCTGGACGATGTCTGCCCCTGTCATCAGTTGATCATTCGGATGTGTCACGACCTGCATCTCAGGCTCCAGCCCTTCGAGAACTTCGGCAAATTGCGCATTTTGCCGCCCGATGGAGATGATTTGCTCCATCACAATCCCGTCTTCGGCGCGAAAAACGGCCCAGTCGCCGCGCCGTTTGAAAAGCGCGCTCAGAGGAACCTGGACAGCGCCTTCTGTCTGCCATTCGGTGATGCGCAGAAATACAGCGAAACCATCCCCCAGCCCCGCCCTTTCAGCAGCGGGTGTCGTAATGTCGAAAATGACATCAAGGCGTTGCTCGTCTATGCCCAATGCAGAGATCTTGGTCTCTGCCGCCGGTGAAATACGGGTCAGCGTTGCCGCAAGAGCATTATTGCCCCCCCAGCGTTCGACAGTCGCAAATGCGCCGGTTTGCAGGCGGACCGCGTCGGACGATAACAGATCGGCGACAATCTCAAGCTGGGCGGGATCTCCGATGCGCAAAAGAGGGGCACCAGTGGCCACGGGATGTTCGCTGATGCTCTCGATACTCAGGACGACGCCGTCAGCGGGGGCGTAAATCTCAAGACAGCAACTTGCATCCACATCCGCCGCTGATTGCGGGCTTTGCAGCATCGTGGCAGCGCGGGCAAGCGTGCTATTGGCCATATCAATCCGCGCTTCGGCGGCCTCGACCGTGGCTTGGGCGACAGCAAGTTTTTGCACTGCGTCCTCCAACCGCGTCAGCGAGGCCACACCGCGTTCGACCAGTGTTTGTGTTCGATCGTACTGTGCCTGAGCCAGTGTGCGATCCTCTTGCGCGCGCGCCAAATCCGCCTCTGCGACGTGCAGCGCTGCCTCGGCTTCTTGCACGGTCGCTTGCGCCTGAAGTAGGCTCCGGCTGTCCAGCAATCCCGGTGCCGCAGGGCGCACGACCGCGATCACGGTCTGGCCGCCAATCACCGGATCACCCACATCGACCGGCGATCGCAACGCTGTTCCCGTTATGGGGCTGGCCACATCATAGATATCCTTGATCCGTGTGACGCCATCGGCGTTGATCGTCACCGCCAAAGGTCCGCGGGTGATGGTGTGCAGATCGACTGGCACAGGATCTTCCTGCAGGGCGACATAACCCATCCCAAGCATGAGTGCGGCGCCAAGGCCGACCAGTCCGATGGTGCGCGGTTTCCAGGTCATCGGTTACTCCCTTACTTTCATTGCAGACACGAGGTTTTGTTTGTCCAGCCTGCGCCGTACCAGCATCACAGAACCAAAGCTGGCCAGCAGAACGACGATGCTCGCCTTGGCATAGATCGCCGGATGTATGACAAGCGGCATGTTATAAAGGTCGCTGGAAAAGCTGTTGAACATGCTGGCTGTAATCAGCGTCCCGATCCACCAGCCCAAGGGCTGCGCCAGAACCGACAGCAACATGGTTTCACCGATCAGGATGTAGGACACCTCGGCGCGCGTAAAACCGAGGATACGCAGGCTGGCCAGTTCGCGGGACCGTTCCGACAGCTGTATCCGCGCCCCGTTGTAGGTCACGCCGATGGTGATGAGCAGGGCAATCACGATGTAGATCGTGTTCATGACACCGATATTCTGCGCGATCGTTTCGGAAAAGGAACGCCGTGTGTCTGTCATCATGACGATGCCCGCGAGGCTGGGAATATCCTTGAGCCTGCTGTGCAGGTCCGCAACCTCGCTATCGTCCAGAGACACATTGATCAGGGAAATGCGCGGTGATTGCCGCAATAGCGCATTGACGTATTCCAGATCCATATAGGCGCCCAGACCAAAGTACTGCGCGATGATATCGGTCACGCGCAAAGGATGCGTTTCCTGCCGGCCTCCAAGGAACTTGGCGTCAACCGTATCCCCGACCCTGACATCGAGTTGCGTGGCAAGACGTTCGGTCAACACCACCCCGCCCGGCGGCACGGCGATCTGTTTGCCCTCCTTGTCGATCACGCGGCTGAGGTCGCTGTCGGGGCGGCCAGCTTGAATGACTGTCCGCTTTTCGCGGTTGCCGTTATTCAGGATGACAGGATGGTATTGCTGCCCTTCTGCCTGCAAAACCGCTGGCAGGTCGGCGGCTGTAGCAAGAACAATTTCGGGCATGTCATGGGACAGGATCAACATGCCATCCTGACGTGCGCTTTCGTAGAATGCGCTATCGACAATCCTGTTCAGTGAATAGGTGAAGAACGAGGGCGACACCACGGTCGAGACCGCCAGCGCCAGCCCCAGCAACGTCAGCCCGCTCCGCACAGGCCACCGTATCAACGACCGCAGGATCATGATCGTAGGTTGCGACAGGTGCATGGCCGCCATCGCGCGGTCGATCCAAGAGCGTTTGAATTGCGGTGGCGCGGGGGGCTGCATCGCAATGGCGGGGGCAAGACGCGCGGCCTTGATGGCGGCCTGCGCGGCTCCTAGCGTTGTGGTCAGCATCGCCGCCATGCCAGAGGCCGCATAGACCCAAAGCGATGTGCTGAAGATCAGAAAAGGAAAGTCGAAATATTCGGCATAGAGCAACGCCATCTGGCGTGCCAGCCACGCACCGACAAGCCAGCCAATTCCAATGCCGACCACCGCAATCAGCACGGCGAGCATCAGGTAGTGCAAACAAACCTCAAGGTTGGAATAGCCCACCGCCTTGAGCAGGCCGATCTGGCTGCGTTCAAGCGCAATGATCCGCCCCATGACCATGCTGACCAGAAATGCAGATATCCCGAAGAAGATCGGCGGCAGCACCGTTGCCATATTCTGCAGCTGTTTGATTTCGCTGTCGATAAAGCTGTGCGAGGCCTGCAGATCCCGCCCGTAAGCGCCCAATGATCCGTAAGGTTCAAGCAGCCGGTCAACGGCGTCAATCACGTTCTCTGCGCGCGCGCCCTTGCTGAGTTTCAGCGCGACATCGTTGAACGCCCCCGTCATATCAAAGGCAGCGGCCACGGCCACCTGCGACATCCACAAAATGCCGAAAGTGGCATTGTCGGGCATCAAGGCACCCGGACCGATGGTGTAGATAAACTCGGGCGACTGGGCGGTGCCGGTGATCGTCAGTTGCCGCTTCTGGCCGTTGAGATTGGCATAGAAGAAATCGCCAAGCTGGAATCCGTTCGCGAGCGCAAAATTATGGTTCACCATCACTTCATCGGTTGATGTGGGATCGGGTAACCGACCTGTCTTGAGAAGTGGCACGTTCAGTCGCGGCGCACCATCTGGCGGCAGTGACAGGATTTTCCCTGTCACGCTGACCATACTTCCGGGCACATCCAGAACAGCGCTGCCCACGGTGCGCGTCTCAACCGCCCAAACCCCTTCAATCGCGGCGAGTTCTGTCACGAGTCTTTCGGGCGCGCGCTGTACGGCGCTAAAGACATCGGCAAAACGGTTGCGCTCATAATAGGTGTTGCGGGTATCGCTGAGGGATTTGTACATCCCCAACGCGGTCAGGAGGATCGCGACGCCGCAGGCCAGCACCAGGGCGATGGCGAGGGCCTGTTTCCAGAGACGCGAAAAATCGCGGAGTAGTTTGCGGTCAATCGCCTGCATCACCAGACGATCTCTGACGGGGCAAGGCGTGTTTCGTTTGTGTGGACGCTGCTGATTTTCCCATCCGCAAACTGGATGACACGGTGCGCCATGCGCTGAATTTCAGCATTATGGGTGATGATGACCGTGGTCGTGCCAAAACGGGAGTTGATGTCCTGCAAGACCTCCAGAACCTGCACACCTGTAGTACTGTCCAGTGCCCCTGTGGGTTCATCGCAGAGCAAGATTTCGGGGCGCTTGGCGATGGCGCGGGCGATGGCGACACGCTGTTGTTCGCCGCCTGACATTTCGGAGGGGAAATGGTCCATCCGTTTGGCCAGACCAACAAGCGCCAGCGCCTCTTCCGCAGACATCGGGTCAGGCGAGACATCGGTGACAAGCTGGACATTTTCACGCGCGGTCAGGCTGGGCACCAGATTGTAGAACTGGAACACAAAGCCCACGTGATCGCGGCGATAGCGGGTCAGTGCGCGGTCGGGCATATCGGTAAGCTCGGTATCGCGAAACCAGACACGTCCCGCCGTCGCATGATCCAGACCGCCAAGGATGTTAAGCAAGGTTGATTTGCCGCTGCCCGACGGCCCCAGAAGGACAGTCATTTCACCGGTGTAGAGTTCAAGATCAACACCCGCGAGGGCAAATACCTTCACGTCGCCGGTCTGATAGACCTTCGTGACACCTTGGGTCCGAAAGACAATTTCTGGCGCGGCTTGGCCCATGGGTTTGATCCTGACTTGGGGGATACTGCCAAGACTTGCCCCAACAAACATTGATCAAAATCAATTGGTGTAGCCGGGCCTAACCTAGAATGGGCGCAGAAAACGGCGGGCTGTTCCGGCGCGCCGTAGAAAGCAAAGGAACGTCATATGTTTTCGAATGTAGGTACGATCGACCGGCTGCTCCGTCTTGTGATCGGCGCGGCCCTGATTGCGGCACCACTGATCAATTTCATGGGTCTGGGTGCAAGTGCGACCGTCACGTATCTGATGATCGCAGTCGGTGTCATTTTGTGCGCGACGGCCGTGTTCGGCATCTGCCCGCTTTACAAGTTGATCGGCGTTTCGACGAGAGCCTGAGGTGGCTTTGCGGCAGGGCCTTTAGGCAGGACGTCAATTTTAAGGAGAACGAATATGGGACTGGTAACAGATAAAGTCGCTTTGGTGACGGGCGGCGCGGCCGGGATCGGACGCGCCACGGCCAAGACATTCGCCGCAGAGGGCGCAAAGGTCGTTGTGTCTGACGTCAATCAGGACGGCGGGGCAGAGACCGTTAGAATGATTGAAAAAGCGGGCGGGACAGCGCTTTTTGTTGCGGCTGACGTTGCGAAAAAAGCGGATGTTTCCGATCTGATTGCCAAGACGGTTGCGGCCTATGGCAGACTTGATTGCGCGGTGAACAATGCGGGAATTGAGGGCAAGATTGCGCCGTTTGCCGCACAAACCGAGGAAAACTTTGATGCGATTATCGGCGTGAACCTGAAAGGCACCTTCCTGTGTTTACAGGCCGAGATCGCTGCGATGCTTGAGACAGGGGGCGGTACGATTGTGAACCTGTCCTCAATTGCAGGGCTTATCGGTTTTTCGGGGCTGTCGCCTTACGTCGCCTCCAAGCACGGTGTGATTGGCCTGACCAAGAACGTGGCACTTGAGTATGCGACCTCCGGCATTCGTGTGAACGCGGTTTGCCCCGGTGGCGTCGATACCAGAATGCTGGATTCGCTGGCAGAACAGGTCACATCAGGCGCGCAATCCGCGACAGATATGATGGCGCCCCTGCATCCGATGGGCCGTATCGGCACACCTCAGGAGATAGCCGAGCTTATCGTGTGGCTGTCTTCGCCGCGTGCAGGGTTTATCACCGGGACCGCGATCCCGATTGATGGCGGGTATGTGGCGCAATAGTTCAGCGCGTCGTGTTGGTACGCCGGAACTGCCCCCAAAATGAGATCATTTGACATTGCTCAATCGCGCCCCGTCAAGGGCGCGATACGCTTGTCATGAAGGTGAGGTTCCAGAATGTTCACATCCGCGATCAGGTTATTCAATGTGGGTGGCTTTGAGATCAAGCTGGACCCAAGCTGGTTCTTGATTGCAGCTCTGATCACATGGACGCTCGCGACCCAGTATTTTCCCCTCACGTTGCCGGGTTTGGCCGACACGAGCTATGTGTTCTTGGCCGTCTTCGCGATGCTTGGCTTCTTTACTTCGCTTTTACTGCACGAGTTGGCACATTCGGTCGTTGCCCGTAGCTATGGTGTGCGGATCAAGGGGATCACCCTGTTCCTGTTTGGCGGTGTGGCCGAGCTTGAAACCGAGGTACCCTCTGCGAAGGTCGAATTCCGCGTCGCGATTGCGGGCCCCGCGATGAGCATTGTACTGGGTGGTCTTTTCTGGATGTTGGCGGGGGTATCGCAGGCGGTCATGATCTCTCCTGCCGTGCCAAGCGTTCTGACATATCTTGGCACGGTGAACATCGTGATTGCTGTGTTCAACATGTTGCCGGCATTTCCGATGGATGGTGGCCGCGTCTTGCGGGCCTATCTTTGGGCGCGGCACGGCGATCTGCTTAGCGCGACACGGACGGCTGCGACATCGGGGAGGATTCTGGCCTATGGTCTGATTGCCTTGGGGGCCTACACCGTCTTTCTGGGCGCGGCACCCTCGGGGCTTTGGTACGTTCTGATCGGTTTTTTTGTGCTGGCTGCGGCACGGTCCGCCTACCAGAACCAGCTGATGCAAAGCACGTTTGAAGGCAAGACAGTCTCGGCCGTTATGATCAGAGATCCCATCGTTGTCTCGCCCGATCTGACATTGTCGGAATTCGTTAATCAGGTGATGTTGAAATACCGGGTCAGCTTTGTTCCGGTTGTGGCTGATGGGGTGCTGATCGGGCAGATCGACAAAGATGTCTTGTCCGCCATTGACCGCGATCATTGGACCAGTACGCGCGTTGGCGATGTGTTTGCCGGCCTTGATGTTGCGGTCACGATCCCGCCGGATATGGCGGTCCGTGCCTTATTAGAGCTGATTTCCCAGACTGGTGTACGCAAGTTCATGGTGGTTGATGAACACAAACTGATGGGCGTGGTCACCTTGGCCAATCTGATCGGGCATTTGCATCGTGCCGAGAACGCGATCCAGCGGACAGCACTCTAGGGTCAGATGGCCTTGTCTTACCGCGCCCGCTTGATCGCAATCAGCGCCCTGTCCTCTGAGAAACAGCGCGCCGAATGTGATCAGCAGTGACGGGCGTTAACCCGCGATTGGCGCCATGCAATCTGCGGCATCAAGGGTCAGAACAGGATCGTCTGGTCCGCATTCCTCACCTGAAAGGGGATAAGTTCCTTCCTGTGTGCAATTGGCCAGAAGAAGGATCATCAGCAATGGCAAAAGTTTCATAATGGGCCTCTTTCCATGTGTGTTTGCAAGGCGCACACTAGCCATCGATGCGGCTGTGTGATTGATGTTTATCAACAGGGGGTCATTGCGGTCCTTGACCTTGATCAACGCACCTTGAATCGCGCCGACATAGAAGGTGGATATGGACACTCGCCGATCGCGCCCAGCCGATAAGACCACCACCCCGCAAATGAATTTTGTGGACGGTGTTCTTGTGCTGGAGGGGGATTTCCTGATCGGATCAGTGGACGGCCTGCTTGCACAGCAAGGTCAGGCTGAAACGATTGACCTGAGCGGTGTCACACGGTTGGATACGGCGGGTGCTTGGGCCGTTGTAACGCTGGAACGCCGGATCAAGGCTGCTGGCGGGATGCCGAAGATCACGGGCGCGACATCCCTGCAAAGCGATCTCATCGAGACCTTACGCCAGAATATGCCGGAAACAGACATACCCGTTGCACCGAAAAAATCGGTCGCCGACAGGCTCGAACAGGTGGGGAGGTCAACGGTCAGCGCGTTTCAAAAGACAATGGCGATTGTCGGGTTCCTTGGCCGCGTTGTTGCGACGGTTGCAGGGTTGATCGTGCGGCCGGGGCGGATCAGGTGGACCGCCATTGTGCACCACATGCAGCAGGTGGGGCTGAACGCTGTTCCGATTGTGTCGTTGATGGCCTTCCTGATCGGTGTCGTGCTGGCCTTTCAGGGGGCTGCACAACTGCGCCAGTTTGGAGCAGAGGTGTTCGTCGTTGATCTGATCGCGATCTCGATTTTGCGTGAGCTCGGTATTCTGCTCACAGCGATTATCGTGGCGGGACGGTCCGGTTCGGCTTTTACCGCCGCGATTGGGTCTATGAAAATGCGCGAAGAGATCGATGCGATGCGTACCCTCGGGCTTGATCCGGTGGAAGTGTTGGTCGTGCCTCGCGTGATCGCCTTAGCCATCATGTTGCCGGTTCTGGGGATCATCGCCAACTTTGCGGGCCTGTTCGGCGGGGCGCTTATGTCATGGATTGAACTTGGCGTTTCTCCGGGTGTGTTCCAGTCCAGATTTGTCAGCAATACAGGTGTTGAGCACCTTTTCGTGGGGCTGGTCAAAGCGCCATTCTTTGCGTTGATCATCGCAATTGTGGGCTGCTTTGAAGGGATGCAGGTCAAGGGTAATGCGGAATCTCTGGGGCATCTGACCTCGACCTCTGTGGTGTTGGCGATCTTTCTTGTGATCGCCGCGGATGCGCTGTTTTCGATCTTTTTTGCCGTGTTGGGGGTCTGATGGACGAAGCCCCTATCATCAGTGTTCGCGGCCTTGTCACCCGTTTCGGCAAGCATACGGTCCATGACGGCCTCGATCTTGATGTGCGGCAGGGCGAGATCATCGGGATCGTGGGCGGATCGGGGACTGGCAAATCGGTGTTGCTGCGTGCCGTTGTGGGGCTGCTGAAGCCTGCTGACGGCCAGATTACCGTCTTTGGCGAAAACGTCCGTGATACCAGTGCCGAGGACTACCGCCGCTTGCGCCGCCGCTGGGGTGTGATGTTTCAGGATGGCGCGCTGTTTTCATCGCTGAACGTGCAGCAAAACGTCGAGGCGCCGATGCGTGAACAGCTTGCGCTGTCGCCCGAAACCCGCGCGGCACTGGCGGCGATCAAGGTGCGCATGGTGGGCTTGCCCGAAGATGCATTGCAAAAGATGCCCTCCGAACTTTCCGGTGGGATGCGCAAGCGGGCCGGTTTTGCGCGCGCAATCGCGCTTGATCCCGAGATTGTCTTTCTGGATGAACCGACGGCCGGACTGGACCCGATTGGTGCGGCGGCCTTTGATACGCTGATTGCGCAATTGCGCCGCGCATTGGGTTTGACGGTATTTCTGGTCACGCATGACCTTGATAGCCTGCATGCAATCTGTGACCGTATTGCTGTTCTTGCTGAAGGCCGCGTGCTGGCCACGGGGACGATGGCGGAAATGCAGGACGTAGATCACCCGTGGGTGCAAGCCTACTTCAAAGGCCCGCGCGCCCGCGCCGCTTTGGCACAAAAGGAAACCATCTGATGGAAACCCGTGCGAATTTTATCATTATCGGCCTGTTTACCTTGCTGGGAATTCTGGGCGGTCTGGGGTTTTTCCTGTGGTTGGCCAGCGTCCAGATCGACCGTCAATACGCGCAATATGGCGTGCTCTTTGACAATGTGTCGGGTCTGGACCAATCCGCAGAAGTGCTGTTCAACGGGGTTTCTGTTGGCAGAGTGACGGGCATTCGCATCTGGGAAGACGACCCCAGCAAAGCCTATGTTGCGGTGGAAATTGATTCCACCACGCCGGTTGCCGTCGATACCATTGCGCGGCTGGAATCACAGGGTGTGACGGGCGTGGCCTATATTGCGCTGTCAGGCGGTGCGCCCGGTGCTCCGGTCATCCCGCTGAATGGCAACGAGGTCCCGATTATCCCGTCGCGGCAATCGACTTTTCAGTCACTTGTCAGCAGCGCGCCCGATCTGATCGCGGATGCCTCTAGAATTGTCTCCCAGCTTGAGCAGCTTACGGGCCCCGATAATCAGGAACGTGTGCGCAGTATTTTGGAGAACGTCGACAATGCGACCGACGGACTGGAACAGGCGCTGGCGGATTTCTCTGATATCTCCGAAACACTGCGCGCGGCGACCGCACAGGTCACCGGTTTTGTCGCTGAATTCGACGGTGTGGGAAACAGTGCAAGGGCGACGCTGGATGCCGCTGACGGGTCTTTTGCCGCGATCACTGAAACCTTTGGTAATGCGAACACCGCCATCGAAAATCTTGGGCCTGCCATAGATCAGGCGAATGCAGCGATTGCTGCGATCAATACGCTGGTCACAGAGGATTTCGCCCCATTGGCTGATGATCTGCGCACGACATTGGGTAATGCGGATACTGCCCTTGCCAGCGCCGACCAGGCCTTTGTGCGTGCTGATGGCCTGATGGTGGATGACTTGGGCCCTGCCTTGGCCGATACCCGTGCCGCGCTGACTGATTTGGCCAGCACTGTCGCGACAGTGACGGATGATGTGCCGGCGATCATGGCTGATCTGCGTGCTGGCGTTGCCGAGGCGCGCGGCGCGATTGCTGCGATCAGCCCCGGCATGCGTGACTTTGGCGCCTTGGGTGGCGAAGCGCGCGCCGCTGTCCGTGCCCTGAATGATCTTATACGGCGTATCAACCAGGACCCCGCAGGTTTTGTGCTGGATAACCGTGTTCCCGAATACCGGAGGTAAGACCGATGACCCTGACAAGACGGACCTTTATGTTGGCGACACTCGCCCTGCCCGGCTGCACGGCACTCGGGGTTCTCAATGACGCGGCCGCTCCGCGCGATACCTATGCCTTGCAGCCTGTCAGCAGCGCCGGTCAGACAAGACGATCATCGCGGACATTGCTGGTGCTTGAGCCAAGCGCCGCTGCCGCGATCGCCACCGACCGGATCTTGATCAAGCAGGACCCGCTCTCTGTCACTTATCTGCCTGATGCGCGCTGGGCCGATACCGTGCCGAATATGTTCCAGACGGTCCTGATCCAGTCAATCGCGTCCAGTGGGCAGATCGGCTTTGTGGGCGCACAAGGGGCGGGCCCCGTGCCTGATGCGGTGCTGCTGACGCGGATTGATGCCTTCGGGGTTGATCGGCAAACAGATGGCAGTTTTGTGGCGCGGGTGTCGTTCGAGCTGACTGTGTTGCGTGACCGCGATCAAAGGGTGTTGGGCACACAGCGGTTTGCCACGGTGTTGCCGGTTGCCGATGATCGGGCCGATACAATTGCAAGGAGCTTTCAAGCGGCACTTGAGGCGCTCTTGCCGCAGGCGCTGCCATGGGTCGCCGCACGGGTGGGGTGAATGGCATAGGTGCGGTCGCCCTATGGCACGGGCCATAAATCGCGCAACTCTTGTGGCAGGCACGCGCGAACATCTTCTACTTCGCCGCGTGAGATATGGGCATTGATGACGTTGAAGACCGCCTTGATGTCTTTTGATCCCTGATAGTCGATCACATCGCCGACCTGCGCATCGACCGCCGCGATGAAATCCGCGGCGTGGCGTTCCTGAACCGGCGTCAGTTTTGGCTGCCAGCCTTCGAAGAACATCCCGCGCACAAGCATCGGAAGCTGCGCCGAAAACTGTGCCATTTCATCGACCGGAAGATGATCACGAATTTTGGTCAGTACAGTACGCAGCAAGCGCAGGACCTCGCGTTCATTGGTCCAACCGGTGCGTCCGGCCAGATCGTTCACCCATTCATGTGCCTCATGGGTCGTGCGTTCAAAGACATGGATCATCCGGCTCATCACAAATTTCCTTTTCACTGGGTTTACGAACCACTGGTACCGGAACGCACGGGGCTGGTATTGATCAAAATCAAAGCACGTTGGGGGCGAAGCTGACATAGCTGGGGCATCTGGATTACGGGCGGAATGAGTGCGCCCCATCCCAAAGTTATGGAAGGACAGGCACGTGGCTTTTGAAGAACGCAAAGCACAGATCGAAAACCGGATTGCAGAGCTGACTGCGCATATGCAGAAGATTTCTGACGATCTTGATCAACCCCTTCCGGCCGATCTTGAAGATCAGGCTATTGATCTTGAAGACGACGAAGTCCTGAGCAGCCTTGGACTGAGCAATCAGAAAGAGGTGGGGCTCTTGAATGATGCGTTGAAACGGATCGCGAAGGGCACCTATGGCATTTGCGCCAAATGCGGAGGTGACATCTCTCCGGAACGTCTGGATGCCGTGCCCTACGCCGTCACCTGCCGCAAATGTATGGGGTAGGATTGATTTCGATCAATGAAGGCGCTGAGCCATCTATATATTCCGATATCGTAATGTATTTTATGAGGAGAAACTGATGCCTTATCCTTTTGATATGACGATCAAACCCCATGTTTCGCCCTTCTTTGACGAGGCAACAAATACGATCAGCTATGTCGTGTCGGAACCTGACGGTGATCATTGCGCGATCATTGATAGTGTGCTGGATATCGACTATGCCGCAGGCCGCCTAACCTATGACAGCGCCGATGCGCTGATCGCTGAAGTCGAGCGGCGCAGCCTGAAGCTCGACTGGATCATCGAGACCCATGTGCACGCCGACCACCTAAGCGCAGCCCCCTATATTCAGGAAAAGCTGGGTGGCAAGATCGGTGTAGGTGAGAAGATCACAGTTGTGCAGGACACTTTTGGCAAGATCTTTAACGCAGGCACGGAATTCCAGCGCGACGGATCGCAGTTTGATGCTTTGTTCAAAGAAGGCGACACTTATCAGATCGGGAATATGCAAGCTTTTGTCATTGCCACGCCGGGGCATACACCTGCCTGTATGGTGCATGTTATCGGTGATGCCTGTTTTGTCGGTGATACGCTGTTTATGCCTGACGGCGGATCCGCACGTGCCGATTTCCCCGGTGGTGACGCGGGCACGCTCTATGACAGCATCCAGAAGGTGTTGGCCCTGCCCGACGACATGCGTCTTTTCATGTGCCATGACTACGGTCCCAATGGACGCGATATTAAATGGGAAACCACTGTCGCCGAGGAAAAAGCCCATAATATCCACGTAGGTCACGGCAAGACGCGCGACGAGTTCATCAAATTCCGCACAGAGCGCGATGCGACGCTGGATATGCCCCGCCTGATCATTCCGTCGCTACAGGTGAACATGCGTGCGGGCGAAGTGCCGAGAGATCAGGACGGCAACGAGATGCTCAAAGTGCCGTTGAACAAGCTCTAGGCAGGTGCGCGGGCTTGATCCTCGCGGAAATAACCCCGCCCAGTGTAACTGAACGGGGCTATTGTCGCTCTGCTGGCTACGCATTTCGTCTAGACGGGGGTGTGTTTGGTTTGGCCATCGACGACCGGCATCATTTCCATTCCCATCTTGATCAGCTTGCCTGTCTCAAGGGTGTATTGGGCGTAGGTTTTTTCTAGGAACGTCATCTGCACTTTCTGCAATTCCTCGGCGGACTTGCATTTCAACAGTTCGCCTTGGGTCTTGGCATCTTCGCGGATCCGGTCTGCGATAAAATTCGCAACTTCGGCGTTGATTTCGGCAACTTTGTCAAACCATCCGGTATGCATCAATCCCAATGGATAGAGTCCCGCATCCTCGAATTGTTTCATCCATGCCTTACCCATTGTGAGCAGGGTATCATTAGCGGCAGTCTCATTTTCTGATTTCGACATCATCTGTTCCCCTTGTTTCTTACTGCAGAGATTTTAGCGCGTTGCGACGAAATCGGCGTTGACATGCATCAAGTTTGACAGCGCGCGCGGGGATCACTGCCTAGACCAGCATGATTTCAGTCAGATGATCAGGGAGTTCAGTCAGCGGGATATGTGTCAGATCTTTGGGTACCTCGGCGCGCAAAGCAGATTTGACTTTCGGCGTCAGCGCCTTGCGCAGGATACCCAGCATGGCGGGAGAGGCCACAAGAACAAGACGCTCAAATTCGCCTTGATCCAGCGCAGCCTCGAGACAGGCAACAATGTCATCGGCAAATGCTGCCGCTGCGAGCCCTTTGAAATCGGGGTCAGAGATATTGCCACGGTTTGGCCCAACGGGCGCAGTGGTCATTCCCGGGGCATCGGATAGTTCAGTGACAGGCGGCGCTTCCAGTCCCTCGGTGCTGTGGCCGTAGATGCCCTTTCCGGGGCCATCATTGACGGCAATCCGCACGTGTTTGGAATCCGCCAGTACAATCCACGTTTTATGTGGTTTCATCGCCGTTTCTCCCGTGAGTTTCGGGCAATCTATGGGCATGGCGCGGGGTGCAGTTGATTTTTCTCAATAATAGGAGTCACTCTGCGTGAACACTCAGTGTGGAAAGGCAGACCCTGATGAGCGATGACCAACGCGATGCGCTTTTGTTCATGGCCCTGCTCGATGCGATGCCTGATGCGGTTCTGGTGAGTAATGCCGAAGGCGTGATCCTGCAGGCCAATCCCGCTGTTGGGCGTCTCTTTGGCCATGATCCTGCGGAATTGATTGGCGAAAGCGTCAATATCCTGATGCCGCAGGCGCTCGCGGATCGGCACAATGGCTTTATGGAAAACTATCTGACTACCGGCATTGAGCGGGTTATCGGGTTGGGGCGTGCCGTCGAAGGGCTGCGGCGCGATGGCACCGCCTTTCCGTTGCATTTGTCCATCGGGAAGGCCGAGCAGGCAGGACAGACCTACTTTATCGCAATCCTGCACGATCAGAGTAAACGCAAGGCGGCCGAGGATGCCCTGGCGCGGTCTGCGCGTGTCGATGCGATCGGCCAGATGACCAGCGGGATCAGTCACGATTTCAGCAATATCTTGACCGTCATTATTGGCAATCTCGAGCTGTTGGAGGCAAGGATCGACGGCGAGGACAATCAGGCAATTCTGTCTGATGCGGTCGAGGCGGCGCATTTGGGTGCAGAACTGACTGCGGGGATCAGCGCATTTGCGCGCACCACAATGACGCATTGCGACCCTACCGACGTGAATGAGGCCTGTGATGCAGCCACGGTCCTCATCCGGCGCACCTTTGATCCGCAGTACGACATCAGCTTTGAGCGCAGCGATCCGTTACCGATTGTCCTCGCCGATACCACGCAGTTGCAATCCGCGCTGATCAACATCGCGCTGAACGCCCGTGATGCGATGCCTGATGGTGGCAAGTTGATCATCCGCACAGAGACCATCCTGATAGATGACACTTACGTCGCGCAGGAACTTGACGTGGCGCAGGGCCACTATGTCCGCATTTCTGTGACCGATACCGGCATCGGCATGGGGCCGGACACGCAACAAAAGGCGTTTGAACCGTTCTTTACGACAAAACCCATCGGGCGCGGCACCGGACTTGGGCTTGCGATGGTTTATGGCTTTGTGCGGCAATGCAGTGGCCATGTTGCAATCTACAGCGAGATAGGGCTGGGAACGACAGTCGCGCTGTATTTTCCGATCCTAGGTGAAGCCCCTGTAATGCGCCGCACCGCCGGAGAAAGCATCAACCGCCACGCGGCGAACGGGGAATCTGTCTTGGTGGTTGAAGACAACCCTCAGGTGCGCCGTCTGACTGTCGCGCGGCTCAAGGAGTTGGGCTATGTTGTTGAAGAATGCGGGTCCGGCGATGATGCTGCCGAAATACTGCGTCAGAAAGACACGATAGACGCGGTGTTTACCGATCTGGTGATGCCAGGGGAACTGGATGGCCTCGCGCTCGCACGGCACATCGTGGCGACCTATCCGCACATCCGTATTCTGCTGACGTCAGGCTATGGCGAAGACATCCTCAACGCCAAAAACACCGATACAAATCTGCAAATTCTGCGCAAACCTTACCGTCAGTCGGATCTGGCCAATGCGCTTTCGGCGCTATTCGATGGTGGATGATTGTCACAGTCCCGGACGTCACATGTGAACGAATATCCGATGCCGCGGATGGTCGATATCAACCGTGGTGATGCGGGGTTGCGTTCAATCTTCTTGCGCAGACGGGCAATCTGGTTGTCGATGGTGCGGTCAAGCGGCGCATAGCTTTGCCCGCCTGTCAGATCCATCAGTTGTTCGCGCGAAAGCACGCGTTTCGGGCGGCGCAAAAAGACCTCTAGCAACGTAAACTCGCCGCTTGTGAGGTCGACCAAGTCATGGTTGCGGTCCAGCAGTTTCATTTCTGCAGGTATGGCGACCATATCGTCGAACACCCAGCACGGGCTATCGGGCGGCAATACTGTCGGCTGGGCTGTGCGCCGGGACCGGCGCAAGATTGTTTTGATGCGTGCAACCACTTCGCGCAGGTGAAACGGCTTTGAAATATAGTCGTCTGCGCCAATCTCGAGCCCGACGACGCGGTCAATCACGTCACTTTTTGCCGTCACCATGATGATCGGAACAGAGGACGTCTGGCGGATGGCCTTGGCCACGTCCAAGCCGTCATCTGGACCCAGATCAAGATCCAGCGTCACCAGATCGAACTGACCCTCAGCAAGCGCCTGAAGCGTCGCTGCCTTGTCGCCCGCTTCGTGGACCTCGCTGCCTTCGCCCTCAAAGCACCGGCGTAGCAAGGTTCTGATCTTTGGGTCATCATCGACGACCAAAATGACAGCGTTTTTCATGAACGGCCTCCGGTCCTTTCTACATTGGAAAGTAAGGGCTCGGCATAGGTGAACATAGTCTATTTCTGGCTTTGATACAAATTGATACAATTTGATACGCAACCTCCGGTATGTCCGATACGAAGACCGCGCAAGTGTCGTGCATCGCACAGAAGGAAGCTGCCATGTACGTCACCTCCTCGCCAGACTTTAATGATGACACAGCCGTCATTCCGGCCCGCAAGCCATCCATCGCGCGACAAGCGACGATAACGATCAAGCCGGGCAAGCATCTGTTCCTTGAAGATGACCCTGCTGGCCTGATCTATGAAGTTGCCAGCGGGGTTTTACGTCTGACCCGGATCATGGAAGACGGACGTCGGCAGGTTATCGCCTTTGGGTATCCCGGCGACACTGTCGGTTTCCCGAGCAACGGGCGCTATCACACAGACTGCGACGCGCTTGTGCCGACAACACTGATCGTGCACCGCCGCTCGGATCTTGAGAGCGCCAAGGGTGATCCAGAACTGCACCTGCGCCTGTTGCGGGCCGCTTTGCGTGAAATCAGCGGGATGCAGGACCATTTCATGATGCTGGGCCGCAAATCCTCGATTGAAAAGCTGGCGTCTTTCCTGCTGGTGCTTTCGGCACGTGTGGGCGAACCGCTCGGAGAGTATACACAAATCGCCTTGCCCATGACGCGTGCCGATATCGCGGATTTTCTGGGCCTGACCACGGAAACCATCAGCCGCACGTTCACGCAATTACGCAAGTCGCAGATCATCGCGATCGACCATGTGAACACTGTTGTTATTCTGAAACCCGTTGGTTTGCGTGCTATTGCGCAGGGCGACAGCGACTAGTCCTGAGTTCCCCCATGACTGCCGAGGCCGCGAATAAAGACGCGGACCTCGGTTTTTTCTGCACAATCGAAACAGATGCCGCATGACCTGCTGCGATTGAGCAATGTCAAAACCATCACGCATTGCCCCCGCTAGAACGGTCGTGACGCATCAACGCGTTCCAAAAACGATCGTAGCCTGTCGCGCCGGATGTTCCCGATGCGGCAGCTGAACCGGAGGATATCTTATGACCCTGCGCACCATCCTTGTCTGCCTGACCAGCACAGCCTCGGCGGCAGAACTCTTGCGGTCCGCCGCGGTTCTTGCACGGCGGGACAATGCCCATGTTATCGGGCTTTATGTCACGGAATCGCTGGTGGTTTACCCCGGCATTGCAGTTCATATCCCCGAGGTGAGCTATCAGAGTTTTATTGCCAGCCAAAAGGCGCATGCCAAAGAGGTGAAAGACATCTTTGACAGCTTCGCGAAATCCGAAGACTTCCCTACAGAGTGGCGGCAAGTCAGCAGCGAGAACGGATTTCTTGCCGATAGTATCATCACCAATGCCCGTTTTGTCGATCTGGTGGTGATGGCGCAAGAAGAGGACGGTGAAGAGCGGCCGCTGATCAACAGCCTGCAAGAACGGGTAATCAAAGAGGGCGGGCGTCCCGTGCTTGTTATTCCGCGTGGCTACACAGCCGAAAAGCTGGGTGAGACTGTCTTGTTGGGGTGGAGTGATACCCGCGAGGCGACACGGGCGGTACATGACATGATGAACGTGGTGAGTGCGGGTGCAACTGTGCGTGTTCTGCGCGTTGGCAAACCTCCTAGCAACACTCTGGCAGATCATGCCGCCATTGATCTTGCGACCGCACTCAGCCGGCATGGTCCCAGTGTCGAAATTGTGCATCGCGAAAAAGATGGTGAAACGGTCCCCGATATCCTTGGGCATGACGCCTTTGAGATGGGCGCGGATATGATCGCCACAGGCGCATTCGGTCATTCGCGGGCTTATGATTTCGTGATCGGCGCCGCGACGCGCCACCTGCTCCGTGATGCCAAGCTGCCGGTGATGTTCTCAAAATAGGACGGTGTTGAAGCTTCAGGAAATATCGGCCCAGATTGGCAGATGGTCCGAGGCCATCCGCGCAAGCGGGCTCTGATCGACCCCCGCATCGCCCAGCGTCAAACCATGCGAGAGCGCGAGCCTGTCCAGCGCTGCAATCGGACGGGCGGCGTGAAAACTCCGACCGGGGCTATGAAGGACAAAGCTTTCTTCCAGTGCCTCAAAGCCGCGTGTCACCGCCCATTCATTCATATCACCGATGATGGCCACCTTCTGGCTCGGGTCTAACCCTCCCACGATAGCGCGCAATTGGCTGCGGCGGGACTGGCGCAGCAATCCCAGATGCACCCCGATGATCGTGAAACCGTTCTCAAGCGTCACCGACACTGCGCCCCGCGGCTCGGCACCCGGCAAATCAATCCGGCTGGCGGTTTTCACTGCAATACCACGCCGGACCAGAACCGCATTGCCGTGCCAGCCGAGGCTGACGTTATTGGCGGCCAGTGGGACGACATCAAAATCGGTCGCCTGCGCAATCAGGTTTCTCGGTACCGCTGTCGGCCTGTCACCAAGCCTGCGGTCGGCCTCCTGCAGCGTGATCACATCCGCGTCCAGCGCATTGATCACGTCAAGCACGCGCCCGGGATCACGGCGGCCATCAAGACCGCGCGCCTTGCGGATGTTGTAACTGACCAGCCGGAGGGTGCGGTTCTTGCGGGAGTGTGTCATGATCGTCATATATGTAGGAAATGCAATATAAACAGAGGTCGCCTGTGTGAGCGTGGAACTTCGCCAACAAGGATATCTGGTCCGAGGCTTATGGGCCCTCTTGATTTTGGCAGCGGCGGCGGCCGCGTATGAAGGGCGCTGGTCACTCACATTTGTCGCTCTTGCAACACTCGCTTTGGCATTGGCGCCGCTTTTCCTGGCCCGCAGGCTCGACATCACCTTGCCGCTGCCTTTCGTCACTGCCGTCACTATCTTTGTGATCGCCTCAATCTTTATGGGTGAAGCCTTTGATTTTTATGAGCGGTTCTGGTGGTGGGACATCGCACTGCACGGCTCATCCGCCATCGGCTTTGGTTTGCTCGGGTTCGTCTTTGTGTTGATGATGTTCGAGGGCGATCGCTTTGCCGCGCCACCATGGGCGATGTGTCTGATGGCGTTCGGTCTGGCGGTAACCGTGGGTGCGTGTTGGGAAATCTTTGAATTTGCAATGGACCAGTGGTTCGGGCTGAACATGCAGAAATCAGGACTGCAGGACACGATGGGCGACCTGATTGTCGACGTCATCGGCGCGGCACTGGCCAGCTGGCTTGGCTATGTCTACCTGCGGGCCAAAGACCCGTCGTTCTGGACATGGCCAATTGACCGGTTCGTGGCACTGAACAAAAAGCTGTTCCGCAAACACAGGTAATCGCGTGACTAATGGTGACCCCGGCAGGATTCGAACCTGCAACCTGCCCCTTAGGAGGGGGCTGCTCTATCCAGTTGAGCCACGGGACCACCCGATGTGTTGAATGCATGGCTTTGCTGAATTGGTCAACTCTCATGCGGTTCTGGCTTTTGTCACAAAGCCCCGCTAACAATAGGGGGAACCACACACAGGACCTTTCATTTGACGAACAAACCAAGACGCCCACTGACCTTGCGCGATGTGTCAGAAGCATCCGGGGTCAGTGAAATGACCGTAAGTCGCGTGCTGCGGAACAAAGGGGACGTCAGCGCCGCGACACGGCAGAAAGTACAGGATGCCGCGAAATTGCTGGGCTATGTTCCCAACAAGATCGCCGGTGCGCTTGCCTCGCAGCGGGTCAATTTGGTCGCAGTGATCATTCCATCATTGGGCAACATGGTTTTCCCAGAGGTGCTCTCGGGGATTTCCGAGACGCTGGAAGATACCGACTTGCAGCCAGTGGTCGGCGTGACCGACTATCTGCCCGAGAAAGAAGAGAAAGTTCTGTTTGAAATGCTCTCATGGCGGCCCTCGGGCGTGATCATCGCAGGGCTGGAACATTCCGAGGCGTCGCAAGCTATGCTGCGGCAGGCGGGTATTCCTGTGGTCGAAATCATGGATACCGATGGCGAACCGATTGACCATTGCGTCGGCATTTCCCACCGCCGTGCGGGACGCAAGATGGCGGAAGAGATTATCGCTGCCGGTTACAAGCGGATCGGCTTTATGGGCACAAAGATGCCGCTCGATCACCGCGCGCGCAAGCGGTTCGAGGGGTTCACGCGGACGCTTGCAAAGGCAGGTATCGAGATCGCGGATCAGGAGTTCTATTCCGGCGGCTCGGCCCTTGCGAAAGGCCGCGAGATGACGGCCAAGATGATCGAACGCACGCCGGATCTGGATTTCCTGTATTACTCGAATGACATGATCGGTGCGGGTGGTCTGCTTTATCTTTTGGAACAGGGCATTGATGTGCCCGGCAAGGTGGGATTGGCCGGTTTCAACGGGGTCGAGCTTTTGGATGGCTTGCCGCGCCGGTTGGCCACGATGGATGCCTGCCGCCGTGAAATTGGCCAGAAAGCTGCGCGGATTATCGCGGCGCTCAATGCCGGTGAGGACGTGCCGGACGGCCCCGTTATTGCGCTGGAACCCATCCTTGCGGCGGGTGATACCCTGCGCCGCTAGATCATGCGAATGACGTCTTTGTCGATTGCCAGAACATAGCCTTTGCGCGCGATGTTCTTGACCAAAAGTTCGCTCATCATCTGATTACCCAGCGTATCACGCAGGCGCTTGATGCGGGTTGCCCCTGCGGCCTCATCGCAGTCGGCGGCATCACGCCCCGAGATCACGCCTTCAATCTCGGCGCCGGTCAGCACCTCGTCGTCCATGCGTGCTTCGGCCAGAACGGACAGTGTTTCAATCGCGGCATCGGTGAGTTTGAATTCGAAATCATTCAGATAAACCGCCTTCTCGTCACGGCTGATCGTCAAAGAATTGACCTCGATCCCTTGCCGTTCAATGCGGCCCATCCGGCGGTTCAGGGCGATCAGCATCACAAGGAAGGCGACCGCAGCAATCAAAAGGGCGGTCGCAAAGATCAGCAAAACGAAGATGACAAAGCGGTAAGACGCCAGCGTGTCAGAAAACGCCGTGCCGGACCCTGCGAGGATTTCGAGCAGCTTGATCTCGGCGTTGCTGGTCAGGTTATCATTTTCAATGAAAAGCCGTTCAACGCGCATATTGAATGCGTTGGCATCCGGCAGGTTGATAAACAACAGCACGGCAGCAATCGCCAAAATCAGAACAATGGCCGCGATCCCTGCGACAACAATCCTGTTGCCGATTTCGCGCGCTTCAGTAGCGGAGGAAGAATTCACCTGCGCTGTCCTTTCTTTCATCAAGGCCTGCGTCATCAAAGACGCCCAGCACATTCAATAGCTGCCAACCGTTACCGGCCAACCGATCACGCAGCTGGCTTTCGGCCGATCCGACCGAGCAGTCGCCCCGCACTTCGGCAACACCATAGTGTAGCCGCAAAGGATCGTCCTGTTTTGCCTTGTAATCGGCATAGCAGGCGGCCTGCGCGATGGTCGTGCTCAGCATGAGCGCCATGAATGAGAAAGAAAGTTGTTTCATGTCCCCACCTGATCGAAAGCAGTTGTGATATTCAATAACGCCGAATGTTATCGCGATGGCAATCCTATAACCATCCCCCGTTATTGTTTGGCAAGTCACGTTTACCGCACTTTCGGTTCATAGCCCACACAGGCAAACGAACCGAAAGGAAACACGATGTTGAAATCAATGACTGCTGCAATAACAGCGCTGTCGCTGACCTTTGCCACCATGACACCCGCCTACGCCCAAGGTCTGGACCGCGAAGATGTCGGCAAATTGATCATTGGCTTGGCTGCCGCAGCGGTGATCGGCTCTGCGATTGAACAGAACCGCAATCGCGCCGAGCCTGCCACCCCAGCGCGCAATAACCACCAGTGGAACGGGATCAACCGCAACAACGGTTGGTCTGACCTGAACCGGCACGAAGAACGCAGCCGCCAGAACCGTCGCACCTTGCCCTATACCTGTCTGCGCCGTGTCGAGACGCGCTTTGGCACCCAGCGCATGTTCGGCAAGCGCTGCCTTGATAACAACTACCGCTTTGCAAGCCGTCTGCCCGACCGTTGCGCTGTCCGCATCTGGACGAGCGACGGGCCACGTAACGGCTTTGATCCCCTTTGCCTGCGCGAGCAAGGCTACCGGACTGACCGACGTAACTAAGTCGGGCAGGTGTGCGGCTGCTTGCCCCAGTTGCCGCACCACCTTGGGTGCTTTGCCAGTAAAACAAGTACGCCGCTTAGTGCGTGATCTGGCGACGCCCAGTGTGGGGCAGAGAGGTTGGACATGGCTCTCTGCCCCTTTTTCCTTGAAGTGACCGACATGTTCTGGTCACTGACCTTATGACCAAACCTGATTTTAGTTTTGAACACGCTGCTCAAACGCGCGGCTTTTTGCACATCGCCGGCGTCGATGAGGTCGGGCGCGGCCCGCTGGCGGGACCAGTCGTTGCGGCGGCTGTGATACTCGATCCTGCGAACATACCGGCAGGGCTGAATGACAGTAAGAAACTGACTGCGAAAAAGCGTGACGCGCTCTATGATGAGTTGCTGGCAGTGGCAGATGTCTCTATCGCCGAAGCGACAGTGGCCGAGATTGATACGCACAACATTCTGCGCGCATCCCATATCGCGATGGTCCGCGCTGTTGCGGGCCTGCGGCAAACCGCCGACTATGCGCTGATCGACGGCAATATGGTGCCGCGTGATTTGGTGATCCCCTGCGAGACAATCATCAAGGGCGACGCACGCAGTTTGAGCATCGCCGCCGCTTCTATCGTCGCCAAAGTGTGGCGCGACAGACACATGGTGGCATTGGCGCAACAGCACCCCCACTACGGGTGGGAAAACAACGCCGGATACCCCACAGCCCAACATAAATTGGGGCTTGAGCAGTTTGGCGTGTCTGAACACCATAGGCGTTCATTCAGGCCAATACACAATATCTTGTATCAAGATAAAAACGTAAGTGACTGAATCAATAAAGATTTTGACACGGAATCGCCTCTGACTCACATTGGGGTCAACCAAAGAGCGGGAACACCCGCCGGGGCTTAGAGGCAAGTTATGACGATCAAAACGAAAACGAAGGGGGCGCAAGCGCTCCCGCTGAATACGATTATTGATGGTGATTGCATCGAGGTGATGAACAGCCTGCCTGCAGGGTCTGTTGATTTGATCTTTGCGGATCCCCCATACAACCTACAGCTCAAGGGCGATCTGCATCGCCCCGATAACTCCAAGGTCGATGCCGTCGATGACGCATGGGACCAGTTCGATAGCTTCAAGGTTTATGACCAGTTCACCAAAGCATGGCTGGCCGCTGCCCGCCGCTTGTTGAAACCGAATGGCGCGATCTGGGTCATCGGCAGCTATCACAACGTCTTCCGCATGGGCGCCGAATTGCAGAACCAGGGGTTCTGGATTCTCAATGATGTCGTTTGGCGCAAATCCAACCCGATGCCGAACTTTCGCGGCAAGCGCCTGACCAACGCCCATGAGACACTGATCTGGGCCTCGAAAGAAGAGGCCAGCAAGTACACCTTCAATTACGAAGCGCTCAAAGCCCTCAACGAGGGCGTGCAGATGCGGTCGGACTGGGTTCTGCCCATCTGCACCGGTCATGAGCGGCTGAAGAATGACGAAGGCGAAAAGGCGCATCCCACGCAAAAACCGCAGTCCCTCTTGCACCGCGTCCTTGTTGCCACCACTAACCCCGGCGATGTGGTCCTTGACCCCTTCTTCGGGACTGGCACCACAGGCGCGGTCGCAAAAATGCTGGGCCGCGATTTCATCGGGATCGAGCGCGAAGAGGCCTACCGCAAGGTGGCCGAGAAGCGCATCAAAAACACCCGCAAGTTCGATAACGAAGCCTTGCAGGTGTCCACCTCCAAACGTGCCGAACCGCGTGTTGCCTTCGGCGTCTTGGTCGAGCGCGGCATGTTGCGCCCCGGCGAGGAATTGTGGAGCATGAATGGCCGTCACAAAGCCAAGGTCCGTGCTGACGGCACGTTGATCGGTGACGACATCAAAGGATCTATCCATCAGGTCGGTGCCTTCCTTGAAGGCGCACCAAGCTGCAACGGCTGGACCTATTGGCAATTTAAACGCGACGGGCAAAAGGTGCCCATTGATCTGCTGCGCCAGCAGATCCGCTCCGAGATGGCGAAACACTAAGTTTTACCAAAGTTGATACCGCCGGTGCCTGCGGCAAGCCTGTCCAATACTGGATGGGCACGCGAGCACTAACTTTTCCCCCGCCATCCACTGTGATGGCGGGGCTTTTTTCTTTGCGGGGCTGCGTCAAAAGCAATCGTTGCTCCGTTGTGTCTGCTGGGCTAGCCTGAGCGCATGAAGCATGTCCCCAAAGAAACCACTGACGATGCCCTTATTCAGGAGTTCCTGAACAAAGGCGGTAAGGTCAGTCGCGGCAAAACCAAACCTTTGGCGGCCGAGCTTGGTCTGAGCAACAATGTTTGGAACAACAAGCTGACCAAGGAAGAGAAAGCCGCCCGCGACAAGAAATAATCCGGCAGGCCAGCAACACGCCTTGCGCCAGATCAAGGCCACCTTCGTGTTCCTCTTTCATGGTGGGGCCAAAGGAGACGCGCCAATGTTACCAATTACGGCAGATAAAATTGCAGAAGTCATCATTCTGGCGCGCGAGTTGGATCGCGCTGAGAATGAATTTGACGGATTTGTCGATCAGCTCAATGACGATGAAAAGACAGGACTGGTTGCAGTCTTCTGGATCGGGCGCGGCAGCTTCGAGGCTGAAGAACTGGCCGAGGCACTTGCCACGGCCGCGCGAGAGGCGACGACACCGACAGCCAGCTATTTGAAAGGGTCGCCGCATCTGGCCGATCATCTGGAGGCGGGGATGGCGGCTCTTGGTATGGATCCGTCAGAAGCCGAGGATGATCTTTACCGGCCCGCGTAAGGTGGATCTTGATCCACCTTACCTGATCAGCGCACAGCCCTTTCAAACCACGCCTGCGCTCTGCCCCAGACGCCGCCATCTATCTGGTGTAACGTCATCAGATGCGGCAAGAGCTGGTCGGCGAAATCCGCGCTGCTTTCTGCAGGTAACATCGAAGGCAGGTTGTCAATTGCTGTGACATCCAGCACCGGGTTGTCATGCACGCGCAGCGCTGGCGCATCCCATGTTGTCGTGCGGTCATAGACCTTGATGGGAGAAAAATCGCTGTCCGGGTCGCAGGCCACATCGCCGATGACACAGAGCCTCCGCTGGGCAGTCTTGGCACTTGCCGGGACAAAGACCGGCGTGCCGGGGCGGGCGAGGATACAGTTGAGAAAGATGTCATGGCGTAGCACTTCGGGAAACGGTCCGCCCGAGGCGGTTTCCGCCATATCCCATTGCGTGGTTGCCACACCCATTGCGGTACACAAATCGGCGGCTCCGGTACCAACACGTCCCAAGGCGCCGATGATCAACGCAGTCGGGCGCTCGGTGCCCAAAGCCATCAGAGCCTCTTGCAGATTGGCCAGCAGATGGTTTGCGCTGGGATAGGCCTTGACCGGCCCTGCGATCCGGCCATGCTGTTGCGCAATCCAGCACATCAGCGACACTGCCGCCCCCGCATAGCCAGCCCAATAACCGAACGCGGCAACGCGCCGCCCGTCCTCATGCGTGAGATACTCCAGATCATAAAGCGTACCACCGCCCGCCTTGAAGCGATCGAGCAGGACCTGTCCTGCGGGCTGCCCTTTATAGGCATGGCCGAACATGATGTGGCGATGGCGCAGAGGCGATCCATCGCTGGGCAATTCTTTTAATCCAAAGATGATCGCGTCGTCAGGCGCATCGGGCCAAGAGAACTCGGGTGCGACCGCGCACCCTGCTGCAACATAATCAGCCAGTGGCAGAATACGTTGCGTGCTTTCTTCCACGGTCACCCGAAACCCTGCCGCAATCAGCTTGGCGGCCCCTTGCGGCGTGATTCCGACGCGTTCCTCGTTGTCGCGGCTTTCCGCGCGTACCCAGAGATGGGTCATCACAGCAGTCCCTTTTCAAACACGGCCTGCACAGAGGCATGTGTATTCATTTCATGCTGAAACGCCACCAGCCGTGGATAATGCGCAATATCCACGCCGTCACCCGGTAGCCAGCTGAGCACAACATAGAGGTAAGCGTCAGATAGAACGCTGAGTTTGCCGGTCTCAAAGGGCAGGCTTGGCAGGTATTCTTCCAGATGGGCGGCGCACTCTGCCATGCGTTGGGGTACTTTGCGCTTCATATCCGCAAAAGAGCTGGGTTCATCCGCCCACCGTTCACCGCGCAGGCCATGGGCGTGATGCGGATGCATGGTGCCATTCAGATAAGACATCAGTTCGCGCATCTTGGCGGCGGCGAATGCGTCCTCCGGCACCAGTTGCGGGGCGATGTATTCCAGAATGGCAGGGGTCTCGGTCAGGATGCCGTCAGGTGTTTCCAACGTAGGGACGCGCCCCTTTGGATTCATTTTCAGATAATCATGCTTTGTTTGTTCACCGCTGGCAAAGTCGACACGGATCTTTTCGTGAGGGGTGCTGCACTCCTCCAGAATGATCGCAACAGCCACCGAAATGGTTCTGGGGGCGTAGTGAAGTCTCAACATGGGGCGATCCTTTAGTAATGTGTGCGGGCATGCAGGCGGTCATCCCGGTCCAGATGCGGGATGGCGTTGAAACTGGCCAAAATCGGCCCCTGCGGTATGACGTGTATGCGATGGAGCGAGCTATTCATAATCGGCAGCAGGACATGCGCCATCCGCGTCGGGTTGAGATCAAGCAAATGCCGCATGATCATACCGATAACCCCGCCCGATGTGACGCAAAGCACGCGTACGCCGGGTTTGGCGGCCTCTTGCAGCACAGAGGTCACGCGGCTCTCGAATGACGCAAAGGTTTCGTTCCCCATGATCTCGGCATTATGCCATGCTTCCATGACCTGCGGGACGTGCGCTGCAAATTCATCCGGTCCGGGAAACGGCACACCGTGCACATCCTCAAGCGCCTGCCCCAGATTGAAGTAATCCATCTCGTTCAGACGCGGATCAATCAGCGGGCTGTCATAGCCAATGCCCGCTGCGGTTTCGCGATGGCGCCGCAGGCTACCGGAAATTACCTTATCAAAGGCACCTTCGCGCTCTGACAGGTATTCACCCAGCCATTGCGCCTGTTGGTGTCCCAAAGAAGACAGCCGGTCATAGCTTTCTTCATCGGTTGCCGCGGAATTCGCCTGCCCATGCCGGACTAATATGATTTCGCCCATCAAGTCTCTCCTGAATTGACAGGGTTACGGGGTGTCAAAGCAGTTGGCAACGATTCAAACCCGTAGAGTCGGCAAAGATACGGCGCAACTGCTGATGTCGGTCCGAACGCGCCAATCCGTAATGTAGGGGGTGTCGTCGCCCTGCCGATGCGCGACGGTCAGACAGTTCCAGAATGTGCGTGCAATATCGTCGTCCAATCGACGATCACCTCTCATAGTCACAGGCCGATACCGTAAAGGTGCCGCCCTTTTGCGTTTTGGCGCGGGCTTCTCTCTTGTGAACCGATTCTCAGCGTGGGATTGTGACCCGCAAGAGCAGCAGAAATTGCACAAGCAGGGTATCCCGTGTCCACCACAGCGCTTTTGAGTGACATTTTCGGCTTTGATGCCTTCCGCCCGGGCCAACAAGAGATTGTTGAGGCAGTTGTTGCCGGTGAAAACACCCTCGCAATCATGCCGACAGGTGGCGGTAAATCCCTTTGCTTTCAATTGCCTGCTTTGGTGCGCGGCGGTGTCACTGTCGTCATATCGCCGTTGATTGCCCTGATGCGCGATCAGGTTCGCGGCCTGCGCGAAGCAGGGGTTGAAGCAGGCGCGCTGACCTCTGGCAATACGCCCGAAGAAACCGATGCCGTGTGGGAAGCCTTGGAAGCGGGCACGCTCAAGCTGCTTTATATGGCGCCCGAGCGGTTGGCCGCGGGCGGTACCATGAACATGCTGCGCCGTGTCGGGGTGAGCCTGATTGCTGTGGACGAGGCGCACTGCGTGAGCCAATGGGGCCATGATTTCCGCCCCGATTATCTGCGGATTGGTGAATTAAAGCGTCTGCTGGATGTGCCGCTGGCCGCGTTCACTGCGACGGCTGATGCCGAAACCCGCGAGGAGATTGTCCAGAAACTGTTCGATGGTCAGCAACCAGCCACATTCTTGAGGGGCTTTGACCGGCCCAATATCCATCTTGCCTTTGCCGTCAAAGACGGGCCACGCAACCAGATCCTGAATTTTGCGGGCGCGCGCAAAGGCCAGTCGGGGATCGTCTATTGCGGCACGCGTGCGAAAACCGAAACACTATCCAAGGCGCTGGCCGATGCAGGCCATAGCACCTGCCATTATCACGGCGGCATGGAGGCCGAGGACCGCCGGATTGTCGAACGCCGCTTTCAGCAAGAGGATGGCTTGATCGTTTGTGCCACTGTGGCCTTTGGCATGGGGATCGACAAACCCGATATCCGTTGGGTCGCCCACGCCGACCTGCCCAAATCCATCGAGGCCTATTATCAGGAGATTGGTCGCGCAGGGCGCGATGGCGACCCTGCCGAAACGCTCACACTGTTTGGTCCTGACGACATTCGCTATCGCCGCCAGCAGATCGACGAAGGGCTTGCGCCGCCCGAACGCCGTGCCGCTGATCACGGGCGACTGAACGCTCTTTTGGGCCTGGCCGAGGCCTTGCGCTGTCGTCGCCAGAACTTGCTTGAATATTTTGGCGAAAATCCGGAACCCTGTGGCAACTGCGACCTTTGCGATAAACCCGCCGAGGTGTTTGACGGTACCACGGCCGTGCGCATGGCGCTGTCGGCGGCACTGCGCACCGAGGAATGGTTCGGCGCGGGTCATCTGATTGATATCTTGCTGGGCACACCAACTGACAAGATCATGCAGCGCGACCATGATAGCTTGCCGACGTTTGGTGTGGGCAAGGACTATGACAAACGCCAATGGCAAGCGATTTTCCGGCAGATGATGGGGCATGATCTATTGCGCCCTGATCGCGAAAGGCACGGCGCGCTCCGGATGACCGAACATGCACGGCCCATCCTGCGGGGCGAGGCCACGATCGAATTGCGCCGCGATACGATCAAGGCCGCCCGTGGTACAGGTCCCAAGGTGCGCATGCTGGTCAGCGAGGACGATGCGCCATTGCTCTCTGCGCTTAAGGCAAAGCGGCGCTATCTGGCCGAGCAGGCGAATGTGCCCGCCTATATTATTTTCAACGACCGCACCTTGATCGAGATGGCGGAAAAGCGCCCCATGACCCTTGATGAGATGGCCCATATCGGTGGGGTGGGGGCCAAGAAACTTGCGACCTATGGTCAGGATTTCCTGTCAGTCATCGCAGGGGCGGTTGAGGAGGTGCATCCGATGCGCCGCAAACTTGCGGGCCGTGACGAGGGCGCGGTTTATGACCGTCTGATGCAGGCGCAGGCCCAGCTTACCCGTGGCCCGCACGGCGTGGATAAACCGATGAGCTGCTCTGCTTCGATGTTGGCCAAAGTGGCCCAGCTACGCAGTGCCGATATGGAGAACCTGACCCGTGTCATAGGTGACAAATACGCCGAAAGGTTTGGCGAGGCGTTTCTAGAGGTGCTAGAAGCCGGCTAAACGCAAAGAGGAATAATCACCATGCGCGCGATCACCTACACCGCCTTTGGGCCGGCCGCCGATGTCCTGACCCTAGAGGACCTGTCCACGCCAGACCCCGCAGCGGGCGAGGTTCTGGTCCGGTTGCAGACCTCTGGCGTCAACCCTTCTGACATCCGTGCGCGTGCAGGGGGCCGTCCCGGTGTTCCCAAGCCACCCTTTCCCAAGATCATCCCCCATAGCGATGGCGCTGGTGTTATCGAGGCGGTGGGCGAAGGCGTCTCGCCTGACCGGATTGGTCAGCGGGTCTGGATCTGGAACGGACAGTGGCAGCGTGCGTTTGGAACCGCTGCCGAGTATATCGCGTTGCCCGCAGGGCAGGCGGTGCCATTGCCCCAGAATGTGTCTTTCGCAGAAGGGGCGACACTTGGTATTCCGGGCCTCACGGCGGTTCACGCGGTGCTGGGCCAAGGCCCTGTTGCGGGTAAAAGGGTGCTGGTCAGCGGCGGTGCCGGTACCGTTGGCCATCTTGCTGTTCAGGTGGCGGCGGCTTCTGGTGCCGAAGTGATCGCAACCGCGCGGGGCCAAGAGGCGCTGCAATCGGTACGCGATGCGGGTGCGGCCCATGTATTTGACTATACGGACCCTGATTTAGGCGCGCAGATATTGGAGGCCACAGGCGGTCGTCCGATTGACCATATCGCCGAAGTCGAGTTCGGGAAAAACGCCGCGACCATCGCCGAGGTCATTGCGGAAAACGGGACGGTGTCCACTTATGGATCGGCCAAGGATATGACGCCTGTGGTCCCCTTTTATCCGCTGATGTTCAAAGCGGTGAACATCAAACTAGTGCTGGTTTACCTGCTGACGCCCGAAGAGCGGGAAAAGACCACGGATCAACTGAACGATTTGCTCGCACGTAATGCGTTGAACATCCGTATCTCGGATACGCTTGCTCTGGACCAATGCGCCAAAGCGCATGATATGATCGCGCGTGGTGATCGGTCGGGCTCTGTCATCCTGACACTCTAGATTGACCCGCCGCTGGCTTCGCTCTAGCAAGCGCACATTCTGACAAAGGGCAAAGACATGGCACGCAGACGCAAAGGTCGCGATATTTCGGGTTGGCTGGTGGTGGACAAACCCGCTGGCATTACCTCCACCGCGGTCGTCAATAAGGTGCGCTGGGCGCTGGATGCCAAAAAGGCGGGTCACGCAGGCACGCTTGATCCCGAAGCAACCGGTGTTCTGGCCGTTGCATTGGGCGAGGCCACGAAAACCGTGCCATACATCACCGATGCGCTGAAGGCCTATACGTTTACCGTGCGGCTTGGACAGGCCACAAATACCGATGACGCCGAGGGCGAAGTGATTGCGACCTCTGATCTGCGTCCTGATGATGCGGCGATCAAGGAAGCCTTGAGCAGCTTTGTTGGTGATATCATGCAGGTCCCGCCGCAGTTCTCTGCCGTGAAAGTGGATGGCGAACGCGCTTATAAAAAGGCCCGTGACGGCGAGGAAATGGAACTGGCTGCGCGTCCTTTATGGGTGGAAGAACTCTTGCTGATCGACCGCCCCGACGCCGACCATGTGGTGTTGGAAATGACCTGTGGCAAAGGCGGTTACGTGCGTTCCATCGCCCGCGATCTGGGCGAGGCGCTGGGCTGCAAGGCGCATGTGAAATCGCTGCGTCGCGTGTGGTCCGGCCCGTTTCAGGCCACGGATGGGGTGACCTTGGAACAGGTTGATGCATTGGCCAAAACGCCCGAACTCGATGCTTTTATACAACCCTTGGAGGTCGGGTTAAGCGACCTGCAAGAAGTGCGCTGTCTGGCCGAAAGCGTGGCCAAACTGCGCAATGGCAATCCTGCCTCGGTTATCGCCACAGGTGTCGAATTTGGTGATGAAGTCTGGGCCTCATACGAGGGTAAAGCGATTGCCGTGGGCACCTATCGCGGCGGTGAAATACAGCCATCGCGCGTGTTTGTCGTCTGATCCGGTGATCACCCGCACGCATATCAAAGATGACGCGCCCTCGGTCGCGACCTATTCGGATTGCGAGCGTTACCGCTATGCGTTGACGCGTACATGGGATGCACAGGGCAAACGGGTCTTGTTTGTCATGCTCAACCCTTCCAAGGCGACCGAGGTACAGAACGACCCGACCGTGGAGCGCTGCGAAAGACGCGCCCGTGCGTTGGGCTTTGGCGCGTTTCAGGTGACCAATATCTTTGCGTGGCGCGACACCGATCCCTTTGCGATGCGCAAGGCGGTCGATCCGGTCGGGCCTGAGAACGATGCTGCCATTCGGGATGGTGCACAGTGGGCGGATCAGATCATCGCTGCATGGGGGACGCATGGCGCGCATCTTGACCGTGGCCCGCAGACCGAGGCGCTTTTGCGTAGGCTGGGCAAGCCGATCTATACGCTGGGCCTAAGTAAGCACGGCCACCCCAAGCACCCGCTTTACATCAGCTACGCACAACAGCCTGTCATCTGGAACGCTGGGTGACGTTCCGAGTGCGTTAACCATCCATTCAGAATCTATACGTCTCGGCGTGCGCCGGATGGTATAGAGCTTGCCACGGGGTCGGGGGCGACTCGTTGATGACAGGTTTTTGAAATGCTTGCTCTGATTGGACTGATGGGGGTCACCATGACGGCCGTCATGATGCTCGACAATGATGAAACGGATGAAACGCAGGACGGGGTATCCGATGAGGATGATCCCAGTGTTGATATCGAGCCAGTCGACAACCTGCTTGCGACCGATGACGAAGACACAGTGATCTTTTCCGGCGCGCTGGATGACACTGTGCAGACAGGTGCCGGCAATGATTATCTGGATGGCGAAGACGGCGACGATTATCTGGTCAGCGGTGCGGGGGATGACACATTGCAGGGCGGTCGCGGTGATGATGTGCTTGTCGGTGGCGAGGGTAATGATCTGCTGAACGGGCATGTTGGCGATGATGTGCTGGCCGGTGATGCGGGTGATGATGCGCTGAATGGCGGCGGCGGCGATGATGTGCTGATGGGGGGCGCGGGCGATGATGCGCTGCTTGGCTCTTTGGGCGATGATCGTCTGGTTGGGGGCGCTGGTGCGGACACGCTTCATGGCGGGTCAGGCAACGATATTCTCTATGATCGGGGCGATGAGGATGTCGATTACCTGAATGGTGGCGCAGGCGATGATATCCTGATGGGCGGTGCGGGTGACAATCTGCATGGTGGAACAGGGGCTGATACCTTTGCGCTCTTGCATGGAAACGATGTCATCGTCGAAGATTTTGATGCGGCAGAGGACGTGATCGAGATCACCTATGAGGGTGCGCTGCCACAGCTTCGGACCGCAGATACAGAAGATGGGCTGGTCCTCTTCGCCGATGATGTGATTGTTGCGACTTTCCCTGATCTGGCAGATCTGGATGTGACACGGATCGCACTGGTTGCGGCGTAACAAATCGCTTTCCTTTTTCGCAGAATCCTCTTATTGCGACGCATCTGCGCGGGGTTTGCCCGCACGGACCCTCCACGGGCCTTTCTGGACGACATCCCGGATCGCGCCATTCACCTTTAACCAATAAGGAGACCCCGATGTCGATTACTGCTGAAGAAAAAGCACGGATCATGAAGGAATTTGCAACCAAAGAAGGCGACACCGGTTCGCCCGAAGTACAGGTTGCCATCCTGTCCAGCCGCATTGCGACGCTGACAGAGCACTTCAAGACCCACAAAAAAGACAACCACGGTCGCCGTGGTCTGCTGAAAATGGTCGCGCTGCGCCGCAAGCTTCTGGACTACACCAAGTCCAAAGACGAAGCACGCTACCAGAGCCTGATCGAGCGTCTGGGCCTGCGTCGCTAAGACGTTACGGTCGATAAGAGACGACAGAAAGCGCCCGCCATTTGGTGGGCGTTTTTTGTTGTGTAAAGGTCAGCTACGTGGGGAAAGCGACAGTTTCTGAACAGGTTTCGCGTTACCCGACGCAGCAGTCCGCTTTCAAGAACTGGACGAGTGCATTCACACTTGAAAGATTTGCCGCGTACCCGTCGGGTCAGTGCGCTGCGCGCAAAATCGCCACGCGCTCTTCTTTCGTCAAGGCGAACGGATTGCCCTTCATTGATGACGCATTGGACGCGGCATCCGCAACATCTGCATGGTCCTCAAGGCTCAGCCCCATTTCCCACAATCCGCGCAGTCCCTGTCCCTTGGACCAGCGCGCCAACGCAGAAATGCCTTGTCCCGGCCCATCCGGCGCAAATTGCGCATCGCACAGTGTTTCCACCCATTTCAGCCGTTTATAGATTTCTGTCCCTTTCTCTGCTTTGCCCAAATGGGACTTCAGAACAGCGGGAAGCAGAGCACCACATATTTCACCGTGCGGGGCGTTGGTTCTGCCACCGATCACACCCGCAAACCCGTGAACAGCGCCAAGCCCGGAATTTGCCAACGCCAAACCGCCGCATGTGCTGACCCACGCCATGTTATCCCATGCGTCCGGCGTGCCTTTTTCGACCACATCACGAAGCGACTTCAGACCTTTTGGAATTGCGGCAACGCAGAGCGCATCGGTCATCGGATTGGCTTTGACGGATAAGTAAGGCTCGATCACCTGTGTGACCGCATCCAACGCTGCCGCGAGCGTGACGGTCTTGGGCGCACCTTCCATCAACGCGGCATCAACGATGGCGATTTGTGGTATCATACGCCCGTCGCGCAGGCTTACCTTGATGCCGCGCTCCGGCACCGAGATGACCGCGTTTTTGGTCACCTCAGCCCCTGTCCCCGCAGTTGTGGGCAAGGCAATCATCGGAATTGGCGCATTTTCAAGCGGACGACCGTTGCCGACCACCTCAAGGTATTCGGAAGCCTCTCCTTCACAGGGGATCAGTGCAGCCAACGCCTTGGCGAAATCAATGACAGATCCGCCCCCCAGCGCGATAATCACATCGGGACGAAAATCACCCAGATGGTCCAAGGCTTCTGTGATATCGGGCAAGCTGGGTTCGCGGTGGCAACTGAGTGTGGTTGTACTCAACCCGGACTGTTCACAAGACGTCACCAGCCATTGCGCCCGCGAGGGGCGCGATCCATGAACCAATAAGACAGCAGTCCCGTAGGTCTTGGCCAGCGCGGCGGTCTGGGCGCTTTGACCACGCCCGAAATGGAGTGCGTGCGGACTGAGGAATGAAAACATCGTAGCTGTCCCTTATGACGCGCGTTGAAGATTGGCCGCTTCGTACCACTTGGCCATCACCGGCAAGGCGATCGGGTCGATCTTGCCAGCCATGCCGGCAGCCCCGAAACTCTCAAAACGATCACGGCACACCGCCGACATGGCGTCTACCCCCGGTGCGAGGTATTTTCGCGGATCAAATTCGCCGGGTGTTTCGGCGAAAACCTTTCGGATCGCACCGGTCAGTGCCATGCGCAGGTCTGTGTCGATATTCACCTTGCGCACACCATACTTGATCCCACGTACAATTTCCTCGACGGGAACGCCCCAGGTTGGCGCGATGTCGCCACCGTATGTGTTGATGATATCCTGCAGTTCCTGCGGGACGGAGGATGATCCGTGCATCACCAGATGCGTGTCAGGGATACGGGCATGAATATCTTTCAGTGCGTCCATCGCCAATATCTCTCCGTCGGGTTTGCGCGAAAACTTATAGGCCCCGTGTGACGTGCCAATCGCAACTGCCAACGCATCAACCTGTGTCAGACGCACAAAGGCCTCGGCTTCTTCGGGATCTGTCACAAGGGATGCACGATCCAGTTTCCCTTCGAAACCGTGGCCATCCTCGACCTCGCCCTTGCCGGTTTCAAGCGACCCCAGATGTCCTAGTTCCCCTTCAACCGAGACACCAACAAGATGCGCCATCTCTGTTACTTTCGCAGTGACAGCCACGTTGTAGGCAAAGTTCGCCGGTGTTTTGCCGTCGCTTTGCAAAGAGCCATCCATCATGACCGACGAAAAGCCGTTCGTAATCGCCGACATACATGTCGCGGGTGAATTCCCGTGATCTTGATGCATGCACACAGGGATATGCGGATAGAGCGCGATCGCGGCGCGGATCAGGTGCGACAGGACAATATCGTTCGCAAACGCACGTGCGCCACGGCTGGCCTGCATGATGACGGGGCTGTCTGTGGCATCAGCTGCTGACATGATTGCCAACATCTGTTCCATGTTGTTCACGTTAAAGGCGGGCAGCGCATAGGAGTGCTCGGCAGCGTGATCAAGAAGTTGGCGAAGCGATACAAGAGCCATAGAGGCGTCCTTTCGGTTATTGAGAATCTGCCTTGTGGTAGCGAAGCAACCGATCAACTTCGGACTTTGACCCCATGATGACAGGCACTCGCTGATGCGGTCCGGTGGGTTGAATATCCAAAATCGGGTGGTGGCCGGTTGTCGCGGCGCCGCCGGCATTTTCAATAATCATTGCCATCGGGTTCGCTTCATACATCAGGCGAAGCTTGCCACCTGCGGCGCGGTTTTCACTGTCGGCAGGGTATAGGAAAACGCCGCCGCGCGTCAGAATACGGTGAATGTCCGCCACCATCGAAGCGGTCCAGCGCATATTGAACGCGCGTTCCCGAATGCCCTCTTCGCCTGCAACGCATTCATCGACATAGCGGCGCACTGGCTGGTCCCAATAGCGGTAGCGCGACGTATTGATCGCGAACTCCGATGTCTCCTGCGGGACAGTCATCGCAGGGTGCGTCAACCGAAAGTCGCCCGTTCCGCTCTCGTTCGTAAACCCTGCAACCTCTGATCCGGTTGTCAGGACCAGCGTGGTTGACGGACCGTAGAGCGCATAGCCTGCGCACACCTGTTTGCGCCCTGCACGCAGGACACTGCGATCCGCGTCGGATTGCACCTGCATGATCGCAAAAATCGACCCAACCGAAAGGTTCACGTCCAGATTTGACGATCCGTCCAACGGATCAAAGTAAAGCAGATAATCACCGGCCTCCGGCTCTTTGAGCCAGGTCACTTCTTCGACCTCTTCAGACACAAGCGCGGCAAGGCGCGGACTGTTTGCGCAAATCCTCTCGAATTCATCATTGGCCAGAATATCGAGGGTTTTCTGTGTCTCACCTTGCACATTTGTCGCATCGGCAGACCCAAGGTTCCCTTCGAATGCACCGTTGCGGATCCGGTTGGCGACCACGCGACAGGCACTTGCAATGTCCTCAAGCAAGAAGATCAGGTTTGGATCCAGCGCGCTTTCGGTCAGATGGCGGCGAAGTGTTTTTTCAGTCATGGGTCTCTTTCAAAAGCTCATCGTGGCATGGGCGACTTTTTTCCAGACCGCGTATTTGGCGTTGCGCTGCGCGTCATCCATTTGCAGTTGGAACTGCGTTTCCCGCACCCAGGATGCCGCGAATTCTTGCTGATTGGTGATGCCGATCCCTGCAATCTGGGAAGGGCTGATCCCCGATCGCGCGATGGCCATCCCGCATGTTCCAACCGTCGTCTTCCAGAGGTCTTCTGGATCATGCTCAACCCAACCTGACTGCGGGAAATGCTGGGTGAATTCTTCTTGCGTGCTGGCAAGGACGCCCATTGTGGCATCAAACACAGTTGCGCGGGTCGACGTTGTGCCCTGATCGATTGCAAGAATATAGGTCAAGCGCATCCCCAAGGTTCGTTAGGCTGCAAAATAGGTTACCGCCACGACAGGTGGCTGCCGGACAAAACCAGACGCCCGACGCCTAGCCCAATTTTCAGAAGATTTTTCTCGGTGGGATCTGGGGCCAGAAAACTGGCCCCAGATTGGAAGCTTACTGCCAGGAAAGGATCAGTTCGTCGTAAGGAACTGTCACCGGCGTTTCTTCTTCGTTCGCAAGCATTGGCTTTGGCGCACCTGGCTGTTCAAGCCAATAAGATGGATCGCGCTCTTCGTTCATGACTGGACCAAGATCACCCTGCACACCAGCACGCTCAAGACGGATCAGGACCGCTTCTTGATCGGCGCAAAGAGAATCCAGTGCTTCCTGAGGCGTCTTTGCACCGGACATTGCGTCGCCGATGTTCTGCCACCACAGTTGAGCGAGCTTTGGATAGTCAGGAACATTGGTGCCGGTTGGCGACCACTGAACCCGTGCTGGCGAGCGGTAGAACTCGACCAGACCACCCAAACGCGGTGCACGCTCGGTGAAGCTTTCATGCTGGATTGTCGATTCACGAATGAACGTCAGACCCACGTGGCTTTTCTTCACGTCCACGGTCAGGGACGTGACGAACTGCGCATAGAGCCAAGCAGCCTGTGCGCGATCCACAGGAGTAGACTCCATCAGTGTCCAGGAACCGGCGTCTTGATAGCCGATTTTGGTTCCCTCAACCCAATACGCACCGTGCGGCGAAGGTGCCATACGCCACTTTGGCGTGCCATCTTCGTTCATCACTGGCAAACCGGGCTCTACCGAAGCTGCGGTAAATGCGGTGTACCAGAACATCTGCTGCGCGATGTTGCCTTGGGCAGGAATTGGTCCCGCTTCAGAGAACGTCATACCAGCAGCAGCCGGTGGAGAGTACTTTTGCAGCCATTCGATCGCTTTGGTGACGGCATAGACAGCAGCCGGACCATTCGTGGCACCACCACGTGCAACACAGGACCCGACAGGCTGGGAATTCTCGTTTACACGAATACCCCATTCGTCAACCGGCAGGCCGTTTGGCTCACCGATGTCACCGACGCCAGCCATGGACAGCCACGCATCCGTATAGCGCCAACCCAAAGACGGGTCTTTCTTGCCGTAGTCCATGTTGCCAAAGACTTCGCCTTCAACGCCCAGACGCGACAAGTCACGACCGGTAAAGAACTCGGCGATATCCTCATAGGCAGTCCAGTTCACCGGAACACCCAGTTCATAGCCATATTCGGCCAGGAAGTCGGCTTTGTTCTGTTCGTCGTTGAACCAATCGTACCGGAACCAGTAAAGGTTCGCGAACTGCTGGTCGGGCAACTGATAAAGCTTGCCGTCTGGACCGGTCGTGAAGGACAAACCGATAAAGTCTTCCAGATTCAGGTTGGGGTTGGTCACCGCAGCGCCGTCACCAGCCATCCAGTCTGTCAGGTTGCGCGCTTGCTGATAGCGCCAGTGCGTTCCGATCAGATCAGAGTCGTTGATGTAGGCGTCATAGATGTTTTCGCCCGACTGCATCTGGGTTTGTAGTTTTTCAACAACGTCCCCTTCACCGATCAGATCGTGCGTGACTTTGATACCGGTGATGGCTTCAAATGCCGGTGCCAGAACCGAAGACTCGTATTCATGGGTCCCGATTGTTTCCGACACAACATTGATGGACATACCGACATAAGGCTCTGCCGCGTCAATAAACCACTGCATCTCTGCTTCTTGCTCGGCACGGCTAAGCGACGACAAATCCCCGATTTCACTGTCAAGGAATGCCCTCGCAGCATCCATATCTGCGAACGCCGGAGCGGCGAGCAGGCATGCCGCGAAAGTAAGCGCGGTTGTTCCTCTTAATCGCAAGTTCATGAGTGTTCCTCCCTTATAAGAACGTTTATGGTCGCCCGGTTCTTGCGCGCCGGGTCCCCGATTGCTTGTTTCTAGACCCAGCGGAAGACCGCTAAAGCATAGAAAAAGCACACGACCAGTGCCCCCCACTGAGGCGCACTGAGCATCCCGATCCAAGCCAGATTGATAAAGGCCGAGCCCAGGAGCGTGATGAATAGTCTGTCACCACGCGTCGTTTCGATCCCGAGGATGCCGTTGCGTGGCACCTCGGGGAATTTGATCGCAAGCACCGTAAAGGTGATCAATGTGATCGCGATGATTCCAAAGAAAACGGCGGTCGGCCAAGTCCATGCCATCCATTCCATTTTTTCTCTCCCGTTTCGTTTCTTACACGCGGCCCAGGGCAAAACCCTTGGCGATGTAGTTGCGGACAAAATAGATAACCAAGGCACCGGGTACGATCGTCAGGACGCCGGCAGCCGCCAGAACACCCCAGTCAATGCCGGCCGCACCGACGGTCCGGGTCATGGTTGCCGCAATCGGTTTTGCGTCCACACTGGTCAGCGTGCGGCTCAGCAGCAGTTCTACCCAGCTGAACATAAACAGAAAGAACGCCGTTACCCCGATCCCGGACGCCACAAGTGGTGTGAAGATGCGGATAAAGAACCGTGGAAAAGAATAGCCGTCGATATAAGCGGTTTCGTCGATCTCTTTGGGAACGCCGCGCATGAACCCTTCGAGAATCCAGACCGCCAGTGGTACGTTAAACAGGCAGTGCGCCAAAGCAACCGCAATATGCGTGTCGAACAGTCCGACCGAGCTGTAGAGTTGAAAGAACGGCAAGGCAAAGACCGCAGGCGGGGCCATCCGGTTCGTGAGCAACCAGAAGAACAGATGCTTGTCACCAAGGAACGTATACCGGCTGAAGGCATAGGCGGCAGGCAATGCGACGGCCAGCGAAATGACTACGTTCATAACCACATAGGTCATAGAATTCAGATAACCCGTATACCACGATGCATCGGTTAGGATTGTCACGTAGTTCTGAAAAGTCAGATCCTGTGGCCAAAGGCTGAAACCGCTCAGGATTTCGGTATTGGTCTTCAGGCTCATGTTGAGCAGCCAATAAATCGGCAGCAGCAAGAACAGCAGATACAGACCCATCACAACGGCACTGCCGTTCACTCTCGGAAAGCCCATGCCGCGCTTGTTTGTAATATCAGACATCAGTGGCCATCCCTTTTGTCGAGGTTCGTCATGACGGTGTAGAAGACGTATGAAATCAAGAGGATCACGAGGTAGTACATGATCGAGAACGCGGCAGCAGGGCCAAGGTCGAACTGTCCGAGTGCCATTTTCACGAGGTCGATTGACAAGAACGTTGTCGAATTGCCTGGCCCACCGCCGGTCACCACGAATGGCTCGGTGTAGATCATGAAACTATCCATAAACCGCAGAAGGATCGCAATCATCAGGACGCCCATGATTTTGGGCAGCTCAATAAAGCGGAACACTTTCCAGCGGCTCGCCTGATCGATTTTCGCGGCCTGATAATACGCATCCGGGATCGATTGCAGACCAGCGTAGGCAAGCAGGGCAACCAAAGATGTCCAGTGCCAGACATCCATCACAATGACGGTGATCCATGCCGCATAGAAGTTCTGGGTGTAGTTGTAGTCGATCCCGAAAGAATCGAGCGTATATCCCAGCAAACCAATATCGACGCGGCCAAAAATCTGCCAAATGGTCCCCACCACATTCCACGGAATAAGCAGCGGCAACGACATCAGGATCAGACAGAATGAGGCCCAGAACCCCTTTTTGGGCATATTCAACGCTACAAACACGCCAAGCGGGATCTGGATGACAAGAATGATCGCAGAAAACGCGATCTGCCGTCCCAGGGCATCCCACATGCGCTCGGACGACATCAGGTCCCTGAACCAGTCAAGACCGGCCCAAAAGAACTGGTTGTTCCCGAATGTGTCCTGCACCGAGTAATTCACCACAGTCATAAGCGGAATGACGGCAGAGAATGCGACAAGCACAAGCACGGGCAAAATCAGAAACCATGCCTTTTGATTGACGGTCTTATTCATGACGGGTTCCTCTTGATGCAGACGGAAGAGTGGTGGTCAAAAGAGCGCTCATCTCAGGCCACCAGCGGCGCAACACGCCAGCTGTCGGCGTAGATGTTCACGCCAGCCATATCGAAAACAATGCGGTTCATGTCGGGTGAAATGTTTTCGCCTTCTGCGGCGATGACGTTGATTTCGGTTCCGTGAAAATCCGCGCGCACAATCTTGTGGCGCCCGACATCCTCGACCCGCTTGATCGTGACCGGCAGACCATCGTTACCGTCACTCAGAGACGTAAATTCAGGCCGCACACCAATCTCGACTTTACCGCCCGGTGTCCCAAAGCTTTTGCCAAGCGAAATCTGTGTGCCAGCGACAACCGCTGTATCGCCATTCACTGTCGCATCCAGAACGTTCATGCCAGGTGATCCGATAAAATACCCGACAAAGGTATGTTCAGGGCGCTCAAACAGCTCTTGTGGCGTGCCCATTTGCACAACACGGCCGTCATACATCACCACCACCTTGTCGGCGAACGTCAGCGCTTCGGTCTGGTCATGTGTGACGTAGATCATCGTGTGACCGAACTCGTGATGCAGCGATTTCAGCTGTGTGCGCAACTCCCACTTCATATGCGGGTCAATCACCGTCAGTGGTTCGTCGAAAAGCAGCGCGTTCACATCCTCGCGCACCATGCCGCGCCCTAAGGATATCTTCTGCTTCGCATCAGCAGTCAGACCACGGGCTTTGCGATCCAACGTGGCTTCCATGCCAATCATGTGGGCAATTTGCTGCACGCGCTCTTTGATATAGGCGGGATCTGCGCCTCTGTTGCGCAGCGGAAAGGCAAGGTTATCGCGGACCGTCATCGTGTCGTAGACAACCGGGAACTGAAACACCTGCGCGATATTGCGCTGTGTTGTGGGCGCCATGGTCACGTCACGGTCGTTGAACAGGATGCGGCCCTGACTGGGATGCAAAAGGCCCGAAATGATATTGAGCAGTGTCGACTTACCACAGCCAGAGGACCCAAGCAGCGCGTAGGCTTCACCGTCCACCCAATCGTGGTTCAGCTCTTTGAGCGCGTAGTCATCATCGCTCGTAGGGTTTGGCAGATAGGAATGCGCCAGATTATCAAGGGTGATCTTTGCCATTGTCGTTCTCCCTCAAGCGGCTGCTGCGTAGGATGCAGCGGCAACGGACGTGCCGTCTTCTGCAAAGATGTAGATGTGTCTGGGATCGAGATAGACCGTCAAAGATGCGCCGATTTCGAGGTTCTTGACCCCGTGAACAAGACCAACCCAATTTTCGCCATGATGGTCGAGATGCACGAAAGTTTCAGATCCGGTGATCTCTGTGACATTCAGCTTGCCGGTAAAGGCCATCGCATCGGCTGCATGGCTTTGCAGTTCGAGATGGTTGGGGCGGAAACCGGCAAGGTAGTTGCCATCGGTAAGCTGTGAAAAGGCGCCAGCGGCCGCTGCTGCCTGCCCGTCTCCGAAGAGAATCCGGTCGCCAGACTTGCGCACCTTAAGAAAGTTCATTGGCGGGTCTGAAAAGACGCGGGCCGTGGTCGCATTGACGGGCTGTCTGTAGACGATCGGCGTGCGGTCGAACTGGGTGATCCTGCCCTCCCACATCGTCGCAGTGTTGCCGCCAAGCAAAAGCGCTTCTTCTGGTTCGGTCGTCGCATAAACAAAGATAGAACCGGCTTCCTCGAAAATTTTGGGAATCTCAGCGCGCAGTTCTTCGCGCAATTTATAGTCAAGGTTGGCCAAAGGTTCGTCCAACAAGACAAGCCCGGCATCCTTTACCAGCGCGCGCGCAAGGGCGCAGCGCTGCTGTTGGCCGCCTGAAAGCTCAAGCGGCTTGCGATCCAGCATGCCCGACAGTTTCATTAGGTCGGCGGCTTTCTTGACGGCCGCATCGATCTGGTCTGCCGTCTTGCCAAGCAAACGCATGGGGCTTGCGATATTGTCGTAGACGGTCATGGACGGGTAGTTGATGAATTGCTGATAGACCATCGCCACACCGCGATCCTGCACACGCATACCGGTCACGTCTTTGCCGTCCCAGATGATTTTCCCGGTTTGAGGCACATCAAGGCCCGCCATCAAACGCATCAGTGACGTTTTGCCCGAAGACGTTGGTCCAAGCAGAACGTTCATGGTTCCGGGCAACAGTTCCAGATTGGTCTGGTAGATGTGTGTCTGGCCACTCACGACCTTGGACACGCCCTCTAGAACAAGTGACATTTCTCTCTCCCCTTGCGCAGTTCACACTGCGTTTTGCAAAAACGGCACGATCGGCACGGCGGCCATCCATTCGTCCAACAAATCAATTTCCTGCTGCGTCATCTTCAGGCCAAGCTTTGATCTGCGCCACACGATGTCTTCAGCGTTGCGCGCATACTCATTATCGATCAGCCACCTCACTTCGCGTTCGGTCAAATCAGCACCAAAAGCGCGCCCCAAATCCGCTTTGGTTTTCGCATCCCCAAGGATCTCGGCGGCCTCCACACCGTAAGCCTTAACCAGCCGGGACGCCCAGCGTTCAGACAAAAACGGATATTGGGCAATCAGCTGGTCGTTCAGCGCGCCGACACCATCAACCGCAAAGTCTCCGCCCGGAAGTGCCACCCCCGCAGTCCAAGGGTCGCCCAAACTCGGAAAGAACGGGGCGATTTTTTCCAGCGCGGATTCAGCCAATTTTCTGTAGGTCGTAATCTTGCCGCCGAAGACATTCAGAATCGGCGCTCCTGCAGATTGATCTACTTTCAGGACATAGTCACGCGTTGCCGCAGTCGCCGAACTAGCGCCGTCATTATACAGCGGGCGCACACCCGAATATGTCCAGACGACATCATCTTTGGTGACTGGTTTCGTGAGATATTTTGACACAAAATCCAAGAGATAGGCTTGCTCTTCCGGGGTGCAGACCGGCTTTGCGTCAACATCGGTATGATCCGCATCGGTCGTCCCGATCAGGGTAAAATCAGTCTCATAGGGGATCGTAAAAATGATCCGGCCATCTTCGCCTTGGAAGAAATAGCATTTGTCGTGGTCATAGAGCTTGTGGGTCACGATGTGACTGCCACGGACAAGCCGCACGCCTTCAGTCGAATTGATGCGTACCGTGTTGCGAATAACGTTCTCGACCCATGGGCCACCCGCGTTGACGATCATCCGCGCAACAATCAGACGGCGTTCGCCGCTGTCTTGCGCCTCGACAGTGACGTGCCAGTGGCCGTCCACCTGCTCGGCGGACACGACTTTGGTCCGGACATTGATCCGCGCGCCGCGGGACCCGGCATCGCGCGCATTGAGAACCACCAGCCGGCTGTCTTCAATCCAGCAGTCTGAATACTCATAGGCCTTCTCAAAACGGTCCTGCAAAGGCGCGCCCTCGGGCGTGCCAGCCAAACGCAAAGACGTCGTCCCCTTAAGGATCTGACGTCCGCCGAGGTTATCATATAAAAACAGCCCGAACCGAATGAGCCATGCGGGACGACGTCCCTTCATCCACGGCATCACGATGTTGAGCACTTTTGACGTCGGCGTATTTCCCTCGAAACGCATGTCCTGATGATAGGGAAGCACAAAGCGCATCGGCCAACTGATATGGGGCATTGCGCGCAGTAAGGTTTCGCGCTCGATCAACGCTTCGCGAACAAGACGCACTTCAAAATATTCTAGATACCGCAGACCGCCATGAAACAGCTTGGTCGATGCCGAGGATGTGCCGGACGCCAGATCATTCATTTCAGCCAGTTCGACGCTCAGACCACGGCCGACCGCGTCGCGCGCGATACCGCACCCGTTGATGCCTCCGCCGATCACGAAAAGGTCGACGACGTCTTTGTGTTGAGTCTGAATCACCGACGCCCCCCCCGCATCTAAGCTGCGCCTAACCCTCCCCGGCTGCGACGTTTTGACAATAGGCACCATGAGGAATGATAGGTCAATAACGAATGTTCGTATTTGTTCGTTTCTTACTGTTTTCCTATTTTGCTGGGGAAATGAGTTCGTCTTTGATGAGTTTTCCACCTCGTTTTTGCAAAACGAGCGTATCAGCCCTTGACGGGAAGATTCTGTTGTTGATTGTTTGTGGGCTTACCGAGGCCTATGAGAATACGCCTTCTGATAAGCACAGCTTTTTGGGGGAGAAGGCATTGGTCTCGAACTTTCGACAACAAGAGATACTTGAACTGGCGCGTAAAGAAGGCAAAGTCACCGTCGACGGGCTTGCTGAAATATACGATGTCACAGTCCAGACAATCCGACGTGATCTCTCTGAACTCGCCGAGACTGGACGGCTTGAGCGTGTCCATGGCGGCGCGGTCATTCCCTCTGGTGTTGTGAATATTGTCTACAACGAACGCCGGCGCCTGAACGAGGATGGCAAACGCGCCATTGCCGCTGCATGTGCTGCATCAATCCCGGATGGCGCATCGGTCTTTATGAACATCGGCACAACCACAGAAGCAGTCGCGCGCGAACTGCTGGACCACGAAAATCTGCTCGTCGTGACGAACAATCTGAACATCGCAAATACACTGGCGGCCAATCATAGCTGCGAAATCATACTGACCGGCGGTGTCCTGCGCCGTGCTGACGGGGGGCTTGTGGGCGGGTTAACCGCTGAGATGGTCAAGCAGTTCAAGTTTGATTTTTCCGTCTTGGGCTGTTCTGCAATTGACGAAGATGGCGACCTGCTGGACTTTGACGGCCAGGAAGTTTTGGTCAGCCGGAGCGCGATCCAACGGTCCCGCAATGTCATGGTCGTCGCTGACCATCACAAATTCCAGCGAAAAGCGCCGCTCACAATCTGCTCGCTTGCCGACGTGACAGTCCTTTTCACAGATGGCGAACTGCCTGAGAAATTGGTCACCGACTGCCAAAAATGGAGCACGGACATTGTCAATGTCTAAGCGCTTGCAATGAACACGACCAAAGACGTGTAGCATGAAGGAGCGCAACAATACCGGCTGGCTCTTTGTGCTGCCTGCGGTTTTGCTTTTGGGCCTCGTCGGGCTGATCCCGCTCATCACAGTCATCAATTACTCGTTCTTTGAAATCTTCGTTCTGGACCGGCGGTTTTGGGTCGGAACAGAATGGTACAATGAGATCATCAGCTCGGGGCGTTTCTGGTCCAGCTTTGGACGCAGCACGTTGTTTTCGGCATTGGTGCTGGCGATTCAGATTCCGCTCGGCATCGCGATCGCGCTTTGTATTCCCAAACGGCAGTTTTGGGTCGGATTGGCGCTGGCCGGTGTCGCACTGCCCCTCTTGGTTCCATGGAATATGATCCCGTCACTCTGGCTCAGCCTGCTCAACCCCGACACCGGAATCCTAGGGCGGATGATGGCGGCGTTGGGGTGGTCGGCTGAGTGGAAAATGTCGGCAGTGCAAACATGGGCCGTCATTATCATTATGGACACATGGCATTGGACCAGCCTTGTCGTGATCCTTTGTTATTCCGCGCTGACAACGATCCCCGCGTCCTACTACCAAGCCGCCGAAATTGACGGGGCAGGTCCTTGGCAGGTCTTTCGTCATATTCAACTTCCGAAACTCCAGTATGTTTTGCTGATGGCTGTCTTGCTGCGGTTTATGGATTCTTTCATGATCTACACGGAGGCTTTCCCGATCAACGCAGGCGGGCCAGATGGTGCCACGATGTTCCTCGCCGTTGATCTTGGGGAAGAAATCAAAGCCTTTAACTACGGCCCGTCCGCCGCACGCTCGGTGCTCTATTTCCTGATTGTCTTGACGGTGGCCTGGCTCTTTACAAAGGCCCAGAACAAGATTGATGCGCCCGAAACAACAAAGGCCACCTGACGATGTTTCTGCGCGCACTTTCCTACATCAAGACAACTGGTCTCATCTTGTTCATTGTTTTTGCGTGCCTGCCGCTGGTGCAAATGACGATGATCAGTTTCATCGCCACCCTTCCCCGGCCCGGAACAGACGTCGGTAGCCTGACTTTGGGGAACTACGCCAATATCTTGAGCGACCCGAACTTGCGCGCGGCCTTCGGGAATTCGATCGCCTATGTGCTGATCAACATCTGCATTACCGTACCGATCGCAATTCCTGCCGCCTATGCTTTCTCGCGGATGTCCTTCGTGGGCGACAAACACCTGTTTTTCGCCTTCATCGCTTTCCGCATCACGCCCCCTGTGGTCCTGACTTTGCCAATATTTCAGCTTTTCTCGGCGCTCGGGATCGTCAATTCGGTGTTTGGGATCGCTCTGGCGCACTGTCTCTTCAATCTGCCAATCTCGATCTGGATTTTGCAGGGTTTCATATCAGCCATCCCCAAAGAACAGGACGAAACCGCATTTCTGGATGGGTACTCACGACCGCGCTTTATCTGGACATTACTTTTGCCACAAATCGCACCCGGTATCGCAGTGACCGCCTTCTTCTGCTTCATGTTCTCTTGGGTCGAGGTTGTCTTTGCGCGGATCCTGACAACCACCAACGGCAAGCCGATCAGCATGGCGATCAATGCCCTCTTTGGATTCCAAACAGACATCGGCTTGGTCATGGCAGTCACAGTTGCATCCATGATCCCCGGCGCAGTTTTGGTGTTTTCGATGCGTCATCATTTGTCGCGTGGTTTCAAAGTCGGGAAGATTTAGAACCAAGTGACTTCAGCATCTGCTGGCCAGCCCGCGAAAACGCGCAACAATGGCCGGCAAGTGATAAAGGCCGCGATTCAAACCATTGCTAAATTCGGCCCGCTCAGCGGTCAGCTAAGCGCGCATCACGGCTTGGCCGTCGGTCAAGCGCGCTTCTGCCCAGCCCAACATGCAGCGCCTGCATGGTGGGGAATAAGGGCTCATAGCTGTCATTTGCTGTGGTTCTCACGTGGGCGAGCATTCCTTGCGTGATCCTCTGCGACTTCTCACGCCCCCTTCCCAAACGCTGCAATCTGCGATAAGGCCCAACAATCTTGAGAGACTGGCGCCCGCATTCCAGCGCCTGACCAAAGAAGATATTGGGATGAGGGGGAATACGCCCCCTACGCAAAAGGCCAAACAGGCCAACTAGGAAGACATCATGTTTAATGAAGTGAAGAAATCAATTCAGTGGGGCGAAGAAACGCTGACACTGGAAACGGGCAAGGTTGCCCGCCAAGCCGATGGCTCTGTCATCGCGACACTGGGTGAAACCAGCGTTATGGCGAACGTGACATTTGCACGTAAGCAAAAACCGGGGCAAGACTTTTTCCCGCTGACCGTTCACTACCAAGAGAAATACTATGCTGCCGGCAAAGTGCCTGGCGGCTTTTTCAAGCGCGAAGCGCGTCCAACCGAAAAAGAGACGCTGACATCCCGTTTGATCGACCGTCCAATTCGCCCCTTGTTCGTGCCTGGCTTCAAAAACGAAGTTCTGGTCATGTGCACTGTGCTGAGCCACGACATGGTCAACGACCCTGACATGGTTGCGATGATCGCGGCCTCTGCTGCGTTGACAATTTCCGGCGCGCCTTTCCGTGGCCCGATTGCAGCGTGTCGCGTGGGCTATGAAGATGGCGAATACATCCTGAACCCTGAAATCGACGACATGCACAACCTGCGCATGAACCCAGAGCAGCGTTTGGACCTTGTTGTGGCCGGCACCAAAGACGCCGTGATGATGGTTGAATCCGAAGCCTATGAGCTGTCCGAGGACGAAATGCTGGGCGCGGTCACTTTCGCACACGAGCAGATCCAGCCAGTCATCGACCTGATCATTGATCTGGCCGAAGATTGCGCGAAAGAACCCTTTGACTTCCAGCCTGAGGATTATTCCGAGCTGTCAGCCGCTGTAAAAGCCGCTGGTGAAGACAAAATGCGTGCCGCTTATGCGATCACCGACAAGCAGGAGCGCACTGCCGCTGTTGCCAATGCCAAGCAAGAGATCATCGACGCGCTGACCGAAGAGCAGCAGGAAGATAGCAACCTTGGTGCGGCGCTGAAAAAGCTGGAATCCAGCGTTCTGCGCGGTGATGTTGTCAAGAACGGCAAGCGGATTGATGGCCGTGCCCTCGACACCATCCGCCCGATCGTGTCCGAAACCGGCATCTTGCCACGCACCCACGGTTCTGCCTTGTTCACACGTGGCGAAACCCAGGGTCTGGTTGTGACCACGCTGGGCACCGGCGACGACGAACAGATGATCGACGCGCTGACAGGCATGTATAAATCCAACTTCATGCTGCACTACAACTTCCCGCCCTATTCGGTGGGTGAAGTGGGCCGCGTTGCTGGCCCTGGTCGTCGCGAGATCGGTCATGGCAAGTTGGCATGGCGTGCGCTGCAGGCGGTTCTGCCTGCACCAACGGATTTCCCCTACACCATTCGCGTGGTGTCCGAGATTACTGAATCCAACGGGTCATCCTCGATGGCATCTGTCTGCGGTGGGTCTTTGTCCATGATGGACGCTGGTGTGCCACTGAAGGCACCGGTTGCCGGTGTGGCCATGGGTCTGGTGATGGAAGAAGACGGCTCTTACGCCATTCTGTCCGATATCTTGGGTGACGAAGACCACCTTGGCGATATGGACTTCAAGGTTGCGGGTACCGAAAACGGCATCACATCCTTGCAGATGGACATCAAGATCGCAGGCATCACGCCAGAGATCATGAAAAAGGCGCTTGAGCAGGCGAAAGCAGGCCGTTTGCATATTCTGGGTGAGATGAGCAAAGCCATCACGGGCGCGCAGGAATTCTCTGTGCACGCACCCAAGATCGAGACCATGCAAATCCCGACTGACAAGATCCGTGAAGTGATCGGGTCCGGCGGTAAGGTCATCCGCGAGATCGTGGAAACATCCGGTGCCAAAGTCGACATCAACGACGACGGTGTGATCAAGCTGGCGTCGAACGATGCCGAGGCGATCAAGAAAGCCTACGACATGATCTATTCGATCGTGGCCGAACCGGAAGAAGGCGTGATCTACAAAGGCACAGTTGTGAAACTGGTCGATTTCGGCGCCTTTGTGAACTTCTTTGGCAAGCGCGATGGTCTGGTGCATGTGTCCCAGATCGAGAACCGCCGCCTGAACCATCCTTCGGATGTTCTTAAGGAAGGTCAGGAAGTCTGGGTTAAACTGCTGGGCTTTGATGACCGCGGCAAGGTTCGTTTGGCCATGAAGATGGTTGATCAGGAAACCGGTAAAGAGATCACAAAAGAAGAAGGCGAAGAGTAGGCTCTCGCCTCTCGAGATAGATCAAGAACGAAACGCCCGGCCAAAAGGTCGGGCGTTTTTTCATATCTACAATTCCGCACGACCGCGCAAAATGCGCGACAGGTGCGCCGCGCCCTTCCCTGGTGGCAATCAAGGACTACGTCGCGCAGTAGGGCAGCAGGGCCCTTGGATTATAAACAAGAAAGGATAGCTGATGACTTTAAAGGCAATACTTGCTGCGACGACACTCGGCACGATGGCCACGGGTGCTGTGGCGCAGAATTTCGATGGCGTGTCATTTGGTGTGGGTGTGACCAATTTTGGTCTGTCTCTGGAAGGTGAATATGCTGTTAGTCCGCAGGTTGGCGTCCGTGGAATGGTAATGGGCGGTCTTAGTTTCGATGATGAATTTGATATCGACGATGCGACCGTTGATGGTGAGGCCGATCTGGGCGGCGTTGCTCTCCTTGCCGACTTTTACCCGCTGGCTAACGCGTGGCGGCTGTCAGGTGGGTTGTTCTTTTCCACCAGTGAGGTGACGGGCACCGTCACGGATGGCCTCACAACCTATGACGGCGAGATCAACTTCAAGAACGAAGTGGCGCCGCTGTTGAGCACCGGTTTCAGCACCGAAGTCGCCTCGGGCTGGTCTGTGTCGGGTGACATCGGTGTGATCGTGTCTTCGTTAGAGGTGTCGTCTGACGACAACACCGGCACTGTGCAGGCTGATATCGATGAGTTGAACGCGGATCTTGAGGATGTTCCGGTCGTTCCGTTCATCGGCGTTGCGGTCAGCTATTCCTACTAGATTGTCTTCCGGACATGAAAAAGGCCCCGGTTGACCAACCGGGGCCTTCTTTATTTGTGCTTTGACCGGGCTTAGCCCTTCAGTTTTGTCGTCCGCAGATACGGGAAGACGGTCGTGAAATCACCAAACTTTGCTTTCGCGTCTTCATCGCTGACCGTCGCTGGAATAATCACGTCATCGCCTACGTTCCAGTTTGCGGGCATTGCAACGCCTTGTCCTGCAGCTGTCTGTAGCCCGTCAAGCGCGCGGAGCACTTCGGCAAAGTTACGGCCGACGTTCATTGGATAGGTCATCGACAGCTTCAGCTTTTTGTCAGGCCCAATAATGAAAACCACGCGGACAGTGGCACTGTCCGCAGGTGTGCGGCCATCAGGCAGATAGGCGTCGGCGGGCAACATATCGAAGGCTTTGGCGACGGTCAGGTCCTCATCGGCGATGATCGGGAAACCGGCTTTGGCCTTAGCGAATGTTTCGATGTCGCTTTTCCACTTTTTGTGATCTTCAACGCCGTCGACGCTGATGCCCATCACCTTGGTGCCGCGCTTGGCCCATTCATCGGCCAGCTGCGCGACAGCGCCGAATTCGGTGGTGCAGACAGGGGTGAAATCCTTGGGGTGCGAAAACAGGATCGCCCAGCTATCGCCGATCCAGTCATGCAGCGAAAGGGTGCCTTGGTCGGTTTCGACGGTCAGATCGGGAATGGTGTCGTTGATGCGGAGACTCATGGTGTCGTTCCTCTATTGAAGTGCACTGGTGTCTATATAGGTATCCCAGGCACTGACTGCCACCGCCGCTTGCGCCCGTTGCGCGCCGGTGTCACAAGTTTCAAGAGCATTTGTCAGGGAGAGATCCAATGATCGAGAACCGCAACTTCTATATCAACGGGGCGTGGGTGCCACCGGTGCAGCCCCGCGATTACAACGTGATTGATCCTTCAACGGAAGATCCCTGCGCGATTATTTCGCTGGGTGATCAGGCAGATACCGATGCGGCTGTTGCTGCGGCCAAGGCGGCGTTTCCCGCATGGGCTGCGACAGATCCCGAAGAGCGTGCTTCCTATGTCAAGGCGATCCTTGATCAATATGAAGCGCGGGTCGAGGAAATGGCCCAAGCGATCAGTATGGAAATGGGCGCACCCATTGATATGTCGCGCAGCAGTCAGGCTCCTTGCCTGCCTTGGCACCTGAAAAACGCCCTAAAGGCGGTCAAGGAAATTGAGTGGATCCGCCCCCTTGGGCCGCACGCCCCCAATGACCGCATCGCAATGGAACCGATTGGTGTCGTGGGCCTGATCACACCGTGGAACTGGCCGATGAACCAGGTCACGCTCAAGGTGATCCCGGCGCTTCTGGCCGGTTGCACGATGGTTTTGAAACCCTCCGAGGAATCGCCGCTGTCGTCGCTGTTGTTTGCCGAATTTGTGCATGATGCGGGCGTCCCTGCCGGTGTCTTCAACCTTGTGAATGGTGATGGTGCCGGTGTGGGGAGCCAGCTGTCGCGCCACGAAGATGTGGCGATGATCAGTTTCACGGGCTCGACACGCGCCGGTAAGGCGATCTCTGCCGCCGCAGCCGAGACGCTGAAACGTGTCACGCTCGAACTTGGCGGAAAGGGTGCGAACGTGATCTTTGCCGATGCCGATGAGAAGGCTGTGAAACGTGGTGTCATTCATTGCATGAGCAACTCTGGCCAATCCTGTAACGCGCCGACCCGCATGTTGGTTGAGCGGTCGATCTACGACCAAGCGGTTGAAGTGGCGGCCGAGACGGCCAAGAGTATCACCGTTGGCCCCGCGTCAGAACCCGGGCGGCATATCGGCCCCGTGGTGAACAAGAGCCAATGGACCAAAATTCAGGAAATGATCGAGGTGGGCATTAACGAAGGTGCGCGCCTTGTGGCCGGTGGTCCCGGTCTGCCTGAGGGAATGAACCGCGGGTATTACGTGCGTCCAACAGTCTTTGCCGATGTGACCAATGACATGCGCATTGCGCAGGAGGAAATCTTTGGTCCTGTCCTGTCGATTATTCCGTTCGAGGATGAAGCGGATGCTGTGCGGATCGCCAATGATACGCCCTATGGTCTGACCAACTATGTCCAGTCCCAAGATGGTGCCAAGCGCAACCGCATGGCCCGCGCCCTGCGGTCCGGCATGGTTGAGATGAACGGCCAGTCCCGCGGTGCGGGTTCGCCCTTTGGCGGCATGAAAATGTCGGGGCGCGCGCGCGAAGGCGGTGTCTGGGGGATCGAAGAATTCCTCGAGGTCAAAGCAATCTCGGGTTGGGCTGCCGAATAGTGTCATGTGCACGGGCGCACCAAATCGGTGCGCCCGTGGATGTTTAGTGCATGATCGAATCCGCTATGTAACCTGTCAGCAAGATAGGAGAGCGAGATGATCAACCAGATTAAGGGCCTGCACCACGTCACCTCACTGGCCAGTGACGCCCGTGAGAACAATGCATTCTTTACCAACGTGCTTGGATTGCGCCGGGTAAAGAAGACTGTGAACTTTGATGCACCTGATGTGTATCACCTCTATTATGGTGACGAGGCCGGATCTCCCGGCACTGTGATGACCTACTTTCCATTCCCCAACGCAGGCCGTGGCCGCAAGGGTGTCGGCGAAGTGGGGCGTACCGCATTCAGTATTCCTACAGGGACGTCGCAGGCGTGGCTTGACCGTTTCGCAACTTTCGAGGTTACCGGCGTTGCGCAGGACACGCGTTTTGGCGAAAAGCGTGTGTTGTTTGATGGCCCTGACGGAGATCAGTTCGCCTTGGTCGAAAGTGACGATGACCGCGCACCTTGGACCGGCAATGGTGTGAGCCAAGAGATGGGTATCCGTGGATTCCACTCTGCTGATATGCGCCTGCAACAGGCCGCAATGAGCAGCGAGCTGTTGCAGTTCATGGGCTATGAAAAGCTTGATACCCAAGACAACGTGACCCGCTTTGTCGTGCCGGGCGGAAATGACGCGAACATCATTGATATCGAAGAAATCCCCACGGCAGGATATGCAGCACAAGGTGCAGGCTCGGTCCACCACCTTGCCTTTGCTGTCGACAACCGTGCACGGCAGCTCGAGGTCCGCGAGGCACTGCTTGATACCGGATACCAAGTGACCCCTGTGATTGACCGCGATTATTTCTACGCGATTTATTTCCGCACACCCGGTGGTGTGCTGTTCGAGGTCGCCACCAACGAGCCTGGTTTTGACCGCGACGAAGACACCGCGCACTTGGGTGAAGCGCTCAAACTGCCAAGCCAGCACGAGCATTTGCGTGCCCGTCTGGAGGGGCTGCTTCAGCCGCTGGGTGACTGATATGAGCTATGTTGCAAAACGCACGGAAGGGACAGCGGGCGCGCCGCTGTTCCTGACATTCCACGGCACTGGCGGGAATGAAGGCCAGTTTCATGGCTTTGCGGAACAGTTGAAACCGGGTGCGCATGTCTGCTCGCCGCGGGGTGATGTGTCGGAGCATGGCGCGCTACGCTATTTCCGTCGCGCTGCCGAAGGCGTCTATGACATGGATGATCTGGCGGCGCGTACCGCTGCGATGGCCGACTTTATCCGGTCGGAAAAGAAAAAGACAGGCGCAGCAGATACGATCGGTCTGGGCTATTCCAACGGGGCCAACATTCTGGCCTCGGTCGCGCTCGCGCAGCCTGAACTTGTCGATACGCTGGTCCTGATGCACCCGCTCATCCCATGGGAGCCAAAAGACCAACCGGGGTTACAGGGCCGCCGCATCCTCATCACCGCAGGTGAGCGCGACCCGATTTGCCCGGCACCTCTGACGCAGGCCTTGGTGGACTATCTCACGGCACAGGGCGCTGATGTGACGGTCCACTGGCATCCCGGCGGTCATGAGATCGCACAGTCCGAAGTGGATGCCATCGCGCAGTTCCTGGCAGGCTAGAACGGGCACTTTGCGGTAATGCGCATACCCTGGCCGCCGTCAGGGTGGCGAAACTGCAAAGTTTCGGAATGCAACATGAGGCGCGGGTACTCCCGCGCCTCGCCCGTTGCATAGAACGGATCACCCAAGATCGGATGCCCCAGCGCCATCATATGGACGCGCAACTGATGTGACCGGCCCGTGCGCGGCATCAGCTTGACCCGCGTCTCGTTATCCTTGGCGCGCATGACACGCCAATCGGTGACCGCTTGCTTGCCTGTTTCATGGTCCACCATCTGCTTGGGGCGGTTCGGCCAATCAACGATCAGGGGCAAATCCACGGTCCCTGTCTTTTCCGCCATCTCGCCCCAGACCCGTGCGATGTAGGTTTTCTTGGTCTGCCGTTTTTCGAATTGCAGCCCGAGGTGCCGCTGCGCATGAGGTGTCAGCGCAAAAATCATCACCCCCGAGGTGTCACGATCAAGCCGGTGCACCAGCAACGCCATGGGAAAGGCCGCCTGTACACGTGTCAAAAGACAATCGGCCAGATGCGGGCCTTTGCCGGGGACTGACAAAAGGCCGCTTGGCTTGTCGACCAAAAGAACCTGATGGTCGTCATGCAGGATCGTCAAAGGGTCTTGGGGCGGGGCGTAATCGTCGCTCACCCGTAGACGCGCTCACCAAAAATGGCCGAACCGACGCGGATATGTGTGGCACCCAAGGCGATGGCGCTTTCAAAGTCGCTGCTCATGCCCATCGACAGACCCGCAAGATCATTGCGCGCCGCGATCTTGCCCAGCAGGGCAAAATGCAAGGACGGTTCTTCATCGACGGGTGGAATGCACATCAACCCTTTCAGCGGCAGATCAAGCGCGCGGACCTCGGCGATGAAAGCATCCGCCTCACTTGGCAGAACGCCTGCCTTCTGGGGCTCTTCGCCGGTATTGACCTGCACAAAAAGATCGGGGCAGGTACCCAGCTCTTGGGCATGGCGCGCAATTGTCTTTGCCAGCTTTGCGCGGTCGACTGTGTGGATTGCATCGGCCAGTTGCATGGCTTGTTTGACCTTGTTGGTTTGCAACGGGCCAATCAGGTGAAGTGCGATCCCGTCATAGCGTTCACGAAAGGCGGGCCATTTGCCAGCGGCCTCTTGCACCTTGTTTTCCCCGAATATCCGATGGCCTTCGTCAAGCACTGCCGCGACACGCGCATTGGGCTGCACCTTGGACACCGCAATAAGAGACAGATCATCCATTGACCGACCTGCCGTTTCGGCAGCTTTCGCCATGCGGGCGGTGATTTCGGATAGGGACATAGGCACCTCTTCTTTGCCGTTTATGTGCAACATGGATGCGCAAAAGAAAAGAGCGGACGAAAACGCCCGCTCTTTCAATTCAATTCACAAGCGTGAATTAGAACTTAATTTTCATACCGAAGTCAGCAACAGTGATGCCGTCGTCGTCTGCAAATGGATCGTCAACCTGACCGATACCGCCGGCAAGTGAAACACCGCCACCGAGGTCGTATTCAGCACCAACACCAAAGTCAGCGTCGTCGTCATCAAGATCGGTTGTACCAACGGTACCAACCAATGTCAGAGCGCCAACTGGGTATGCAACAGATGCACCGTAGCCGGAGATTGTGTCGCTACCATCGTCAGCCTGGTGCCAGAAAAGGTTCAGGTCTGCGCCAGCGGCAGTAACAGAGCCGCCAAGTGCGATGACTTCAAAATCGCCACTCGCTACGTCAGCGTAAGAAATGCCGACCGAGTACATGCCGCCGTCATAGCCTGCAGCAACTACGAAGTCATCGACTGCATCCACACCAGCTTCGTCCATGCTGCCAGAAGCAGCAACAGTGATCGCACCGAACTCACCTTTTACAAGGATGTTCTGGCTTGTGATGTCGAAGAAGGCTTCTGCAACATCGTCAACGCCGATACCGTCGAAACCAACGTCGCTCAGGTTGCCAACAACAGCGTCGTCAGCCGCACCAACATCACCCAGAGTCAGCGTGATGCCACCAGCAGAGATGTAGACTTCTTCGTCGTCGGGCGCAGCTTCGCCGTTTGTGTTCAGGTCCAGGTCGAATGACGCACCAACTTCAAGGCCACCGTCTGTTGTGGTCTTGCCAGCAATGCCGAAATCCAGCTCAAGGTACTGAGTTGTTTCTTGTGCAGCATCTTCGATGTATTTTACACCGGCGACAGCTTCACCAGAAATGGTGATTGACGCACCGGAGTGTCCGTCAGCAGCGGCGAAGCCAGCTGTGAAGACAAGTGCAGTAGTAGTAAGAAGCACCTTTTTCATGGTTATATTCCCTCGTGGTTACAATTTAACTCAACTCGGGTACGCCCAAATTGATTAGCTGTGTTTTCTACCCCTTGTTATCCCATTGCAAGTTGATGAGACCGGCGGGGTGAATGGCGACGGATTCTGGTGCAACTTTGCCACAGTCGTGTCTGGCGCTATGTCAGGCTGCGTCCGGGAGAATTCTCTTGTGGCCTGAAAACCCAGTTGTTAAGTACTTACGACGCGTGAGTAAGTCCGGATTTTGACCGCGACACAACATGAATAGTTTGTTCTTTGCTTTCGTCGTCGCGGTGGGTTCGTTTGCATTTAGCGACACAGCGCTGTCAGTGATTAGGTCTTGATAGGACGGGTGAATAGCGATGATTCGCATAAGACATGCTCTTGTTTCTGTAATTTTGGTTGTCTCGCTGGCGGCTTGCGGTGGCCCGGCACCAACCCCGCGCGGGGCCGAAAGTGTGGCGGTCAACCGCTATCTGTGGGCGGCATCTTTGGATGTACTCAGCTTTCTGCCCGTGCAATCCGCTGATCCTTTTACCGGTGTCATTACAACCGGCTTTGGCACCCCGCCTGGCAGTGGACAGGCCTACCGCGCGACAATTCAGGTCAGTGACCCTGCAATGGATGCGCGTTCCTTGAACGTGAGCCTTCTGACACGCAACGGCCCTGTCGCCGCCGAAACCCAGCGCGCGGTCGAGGATGCGATCCTATCGCGTGCGCGCCAGTTGCGGATTGCTGACGGCGCGCTATAGCCATCGGCGACCAGCCCGATTATGAATAGCGCCGGGCCCACACGCCCGGCGTTTCGCTTTGAGAAAGACCAATAAGATGATCACCTACGCACCCGCCGAGATCGAGGCGAAATGGCAGGACACATGGGCCGCCGCCGAGACATTCAAGGCCGCGCGCAGCACCGACAAGCCCAAGTATTATGTGCTTGAGATGTTCCCCTATCCGTCGGGACGTATCCACATGGGCCACGTGCGCAACTACACCATGGGCGACGTGATCGCGCGGTATAAACTCGCAACGGGCCACAACGTGCTGCATCCTATGGGGTGGGACGCTTTCGGAATGCCTGCGGAAAATGCCGCAATGGCGTCAGGCGGGCACCCCAAGGATTGGACCTACGGCAATATCGCCGACATGAAGGCGCAGATGAAGCCGCTGGGCCTGTCGATTGACTGGTCCCGTGAATTCGCGACCTGTGATCCCGAATATTACGGCCAGCAGCAGGCGTTGTTTATTGATTTTCTGTCCAAAGGCCTGATTTACCGCAAGAAAGCTGTGGTGAACTGGGATCCCGTCGATATGACCGTGTTGGCGAACGAACAGGTGATCGACGGCAAGGGCTGGCGGTCGGGTGCCGAGGTCGAGCGCCGCGAACTGGTGCAATGGTTCTTCAAGATCAGCGATTATTCCGAAGAGCTGCTTGAGGCGCTGGATACGCTGGATAACTGGCCCGCCAAGGTGAAGCTGATGCAGGCCAACTGGATCGGCAAATCGCGCGGCTTGCAGTTTGCTTTCACGCGCACCGATGGCGGTGGCGAGATTGAGGTGTATACCACCCGCCCTGACACGTTGATGGGCGCGTCTTTTGTCGGCATTTCCCCCGATCATCCGCTGGCGAAAGAGCTGGAAGCGAAAGACGACAAGATAGCCGAATTCTGCGCCGAATGCCGCAAGGGTGGCACTACAGCCGAGGCGATCGAGAAGGCGGAAAAGCTGGGCTATGACACCGGCCTGCGGGTCAAGCACCCGCTGGAAGGCCACGATGATCTGCCCGTCTTTATCGCGAATTTCATCCTGATGGATTACGGCACGGGCGCGATCTTTGGCTGCCCTGCCCACGATCAACGCGACCTTGATTTCGCACGCAAATACGGGTTGCCCGTGATCAGCACCTATGCGCCTGTCAAAGACGAAGGCATTACATTGCCTGAAGATGGCGGTGACGCCTATGTGCCGCCTAAAACAGAACCTGTGATCTATATCCGCGGCTTCGCAGGCGAGACCGAGCAAACAGGCGACGCGGGTATCGCTGCGGCCATTGCCTTCTGCGAGGCCAATGGCATCGGTGAGGGCGTGACGAAATTCCGCCTGCGCGATTGGGGCCTGTCCCGCCAGCGCTATTGGGGCTGTCCAATCCCCGTGGTTCACTGTGATGACTGCGGCGTGGTGCCCGAGGCGAAAGAGAATCTGCCCGTCGAACTGCCCTATGATGTGTCCTTCGATGTGCCCGGCAACCCGCTCGACCGTCATCCGATATGGCGTGATTGTGCCTGCCCGTCTTGTGGCAAGCCCGCCCAGCGTGAAACCGACACGATGGATACCTTCGTGGATTCCTCATGGTATTTCGCGCGCTTTACAGCACCGGATGCCGACACACCGACGAACATGGAAGATGCATCCTACTGGATGAACGTCGACCAGTATATCGGCGGGATCGAGCACGCGATTCTGCACCTGCTCTACAGCCGCTTCTTTGCGCGGGCGATGCATATGACCGGCCACCTGCCGGAAAGCGCGAAAGAACCGTTCGATGCGTTGTTTACGCAAGGCATGGTGACGCACGAGATATATCAGACCAAAGACGACAAAGACCGTCCTGTCTATCACCTGCCCGAGGATGTGACCGACGGGAAGCTGGCCGATGGCACAGAGGTTGAGATCATCCCTTCGGCGAAAATGTCGAAGTCGAAAAAGAACGTGGTCGACCCCGATGATATCTTGGCGAAATACGGCGCGGATACCGCGCGTTGGTTTGTCTTGTCCGACAGCCCGCCCGAGCGGGACGTGGAGTGGACGGCATCGGGCGCCGAGGCAACCTATAAACACTTGGGCCGCGTTTACCGTGTGACGTCCGAAATTGCCGGTATGGACACTGCGACCGGTGAGGGCGATGCGGATCTGCTGCGCGCCATGCACAAGGCAATCCATGATGTGACGATGGGTGTCGAAACCTTCGGATTTAACGCGGCGATCGCCAAGCTTTACGCCTTTACCAACGCGCTTGCGAAATCAAAGGCTGGCGGTGCTGCAAAACGCGAAGCCGCACTTGTGCTGGCGCAACTGATGTCGCCCATGACGCCGCATCTGTCCGAGGAAATCTGGTCCATGCTGGGCGGTGAGGGTCTGATTGCCAACGCCCCTTGGCCGGTTGCGGATGAGGCGATGCTGGTCGAAGACACGGTGACGATGCCGATCCAGATCAACGGTAAGCGGCGTGCCGAAATACAGGTTCCCGCCGACGCCAGCAAAGAGGCTGTCGAAGAGCTCGCCTTGGGCCTTGAGGTCGTGCAAACTGCCCTTGGTGGTGCAGCACCCAAAAAGCTGATCGTCGTTCCTGGAAGGATCGTGAATATTGTCATCTAGCCTCACACCCCGCCGCACTGTCCTGCTTGTCCTGTTGGGTCTGGCGGGCTGCGGCTTTGCGCCGATCTATGGCACAGATACGGGGTTGCGGGGGCGTGTTGCCTTTGAGACGGACGCGAGCGTTGCGGGCTTTCGCCTGCGCGAGCAGCTGGAAAAGCGGCTAGGGCGCAGTGTGGCACCGGAATATGCACTCAAGACAACGGTACGTTCCAGCCAGCGGGCGGCAGCGATTACATCAGAGGGTGACACTTCGCGCTTTAACATTGTTGGCGTAGCCACGTGGAGATTGATCGCGCTGGATGATGGCCGCCAGATCGATGGCGGCGAGGTCGAGGCCTTTACAAGTTACTCTGCCACAGGATCAACCAACGCAACGCAAGCCACGCGCGATGACGCCGAAGCGCGGGTGTCGGTGATCCTTGCTGATCTGATTGTCAGCCGTGTCCTGATCCGCGCCACCGAGCTTGACTGATGAAGCTGACGGGGGCCGCGGCGAATAACTACTTCCGGCAGCCGGACCCGTCCCATATGGCGCTTTTGATCTTTGGCGCCGATCCGATGCGGGTGGCCGACAAGCGCCAACTCGCAATCAACGCACTGGTCGGCCCGCAAGGCGAAGAGGAAATGCGCCTGACACGGATCAGTGCCTCTGATTTGCGCAAGGATCCTGCAATGCTGGATGATGCGATCAAGGCACAGGGGTTTTTTCCTGGGCATAGGGTCGCTTTTGTTGAGGACGCCACGGATGGTCTGTCAAAGGTTATCGCCGCAGCCTTGGCCGACTGGCAGCCCGGTGATGCACAAGTTGTGATTACGGCCGCCCAGCTGACCGCGAAATCTGCCCTTCGGAAGGTGGTTGAGGGGTATAGCAACGCTGTATCTATCGGCCTCTACGATGATCCGCCGACGATGGCCGATGTCGAGTTGGCGTTGAAAGATGCCGGTGTCGCCCTGCCTGACCGTGATGTGATGGATGCGCTCCTGGCGCTGGCCAACAGTCTCGAACCCGGGGATTTCAGACAAACGATCGAGAAGGTGAGCCTATACAAGCGTGGCGATGACAGCCCGCTGAGCATCGCCGACATCATGGCCAACGCACCCCAATCTGCCGAGGTGGACGTTGACGATGTACTGGAAATCGTGGCCACAGGTCAGGCTGATCAACTGGGCCCGATTTTGCGCAGTCTCTATGCGCAGGGTGTCACGCCGGTGACGCTTTGCATCGGGGCAATGCGCCATTTTCGCAGGCTGCATGTGGTCGCCTCGGATCCGGGTGGGCCTGCGGCAGGTGTGGGGCGGCTAAGGCCCCCTGTCTTTGGCCCGCGACGTGACAAGATCGTCAGGCAGGCCGGCCAGTGGGGGCGTGACCGTCTGGAAAAGGCGCTGACAGCGCTGACAGATGTCGATCTGCAACTCCGCTCTGCAAGTACCGCGCCGCAGAATGCGCTGATGGAGCGGACATTGATCCGGCTCGCAATGATAGCAAGGCGTTGATACGAAAAAAGGCAGGCCAATAGGCCTGCCTTTCAAAACAAGATCGTCGATCCTGATTTACTGGTCAGCTGCTGCTGCGATCAGAACTGCAGCAAGCACGCCCAGAACTACGTATACTGGGCTGATTGACGAAGCTGCTGGTGCTGGTGCCTCAGCTACGACGACTGGTGCTTCCATGACTTCTTCAGCCATGCCACCAGCAGAAGCTGCGGCGCCGGATACTGCAAGAGCTGCTGCAGCTGCAAGTGTTGTTGTAATGCGCATAGTGTTACTCCATTTGTGCAAGGGGTCTAACGGCCAAAGCGTGACCGACCCACATTGTCGCACTGAATCAGGGATTTCATGCGAATCCTAGATGCAAAAGTTAAGGGGTTGTCATCTTCCTCCGGGCTCCAGGAGCGTATCTTCGGCGGCTGAACGCGTAAGCGCCGATAGTGCATTGAATTTAATAGATAAATAAATCGCACATTCAAGACTGGCTGATTATTCGTTCTCAACTGGCTGATGCTCGGATTGCCGCTGATTGCGTAATTCTTGTGCCTTCGGTGCATAAATGCAACGGTCTGCCTAGTCTAACGGGCTTTCGGGGTTATGCAAATGACAGTGGTTCTCGTTGTGATTGAATAACGTACCACCAGCGACTCATTTAGTGTTCGCAATGGGCCTTAGTCTAGCGCACAACATGCCCTCCTGCCATTCCGTCAGGGTGAGAGACCCATAGCTTACACTCTTTTTGGAATAAACAATCTGGATGGTGTGGCGGCCTTGTGCCAATGCTTTTCGAGCCCACGTTCTTCTTGCGCTTACGCGCAGCAAAGCGTGGCGGCGGCTAGGCCTGCGCGCCGTCCTGTCGCAAGACACGCCGTGATCAGGTAGCCCCCTGTTGGTGCCTCCCAATCCAGCATTTCGCCTGCGCAGAACACACCAAAGCGCTGTTTCAGCATCAGATCATCGGTGAGCGCACTGAACCTGACGCCGCCCGCAGTGGAAATCGCTTCGTCCATGGGCCGTGGCCCTTGGTGCGCGACGGGGAGAGCCTTGATCAGTGGCGCAAGATCATCGGGCAAGGGTCGCCCGCATTCCATCAGCAACGCCGTCTGCACCGGCGAAAACCTTAGCACTTTGCGCAGGTGGTTGGACAAGCTTGCCTTGCCGCGTGGTTTTTGCAGCGCCGTGCGGATCTTGTCCTCGGGCCAGTCAGGCAGCAAATCAATGGTCAGCGGTGCCCCTTCGCGCATGGCTTTCGACACCATATAGATGCCGCCACCTTCGATGCCGCGTTCAGAGATGACGCACTCGCCACGTGTGCTCCGGTTGCCTGCCGCTAAGCCCACCGATTTCACCGGCACACCCAGATAGGGGGCCATATGGGGCGACCAATCCACCACAAATCCCATATTTGCAGGGGCAAAGGGTGCGACCTGATCCTGCAGATGCGCGGCCCAAGCCCCGTTTGCCCCAAGGCGCGCCCAACTGGCGCCACCTGTTGCAAGGATGGTCACCTTTGGTGCAATAGAGACCGTGCCGTCGGGTGTCTCAAAACGCAAAGCGTCGCCCTGCCAGCCCTCCCAACGCCAACGTGTTTCGATGCGCACGCCCCCTGCCTGCAAGCGGGCGAGCCATGCGCGCAGCAAAGGTGAGGCTTTCATCACGGTGGGAAAGACTCGACCAGTCGAACCGGTAAAGACGGTTTGCCCCAGACCTTCCGCCCAAGCCATCACCTGTTCCGGGCCGAAATCATCAAGCGCATTCATGAGCGCCGCCGGAAGGTCTCTGCCGTAGGCCGCAAGAAAAGCGGCACTTGGCTCAACCTTGGTGATGTTCAGTCCTGATTTGCCTGCCATCAGGAATTTCCGCCCCACCGATGGCATGGCATCGGCGATGGTCACTGAAACACCGGCCTTGGCCAATTGCTCGGCGGCCATCAGGCCAGCGGGCCCCGCACCAATGACCACGGCATCGCTCACGCGGGCATGGGTCCTTTGATCTCGACCACACGGTGTGGATAGGGGATTTCGATATCGTTTTCCTTGAGGGCATTCCAGATTAGGAACAGCACGTCAGAGGCGTATTTGTTCTTGCCGTCGTCAATGCCTTCGACCCAGAATTCAACCCCGAAATCCACGCCGCTATCGCCAAACCCGCGTAATTCGCAGTCAGGGCCTTCGGGATCTTGCAGGACACCGGGGTGCTTTGAGACGGCGGCCTCAATGATGGCGGGGACACGGTTGATATCGGTGTCGTAGCTTACGGAAAATGCCACCTCGAGCCGGTTTGCTGACCCGGAGTCTGAGTAATTGACCACCCGCGTGGTGATGAAATCCTCATTCGGCACAACAATCCAACGGCCATCGAAAGTCTCAAGGATCGTTGCGCGTGCCCCCATCTTGATGATGGTTCCGGCTTCGCCGCCGTCCAGTTCGACATAATCACCGACGGTGGCTTGACCCTCGACCATCAGGATCACGCCAGAGATAAAGTTGGATGCGATTTTTTGCAGACCGAAACCAAGGCCCACACCAATGGCACCCCCGATGATCGCCAGGGAACTCAGGTTGATCCCCATCACATTCATCAGGATCAGGAAGGCGACGGTGAAGATCGCAAATTCAGAGGCCTTGATCGCCAGTTGCCGGATCGCCGGCCGCATGGGTTGTTGCGTGATGTAAGAGGAGGACTGCGCGTTTGACCATTGGCCCAGCCAGAACAGCAGGCTGCCGACAATAAGCCCGCGCACGATGGAAAGCGCAGAGAAACTGATATTGCCAAGTGTCACCCGCGCCGCGTCGAGCGCCATCGTAACTTCATCAAGAAAACCAAGCGCATAGAGCGCCGCGACAGGGACCAGAATATAGCGCGCCAGAAGGCGCAGAAAGGCGTCCGTGACGATATCTTTGGCCAGTGCGCGGGCGGCAAGAAAAAGGAAGACACGCTTGCCGAATGCGATGACTTCACCGGACCCGAAGAGGGACCGCGTGACGCTTTCGCCGACGGCGGTGAACCCATAAGCCAAGAGCGGCAAGGTGAGCGGTAGGAAGATGAGCAGGAAGCGGCGCGCCTTGGAGAGGATGGATCGGTTGGCCGCATCCGGTGTGAGCAATGTGCGCAGGCGCGGCGTAATAATCCCGCTCGCGATCCGTGCCAGAAGGTAGGCACCGATCAGAAGCGCAAATTGCGACCATGCCGCCGGTGAAAGAAGCCAGCCTTGCGCAAGGACCAGTGCCTGATCAAAAGCGTTATGGGCCTGCGCCATCAATCCGTTTGGTTCCATCCGCGCCCGCCCTTTACTGTTTAAACGCTTCTACTGTCATGCGTTTGATCGCTGCAATATGCTCCGGCGCGGCAGAGAGCGCATCTGCCCCAAGATTTTGTGCGGTTTCAAGCAGCGCATCAGGGGTGGTGATCTGGTCCACCAATCCCCATTGGAGCGCCCGTTCCGCCTTGATCTTTTGTCCTGCCATCAGAATCATCTTGGCGCGCGCGGGCCCGACAAGCCGTGTCAGGCGCGGGGGATCAGAGGGTTGCGGCAGAAAGCCCAGCTTCATCACCGGATAAAAGAACTTTGCCCCTGTAACGGCGATCCGCAGATCGCAGGCGAGCACCATGCCAAATGCGCCGCCTGCCACTGTGCCGTTCAGGGCTGCGATGGTGAGGCACGGCAAGGATGCGATCGCGCCCGAGAGCCGTTCCCAGACCGGATCGGTGGCAAGTCCTGCACGCGCGGCTTCCAAATCTGCACCGGCGCTAAAGACACCGCCCGTGCCTGTCAGAATGAAGAGTTTCGCATCCTGTGCCGCCTCTGCGGTCTCGGCCAGCCGGATCAGCATATCACGCGTCAACGCGCCCGCTTTGTCGGGGCGGTCAATGGTGACGACCCATGTGTCACCATCCTTGTCACATCGGATCATATAAGCCCGACCTTTTTGCGGATATCCTCGTCACGCAGGCTGACGTCATCGCCCAAGAAATCGTCGGCCTCGGGTGTGCACATCCACAACAGCGCCTGTGCGGGCCACTCGGGCGGGATATGGACGGACCAGTCAAGCTGGCTGACCGGATTGATGCCTGACGCCTTGATTTCACGCTGCATTTGCGTGGCTACCGTGCCGGGCGAGAGGCCCAAGATCCGCAGGCCTTTCTCGCGGGACTCCTTGTCGGCTGTGCGCGTGAGCATATAGACGGCGGCCTTGGAACTGCAGTAGGCCGACCAGCCCTCGACCGGACCATGGGCGGCACCGGACGAGATGTTGATGATCGTCCCGTGTCCTTGGGCGATCATGCCGGGCATTGCGGCATGCATCCCGTGCATCACGCCTTTGAGGTTGATGTCGATGGTGCGTGACCACGCCTCTGGATCGGTGTCTTGCAGGTGGCCAATGGGCTCAACCACGCCTGCGTTATTGATCAGAACATCCAACCCGCCAAATGTGCGCGCGGTTGCGGCAACGGCCGAGGCAACATCGGAATAGCGCGACACATCGCAGGGGATCGCAAGTGCTTTTTCCCCGATTTGTCCGGCAATTTCGGCAATCTCGTCAGTGCTGCGGGCAACCAGTGCGACGTTCGCCCCTGCTTCGGCAAAGGCATAGGCGGCGGCCGCGCCGATGCCGCGGCTGGCCCCGGTGATAAGTACGGTTTTCCCGACTAAATTGATGTTTTTCACACAAGTCCCTTTCAGATTGCTTTTGGGATAGCTAGTTATTGTCGGAATAGTAAAGCCCATCGCCGGTATATTTCAAAGCCGGGTCCGGTGGGACAAAGATATATCGAAAGGGATCATCCATGACATATCCGACAGGAATGCGTAGTGCTGTTTGCATCGCCGCATTGATCGCTGGCAGCGCAGCGCAGGCCGACGTCACCGCCGCACAGGTCTGGGAAGACTGGAAGGCGCAGATGAGCCTTTACGGTGAAGACAGCCTGACAATCGGTGCGGAAGAGACATCAAGCGGCGTTGTGACGATCCGCGATTTGTCTTTGCGGACCACGGATGATGAAGTTACCGCCGAGATATCCGTCGGAACGATCACCTTCAACGAACAGTCCGACGGTACTGTGCGCGTGACGATGGATGATAGCTATCCAATGGTCATCACAGGCGAGGATGGTGTGGTCGTGACGCTGGCCGTCACCCAGCAAAATATGGACATGATTGTCAGCGGTGATCCGGACGCCATGAATTATGCGATCACGGCGGATCAGTATGGTATTGCCCTTCAGGATGTTGTGGACGGCGATATCACCTTTACTGGTGACGCGCAGGTGATGGTGAACGACATCGACATGAGATATCAGACCGAAACCGGCGATCTGCGCGAAATCTCGTATAACGGGACAATCGGATCAGTCGACCTGCTGGTTGATTTTCAGATTCCCGGCGGCAATGGCGAATATGTGACTGCGGGCGGTAAAATGACGGCCATTGCGGCGCAGGCTGAAATGTCGGTTCCCGCCGATGCGGATTTGAACGATCCTGATACGCTGATCGTCGACGGTTTTGCCATCGCAGGGGGCTATACGATCGACCGCTCGGATTTTGTCTTCGACATCAATGCAGATGGCGATCAGGCTTCGGGGTCAATCACGGTGGGTTCATCCACACTGACAGGTGAAATGAACAACAGCACTGTCGGTTATACGTCATCAACCAATGATGTTGCGATGAATATCGTTTCGGGTGATTTCCCGCTTCCGATTGAACTGAGCTTGGCGCAATACGGTGTGAATGTCCTATTCCCGACTGCCGCTTCTGAAGAGGCTTCGGATTTTGCCTTTGGTTTTGATCTGGTTGACCTGTCGATCAGCGATGCGCTTTGGGATCTTTTCGATGCGGGCAAGGTTTTGCCGCGCGATCCTGCGACGATCCAGCTGGCACTGAGTGGCCGTGGCAAGGCGCTGTTTGATATGTTTGATCCTGAACAGCAGGATGCGATGAACAGCGCGGAAATGCCGTACGAGCTTGAATCAGTGACGCTGGAGCGTCTGAACGTCAACGCCGCCGGTGCCGCTTTGGTGGGCAGTGGGGCCTTCACGTTTGACAACAGCGACATGGACAGCTTTGCGCCGTTGCCGCGCCCCGAAGGGTCAGCGACGATCGAGATTACGGGCTTTAACGCGCTGCTCGATAATCTGGTCGCTATGGGGCTGGTTCCCGAGCAGGATGTCATGGGCGCGCGCATGATGGTGGGGATGTTTGCCCGCTCAACCGGTGACGACCAGATGGAAACCTCTGTCGAGGTGCTGCCAAACGGTCAGGTCAACGTGAACGGCAATCGTGTACGGTAACCCATTCTTTTGAAAAAGGGGGCGCAGGTGGCGACACTTGCGCCCCTTTTCTTTTGCGCAATCCTTGGCCTTGCGGGGCAGACCTTGGCGCACTAGGTCTTTGAGCAAGCAAAGGACACACGATGACCCAATCTCTTTCAGACCTTTCCGATCAGATATTGCAAGCCGCCAAGCGCGCTGGCGCAGATGCCGCCGATGCGATTGCCGTGGATGGCACGTCGATCTCCATTACTGTGCGTGAAGGCGCCTTGGAACAGGCAGAGCGGTCCGAGGGCATCGACATCGGCTTGCGCGTCTTTGTTGGCAACCGCCAGGCCTGTGTGTCGTCATCCGATACCAAGCCAGAGACGCTGATCCAGATGGCGGAACGGGCAGTTGCGATGGCCAAGGAAGCGCCTGAAGACCCCCATGCCGGCCTTGCTGATCCGTCACAACTGGCAAGCAATACTGCGACCGAGGCGTTGGAACTTTATGATCCCAGCGACGAACCCGATCCTGCCGCGCTGCAAGAGGACGCAACGCGTGCAGAGGCGGCAGCCCTGCGCAATGCAGGCGTTTCACAGGTGCAATCCGCGTCGGCAGGTTACGGGCGTCGGCGTATCCACTTGGCTGCAACGAACGGATTTTCTGCGGGGTATGCGCGCAGTGATCGTGGTCTGTCCTGTGTCGCGATCAGCGGCACCGGCACAGGGATGGAGCGCGACTATGACTATGACAGCCGCGTGTTTCATGCCGATCTGCGTGACGCCGAAGAAATCGGACGCATCGCAGCGGAACGTGCGGTGGAACGGGCGGGCGCGAAGCGCCCCCGCACCGGGGCCTATCCGGTGCTCTTTGATGAACGTGTCGCCAGCACCCTGATCGGGAGCCTTCTGCAAGCCAGCAACGGATCCATGATTGCGCGCGGTTCAAGCTGGTTACGCGATGCCATTGGCCAACAGGTTTTGCCCAAGGGCTTGTCGATTATTGAAGACCCGCACCGCGTGCGTGTCACCGGATCAAAGCTCTTTGATGCCGAAGGATTGGCGACCACGCAGCGTGCGATTGTCGATGACGGCGTCCTGACGGGCTGGACGCTTGATCTGGCGACAGGCCGCAAGCTTGGGATGCCAAGCACGGCAAATGCCGCGCGCGGCACCAGTGCTCCACCATCGCCGAGCCTGACAAATGTGGCCCTGACCATGGGCGACAAATCACGCGATGATCTGATCCGCGAGATGGGCACAGGGCTTTTGGTGACCTCAATGATCGGGTCGACCATCAACCCCAACACGGGCGACTATTCCCGCGGTGCGGCTGGTTTCTGGGTTGAGAACGGTGAAATCGCCTATCCTGTTAACGAATGTACCGTTGCGGGTAATCTGCGCGAGATGTTGAAGACGATCCAGCCTGCCAATGACGGCCGCAGGCATCTGTCGCGCGTCGTTCCCTCGCTGTTGGTTGAAGGATTGACGCTTGCCGGAGCCTGATCTTGCGTTGCTTGTGCAAGCGGCGCGTCAGTCCGGCGACATTGCCAAGCGGTATTTTCAGCAAAATCCTGATGTGACCGATAAACCCCATGGTGCGGGGCCGGTGACAGCCGCAGATCTGGCCGTGAACGCGATGCTCGAGAATTTCCTGCAAGCAGAGCGGCCCGAATATGGCTGGCTGTCGGAGGAAACCGAGGACAATGCCGCGCGCCTGAAGACGCAGCGCCAGTTCATCATTGACCCGATCGACGGGACGCGCGCCTTTATCGAAGGCAGCAATGATTGGGCACATTCGCTTGCCGTGACCGAGAATGGCATTCCGGTCGCCGCCGCGGTGTATCTGCCGATGCGTGATATGATGTTCGCTGCCGAAATTGGTGGTGGTGCGACGCTGAACGGCGCGGTGATCAGCGCCTCTGACCCGCAGATTGATGATGCGACGATCCTTGGCGCAAGGCCGAATTTTGATGCCCGGTTCTGGAAAGGCGGGACGCTCCCGCCAGTCAAGCGCGCATTCAGGTCATCGCTTGCCTACAGGCTTTGTCTTGCGGCCGAGGGCAGTTTCGACGGGATGATCACCCTGCGCCCCAGTTGGGAATGGGATATCGCGGCGGGTGCATTGATCGTGCAAGAAGCGGGCGCCACGATTTCAGACCAACACGGTGCGCCGCTCCGTTTCAATAATACCCACCCGCAGGTTCCCGGTGTTCTGGCCGCCGGTCCACGGCTTCACGGTGATCTGCTTGCACGGCTTGAGCCATCCGCGCCAAAGGCCTAGACTGCCCCTGACACATATTTTCGCAAAGGTTTATCCATGACACAACGCCTGCACCTCGTTTTTGGCGGTGAGCTGATTGATCCAACCAAGAACGCATTCAAGGATGTGGATGCCATTGATATCGTTGGCATGTATCCAAACTACGAAGCGGCCTATAATGCGTGGAAAGGTGCCGCACAGCGCACCGTTGACAATGCGCATATGCGGTACTTCATTGCACACATCCACCGCTTGCGGGACGAAGAAACAGCGGCGTCGCCGACTGAAGAACTCGAAAGCTAAGGCAAGGCCACCGGTCAGAAAATGGCAAGATCCCTCGCAATCGCAGCTTATCTGGCAGGCTTGGGGTCACACGACCGCAAAAAGCCGCTGGCCGCGCAGCCACCCCGTCCCGCGGGCACGATCATCTGGGCACGGTGTAGCCGCCCTGATCAGTTAATGGCGATTGAAACCCTAGACCGGAAACTGGCCGAAGACGGCGATCCCATTCATATCGTGGCAACGCTGCTGCATTGGGGTCCGGAATATGCGCAACGTGCCTTGCCCGAGCCGGAGGGCCGCAATGATACCCGCGACTTCATTGCGCATTGGCGACCAGCCATGAGTATCTGGGTGAAGGGCGATCTTGACCCGATTCTTCTTTCGGAAATTGATAACGCCCGGCTCGCGTCCATCTTTGTTGATGCGACGGCTGAGGGGCTGGATGATATTGTAGGGAAATGGGTTCCCGGTGCCCGGCGCTCGATGTTGTCGCAGTTCGAGGCTGTGCTTGCACTTGATCAAGCGGCAGCGGACCGATTGATTTATGCGGGTGCACCTGCGGATAATGTTTTGGTGACGGGTGCGATGGAAGACTGCGCGCCAACATTACCCTGTAGCGAAACCGAGCGCAGCGAAATCTCCAAAGCCATCGGGACACGCCCTGTCTGGCTCGCCGCAGCTGCACCGGTGTGTGAAACTGATTACATTGCAAAGGCCCATCACGCCGCGAGCAGGCGCGCACATCGCCTCTTGCTGATTGTTGTCCCGCAGGATGCGACGATGGCCCCGGTGATTGCCGAAGAAATGCGCGAAAAGGGTTTTAATGTCGCTTTGCGGTCGGACGAGCCGGACCCATCCGAGATTACGCAGGTCTATGTGGTCGACACCGACGAAGAGCTTGGCCTGTGGTACCGCATCGCGCCGATTACCTATTTGGGGGGAACGTTGGATGGTAAAGGGTGCCGCGATCCCTTTGAGGTGGCAGCTCTGGGGTCTGCTGTTCTGTACGGCCCTCAGGTGGCCCCTTTTCAACGTCATGCAGCACGGTTGAACGCAGCAGGCGCGTCCCGTTTGCTGCGCTGTGGCAATGATCTGGGCGTTGCGGTTGAGACGCTTTTGGCTGCGGATAAAGCGGCGGAGCTCGCCCATGCGGCTTGGGATGTGACATCGCGCGGGGCTGCGGTGACGAACCGTATCGCTGCATTTATTCAGCTTCGTCTGGAAGAATTGGTTTCATAGATGCGCGCACCGTCCTTCTGGTTCACACCACCCGATCAACCAACACTGACCGCGCGCGCTTTGGCCCCCTTGGCCGCACTCTACGCCGCTGGCACCGCACGTCGTCTGCGCCGGCCTGCCAAGGTGAAGGCCAATGTGCCGGTGATTTGCATTGGCAATATCAACGCCGGCGGAACGGGTAAGACACCGACAACTATCGCTTTGATCACGCGCCTTATGGATCGCGGCCGGACCCCGCACGTCGTGTCACGGGGCTATGGCGGTCATCTTGAAGGCCCTGTGCGTGTCAGTGAACGCGATCATAAAGCAGACCAGACGGGCGATGAGCCGCTGCTTCTGGCCGCCTTTGCACCCACATGGGTGGCCAAGGACCGTGCGGCTGGTGTGCGCGCCGCGCAAGAGGCGGGCGCGGATGTGATCCTGTTGGATGACGGGTTCCAGAACCCCGATGTCGCCAAAGACCTTTCGATCGTTGTCGTCGATGCGATGCGGGGGTTTGGCAATGGCCGCGTTATTCCTGCGGGGCCCTTGCGCGAAACTGTGGCCTCGGGCCTGAAGCGGGCTGATCTGGTGCTGTCCATCGGGCCACCTGCGGCGCAAGACCGGTTTGGCGCGCAGTGGCATTTTGATGTGCCGCATCTTGTGGGCCATCTGGCCCCGTTGCCGACGGGCATGCCATGGCGTGATCTGAAGTTGTTGGCCTTCGCAGGGATCGGCCACCCCGAGAAGTTCTTTGTCACGCTCCGCGATATGGGCGCGACTTTGGTCCGCGCCGAGGCGCTGGGCGATCATCAGCCGCTGACCGAGGCTTTGATGAAACGCCTTGAGATCGAGGCAGAGGCACGCAAAGCACAGCTTGTCACGACGGAAAAAGACGCCGTGCGCCTGCCTGCCAGTTTTCGCATGAAAGTGCTGACCCTGCCTGTGCGCCTACAGCTGGTGGATTGGGGGCCGATTGATGCGGGCTTTGACCGCCTGGGGCTTTAATCCAGCAGGTCTTGGTTCGCACCCAGTTTGGGTGACGCGGTCCTTGGCGTCACATCGGCATCCGAGAACGTGATCGGCAACCGGACAGAGGGGACACCATCCAGATCAACCCGCATGCCGCGGTGGATCACTTGAGGATCGGCGAAGGTTTCTTCCAGATCGTTGATGGGGCCTGCGGGGACACCATGTGTTTCGCAGGCAGCCAAGAGATCTGCCTTGGTCCATGTCTGCGTTTTCGCTGTCAACTGTGCCGTTAGCGCATCGCGGTTCTTCAAACGCGCTGCATTGGTCGCATAGTCGGGATGCGCCGCCAATTCCGGCAGGCCCAGAAGTACACAGAAATGCTGGTACTGCCCGTCGTTCCCGCTGGCGACAATGATATGCCCGTCGGCGCAGTCAAAGACCTGATAGGGCACGATATTGGGGTGCGCGTTGCCCATCCGCCGGGGCGCGTTCCCCGTTGCCAGATAGTTCATCGCCTGATTGGTCATCACGGCAGTCGCGACATCCATCAGCGCCATATCAATATGCTGGCCCTTGCCCGTCGTGTGCCGCTGGTTCACGGCCGCAAGGATACCTGTGCAGGCATAGATGCCGGTGAAAATATCCGTGACCGCGACGCCCACTTTCTGTGGCTGCCCGTCAGGGGGGCCTGTGACGGACATCAGGCCTGACATCCCCTGAATGATATAGTCATAGCCCGCGCGTTTGGCGTAGGGCCCGGTCTGGCCAAAGCCGGTGATCGAGCAATAGATAAGACGGGGGTTAAGCGCGGAAAGACTGTCGTAGTCGAGGCCGTATTTGGCCAGCCCGCCAACCTTGAAGTTCTCGATCAGGATATCGGCGTCCGCCACAAGGCGGCGTACCTGCGCCTGACCTTCTGGGGTGCGAAAATCAATGACCACCGATTTCTTGCCGCGATTGCAGCAATGGAAATAAGCGGCGGCCTGTTCGCCCTCGTGATCGACAAAGGGAGGACCCCATTGGCGCGTGTCATCGCCTTGGGGGCTTTCGACCTTGATCACCTCGGCCCCAAGATCGGCAAGTGTCTGACCGGCAAGCGGGCCCGCAAGGACCCGCGCCAGTTCCACAACTTTCAGGCCCGCAAGAGGCTTCATTACAATTCTTTCAGTTCATGCGCGGGCTGATCTAGCCCAGCTTCCCGTCCAGAATAGCAGCGAATTCGTCATAGGCCATGTTGGAATATTTCTGGCCGTCAATCAGGAAGCTTGGCGTGCCTGTGATCCCGTCACGATCGGCATTTTCCTGATACCACGTGAACAAGGCCTCGGCCTTGGCCGCATCGCTGAGGCAGGCATCAAGTGCCGCATCATCCATGCCTGCCGTCTTGGCCAAGCGGCGCAACTCTTCAACGATTGTGGCCGGATCACCAGAGGCGAGCCAGTTGCGTTGCTCTGTGTAAAGCAGCTCTGAGAAGGCGAAGAAGAACTCAGGCGTGTCGTTGCAACGTGCAATCATTGACGCCCACAGGCCTGGACGGTCGAAATAGACCTCGCGGTAGACAAAACGAATACGGCCTGTGTCGATATAGTTTTCCTTCAGCGCCTGATACTGGTTGGCATGGAACGACGCACAGTGGGGGCAGGTGTAAGAGGCATATTCGATCACCTCAACCGGTGCATCGGGATTGCCCAGAACCATTTCGATCACTTCAGGCAGTGCACCATCGGTACCCTGCGCCATGGCCGCCCCTGGCAAAAGCCCTGTTGCAGGGTCAGGCCGTGTCAGTGTCCAACCAGCGCCCAGCGCGACCAATGCACTGCCACCTGCGGCCAAAAGAGTTCTACGTTTCATATCTACCTCTGATGCGAGTTTTGTTTTGTTAAGACATTTGCGCCCAGCGCCGTCAGCGCTGCACGCAGTTTTTCGTTTTCTACTGTTTCAGATAGGGCCTTTGCGGCCATTTGCACGGCTGGATCAGGTGTTTTCCTGACTTTTGGGGCGTGCCCGAAGGCCACGCGCCCTTCGGCAAAGCCCGTTGGCGCTGTCTGTGTGATCCGGACCCGCGAAATAGCGCGGTAGCCGTAGCAGGCATTTACCTTTTCGCGAATCTGCTCCTTTTGCATTTCCAACATGGGGGCCTGCGCCCCTGTTGTCAGCAATGTCAGCGTCGCACCCATGCCGCCCTTGCCGTAGCTGACGTTCACAGGTGTGGCGATTTGTGCCGTCGCTTGACCCACTACCTCTGCCCAATGCGTTAAAAGGCGGGTCACAGCAAAGCCGCGATCCTCGCTGGCTTTGCGCACTTTGCCTTGCATCAACGTCGCCGCGCGGGAAAATCCGCGCGTGGTGCTGGTAGGACGTGGTTCTTTCATGTCTAAGCCCTACTCTAAGATGAAAGACGCGCCAAGTCTGCGGGGCGGTTTGAAACGGGTAATAAACATTGCGTGACCTTAGTGCAGAGCTTTTGGCATGGTATGACACCCATGCGCGTGAAATGCCGTGGCGTGTTGCCCCGGCCGATCGTAAGGCGGGTGTCCTGCCTGATCCTTATGCCGTCTGGATGTCCGAGGTCATGTTGCAGCAGACAACTGTTGCGGCGGTGCGTGATTATCACCGCAAATTCATGACAGTCTGGCCCACGGTGCGGGATTTGGCGGCGGCTGATGATGCCGATGTCATGGCCGCTTGGGCGGGTTTGGGGTATTATGCCCGCGCCCGCAATTTGCTGAAATGTGCCCGCGCAGTGGTTGCCGATTATGACGGCGTGTTCCCCGATACCTATGCAGAGTTGCTAAAACTGCCCGGCATTGGCCCCTACACAGCGGCGGCTGTTGCTGCGATTGCCTTTGACCGGCCCGAGACCGTGGTCGATGGCAATGTCGAGCGTGTCATGGCGCGCCTGTACGATATTCACGCGCCCTTGCCCGGATCAAAGGCGGAACTGACTGCACGGGCCGCGGAACTGACGCCCCAGACACGCCCAGGGGATTATGCGCAGGCTGTAATGGATCTTGGCGCCACGATTTGCACGCCGCGCAGTCCGGCTTGCGGCATTTGCCCGTGGCGTGATGATTGTGCCGCGCGCATCGCCGGTACCGCAGCGGAACTGCCCAAGAAGACGCCCAAGAAAAAGACACCCACGCGATTCGGAATTGTATATGTGGCGCGCCGCACCGACGGGGCATGGCTGCTCGAGACGCGTCCGGAGACCGGCTTGCTTGGCGGGATGCTGGGGTGGCCGGGGTCTGAGTGGGGTGACAACCCCGAACCACAGCCGCCGTTCGCAGCCGATTGGAGAGAGTTAACCGAAGAGGCGCGGCATACGTTTACGCATTTTCATTTGCGGCTTAAGATTATGGTCGCGCGGACGGGTCCAGCGACGCAGCCGTTGCGCGGTGAATTCCTGTCTCAAGCCAAATTTAACCCAACTGCGTTACCGACGGCGATGCGCAAGGTGTTTGATCTTGCCAGTGTGACGTTACGCGACGATTGAGAAAAAGAACCGCCCCTCCTAGTATTTTCGTACGCATAGTTTTGGACATGAAATGGCAAACAGCCCCGCAGACTTGAAGATCGGAAAGCTACCAAGCGCGCTTCCATTCTGGTTGTCGCTTGGTTTGGTGCCACTCGCAGTTTTTGCAGCGATTCAGGGAGGCTGGGCAATTGCTCTTTTACCATTGTCGACATGGTATCTTTTTACGGCTCTGGACTATTTCGCAGGGCTGAACACGCAAAACCCGGATGTTGAAACGCCCGAAGGCGAGCTGTTTTGGTATCGCTTGATCACGCTTCTATGGGCACCGATCCAACTTGTTACACTCTTCTGGATCATGCTCTATGTGGTCCAATCCGGTCATCTGAGCAGGTTTGAAGAGTGGTTGCTTTTTGCAGCACTTGGCATTCTGTCCGGCACAATCGGGATCACCTATGCGCATGAATTGATGCACCAAAAGCCCAAACTGGAACGGTGGATGGCCGATATTCTTTTGTCATCGGTGCTGTATGCGCATTTCCGGTCCGAACATCTGCTGGTTCACCACCGCTATATCGGGACGCCACGCGATCCGGTGACCGCGCGCTACGGTGAAAGCTTCTATCGTTTCTTCCCGCGCGTGCTTTACCAATCACTTGTATCATCCTTCAAAGCCGAGAAGGCGATGTTGGCGCGCAAGGAATTGCCCTGGTTTCATCGGTCCAACCCGTTCTGGCGGTATTGGGCGCTCGAAGCCGGTTTTATCCTGCTTGCATGGGGCATCGGCGGTTGGTGGGGCGTGTTCCTGTTCGCAACACAGGCGTTCTGGGCTGTCTTCCAGCTCGAGTTGGTCGACTATGTGGAACACTACGGGCTCACACGCAAACACTTGGGCGATGGCAAATATGAACACGTGCTGCCAAGGCATTCATGGAATGCATCTCAGCGGGCCTCCAACTGGCTGCTGATCAATCTCCAGCGGCACTCTGATCACCACTACAAACCCAACCGGCGGTTTCCGTTACTTCAGACCTACGATGACGATGAGGCGCCGCAACTGCCCTATGGTTATCCGCTGATGACGATGATCGCGCTGGTCCCGCCTGCATGGCGCAAGGTCATGAACCCACGCGTCAAGGACTGGCGCCAGCGGTATTATCCAGAGATCAGGAACTGGAAACCCTACAAGAACGCCACCAATCCGATGCCGCGGTAATCGGGACTACTTGGACCCGAACAACCGATAATACATCCAATCCGGCATGAATTGCGACAAACGGAAGACCCAAGAGAAGAGCATGGGAAAGCTTTTCTTGAAGTTTTCTGTGTTCATATGCTCGAACACCTCTTTGGCTGCATCTTCTGGCGACATGATGAATGGCATGGTAAAGTCGTTCTTGTCGGTCAGGCGGGTCTTGATGAAGCCGGGGTTGATCAACTGCACTTCAATTGGAGAGGTGCGCAGATCGGCCTGCATTGATTCCGCCAAAGACATCAGGCCTGCTTTTGAAGCAGAATACCCGATCGCACCGGGCAACCCGCGGAAGCCCGAGAGCGAGCCGACCAGTACAATGTGCCCCGCCTCTTTCGCGACCATATCCTTGATAACCGCGCCGACGACACGCGATGCGCCGAGGAAGTTGACCTCGCCCATCATGTCCGCCTTCTCATTGTCCCAGTCCTGGGCCTTCATCGGCCAGTAGACGCCAGCGAGATAGACAACGCCATCAATCTCGCCTGCTTCTTTGGCGGCGGCCTCAACCGCGGCGCGGTCGGCGACATCTACATTGATATAAGAGGCTTTACCGGGAAGCTCTGCGACCAATTCCTTCAACCGGTCCTCTGATCTGGCAGACACGATCACCTCGGCCCCTGCGCGGCTCAGGCAGAACGCCACTTCGCGTCCCAACCCCTCGCTTGCGCCTACAAGCCAGTATCGTTTTCCTTGCCAGTTTTTCACAATTATTCTCCTGCGTAGGCTTTGCCTTTGGGGCGCATGGTGGCGACGAGTTCGGCCACTTTGATCCCGAACTTGCGGAACTGGCTGCGGTTCATGATTGACCCGTTGGCCATCAGATACATCCAGTCGGTGACATCAAGTGCATGCCCGCCTGCCTCTTCGGTCAGTTTGATGCGGTAGTTCAGCGAAACGGCAGAGCCTTTCTGCGCACCAAAACCGGAACCGACGAGATCAGGCGCGTCAGCCTTGATCGACCCGTCATTGCCAAGGGTCAGTGTCCATTCGCGCTCTTGCACCTGTCCACTGTCGTAATGAAAGACCTCTTTCATGGTTCCGATATTGCCGTTCCACGAGGCCTCAAAATCCGCTACGAAACGCGATGATACGCGGCCGGTTGGCCCGTAGATCACACCTTCGCAGACAATCGGTCCGTTGAATCGTTCGCGGATATCAAAGATCGGGCCGTCGGCGTAATCATCAGTTTTCTGCGCCCAGAACGACACGTAACGCTCTCGCAGGAACACGGCGATGGCCATCAAGGCTGCACCGATCAGAATGTAGGTCATAAACGACATCGTTTAGTCCTCAAGTCTTGTGGCAACCAGCAAACCGATTGCCAAAATTTTCAATAGCGATGGCACCAGTGCATAGAGCACCGTCAGCATCGTGATGGCTTCAGCGGGCAAATCGGTTGCCCCGGCCTGAAAACCGGATCGTTCAAGTAGCGGCAGCAAAACCACCGCGGCGAAGGCAAGCGTGAACTTGTTCACCAAATTCCATAGGCCAAATCCCTGTCCGCCATTTGGCGAGATGGCAGCCATACGTTTCGCAAACATCGCGGGCAGCAAAGTAAGGTCTGCGCCGATGCTTGCTCCACTTAGTACGCAGATAACCGCGAAAGGGATCACATCACCGGGCGATAAAGTGAGGGTGTAACCAAATGAAGCGACGGCAAGCACCATGGCGGCCAGCAAAACGGGTTTGGGCGAGAAGCGCCGCGCGAGCGCTGACCAAACGGGGGAAGAGACCGCGGCGGCGAGGAAAAACAGGACCAGAAGGGGCCCTTCCCAGCCTACCGCGCCCAGTTTGCTCTCGACATAAAAGAGAAAAAGTGTCGAAGAAACAGCGAGGGGGGTGGCATTCACCAAGGCCAAAACAAGCAACTTGCGTGCCGTTTTGTCGCGAATGATTTCACCGATCTGCGATGGTTCCTGACTGACCCTTTCCTTCCACTCGGGCCACATAAAGATGGCGGCGGCCACGGTGAGCGCGGTGAAGCCGTAGGCGAAGGCCGCGAAAGGATCGGCCACCACACCGATCAACACGGTGGGTACGACGGCGGCTATGCAGACACCGATCAACGCCCCGCTTTCGCGCCACGCGGCCAGCCGCACATGGCCTTGCGGGCCACTGCCGGCTTTGCTGACGCCTTGGGCGTAGAAATTGATCGTGAGGAAGCTGAATGCCGTAAAGAGCCCTGTCACCGTGATCGCGAACCACCAAAGTGGATTGATCGGCGGCGCCACCGCAAAAAGCCCTATCATCGACAGCGCCATGACACCCGCCGTCAGCGTGATCACCAGCTTCTTGGCGCTTGTCAGCCGTTCGCTGAGCCAGCCCAGAACAGGGTCCTGGATCATGTCGAAAAGGCGCATCACGAATAACAGCGTGCCGAGTGCGGCAAGGCTGACACCATAGGTGTCGGCGTAATATTTCGGCGCATATATATAGATCGGCAGGCCTGCACCCGCGAGAACGGCAGCGAAAAGCGAATAGGCGGGAAGGCGGTCGGTTAGCGCCTTCACCGGCTCACCTCGTCGGCGGGTGGTTCGGGCTGCGACCGGAACGTTGCACCTTTCCACCAGAGTTTGACCGCCTGCCAATGGATGAGTGCCAGCACGCGACGAGACCCGAAGGGTCGCCGGAGCGCCGCCTTGATGATCGCTGTATTGGTGATGGGTTTGCGTGGCCCTGTCAGCGTGGCAATCAGCCCGCCGTTGCCGCGTGAATAATCAATCCAGATGCCAATCGCGTCAGGCTGCATATCAAAACGAAACGTATAGCCGCCCTCGATTGGCTGGAACGGCGAGACATGCATCAGTTTTTGTGCCGACAGTGTTTCGTCCTTGGTGATCGCACGGCCGTCCGCATGACGACACAAGTAGGAATGGCGATCGCCAAAGGTATTTGTCACCTCGGCAATCACTGTGGTCAGCGCGTCATCCGCATCATAGCAAAGCCAGAAGGAAACAGGGTTGAACACATGACCCAGAACGCGGGGCTGAGCGAGAAGTTCAATACGTACAGCATCCTCTATCTCATAAGCTGAAAGCACGTTCCGCACCCACGCGGCTCCGACACCGGCCTTGGATGCGCCACCATGATCATTGTCATGCAGTGACATCAGGTTGCCTGCATTGCGCGAAAACAGGGTCGGGGTTGCCAGTTCGGCCTCCGCGTCCAGCAACACATAGTCGATCGAATAGCGAAAGGCGTTTTTTACCGCCCCCCGCCGTCCGTGGTAGGTCTCAGCTGCGATATGTTGAACGGTGGATGTCACTCCGCCGCGACGTTCATCCGCGCACGCGCGTCGAGTGAGCGCACGACATCCAAGGCGCTCGACAGGCCATCCTCATGGAACCCGTTCTTCATCCATGCACCGCAAAACCACGTCCGGTTCGCGCCGTTCATCGCCGCCGCCGCGTCCTGTGCGGCAATCGCTTCAAGATCATAGACGGGGTGGCGCAGTGTGACTTCGTCCCAGATCAGTTCTTCCTTGATCGGACGATTGCTGTTCAGAGTGACCATCATCTCCTCGGCTTTCAGCCAAGGCTGCAGCGAATTCATCCAGTAGGTCAAGTTGATCTCGGTATCGGTGCGCTGGGCATCCTCGGAATAGATCCACGACGACCAGACCTGACGGCGCTTGGGCATGATGGATGTATCAGAGTGCAGAACCACCTTGTTGGCTTGATACCGCACCGCGCCGAGCACAGATTGCTCAATGGCTGTGGCGTCCGACAGCATCGCCAGCGTATCGTCGGAATGGGTGGCAAAGACCACCTCGTCAAAGGCCTCCCATTCCGCGCCATCTGTTTTGACTTCGGCACCAGCCTGCGTGCGGCGTACCGCATCAATTGGCGCGCCGAGACGGGTTTCAACACCGCGTTTCATCATATCCGCCCCAAGCCGCGTGACATATTCACGCGACCCGCCATCAACCGTGTACCACTGGTGCTGGCCCGTTGCGCTGAGAAGTGCGTGGTTGTCAAAAAACTTCATCATTGCATAGGCAGGAAAATCGAGAATCTTTTCTTTCGGGGTCGACCAGATCGCGCCCGAAAATGGCAGCAGATAATGATCGCGGAAATAATCGCTGAGTTTCAGTTTCTTCAACAACTGGCCGATGGTCAGCGTCTCATCCTGACTTGCCTCGAGGCCTTTCGCGTTGAATTTCAGAATATCGCGGACCATGCGTAAAAAGCGCGGGCTTGCGATATTGCTGCGCTGGGCGAAGAGCGCGTTCATGCTGGCAAGGCCATATTCCATGCGGCCTCCGCTGAACGATGCGCCAAAGCTCATGTTGCTTTTTGTAACCGGCACATCGAGGTCGCCGAACAGCTTTGTCAGATGTGGGTAATTGGCATAGTTGAAAACGATAAAGCCCGTATCCACAGCCTGATCGCCGTTCTTGCCCGCCATCCGTGTGCGTGCATGGCCGCCAAGACGCCCCTCTGCTTCATACAACACAACTTGGTGGTTTTGTGCGAGCGCATGTGCAGCGCCCATTCCCGAAATACCGGCACCAATGACCGCAATTTTCTTGGGCGCGATCGTCCCGGTTTCGAATGGCATGGGTGGGGGGCTCCAGTTTCGCTTGATCGTTTCTTATTGTTGTTACGTCGCTGCCACTTACATGGATCATCACAAAAAAGCACCTCTGTTGTGATCCACTCCGTCATTGGGCGCGTAATACTCATATGTTAACGGAACCAACCACCTTGAGAAAAGCGGATGCGTTGCCCGTGCCAAGCACATATGATGGTGCGAAGGCACATCTTAAGCGCGCAGCGGAGACATCAAAGGTGAACACCGAACAGACGACGAAACGCATGGCTTGGGTCGTCCAGGTCTACGCGGTGCGTGATAACCAGGACCGTGCGGCCTTCGCCGAGCTGTTTGGCTATTTTGCACCTCGCGTGAAATCGTTCTTAATGAAATCGGGGGCCAGCCCGGATCTGGCAGAAGAATGCACACAGGAGGTCATGGCGACCCTTTGGAACAAGGCCCATATGTTTGATCCGACCAAGGCGAGTGTATCCACATGGATTTTTACAATCGCCCGAAATCGCAAGATCGACATTCTGCGCAAACAGCGCCGGCCTGAACCCGAAGATTTGCCATGGGGCCCAGAAGCGGAACCAGATCAGGCCGATGCCATCGGCCTGCAGCAAGAAACAGAACAGCTCGGGCAGGCCTTGGCCACTTTGCCTGAAGAACAAAGGAAACTGATTGAGCGCGCCTACTTTGGCGAGCTGACCCATAGTCAAATCGCCGCAGAGACGGGATTGCCACTGGGAACAATCAAATCGCGGATTAGGTTGGCGTTGGATCGGCTGCGCCACGCAATGAAATGATGAACGACATGACAAAAATAAAACATCACCTGACCGAGCCCCTTTTGATGGGCTATGCCGCCGGTACGCTGCCGGAGGCCTTTAATCTGGTCGTGGCGACCCACATCAGCATGTGTGACGATTGTCGCGCGGCCTTGGCCGAATATGAAGCCGTCGGCGGCGAGGTCATGATGGATACAGCGCCTGTTGATGTGGCCGAGGATGCACTGGCTGCGACACTCGCCTTGATTGACAGTGGCAAGTTTGCGGACAAGCCGGCACCGCGGCGTACAAAAGACAGCGTGTTCCCGGGCCCTCTTCAGGATTATGTCACAGGCGATATCGACAGTCTGAAATGGCGCAAAGTCGGTGGCGGTGTAAGCCAACTGGTACTGAAAACATCAAAAGACGCCAGCGTCCGCCTATTGCGGATTCCGGCAGGTACGGCTGTTCCGGATCACGGACACCGCGGGACAGAGCTTACGCTAGTGCTGCAGGGCGCCTTTACGGACGAAGAAGACCGCTTTGGCGCGGGTGACGTTGAGGTTGCCAACGAAGATTTGAACCACACGCCAGTCGCTGAGGAAGGTATGGATTGTATCTGTCTTGCCGCAACAGATGCGCCGCTCCGGTTCAACGGTTTGGTTCCCCGCATCGCGCAGCGTTTCATTGGCATCTAATCACGGTAGCAAAATTTATTGAAAGGCGTCCCAATTGGTTTTGTGGCGCCTTTTCCTTTATTGCGTCCGGTCCCTAGACTGAATGGTAAGTCTCGGTGTTGCCATCAACCGCGATTGCCTGACCTGATATAAATTTCGCTGCATCAGAGGAAAGGTAAAGACAAAGCTGCGCGATTTCTGATGGTTCAGCAAACCGGCGCAGGGAACTGCCGGATGCATATTCCTGATAGACATCTTGCGGAGCCACGCCACGCGCCTGCGCTTCGGCGGCAAGTACCCTGTCCATCCGATCACCACTGACCGCACCCGGACAGATCGCATTGCAGCGGATTCCGTATGGTCCCAATTCAGTTGCAATGGTTTTGGTAAAGCCGATCACCGCCCATTTTGCCGCAGCATATGGCGCACGAAACGGCGCACCAAAGAGGCCGGAGGTTGAGGACAGATTGATAATCACGCCAGATTTCTGGCGTTTCATCACAGGAGCGATCGCGCGGCAGGTGATCATCTGCGCATCGAGGTTCACGGCAAGGCATGTCCGCCACTGTGCAAGATCAAGTGCCTCAACAGGGTCAGCTTGTCCTGCAATACCCGCATTGTTGATCAGGACATCGCAACCGCCAAATCTGGCAATCCCGTCTTGCAGCCAAGCGTCCAATGCTGCTTCATCGGTCACGTCAACGCACGTCCCGTTGATCTCCTCTGTGAGGTTATCAATCGCTGTGTGGTCCTGATCGCACACAAATACCTGCGCACCTTGTGCGACATAGGTCTCGGCGATCACCTTGCCGATGCCGCCCGCGCCAGCGGTGATGAAAACACGTTGCGACATTGGCTAGACCTTCGGTGGCATAATGGGCACGACCTTTGCGGAGTCCTCTGGCGCCAGTTCCTCAAAATCAAATTGATCCAGACGATGCGCACGTTTGCCCGCCTTTTCGGCTGATATCTTGATATCTTCGATATCTTTTGCCGCTTGCCCAAAGTGACGGTCAAGGTTGCCCACGCGCGTCACCAGACGGTCGACATCGCCCCCCAGCAGCGCGAGTTCCTTGCGGATCGCACCCGTCTGTTCGCGCATCCGCGCGTCTTTCAGGATGGCGCGCATCGTGTTCAGGGTCGCCATGCAGGTGGTCGGCGAGACAATCCAGACGCGCGCGGTGAAACCTTCGCGCACCACATGGGGGAGGCGGCTGTGGAGTTCGGCATAGACGGCCTCGGACGGCAGGAACATCAACGCTCCGTCGGCGGTTTCGCCTTCAATCAGATAGCTTTCGGAAATCTTTTTGATGTGCGTTCTGATCGCCTGTCCAAAGGTGGTCAGCGCGCGTTCGCGTTCCGGCTTTGTCTCTGCCGCCATCAAAGCTTCGTAGGCCTCAAGCGGAAATTTCGCGTCAACAACAATAGGGCCGGGCGGATTGGGCAAGTGGATGAGGCAATCGGGTCTGCTGCCGTTTGAAAGGGTCGCCTGCCAAGTGTAGCTCTCCGATGGCAGGGCCTTGGACACGATATCCTGCAGCTGGATTTCGCCGAACGCGCCGCGTGTTTGCTTGTTTGACAGAATATCCTGCAGGGACAGCACGTCGCCCGACAGCTTTTCAATATTGGTCTGCGCCTTGTCGATTGTGGCCAGCCGTTCTTGCAACTCTGTCAGGCTTTTGGTGGTCTTTTCGGACGATCCGGTCAGCGTGTCCTTCATGCGCTCCTGCATTTCGGTCAAGGCGCGCGCCGATTTCATCGCGTTTTCAGCCAGCCGTTCGGCCATCTGGGCCTGCACTTCGGCCAGACGTGCCTCCATCGTCTGCACCACATGCACCTGCGCATTGGCCTGCGCCTCGCTGACGATGCTGATGTTGCCTGCAAGCTGTTGCTGACCCTGCCCCAACGAATGGACATCCTGCGACAAGCGCCCGACCTGTGACGCGACAAACTGGACGGCCTCTGTGGATTTTCCTGCACGGCGCACCGTCATGATCAAAAGGATTAGTACGAGGAGCAAAATTGCCCCTCCAAGGATCACGCCAAGCACCATGGGATCGCTGAGGTCGTAGATATTCTCGCCAATCTGGATCATGTGCGCCCGAAAAGCCGTTCGATATCGGCCAGTTTGAGTTCAACATAGGTGGGCCGGCCGTGGTTGCATTGCCCTGATAGTGGCGTCGCCTCCATTTCACGGAGAAGCGCGTTCATTTCCGCCGCCTGCATGCGCCTGCCAGAGCGGATCGAGCCGTGACAGGCCACACGGCTGAGGATTGCCTCGATCCGGGCTTGGACCGACGCGCTGTCGCCTTGGTCGGCAAGTTCATCCAGAATATCGCGGATCATTGCTGCGGCGTTTACCTCGCCCAGAATTGCGGGCGTCTCGCGCACAGCCACAGCATTGCCGCCAAAGGGTTCAATGGTCAGGCCGAATTTGGCCAGATCATCGGCGATTTCCAGCAAATGCGCCGCTTCGTTCGCTGAAAGCTCGACCACTTCGGGGATCAGCAGGGCCTGCGCCGCAACGCCGTTTTCAGCCATCTGTGCTTTCAGCTTCTCATAGACCAGCCGTTCGTGTGCGGCATGTTGATCAACGATGACGATGCCTTTTTCGGTTTGCGCGATGATATAGTTTTCATGCACCTGCGCGCGGGCAGCACCAAGCGGCAGGTGATCGGGTTCATCCGCCACCACCGGTTCAAACCGTGCAGAGGGTTGTTCACCAAATCCCGGGGCCTGTGCCTGAAAGGTCATAGACCGTGCGCTGAAACTGGGACGGTCCATCTGGTAAACGCGGGGTGCGGCCGGTTGCGGAGTCATCGCGCCCAGCGTCGCGTTCGCCACGGTTGTGGAGGCACGGTGCCCCGCGTCGGCCAAGGCATGTCGCAGGCCGGATACGATCAAGCCGCGCACAGTTCCCGGATCGCGGAAACGGACCTCGGATTTTGCTGGGTGGACGTTCACGTCCACCAATGTCGGATCGCAGTCCACGAACAACGCCGCCACCGGATGCCTGTCGCGCGACAGCACGTCCATGTAGGCCGCGCGCAACGCGCCCAGCAGCATCTTGTCCCGCACAGGGCGGCCGTTGACGAAAAGGAACTGCGCCACTGCTGCCCCGCGTGAATAGGTCGGGAGCGCGGCATAGCCTGTCAGGTGAAAACCATCGCGCTGGGTGTCGATCCGCAGGGCGTTTTCGGCAAAATCCTTGCCCAAGACCACCTGCAACCGTCCGTGCAGTGCATCAAAAAGATCGCCTGTTTCAGCATCGGCACGAAACACCGTGCGGTTATCCCCGTTTGAGGCATCGCGCAGAATGAAGGTGATGAAAGGTTCGGCCATGGCGAGCCGCTTGACGACATCGGTGACCGCCTGTGCCTCGGCCCTGTCGGTGCGCAGGAACTTCAGGCGGGCAGGGGTGGCGTAGAAGAGATCGCGCAATTCAATGACGGTGCCAGCGGAAAGCGCCGCCGGTTTCACACCCTCTGTCTTGCCGCCGGCGACAGCAATCATGGCGGCATCTGCACCTTTTGCACGCGATGTGATCGTCAGGCGACCTGTTGCACCCAACGATGGCAGCGCTTCGCCGCGAAAGCCGAAAGAACGGATGTTCAACAGGTCAGAGCCGTCGATCTTTGATGTTGCGTGCCGCGAGAGCGCCAAGGGAAGGTCTGCGCCTGTCATACCGCAGCCGTTGTCTGTGACGCGGATCAGGGTCTTGCCGCCATCGGCGATCACCACCTCAATGCGGGTGGCGCCTGCATCAACGCTGTTTTCGATCAGCTCTTTGACGGCCGAGGCAGGCCGTTCCAGCACTTCGCCCGCCGCAATCCGGTTGATTGCAGCGTCATCAAGTTGCCGGATCACGGGGCGCGGCTCTATTTGGGGGTCTGCGGTGGCCATGCCACAATCTGTAGCATGGCCCACCGCGATTCTGCGAGTGGAAAACAGGGCCGCAGAGGGGCTACTGCGTCGATTCAAGCCCCTCGGGCTGACCAACCACAACAAAGTGCAGCCCGTCGGGTTGTAGCAATTCGGCAGCGACACGGTTCACGTCTTCCAGCGTCACGGCTTCAACAAAACTGTTGCGGTCCACCACATAATCCGGCGTCAGGCCGATCATCTGCATCCCTGCCATGATGCTTGCAATTTCGGCATTTCCGTCAAATCGCAAAGGGTATTCACCCGTCAGATAGGTCTTGGCCACTTCAAGCTCTTCCGCTGTCACACCCTCGCGCGCCATCCGTTGCCATTCACTGCGCGTCACTGCAATGGCTTCGGCGATTGTCTCGTTCGACGAGGCGACAGAGCCAAGGATCATTTCGGCATGGTATTTGGGCACAAGGGACGTACCGATGCCATAAGTCAGGCCGCGCTTTTCACGCACCTCGGTCATCAGGCGGGATTCAAAGCCACCCGCACCCAGAATGTGGTTCAGTATGAAAGCGGCGAAAAAGTCCTCATCATCACGTTTCAGGCCTGCCTGTCCGAAGAAGGCCACAGATTGAGGGGTTTCAAAGTCAAAAACCGTGACCCCCCCATCCAGGCCAAAGGCCACGTCTTCGGCCAAAGGCGGGCCCTCTGCGGGCAAATCACCCAACAGGTCATCAAGCATGGCACCCACGGTTTCGGCGCTCGTGTCGCCAACAACGGACACATAAAGCCGATCAAGAACCAGCGCATTGCGGTGCGCCTCGAACATGTCGTCACGCGTCAGCGCAGTGACAGAGTCGATCGTGCCGTCAATGCTGGACCCATATGGGTGCTCACCGAAAGCGTTGGCGTAGAATGTTGAACTTGCGATCGCATTGGGGCTCTTGGCATCGCTGTTGATGCCCGCAATGACCTGTGCACGCACACGATCCAGCGCGTCTTGGTCAAAGCGCGGCGCGATAAGGGCCTGCCGCAACAAGGCGATGGCTTCTTCTTTGTTTTCGGTCAGGAAGCGCGCCGAAATTTGCATTCTGTCGTCAAATGCGCGGAATGAGAAACTGGCGGCAAGATCTTCCAGCGCGGTCTGGAACTCTTGCGCCGTCATGTCGCCGGACCCTTCTTCCAGAAGTGCGGCCATCAGGTTCGTCGCGCCACGCTTGCCGGGCAGGTCAAGCGTACCACCACCCTGAATACGGATTTCGAGAGCCACAAACGGGATTGCAGGTTCCTCGACAACCCATGCATTGATTCCGCCAGGCGAAGTGACTTGTTTGATGTCCAGTTCCGCCCGCGCCGTTGTGGCGACAACGGTCAGGCAAAATGCAATCAGAATACGCAGCATCAGCGTGCCTCCTCTTGGTTTGCCACGACCCAGCCGGTCACGGATTGATCACGGTTCAGCACTTTGGCGGCGACTGCTTTGATGTCTTCTGCGGTCACGGATTGCAGGATCTCGGGCCATTCCTGCACATCGGCGACAGTCAGGCTTTGCGATAGGGCCGCGCCATAGCGTTGGGCAAGACCTTGCACATCATCAAGCGCATAGATTTCGGATGCGCGAAGCTGCGTGCGAATACTTTCCATGCGCGCAGGGTCGATCTCTGCCTCTAGGAACGCGCTGATGGTCTCATCCATCGCGGTTTCGGCCGCCGACAGGGCAACACCGTCAGCAGGGACGACAGCGAATGAGAAAATGCCATCATCCAATGATGCGCCTTGATAAGAGGCATTGGTATAAATTGCAGTCTGCGTGTCGAACTGGAGCGCCTGACCCAGCGCTGATGTAAACGGAGAACCGCCCAAAAGTTCGGCCAGATAGACCAAGGCTGCTGCCTCTTGCTGCGCGCCCGGGTCACGTTCGGGTGCCAGATACATGCGCACGAGGAACGGCTGGCTGACGCGGTCGTCTACATAGGTGATGCGGCGTTCCGCGCGCTGTGGCGGTTCCTGCGGGCGTTCGCGTGCGGGAAGCTGATCTTCGGCAGGGATGACACCGTAGTAGGTTTCTGCCAGCGCAAGCACCTCTTCCGGTTCAACATCGCCAGCCACGACAAGGATCGCGTTATTGGGTGAATAGTAGAGATCGTAGAAGTCGAGCGCGTCCTGCAAATCAAGTTCTTCCATCTCGTGCTTCCAGCCGATGATCGGCACACCATAGCGGTGGTTCTGGAACAAGGCTGCGCGGAACTGTTCACGGGCGAGCGCATTTGGGCTGTTCTCGGTGCGCTGATTGCGTTCTTCAAGAACGACCTGACGTTCGGTTTCGACATCCTCTGCAGTGATCCGCAGGTTGTTCATCCGGTTGCTTTCCATCTGCATCATCAGCTCAAGCCGATCGGCGGCAATGCGTTGGAAATAGGCCGTGTAATCATAGCTGGTAAAGGCGTTGTCGCGGCCACCATTGGCCGCCACAGTTGCCGAGAATTCACCTGATTCCAGCACATCAGTCGCTTTGAACAGCAGATGCTCAAGAAAGTGCGCCACACCGGAGGCACCAACTGGTTCATCTGCAGACCCGACTTTGTACCAGAGCATATGCACCACAACCGGCGCGCGGTGGTCTTCGATCACAACCACTTCCATGCCGTTGTCGAGCGTATAGGTCGTGACTTCTTCGGCTTGCGCGGCCGAAACCGATAACATCATGAGCAGAGCGGCGAACAGGCGTGTCATAGGCATCCCTTCAGAGTTCAACACAAGGGAACGTACGCCGCTTTGCGCTTGGTTCAAGTCACCATACGCAGATGTGAGGTCCGCCTATTCTTCTTCTGCTTCTTCGTCAGGCGGGCAGACGCGGCGCAAGCGACCGTCCGGTGATCCTTCGGTTGTGAAAACACAGTCTCCACGGAACCCTAACCGTTCTAGCAAGGGGGCTGATGCAAGCTCTCTTGCCTTAATGGCTTCGGCAGGAATTTCCGGAACAGCAACGCCCAGCCCGCCAAGACGTGCCAATTCGGCTGGCGCATCAAGAGCCTGACGCTTATATGCGGGAAAATATCTGTCCCGCCCAAGGGGATTGAACAGGTTGCTGCGCCGAGCGCGACGCAGCGTCGCATCATCTTCTGCTGCAAGCTGTGCGCGGATCGCCGGGTCCACGCCATATCGGTTCGTCCGTGCCAGAAGCGCCGCATCACCGGAAGGAATACCGCCTGCAAACACTGCAGCAGGTGATCCGCCCAAAGCGCGGATCGCATCAGCGTTTGGTGTCGGATCAGCGCGGTTTTCACCGCCCGGTGTGGGGTCAGGCAAGGCGCGCGTTTCAGGGATTTCCAGCGGATCAAACGGGATCACGGCGAACTCGTCAGGCCCGCCACTGGCCGAGCGCAAATCGCGCAGGGGACGATCCGTGTTGCCACAGGCGGTGACCAAAATTAGGGCCAGAACAGAAAAGGAAAGCGCACGCATCAATGATCCCTCAGGGTTGGTGGGGTTTGTGTAGCTCAAGCCAAGCGCAAGGTCACGCCGATTTCTTTTTGTCATCGGCAAGAAAGGCCAGCCCGATGGCACCGAGGAAGATACAGATATCCGCAACATTGAAAGCATAAGGGTTGTTGAACCCGCAGCAGGACATGTTCAGAAAATCCGCGACAGCGCCATAAAAGAAGCGGTCAATGACATTGCCCATCGCGCCACCAATCAACAACCCGCCCGAGATATAGACCCACTTGGTCCCGCCGGTTTTATTCAGCCACCAGATCACGCCTGCTGTAATCGCAAAGGCAACCCCGATCAGCACCCAGCGCATGTCATGTTCAGCAAAAAGGCCGAAATTCACGCCACGGTTCCATGCCATCCGCAGCACAAGGAACGGCGGAAACACATCCACCGCCTGCGGATAAGGAAGCTGATCCGAGGGCACAGTGACCTGTTCCCACCGCAGCCCGAAGACAGTGAACAACACGTAGAACTTGATCACCTGATCTAGCAGGAAAATCCACAGGGCAGTGAAGAACATCAGGCGCATGGCGGTCCTCTAGTGGCGGAAGTGGCGCATGCCGGTAAAGACCATCGCGATGCCGGCCTCATCGGCGGCTGCGATCACTTCGTCGTCACGCATTGACCCACCGGGCTGGATGACACATGTGGCACCGGCCGCAGCGGCCTCCATCAGACCATCCGCGAAGGGGAAGAACGCGTCGGACGCCACTGCAGACCCTTTGGTCAACGGCGTGTCGAGCCCCATCGCCTCGGCCATACGTTCGGCCTTTTTGGCGGCAATCAGCGCGCTGTCCAGACGTGACATCTGGCCCGCGCCAACGCCGACGGTGGCCTTGTTTTTGACGTAGACGATGGCGTTGGATTTGACATGTTTGGCGACTTTCCATGCAAAGAGCAGATCGGCCATCTGTTCATCGGTCGGGGCGACTTTGGTCACGACCTTCAAGTCATCCATGCCCACATATCCGGTGTCTTTGTCCTGAACCAGCATGCCGCCAGCCACCTGACGGTAGGTGGTGATCGGTGCTTTGACATCAGGCAGACCATCGGTTGTCAGCAGGCGCAGATTCTTTTTGCTTGCGAACACAGCCTTGGCTGCATCAGAGGCACCCGGCGCAATCACGACTTCGGTGAAAATCTCGACAATCGCCTTTGCCGTCTCTTCATCCAGCGGCTGGTTCAAGGCCACGATGCCGCCGAACGCGCTGGTGCGGTCACAATCAAAGGCGTTCTGATAGGCCTCAACCAGTGTTGCACCGCGCGCAACACCACAGGGATTGGCATGTTTGATGATGGCGACAGCAGGGCCCTCGGCGGGGTCGAACTCGGCCACCAGTTCAAAGGCCGCGTCTGTGTCATTGATGTTGTTGTAGGACAGTTCTTTGCCCTGATGCTGCACCGCTGTCGCGACGCCGGGGCGGTTTGTGCCATCGGTATAGAATGCTGCCGACTGGTGGCTGTTTTCGCCGTACCGCATTGTTTGTTTGAATGTTCCGCTGAACGACCGGCGGCGGGGTGTATCTGCGCCAATCGCACCCGCCATCCATGTGCTGACGGCCGTGTCATAGGCCGCGGTGCGGGCATAGGCCGTCTGGGCTAATTGCTGGCGCAGGGTCAGTGTGGTCTGGCCCTCGTTGGCGTCAAGCTCGGTCAAGAGCGCGGCATAGTCTTCCACGTCTGTCACAACAGTCACAAAGGCATGGTTCTTGGCGGCAGAGCGGATCATCGCAGGCCCGCCTATGTCGATGTTCTCGATGCAGGTGTCAAAGTCGGCACCTTTGGCGACGGTTTCTTCAAACGGATAAAGGTTCACCACCAACAAATCGATCGGCCCGATATTATGTTCCACCATGGCATCGCGGTGTGCCTCAAGATCGCGGCGCGCAAGAAGGCCACCGTGCACGACAGGGTGCAGTGTCTTGACCCGACCGTCCATCATTTCAGGAAATCCGGTGACATCGGCCACGTCGCGGACCTCAAGCCCCGCGTCGCGCAGCGCCTTGGCGGACCCGCCGGTGGACAGAAGTTCAACACCACGCGCAGCAAGCGCTTGGCCAAGATCAATCAACCCGGTTTTGTCAGAGACAGAAAGAAGGGCGCGGCGCAGTGGGACAAGATCGGTCATGTGGGTCCTTTGAAGGCTAATCAACGGCGTCCAGTGGATCGGCCTGCACAAAATCACGCACAGCAGCGGGCGTATCTTGCGTTTTGGCCAAGGACCAACGGACACGCGTCGCATAGGCCATTGCGGAACCAGATAAAACCACCTGTTGTGTGGCAATGGGCTTTAATTCGTGATTTTGCAGATAAACCGATGCCTTCAGGCCAAGTTTCGCCGTTCCGTCGTGGCGCAAAACCCAGACTTCGCCGGATTTCAGCGTCAGAGATACGGCCGTACCTGCGGTATCTATTGCAGCTTCGATATCCGGATGAAGATGAAACCGCACGATATAGGGCAGGCTGCCGCGCGCCCGTGCCGCATCAAAGGCCGCTTCATCATCGGGGCCAAGCGTTGTCAGCATGTCTTCGCCTTCGAGCGTACGGCCATCCATCGAAAGTTGCAGGGTCCGCGCATGGGTGAGCCCGTGTGACGGTTGATAGCCGTTGTGCGATAGCTCGAGTTTGCGGGTTTGTGCTGTTTCCGAGGGGATGCAGTCCACCCGTGTCGGCAATTCGGTCAAAAGTTCTGCGCCGGCAATCCCGCGCCCCCTGAGGCCAAGATGCGATGAAGACACGCCCTCGATCATCATTGTGGAATGGCTGGGTGTGGCACGGCTTGCCCTGCGCCATTCCTCTCCGAAACGGGCACCGGACCCGCAGTTGACGATCAGTGGCCTGCGCCCAGATGTCAGTTCAAAGGCCAAGGTACTGGCATGCCCGTCAGCCGAGGCAGCGCCTTGCGGGGGTGGGGCGGCGTCGGCGATCAGTGTGGTCCGGCCTGCCGCAAGGCGCGCGTACCCCATATGCCGGTCCCCTCGGGGCGGTGTCTTGATGCCTGACGCGACCAAGGCCTCGTCCAGCCGTCCATCAACACCAACGCCGCCACCGTGGAATCGCGCCAAGCCGCCGTCGGCGTGGCGCAGGGCGCGCAAGGTGGGCGTGATGCGTGCAATGGCGTTGGTCAGTTCCGGCGGGCACGCGTGGTCGGCATCCTTCAATGACTGGACCGTCCAGTTCAGAAGGCTCAGGATATCCAGCAGGTCTTGGGGTTTACGGGTCGCAACCGCGCCCTCTGCGCTGATGTGGCTGTCGCAGTCCTCGGCCAATGCCTGCAAGGCTGGCGCGGTATGGGGGTCGATGCTTTTCAAAGACAGGCTGGCATAGATGATGCCTGCCAGTGCCTCAAAACGGCGCACACCCGGTTCGGTTGCGTGCCAGCGACGTGACAGGAAAAGTGCCTGCCGCGCAAGGCTCTGGAAGAACCTGTAGGATGTTGTCTTGTCCTGCCCCCTTAACACAAACGGGCCATGGTTTATCAGGCGCATGAGCCGGCGTCCCGTGACCCCGGGTGTCCAGCCGTCACCGCCGCCGTCGCCATAACGGTCGATCCATGTCAGCACCCATGTCCGCGCCAAGGCGCGTGCAGCCTCGTCCCCGACCGCCGCCAGATCATCTAGCCAGCCGCATCCTTGTATCTCATCCGACACCTCGGGGTAGGCGTCGGCGATATCCCAGATGCTGTGTTCCTTCCCTTCGACAAACAGACCGGAGAAAAGAAATTTACCCGCAACAAGTTGCTGACCACGGGCAAAAACACCAATTGTGTGTGGTTCCGGCAGGGATACGAATGCTGTCGCGACGGCGGCACGCGCGGCACGGCGCGCATGAAAACGGTGCATCATGCGCCTGCGGCGTTGTTGCCATTTTGTGAGTTGCGCCAATTCCTGCGGCCTCGGGTTATATTCTTACGGGACTATTTTTCCCGAACCATAGGAAATGGTTGCCGCTAAGTCACGCAGGCTTTCGCATCACCGCCATATAGAAACCGTCCATCCCGCCGCGATCTGCCCAGAAATCGGGGCGCAGACGCAGGCCGCCTTCTGCTGTGATCCAGTCAGGGTCGATCCCTTCGATGCGCAACGCATCGGCGTCAATGGTCAGACCTTCGTGCCGTGCCAGCGCCTCTTCAGCCTGCACTTCGCCTTCATCCGGCAGCAGTGAACAGGTGCAAAACACCAGCCGCCCACCGGGTTTTAGAAGCGTGAGCGCGTGATCAATCAGTGTTTCCTGCTGGTCGATCAGCGCGCCAAACTCGGACCCGTCCTTTGCATAGGGCAAATCCGGATGCCGCCGGATCGTGCCGGTCGCTGAACAGGGGGCATCCAGAAGAACGGCATCAAATCCGCTGTCACTAAATTCAAAGGCGTCACTGATCACGCAACTTGCGGTCAATCCCACACGGGCAAGGTTTTCGCTGACCCGCGCCATCCGCTTGTCCGAGATATCCAAGGCTGTGACATCTGCGCCCAAGGCCGCCAGTTGCATGGTCTTGCCACCCGGTGCGGCGCAAAGGTCAAGCACTCTCAGTCCTTTGACATCGCCGAGCAGTTTCACGGGCATAGCCGCTGCCGCGTCCTGTACCCACCAGTCTCCACTCGCATATCCTGCAAGGGACGACACCTGTCCTACATTTGGCACACGGACAGAGCCTGTCGGCAAAACTGTTCCGCCGACCGCCGCGGCAACCGCTTCCGCGTTGCCTTTGGCTGTCAGATCAAGCGGCGCACCTGCGAAATGCGCGGCCTCCATGCCGGTCACCGCGTCGCGCCCCCACGCGGCCACCAGCGGTTGCCGCAGCCAGCCCGGTGTGAGCGGCACAGCACGCTTGGCCCAACCTGCGGGCCCCTCATCGGCGATTTTGCGCAGGACGGCGTTTGTCAGACCCTTCATGGACTGGGTCCGTTTATTGCGGGCGACGATTTCGACATAGGCGTTGACGACACCGTGGGCGGCCTCGCCATTGCACAGCTCGATCACGCCAAGACGCAGGGCATTCATCACATGGTCAGGGGGCGTTTTCTTCAGATACGGCTTCAGCATCCGGTCCGCACGGTCAAGGCCGCGCAGGGCCTCGGTCGCAAGGCGCTGGGCGCGCGCACGGTCATCATTTTCCAGATGCGCCAAGGCCCCGCCGGCGATCAGTTCGGCCATCAGGCGACCTTCGGTCGTGATCTGCATCAGCAGATGATGGGCGGTGCGGCGGGCAGGCAGGCCGGTCTGGGTCATCTGTGGTCTCACTTGAAGCTTGCACTTCTGCGCGTATATCAAACACAGGATATCGACAAGGAGCCGCCTGCCATGACCGAAGAGATCAAAGACCTGCCCCCTGCGGCACAACGCGCCTTGGCCGAGGCAGAAGAGCGCCGCAAGAAAGCTGGTGCGCAAGAGCTGCCGACCGAATTGGGCGGGCGCGACGGGCCCGAGCCTGTCCGCTATGGCGATTGGGAAAAGAAGGGATTGGCGATCGATTTCTGATCCTCTTGTCAGGACCGTGTATTATCTGACATTTTGCCGTCTTAGACGCTGTTCATAAAAACTTGGCAGTGTAGGATACGCGGATTGCCCGAAAGGATTCAGGTTTGATCGTTCATAAATTCGTTGCTCTCGTCGTATGTTGTGCGCTTGCCGGTTGCGGCTTGCCGCGTGGCGCCGGTTTTCAGTCAGAGGTTCTTGCCGCTGCCAAGGCAAATACTGCTGCGGCAGGCGAAGAGCCCGCTTACGATTTTGCCGTTTATGAAGTGAACCGCAATACGCTGCCTGTCTTGCAGGGCTGGCCGGCCACGGGTCAGACGACATTACCGTGGCCTGTTGCGCAGGAACAGCCCGCCTCGATGGTGATTGCATCGGGTGACACTGTTCAGGTGACGATCTGGGACGCCGAAGAAAACTCGATCTTTGGCGTGGCTGGGGTGACGCCGCTGCAACCTGAAATCGTAAGCGCAGACGGCCGCATCTTTGTGCCCTATATCGGGAGCCTGCGCGTTGCCGGAATGGCCCCCAACACAGCCCGCGAGCGGATCGAAGAAGAGCTGATCCGCACCGTGCCATCAGCGCAGGTTCAACTGACTGTCGAGCCGGGACAGACAAACACTGCAAATCTTGCCGCAGGTGTGTCAGCGCCCGGTCTTTATCCTCTGCCGAACCGCAATTTTAAGATACTCGATCTTTTCTCGCAGGCAGGTGGCCCGCTTCTCGATCTGAATTCACCGCAGGTGCGTTTGGTCCGTGGCAGCCGGATCTATGGTATCCCGTTTGAGCAGTTACTGAGCGACCCGACCTCCAATATCGCCGTGCGTGGCGGGGACCGTATCTTTATCGAAGACGACAAGCGTCAGTTCATCACCCTTGGTGCGACTGGCGCCCAATCAATCTTTGATTTCCCTGAAGTCGAATTCTCAGCGCTTGAGGCACTCGCCTTTATTGGTGGCGTCAATGCGGGCAGCGCGAATCCGGAAGGAATTCTGATCTTGCGGGAATACGCCCCAAGCGCCGTGAAAGACGGTATCGCGGGGCCGCCGCAAGAGCGTGTTGTCTTCACGATCGACCTGACTTCGGCGGATGGACTGTTCTCGGCGGGAAAGTTCATGCTTGAGGGGAATGACCTGATCTACGGCACCGAAAGCGCGCTTGGCCCTGCGCTGACGCTTTTTGGTCTCACGAATAATTTGGCATCTGTGGTAAACAGCAACTGATCACGTTCAGAACAGAATGATGTCGTCTGCAAGCATGGCGGGTGCGATGATCCCGTCGATATGCAGGATATTGCCATCTGAAAAATCAATCGTCATGCGCCCGTCTTCGTAGGTGCCATAGACGAAAAGCAGATCCGCGGCAGAGGTCAGACCCGTCCAAAGACCCGGGTCGAGGACGATCTGGTCGATGCCCTGTTCGAAGTCGGCAATCACATCAACGCCGCCATTGAACACAAAGGTATCAGCACCCGCGCCGCCATTCAGCCAATCATGGCCGTTGCCTCCATCAAGCCAGTCATCGCCGATGCCGCCCACGAGCGTGTCTGCACCGTCACCGCCGTTCAGGGTGTCATCGCCGGCCCGGCCTAGGATTGTGTCGTCACCTTGCGCTCCGCTGACGGTATCGTTGCCGCCGCCCGCAAAGATCAAATCAAACCGGTCGCTGCCAAAGAGTGTTTCGTTCGCGTCGGTTCCATCAATCGTGAGCCCGTAGGGTCCACTGCCCGCCGCATCATTCATCGTGTCGCGCAGTTGATCCAGATTGCCTGCACCAATGATTTGAAGCGGTGTCAGGGCGCTGTTCTCGCCACCCTGATCGCCCGGGGGCTCCTGTGGTGGGTTGTTCAGGTCGGGAACCGGCGTTGCCGGCCCGGGATAGCCGGGTGTGATCTCGACTGGCAGGCGCGTCGCCCCGATCAGATCGGCGGTTGTCAGGGTGCGGTAATCAATGGGCCCCCCGTCGGCGCTCTGCACGATCAGTATTTCGTCACCGTAGCTGATTGTCATGCCATCGCTGCGAATTGTGATAAAAAGCTGGCTGATGTCGCGCAGCATGGGCCAGAGCGACAAATCAATGCTGTCTTCGCCCACAGTGAAGTCCGTAATCGTGTCGGTCCGGCCATCAGCGCTGAGAATAAAGACATCCGCACCGCTGCCGCCTGACATGATGTCGGCGCCTGCGCCATCGCGCAGAATATCGTCACCCTGCCCCCCGGATATGGCATCGTCACCGTCATGCCCTTGCAGGATATCATTCCCTATGGTGCCGACTAACGGCCCCCCGGCCAGAGCGGCGGTCAGATCAACGCCGGCAACACCGGTATCAAACGCCAGTTGTGTAAGACCCGGTTCGCTGCTGCTGGCCACAAAGATATCTATGCCGCCAATGCGGTCCCATGCTGCCAGTGCGCTGACGTTATCAAGCCCGAAATCGTCGGTGTCTTCAATCGTTGCGCAATGCACCAGCAGACCGCCAGCGAGCAACAGAAAAACCGAAACCCCGTCATCGGCGCCGCCTGCAATCACATAGGTCTTGCCCTCCGTCTGGATAACCTCAAGTGACGTCACACCACCAAAGCGCGTATCGCGTCCATCCAGCACATGGTCACGCACGATCATGCCGCCATCAGCGCCAAGCTCTACCACGCTGAGGCTGCTTGATCCGGCAGCGGCGAGTATGACGAATGTCGCATCCCCTACGGTAGTTGTCTCAAGCGCTGTTGGCGTGCCGATCCAAAGACCGTCATCGGCACCGATGGTCGTTGCGCTTACGATAGCACCTGTCGAATCGACTGCCCGCGCAGTCAGGCCGTTCTGGGTTTCGCTTGTTGTAAGAACAAAGTTCTGGCCCTCAACCGTCGCCAGAGCGACAGCCGCGATGCGTGCAGTCGTCATAGGGTCCGCATCATAAAGCACCGTATGATCTTGCAGGGTGCCGTCGGCTTCGAAGCGGATGCGGGCAAGGCCGGTCTGGCCTGCAAGCGCACCGTAAACAGCCTGCGTTCCATCAGGAAGGACAAGGGTGACCCCGTGCTGAAAGCCGTTGAATGTTGCCGGAAGACTGGCCAATGGCGTTACTGTCGTAAAACCGCCATCAGGGGCAATCGCAACCGTCTGAAGCGCCCCGCCAGCACCGCCTCCGACCAAAAGACCGGCGTTAGCACCCTCTGCTATCGTGCTGATGCTTGCGGCACCACCAAGGACCACGCCGCCAGAATAGGGCTGGGTGTCTTCTATGACCAAAACGCCGCTATCGATGCTCCAGTGCCGCAGGACGCCATCATAGCGTGTCGTGCTATAAAGCTGGTCAGTTCCGCCGATCTCCATGATGAAAAGATCAGTGATATGCGAGTGCGCCACGTCACCGGGATCGGTGACATAACCGGTAAAGGATAGTGAAGACATGAAAGGTACCCCCCGGAACCACGTGTCAACTGTATGTTTTGCAGCGTCATTTTTTTTGGCGGTTCGGTTGCGGCGGAATTGGGGCGCAGGCGTGAACTTTGCCGTGTAATTTCTTCAATAACGCATCGGATTTACGGAAATTCCGCACGCAGATGCGATGTGTGAGGTCCGAAATTCAATGCCCCTTGGAAGGCTTGTGTGACAAAACGCACAGAAGAAATGCTGCACATGCGTTAAAGTGACGTTGGGGAATTTTTCCAGTGGTGAGGGTTTAACGGTTCGTCTTCAGTGTGCCTTGCGTTTGTTACGCAGGGCACATTTCATTTACGACCCGTCGTACCCGTCCGGATTGGCAGATTGCCACGCCCAAGTGCTCGCAGTCATTGCATCCAGATCATGCGTCGCCTTCCATCCCAATTCCGCATTGGCGCGCGTGGCATCGGCTTGCATTGCTGCAATATCACCTTCACGGCGGCCGACCTGCTGGGTCTTTATCGCCGCGCCGCAGGCGCGCTCGAATGCAGCAACCATGTCGCGCACGCTATAGCTTTGGCCGGTACCGATATTGAATGGTCGCGCACCTGTTGCCTGTTCAGCGTAGGCAATGGCCGCGACATGGGCGCGGGCAAGATCGACCACATGGATATAGTCGCGCAGGCCCGTCCCGTCCGGTGTGTCGTAATCATCCCCGAAAATTTGTAATGCTTCGCGCTTGCCCACCGCGACCTGCGCAATAAAGGGCATCAGGTTATTGGGAATATCCTTGGGGTCTTCGCCGATCTGTGCCGAGGCATGTGCCCCGACAGGGTTGAAATAGCGCAGCAGCACGGCCGCGCGGGTCGAATCAGCGGCAGCCCAATCCGTCAAAATCTGCTCGGCGATCAGCTTGGTTTTGCCGTAGACAGATGTGGGATTTGTGGGATGCGCCTCATCATAGGGCAGATAGACGGGTTCGCCGTAAACCGTCGCCGAGGATGAAAAGATCAGGCGTTTGCAATTTGCCCGCTCCATCGCATGCAGCAAAGCCAGCGTCCCAGAGACATTGACGTCATAATAGAGCAGCGGTTTTTCCTGACTTTCGCCAACTGCCTTGAGGCCTGCAAAATGGATTACGGCCTCGGGCTGAAAATCCTGCATGACCTCGTCGAGCTTAGCGGCATCACGTACATCGCCGATATAATCATGGACCAAACCGTTCGACAGGGCGCGGACGCGGTTCAGGACTTCGGGTGTCGCATTGCTGTAGTTGTCCAGTACGCAAACCTCATGGCCTTGTGCCATAAGTTCAAGCAATGTGTGGCTGCCGATATACCCTGCGCCGCCGGTCACCAATACGCGCATGCGTGTCTCCAAATCATACCGTTCCCTTCTAGGGACTTGCAGGCCCAGGTTCAACGTCGCTGAAGGCAGGGTTTCGGCACCGCACGGTCCTGTAAGGCTCTTGTGAGACGTCATCGGAAATACTGCGCGTCAATTCATTCCCAGCGGAAGGCGCAGGACCACATGCCAGATATTACCCCAAACCTCGAGTTGCCGTTCATCATGCCGGCGCAGGCGCAAAAACACGTGACCCACAACGAAGCCATCGAGTTGCTCGATATGATCGTCCAGCTGACAGTTGAAAGCACGGGCGCCACGACCCCGCCCGCATCAGCCAATGAGGGACAGGCGTGGGTGCTGGGAACGTCCCCTTCGGGCGCATGGGCAGGACAGGCGGGCAAGATCGCCGCATGGCGTGGCGGCGGCTGGCTGTTTGCCACGCCGCGCGAAGGGTGGATGGCATGGGTCAAGGATGATTCCGAGCTGCAGGTCTTTACCGGAAGCATCTGGGCGACTTTGGCCGGAACCGCGGCCTAGTGCCTTAGCGGCGAATCCGGCTTTGCGCGTTTTGGCGCGAGCGACATCAAGAAAGCGGAAAGCGCGGCACTCGAAAGGGGCTGCGCTTTCTTGTATTTTCTCGCAGAAGAAATGGAAAAAGCCTAAGTTTTGGTCTGAAATTGCTGTTCAATGCAGATAACAGCACCATATGCCCCTTCGAGTAGCGGATTCTTGTCGCAGGGTGCTTGCGACGCCATAGGGGCTCTGCTACATCGCGCAGGATTTTGCTGCTCTCTCGTTTTCGTGAGGGCTAAGGAAGTTGCTCATTCGCGTCCTGTCACCGACGGGGCCCGCGGGTCTGGGCCCAAGATATCGGAAGGCTCCACGTGTCCGAAACTGCTGGTATTTCGACAGGCATCGCTACGCGCTATGCGACTGCTGTGTTTGACCTCGCCAAAGACGGCAAGGCAATCAAGACACTCGAATCAGATGTTGCTTCGTTGGAAGCAGCGATGGCCGAAAGCGCCGATCTGCGCACACTGCTGACATCACCGCTTTACAGCCGCGAACAACAGTCTGCCGCAATCGTTGCGATTGCCAAGAAAATGAAACTCTCTGACACGACAAGCAATGTGCTCGCGCTGTTGGCGTCCAAGCGTCGCTTGTTTGTGCTGCCACAGCTGATCGCTGTATTGCAGGACATGTTGGCAGAAGAGCGCGGCGAAGTGACGGCCGAAGTCACCACAGCCAAGGCGCTGACCAAGGCGCAGGCTGACAAGCTGGCGAAAACGCTCAAAGCTCAAGTGGGCAAATCTATTACCATCAAAGAAACCGTCGATGAATCAATCATCGGCGGTCTTATTGTCAAAGTGGGCTCCAAGATGATCGACACGTCGATCGCCTCCAAGCTCAACGCACTCCAAAGTAAAATGAAAGAGGTCGGATAAATGGCGATCCAAGCGTCTGAAATTTCTGCGATCCTGAAGGACCAGATCAAAAACTTCGGTCAAGAGGCCGAAGTTGCCGAAGTCGGTCGTGTGCTGAGCGTGGGCGACGGTATCGCCCGTGTTTATGGCCTCGACAACGTACAGGCCGGTGAAATGGTTGAATTCCCCGGTGGTATCCGCGGGATGGCCCTGAACCTTGAATCCGACAACGTGGGTGTTGTTATCTTCGGTTCCGACCGCGACATCAAAGAAGGTGACGTTGTTAAGCGCACCAAATCCATCGTGGACGTGCCTGTTGGTGACGAACTCTTGGGTCGTGTTGTTGACGGTCTGGGTAACCCGCTGGACGGGAAGGGCCCGATCAAGACAAAGAAACGCGCTGTTGCTGACTCCAAGGCACCTGGCATCATCCCACGTAAATCGGTGCATGAGCCGATGGCGACCGGTCTGAAATCCGTTGACGCGATGATCCCGATTGGCCGTGGCCAGCGCGAATTGATCATTGGTGACCGTCAGACAGGTAAAACTGCTGTGGCACTTGATACGATCCTGAACCAGAAATCCTATAACGACGCCGCCGAAAAAGAGTACGACAAGCTGTACTGCGTGTACGTGGCTGTTGGTCAGAAGCGTTCGACAGTTGCCCAGCTGGTGAAGAAGCTCGAAGAAAGCGGCGCGATTGAGTATTCGATCGTTGTGGCTGCGACTGCGTCCGACCCTGCACCGATGCAGTTCCTTGCACCATATGCGGCAACCGCGATGGCCGAGCACTTCCGTGACAATGGCCGCCACGCGCTGATCATCTATGATGACCTGTCCAAGCAGGCTGTATCCTATCGTCAGATGTCCCTGCTGCTGCGCCGCCCACCAGGGCGTGAAGCCTACCCAGGTGACGTTTTCTACCTCCACTCCCGCCTGCTCGAGCGTTCGGCGAAGCTGAACGAAGATAACGGTGCGGGTTCTTTGACCGCGCTGCCGATCATCGAAACCCAAGGTGGTGACGTGTCCGCATTTATCCCGACAAACGTGATTTCGATCACCGACGGTCAGATCTTCTTGGAAACTGAACTCTTCTATCAAGGTATCCGCCCTGCGGTGAACACCGGTCTGTCGGTTTCGCGTGTGGGTTCGTCCGCGCAAACCAACTCGATGAAATCGGTTGCTGGTCCTGTGAAACTTGAGCTTGCACAGTACCGCGAAATGGCCGCCTTTGCGCAGTTTGGTTCCGACCTGGACGCCGCAACACAGCAGTTGCTGAACCGTGGTGCCCGTCTGACCGAGTTGATGAAGCAGCCACAGTACGCGCCGCTGACCAACGCAGAGATCGTGTGTGTCATCTACGCAGGCACCAAAGGCTACCTCGACAAGATCGCCGTCAAGGATGTTGGCCGCTTTGAAGCAGGCCTGCTGAAGCACCTGCGCACAAACGCATCTGACGTGCTCGACATGATCACGAAGGAAGACCCAAAGATCAAAGGTGACGCAGAAGAAAAGATCAAAGCGGCACTCGACGCTTTTGCAAAAGACTTCGCGTAATCTTTGAGACAAAGGAGGCTTTGCTTTGCCAAGTCTTAAGGACCTGAAAAACAGGATCGAGTCGGTCAAATCGACCCGCAAGATCACAAAGGCCATGCAGATGGTCGCGGCTGCAAAACTGCGCCGCGCCCAAGATGCAGCCGAGGCGTCGCGCCCTTACACAGAACGGTTTAACGCCGTGATGGCCGGGCTTGCCGCATCGGTTGGTGGATCAGACACGGCGCCAAAATTGTTGACCGGTACGGGCAGCGATCAGGTGCAGTTGTTGATCGTTATGACAGCAGAACGCGGGCTGTGTGGTGGCTTTAACGGCAACATCGCAAAGCTGGCGAAAACCCATGCGCAAAAGCTGCTGGCCGAGGGCAAGACGGTGAAAATCGTCACTGTCGGCAAAAAAGGCCGCGATGCGATGAAGCGTGATTTCGGCAGCTTGTTTGTCGGTCACGTTGACCTGACGGATGTCAAACGTGTTGGTTACGCTGACGCGCAGGGGATCGCCAAGGACGTGCTTGGCCGTTTCGACGCCGAGGAATTCGATGTCGCGACGATCTTCTTTGCGCGCTTTGAAAACGTTGTGACGCAGCACCCGACAGCACAGCAAATCATTCCTGCCAAATTTGAGCAGGTCGAAGACGCTGATGCGACACTCTATGACTACGAGCCCGGTGAGGAAGAAATTCTTGCCGACCTGCTGCCACGTGGTGTGGCGACGGCAATCTTCAGCGCGCTGCTGGAAAACGCCGCGTCCGAGCAGGGCGCACGTATGTCTGCGATGGACAACGCGACACGCAACGCCGGCGAGATGATCGACAAGCTGACCATCGAGTTTAACCGCTCGCGTCAGGCTGTGATCACCAACGAGCTGATTGAAATTATTTCGGGCGCGGAAGCGCTCTAGACCCCGGAGAAGACGAAAATGGCAAATGCAAAAGGCAAGATCACGCAGGTCATCGGCGCTGTCGTCGACGTGCAGTTCGACGACCACCTGCCCGAGATTTTGAACGCACTGATCACAGACAACAACGGCAAAGCGCTGGTGTTGGAAGTGGCGCAGCACCTTGGTGAAAACACTGTGCGGACCATCGCGATGGACAGTACAGAGGGTCTGGTGCGCGGTCAGGAAGTGGTTGACCAGGACAACACCATCACAGTGCCCGTGGGCGACGCAACTCTGGGCCGCATCATGAACGTGATCGGCGAGCCGATCGACGAAAAAGGCCCGATCGGTGAGAAAGAGCGCCGCTCGATCCACGCTGATGCGCCAACGTTTGAGCAGCAGTCGACAGCTTCCGAGGTTCTGGTCACAGGCATCAAGGTAATCGACCTTCTCGCACCCTACGCAAAGGGTGGTAAGATCGGTCTGTTCGGTGGTGCCGGTGTTGGCAAGACCGTTCTTATTCAGGAACTGATCAACAACATCGCCAAAGTGCACTCCGGCTACTCGGTTTTCGCCGGTGTGGGTGAGCGTACTCGTGAAGGCAACGACCTTTACTACGAATTCATCGACTCCAAGGTTATCGACATCGACGACCTGACCAAGTCAAAAGTGGCGCTGGTGTACGGTCAGATGAACGAGCCTCCAGGAGCGCGTATGCGTGTTGCGCTGTCCGGTCTGACAATGGCCGAAGCGTTCCGCGACCAGTCCGGTACGGACGTTCTGTTCTTCGTGGACAACATCTTCCGCTTCACACAGGCCGGTTCCGAGGTGTCCGCGCTTTTGGGTCGTATCCCATCCGCTGTGGGCTACCAGCCGACACTGGCGACCGACATGGGCCAGATGCAGGAACGCATTACATCGACAAAGAACGGTTCGATCACGTCCGTTCAGGCGATTTACGTCCCTGCGGACGACTTGACCGACCCCGCACCAGCGACATCCTTTGCGCACCTTGATGCGACAACGGTTCTCAACCGTGCGATTTCGGAAAAGGGTATCTACCCTGCGGTTGACCCGCTCGATTCCACATCACGCCTGCTGGACCCAGCGATCGTTGGTGAAGAGCACTATGCAGTGGCGGCCGACGTGCAGCAGATGCTGCAGCGTTACAAATCGCTTCAGGATATCATCGCGATCCTCGGCATGGACGAACTGTCAGAAGAAGACAAACTGACCGTTGCCCGCGCCCGCAAGATCGAGCGTTTCCTGTCCCAGCCATTCGACGTGGCACAGGTCTTTACAGGCTCGCCAGGTGTTCAGGTGCCGCTGGAAGACACAATCGCGTCGTTCAAGGCTGTTGTGGCTGGCGAATATGACCACTTCCCAGAGGGCGCCTTCTACATGGTTGGCGGCATCGAAGAAGTGAAAGCCAAAGCCGAGAAAATGGCCGCAGACGCCGCGTAATTCTGGGCTGAAGGAGAAGCCGATATGGCAAACCTACAATTCGATCTGGTCTCGCCCGAACGCCGTTTGGCGTCGGTCGAGGCGACCGAGGTCCGCATCCCCGGTGCAGACGGTGATCTGACAGCCATGGCAAACCATGCGCCGACGATCACGACACTGCGCCCCGGGGTTCTGACCGTGGTGCACGGTGGTGGGTCCGACACCTATGTTGTGTCCGGCGGTTTCGCCGAGATCACAGCAACCGGTGTATCCGTTCTGGCCGAGCGCGCCTTGCCACAGGCAGAGGTGACGCAAGAGGTCTTTGACGCAATGGTCGAAGAAGCCAAAGCGGTGCATCGCAAGGCGCAGGACAACTTCAAGAACGAACCGGGCCCGGTTGATGACGCAGCCAAGCTGTTATCTGACATGGTGGCCATCGGTGGTCACATCGGTCTGACTGCAAAGAACTAAACAATCGGCATAAGCTCTGATGAGCTTATGCCGGCACATACTTCCCAAAAAATTGGCGATGATGGCTTAGCGCTGCTTGCGATCTAGTCCGACAGCGCCCAAAGCGTTGCCGTGCCGTAAACCGGTGCGCCGTCAGCGGTTAGCGTAATGTCCTGACCCAGGCCGAAATAGCTGCCCGAAGCATAGATTCCGCTGGCATCTGGTCCATAGACTGGACCGTCGATATTGCCCGTGATCGTGAATTGTTGCACGCCATTGTCGAACGCACCGTCGATTTCGATATCAATAATGGCATTGCCGTTGCTCGCTGCGGTCAGGGACGCACCAAGGAAGGTGATACCGCCGTCATAAAGCGCCAGTTCGGTGGTGTCCGTCTCGCTGTTATAGACGTAGCCCATGAACGCTTGCGCACTGCCGGTTGTGGCACCTGTTCCCATATCGACAGTCAGGGTTGCCGGACTTGCGATGTTGGCATTCGGGGTGCTGGTAAACAGAACTTCCATGAACCCGCTATATGCGATTGTCCCTATAGGCAGATCTGCAAAAGGTGTTCGACCGCCCTGACTATAGGTGCTCTGCACCAAAGACAGCTCGTCCGGCATGACATTGCGGAAGTAGAGCGCTTGTTCTTCGGTCGGTGCAAAGAAAGGGCTGGGAGGCGGGCCACCACCGCCACCGCCACCATCGCCACCGTCGCCCCCGCCATCACCACCACCGCCGTCGCCGGGGTCTGACGTTGCCCCTGATCCGCCGCCACATGCCATGACAAGTGCGAGCAGTGCGCAGCATCCAAAATTTTTAACAAAACGGTGTAACACGATCTAACCCTAACGACAGTTTTCAAAACGTTAAGGTTGAGTTATCAACGAATGATTAACCAAGTGTTAGTATCGGTTAAGCAAACGCAGGAATAGCAATGCGACGCCTTGAAGGTGGTACAATCGGCATAGACCACGGAGATGTGGTTCTGTTTTCGGATTTTGAGGATGACGGGCAGATGTGGCGCGGCGAAGGCCCGAGACAGTCCCGCGCTGCAGTACAGTTTTCAAAAGCCTACGCCACGCCGCCCCATGTGCAGGTTTCTATGTCCATGTGGGATATTTCCAACAACACCAATATCCGTGCCGATGTGCAGGCCGAAGATATCACTGAGACAGGGTTTACTATCGTCTTCCGGACGTGGTCAGACACCCAGGTCGCGCGTGTGCGCGTCGCCTGGACGTCATTTGGGGAATTGCCCAGTGATGATGGGTGGGAACTTTACTAGCGCCAGATCTATTCTGCCGCGTAAAGCCCCTCGTAGATCGGCCCGAGCGTCTTGTGATCAAACAGCGACGATACAGATGTACCGTTCCACGTGTTCAGGATCGCTTGCGCAAACATCGGCGCTGTCGGCACAATACGGATGTTTGGGCAGGCTTTTACGGCGTCGGTCGCCCGGATCGTGTCTGTGATGACCAGCGATTTCATCACGGATTTAGAAACGCGCTCAACTGCAGGGCCCGACAACACGCCGTGGGTGATATAGGCGTGCACTTCTTTCGCCCCATTTTCCATCAGAACTTCGGCGGCTTTGCAAAGCGTTCCAGCGGTATCGACGATGTCATCCACGATTACACAGACCTTGTCTTTCACATCGCCAATCACAGTCATTTCGGCGACTTCGCCGGGTTTGCCGCGGCGTTTGTCCACGATCGACAAAGGCGCGCCGATACGCTGTGCCAGATCACGCGCACGGGCCACGCCACCGACGTCAGGGGACACGACCATCACGTCTTCCATCTGGCCACGGAAATTATGCATCGCATCCAGCGCATAGATCGGCGAGGCATAGAGGTTATCCACCGGAATATCGAAAAAACCCTGAATCTGCGTGGCATGCAAATCCAGGGTGAGAACGCGTTCAATGCCGGCTTCGACAATCATATTCGACACCAGCTTGGCGGTGATCGGCGTGCGTGCTTTCGAGCGGCGATCCTGACGGGCGTAGCCGAAGTAAGGGATCACGGCAGTAATGCGCGCTGCTGAGGACCTGCGCAGCGCATCAGCGATGATCAGCAGTTCCATCAGGTTGTCGTTGGCGGGGTTCGATGTGGGCTGGACGATGAACATGTCCTCGCCGCGCACGTTTTCGTAAACTTCGACGAAAATCTCGCCGTCGTTGAACCGTTCCACCCGCGCATCACATAGGCTGACATCCATGCCACGGTGCATCGACATGCGGCGGGCGATAGCAGTGGCCAAGGGCTGATTGGCGTTACCGGCAATCAGCTTGGGTTCGATCATGGTCGGCATGGGTGTGGTCCTTTGGCAGAAGGCAGTTACAGGCATGTAACAGATTCGTGGCGTTGACACCGCGTAGCACAAGCTTACCGTCTCGCAAAGAATTGACACGCGACAGGAGACGCAAAATGCCACATATCGACTATTACTTCGCAACACTGTCGCCTTTCACGTACCTGAGCGGGACACGCCCGCGCGATATTGCGCAGAAACATGGTGCGACGCTTACTTACAAGCCGCTGGATATCATGGCGCTCTTTGCGCGTACCGGCGGTGTGCCACCCAAGGATCGCCACCCGAACCGGCAGGAATACCGCCTGCAGGATATGGCGCGCCGGTCCAAGCGTTTGGGGGTGCCGCTGAATCTGAAACCGATGTTCTGGCCGACAAACGGTGCGCCTTCGGCCTATGCGATCATCGCTGCACAAAACGCCGGTGCAGATGTGGCCGAGCTTGTCACGGCTTTCGGCGCCGCGTGCTGGGCAGAAGAACGTGATATCAGCCAGGATGATGTCGTCCGCGCCTGTCTGGAAAAATGTGGGCTTGATCCGGCGTTGGCGGACAAAGACATGCTGACCAGTGCGGATACCTTTGGCAAAAACCTAGAAGATGCAGTGAATGCGGGGGCCTTTGGCGCGCCGTTTTTCATTACTGATAGTGGCGAGCGTTTCTGGGGCGAAGACCGCCTTGATGATCTGGACGCCTATCTTTCCGGAAAACTCTGATGCCTGACGCCTTCGGGCATGCCATCCACAGTGTCACGGTCGGCTCTGGTGAACCGACCGTGATGCTGCACTGTATGCTGGCGCGCCACCAAGCAATGTTGCCGCTTGCAAAAGCACTTGGGGGGCAAGCTACGCTGCTTGATCTGCCCGGTCACGGACGCAGTGCCGACTGGGACGGAAAGAGCGAATATCAATCGCTGACAGTTGAGGCGGCGAGACAAAGCTGTACCGGCCCCGCGCACATCATCGGCCATTCATTCGGTGCGACAGCCGCCCTGCGACTGGCCGTTGAAAGCCCTGAGTGCGTTTCAAGACTTACCCTGATTGAGCCTGTGTTCTTTGCCGCGGCAAAGGGCACCGCCGCGTTCGCCGCGCATATGAAAGCGTTTCGTCCGTTTGTCGCTGCGATGCTGATGGGGGATGAGGCGCGCGCAGCCGAGATTTTCAATGCGCAGTGGTCTGATAGCGAATGGACAGCCCTGTCAGATCGGCAGAAGGACTATCTGATCCAGCGCATCCATTTGGTCGTCGCTGGCGGTGCCGCTATTGAGGAAGATGCCGACGGTGTCACCTCGACAGCACGGCTCGGTGCATTGAATATCCCTGTCACGCTCATCCGCGGTGGACAAACGCAACCCGTCATCAAGGCTATTCATGATGCGCTTGTCGCGCGGATTCCGCGGGCGACAGACCATGTTGTGGCAAATGCAGGGCACATGGTTGCCCTGACACATGTTGCGCAGATCGCGCAGATTATCCGTTCAGCAGATCAAGAAACTGGTTAATGCCCGTTTCGGTCATGGACCAGTCACAGACCAGACGTCCGATCAGCGGTTCTTCCGGATCGCCCGCCTCGGGATCGCCATTCATGACGTAATAGACTGCACCACCATCCAGCATGCGTTTATGCGCGCGCCGTGGCATCTGGAAGAAGATCATGTTGGCTTGCGGCTCAAACAGGAGTTTGACGGCATCGTGCTGGCGTAGCCCTTCGGCCAACTGGGCGCAGCGGGCGTTGGCGGAGCGCGCCATATCAAGCCAAAGGTCATCCTGAAGATAGGCCTGCATCTGGGCCGAAAGATAACGGTGCTTGGACAGCAGGTGTCCGCCGCGCTTGCGCCGCAGCTCGAATTCCCACGCGATTTCGGGGTTGAATATGACACAGGCCTCAACTCCCATTGCGCCGTTCTTGGTGCCGCCGAAGCTGACGGTATCAACGCCGGCTTTCCATGTCATGTCCGCAGGCGAACAGCCGAGCGCGGTCATCGCGTTGGCGAACCGCGCGCCATCAAGGTGGGTTTGCATGCCGAATTCGCGGGCGGTAGTGGTCAGCGCCTGAATTTCATCAAGCGTGTAGATCGTCCCCTTTTCAGTGACTTGCGTAATCGACAGCGGGCCCCGTTGCGGGCCGTGCACACCACGGTTTTCTTCGCCAAGAATCTTGCTGCGCAGAGCATCCGGCTTCATCTTGCCGTCCGCCGTTGGCACAAGGGTCAGCTTGGCTTGGGTGTAAAATTCCGGCGCGTTGCATTCGTCTTCGTGGATATGCGCGCATTCGCTGCAGAAGACCGTCTGCCAAGGCTGTGTCATTGAGGCAAGCAACACAGAGTTCGCCGCAGTGCCGTTGATGATCAGGTAAACGGCAGCTTCGGGTGCTTCAAACAATTCGCGGACCTGCGCGCGCACGGTCTCCATGATCGGGTCCGCGCCATAGCCCATGGCATAGCCGGTGTTGGCGGCGACCAGCGCCTCCATCACCTTGGGATGGGCGGGGCCTGCGTTGTCTGAAGCAAAAAACATCTAGAGTGGCTCCTCGATAATGTGGTCTTCCCAATCGTCCTCATCGACCTGAAATTCTGGAATGGTCATGCCCCTGACCGACACCCCGGCCCGATGGACCGATTCCGGATCGCCCGAGATCAGCGGGTGCCAGTCGTACAGCGGGCGGCGTTCATGGACCAAACGGTAGCCGCAGGTCATGGGCAGCCAGTACAGGTTCTCGAGGATGGTTTTCGGGGTCAGCACGATACACTCAGGAACGAACTTGTGCCGGTTCGGATAGTTGCTGCACAGGCAGTTTTCACCATCCAGCAAACGGCAGGCGATGCGGGTCATCGCCACGGTGCCGTCGTCATCTTCAAGCTTGTTCAGGCAGCATTTGCCGCACCCATCGCAGAGCGCTTCCCATTCCTGTTTGTTCAGTTTCGACATCGGTTTGGTTTCCCAAAACCGCGGCGTCAGGCCGTCGCGGGGGATTTCAACGGACATCGGCAAGGATCTCTCGGGCGGTGACACAATCGGCATCCATCTGGGTGATGAGCGCTTCGAGGCTGTCGAACTTCAACTCAGGCCGCAGGAAATCAACCAAGGCAACCGAAAGGGTAGACCCGTAAAGGTCACCTTTGAAGTCAAAGATGAAGGTTTCGCAATTCGGGACATTTTCGCCAAACATCGGGCGCACGCCGATCGAGGCAGCGCCGTTGTAGGTGCCTTTGTGCGGGCCATCAAGGACGTCGACTTTCACAGCATAAACACCAAATTTCGGCGGGTGCAGGCCTGTGATCGACATATTGGCGGTGGGGTACCCCAGATCGCGGCCGCGTTGATCACCACGAATGACCTCGCCCACGATACGGTGCCAGTGGCCCAGCATTGCGGCGGCGTCGCGGGGTTTGCCATCGCTCAGGGCTTGCCGGATCGCGGTGGAGGAGACATTGGCGCGGTCGATTGCGACGATGGGTGCGACGGTCACGCCAAAGCCCATTTCGGCACCGAATTTTTGCAGGTCTGCCACCGTGCCCGCGCGGTCTCTGCCAAAGCAGAAATCGGCACCGACAACCACATGTTTGAGCCCCAGTTGATCGGCGATCACTGTTTGTGCAAAGGCACGGGGTGTAAGGGCGGCAAGGGCTGCGTTGAAGGGAACTTCATAAAGTTTTTCAACACCCAGTTTCGCCAAACGATTGGCACGCGCTTCCGCGTTCATCAGGCGGAAAGGGTTGGGATCGCGGGAAAAATAGCTGCGGGGGTGCGGCTCGAACGTCATGATGCCGAGGGGTGCGTCCGCCTCTTTGGCGGCTTTACGGGTCAGGTCAATGACAGCTTGATGGCCGATATGCACCCCGTCAAAATTGCCGATCGCCGCGGCGGCGCCACGGTCAGCAGGATCAATGAAAACGGTGTCACGAATGATGCGCATGGCTTTGGGTAACGGACCACGCAAGGCCGTGCAAGCACCGCTTGTCAGCCCTTGCGGGCTTACTCGCGTGGAAAGCCGTCAGGCTTGAACAGCGCTAGTCGAATTTCCGGCTGGGTGCGAGAACAGTGGCATCGCCGACCAGCACCTTTTTGTCGTTCACAATGCAGCGCGTGTTCATGGTGACGCGCCGTTTGGAATGGTCGATATCGGTCACTTCAACTTCGGCCAGCACCATGTCGCCGGGGCGCACAGGGGCGAGGAATTTCAGGCTTTGCCCCAGATAAACCGTGCCATGCCCCGGCAGTTGTTCACCGATCACGGCGCTGACCAGCCCCGCCGTCAGCATCCCATGGGCGATACGCCCGCCAAAGATGGTGTCCTGCGCATAGTCTTCATCAAGGTGCACAGGGTTTCTATCGGTCGACACCTCTGCAAACATTTCGATATCGCGGTCCGTGATCACCTTGCGGAGCGAGCGGGTCATCCCGATTTCGATATCTTCGATGCAGATCGTTCCGCGGGGGGCGTTATCCAGCATATCAGGCTCCATTAGGTAACAAAAAATCCAGTATCAAGTCGATATTGAAATTTTATTACTTTGCCGATGCAGAAAGATCAAGCGATTCCTGTTACCGCAACTGCCCGATGGTGTAGGTCGTGCTGATCTGCGCCTCGTTCAAATAGGCCTCTAATGCCTCCGGGTCAGGCTGGCGGTCGGTCTTTGTCTCTGCTGCGGCCAATCCGCCCGAGATAAACAGCGTGTCGATATCTTCTTGCAGTCCCCCCAGAATATCCGTGCCGATCCCGTCACCGATCCCGATAATACGCGGATCTGATGGCGCATTTGATAACGCAGCGAGCCTGCGGCGCGCGAGGTCATAGATCGGCGGGTGCGGCTTGCCGAAGTAAAGGCTCTCGCCGCCCATTTCAGTGTAAAGCGCGGCCAGCGCACCGGCGCACCATTCGCGCACTTCGCCACGGTCCACGATGATATCTGGGTTGGCGCAAAGCAGTTTGAGGCCCTTGGTCTTTGCATAGAGGAATTCAGGACGGTTCACATCGACATCGGCCAGCGGATCAAAAGGGCCGCAGCAAACAATGCCTTCGGCCTGATCCAGCGGAACCTTCTGGATATTCACAGGGTTTTCAATGATTTGCAGGGGCTGAAAGAAATCATCATCTCGGGGGCTTTCGCCCATGAACCATATTTTTTCACCCACGATGCCGCGGAACATGGCCGCGCGTGCACTGTCGCCAGAGGTGGCAATCGCGTCCCACGCGTCATCTGGTACGCCCAGACCGTTGATCTGGCGCGCGACGGAATCCCATGGACGGGGGGAATTAGTGACAAGCACTACAATGCCGCCCTCCGCCCGGTATTTCTGCATGGCAGCCACGGCGTCTGGCAGGGCCGTGACGCCGTTGTGCATACATCCCCAAAGGTCCACAAAGGCGGCATCATACTGCCCCGAGATGTCGGCGAATTGGTCGATGATCTGGGTCATGCGTTAACCTTTGTGAACGGTTTGTAAGGCGTACAGATCCTGTACACATCCGGTACACAACCTGTACATACGTTTGCGCGGCCGGCTTAGACCTTGAGCGCGGGGATAATCTGCTTTTTCCGGCTCATGATGCCGGGCAGGACCACGCTGTCGCCGTCGACTTTTGCGTCAAAGGATTTTTCGGCCACGGTCTTGGTCAGATCGTTGGGGATCAGCATGGTGGCCTCTTCCTTGAGAATATCCACGACGAAAAGCAGGACCTGGTCGACGCCGTCCTCTTCCGCGACCTTCGGCATGGTTTCCATCAGTGATGCCTTGCGGTCGAGCACGATGTCGGGCGCTGTGGTCTCGAGCACGGAGACGCGGAATTTCTTGCCGTCGACGGCATATTCCTTGCTGTCCATGCGCAGCAGTTCGGCGTCGGAGAATGCAGAGACATCGGATTTTGCTGCAAACATTTCACCGGCGTAAGTATCGATATCGACCCCAAGGTCCTTGGCAAGCGCCTCGGCCAGTTCCTTGTCCACCTCGGTTGTCGTGGGAGACCGGAAGGCCAGCGTGTCGGAAAGGATGCAGGACAGCATCAGGCCCTTGATGCCCTGTGGCATGTGGCTGGCGTGATCACCCATCATCTGGTGCATGATCGTCGCGGTGCAAGCCAAGGGGCGCACAGTGATGTTGATCGGGTTCTTGGTTTCCAGCCCGCCCGCCAGTTTGTGGTGGTCGATGATCGCCAGCACATCGGCGTTATTGATGTTTGCAGGCAGTTCAGCGGGGTTGTTGGTGTCCACGATCACGCAGGACTGGTTGTCATCGACGTCGGCAATGATCTCGGGAAGCGCGAAGCCCCAACGCTCGGCCACGAATTTGGCTTCGGTGTTGGGCTCGCCCAGCAGGGCCGCTTTTGCGTCGATGTCGGTGTGGTTCAGGAACCATTCCCAGATCAGGGGCGAACCTGTGCTGTCTGTGTCGGGGGATTTGTGGCCAAATACGAGGGTTGTCATGTGCGTCACTTTCTATCGGAGCAAAGGTTGGCCCGTATATAGGAGTGTGCGCTGGGGCTGTCACCCCATCCCGTCAGTTTGACTGATCGGCTGGCGGGGCTTGTCATCACCCGAATTTTCCAATTGGCTATGCCGAAAGGAGCACCCATGCCACGCGAGGCCGATTTATACCCCCCCATCAAGGCCTATCTGCAACGCCAGGGCTATGAGGTGAAAGGCGAGGTTGGGCCCGCTGATGTCGTCGGGCGGCGTGGCGATGAACTGGTGGTGGTCGAGCTCAAGTTGGGGTTTTCGCTGGCGCTGTTCCATCAAGGGATTGAACGCTTGCTGACCACCGATGACGTCTATCTGGCGGTGCCGGCGGGCGGCAAAGACAAGGCGCTGAAGGCGAATGTCAAACTGGCGCGGCGTGCGGGTTTGGGCGTGCTGACCGTGCGTTTGCGTGACGGGCATGTCGAGGTGCTGGCTGACCCCGGGCCTTATGCTGCGCGGCAGTCGAAGAAGAAGAAAACCCGTCTGTTGCGGGCCTTTGAGCGGTTACAGGGTGATCCCAATGACGGGGGTGCGACACGGCATGGGATCATCACCGGCTATCGGCAGGATGCGCTGCGCTGCGCGCGTTTTCTGGCCGTCCATGGGCCGTCAAAGGGCGCGAAGGTCAAGGAATGGGCCGAAGTACCACAAGCCACACAGATCATGGCGGCGGACCATTATGGCTGGTTCACACGTGTGTCGCGCGGGGTTTACGATTTGACCGATTTGGGGCGCAAAGGGTTGTCCGATTACGGGGATGTAGAAGGCCCATAGTTTTCGCGGAAATTATTGATGGGCTGGAAGGAATTTCCTGCAATTCCTGCGCCCTTCTCATTCCGCCCTTGTGATGGTCCAGCCCTCGTTTTCCAGAAGCTGCAGCACACCCTGTTCACCGATCAAATGACCTGCACCAACCGCCACGACAATATCGTCGCGGCCTTTGGCAGCATCCGTGATGACCGGAATCCAGTTCCGGTTGCGGATATTCAGCATCGATTCTTCCATTTCGTCGAACATGGCGTTCCCGGCGGCGGGGTCCATGCCGGGGACATCGGACATAGCGAGGCGCGAAAGCTCCCAAAGCTGGCCGATTTCCTCAGCGAAATAACTGTCGAGCATCGATACGAACATCTGCTGTTGTAGCTCGGGCACCAGCATGCTGATCCGCAGCATACTGATTTGTTCGTCCATGTTGTCGTCTCCGAACAGATCAAACAGTGTCGTGTAGGGTTCGACCGCTTGCATGGGGACCCCTGCTGCCTGCGCATCCTCGATGATCATCTGGTCAAGGCCGCGCGCGCCCGCCATCATGTCGGCCATCGCACAGGATGGCACCGCAAGGGTCATTGATAGATACCAAGGTTGCATTTTGGCGGCCATGAACGAGGGAATGCCGCGTTCGCCGGCGGCGGCCAGAATCAGTTGCCATGTCTCTTCATCCACCAGCTCTGGCAGGGTAGGCCCGTCAACAAGAAACAGGCGGTCGGGTTCGCGCGTGATCAGTTCTTCCAGTTGCGCTTCTTCTTTCGGCGTTGCCTCGAGCAGGACAAGATCGGCCGTCGCGACCCTTTCGGCCAGTTGCGCACGCAACTCCTCCAGGCGCGGATCATAGATGTGCATCGTGCCGACGACGGTGATCTGGGTTGTGTCCTTTGATGCTGTCCAGATTAACCCTTCGGAATAGGGCATATCGGCCACCTCCGCAGACAATTGCGCTTCTTGTTGCGGAGTCAGTTGATCCAGATAGCTGTCACCGACACAGACGGCTGCTGCCGGAAATGCAATGCATGACAACAAAAGCGTTGCGGCGGAGCGAAAGAACATGGGCGATCCTGTGTCTGATAATCTCTTACTACAGGTAAGCGTTCCGCGCTGAGGGTCAATTCCCTCAGGCGCGGTTTTCCATGATCATGCGCTGACCGGTCCGGATAAGAAGCCGGCCAATGAAATCGCGCAGCGTGCGTTGCGGCGGTGGCACGATCTGCAAAGCGGGGTGCGGCGCGAGCATGGCCCCGCTAGGCAGATAGAGTGCGCCATTATCGCTGAACGCGCCTGTCGCCATCGGCACAGGCGGCCAACCCGAGGCTGTTGCGGTCAGCGCAAGCCTTGCGGGGGCGGTCCGCCGGATGACGGGTTTATGATCTGTATGATGATAGACATCGGGGCCGATCTTGTGATCGACAACATAAAACGGGGGATGCATGGACGTATCCGATCTTGAATCTTATTCTGGAGAAATTCGTGTCGGGCGTAGACGCGCGACAGCACTGCAATGTGGTTTCTAACACCACGTAAAAAGTCGGTCCTTTCGATACATTGCAGTCTCCTTGATTCGGGTTCGAATAGCGGTTGTTTATCCCGAGGGTTGTATTTTTCCCAAGCGAATTTTTGAAAAATCTGTCGCGGCAGCACAAAGTAGATGCAGCAAGGCGACACCGGTATGTGCAGAAGTGACTATCACGCCGAGAGAAATCAGCCGAAGATGAGAAACACCAAGCCTACGCCGCCGCCAGCCAACATCAGTGTCACTTCACCGCCCAGAATGCTAAAAATACGTACTAAACTAGTCAACTCTATCTCCTTGTGCGTAAACACTCCCGCGTCACCACAATCAAGACTTGGCTCAATTTCGTAAAATTTGGATTAAAATCAGGCATGGTCTTCCGAGAGCGCTGCAGGATCAAGGATTTCGATTTTCTGACGTGCTGATCTGATCACACCGCCCTTGACCAACTTGCTGATCGCACGGCTGACCATCTCACGGTTTGCCCCGACAGAACCCGCAATCTCTGCGTGTGTCGGCGCATGTTCGATAACGGCCCCTTTGAACAGTTTGGCTTCCTCTGCGGCCAGCCGCAGCAGGTATTTTCTGACCCGCTGGTCAACCGAGAGGGTTGTCATCTCCATATTGCGCTCGGTCAGGGTACGTATCCTGTCCACAAGGTTTTTCGTCATCCGGTCCCGCAGCAGGGGCACCTCGTTGAACAATTGCAAAAAGCTGCTGCGCGTCATCGTCAGGACGGTGGCCTCGGTTTTTGCAACAACCGCAAGCGAGCGGGGAATGCCGTCGAAGGCGGCCAGTTCTCCGAAGTAGGACCCGACAGGAAAGCGCGAAAAGACGATTTCGCGTCCTTGCGGCGTCCAGAAAACAGCCAAGAGAGCGCCTGATAGCAAAAAGTAGATGTCGTAGGATGCATCATCCTGATCAATGATCGTCTGCGATGGCGCGAGGTGCTGTTCGCTGATGTCCAACGTGATGGTGCCAAAGTCGGCAGGTTTCATGCCTGCAAAAAGCGGGAGATTATAGCCGAGGAGTTTCTCGGGGGTCATGCCTGCGACAACAGCGCAAGTGCTGCCTGTTTTTCGGGAGGCGCCGCGCGCCGGGGAAGCTGGCCAACCGTCTCTGCCAGAACTGTGGCGTCTATTTCGCCCGCGCACAGTTGGTCGACCCGTGTGCGCAGCAACCAAAGTGTTGCACCTTGTTTGCCCGCTATGGCCGCGGCCTCTTGGCGAAAACGTGCGGCACCGGCTGTGCCACCTTCGATATCACACACAAGAGCATGCAGCCGGAGAACCTCTGGATACCAGCTATGCAGGCCGTCAGTCTGGTTCTCGCGCACGGCCTGCAAGGCGCTTTCATAGGCGGCGGCGATATCGCCATGCTCGGCCTGTGCCAGTGCGAAATGCGCCCGGAAATAAGGGAGCCCGATATGTGCGCCCATCCTTTCATAGGTGCTAATCGTTCGCGCGAACCGCGCAAGGCCTTCTGCGCTGGCGCTTTCCGAAGGTTGCATAACGTGCAACCACGCAGTCCCTGTGATCTGCCAGAAGCACGCGCCCTGTTTGGCAGCGGTGGCGATCCCGCGTCGCACGCGGTCCGTGGCCGCGTCCCGCTGGCCTGCGTAGAATAATGACACCGCCCCCCAAATCTGGGCCCAGGGTTGCATCACCGGTATATTCAACTGCCGTTGGTGCGCATCCGTTTCCATGATCATTTCCGTGATCAGATGCGTTTGCCCGCAAATGGCGCGTGTCACACAGTCAAACATCTGCGCTGCGGCGAACGTGTCTGCACCATAGCTGGCGATCATCGCGCCATGGGCGGTGATATCATAATGCCTGCGCAGCGATCTGACTGTAGACGATACCTTCGTAAAATCACCGGTATAGAATTGCAAGGCGGCGTCTGTATTCAAAGAGGCCAGCCGCATTTCGTTATCAGGGCCGTCAGACGGCACGATGTGCGCGGCGCTCCGCAGCATATCGGCGAACCGCGTGGCGGCCTTTTTGTCGCCCGACACAATGGCATGGGTAAAGCTGCCGTAAAGGGCGGGACCGTTTGCAGAGGAATGTGCATCCTTGCCGCTTGCCAACTTTGCCACGGTTTCAAAGGCTGCCTTTGCCGAGTCAGCGGTAAAACCCTGCGTTTGCATCCGGATTGACCCCAGCGCGGAATAGCAGGCGATTTCGAGCGTGCGGACGTCGACCTTTGCCGGTGCTTTCTTGCAAAGTGCAATGGCGGCCAAAACATGGGCTTCGGCATCGTCAAAGGCCCCTTGTGACAGTGCCCAGCGGCTGACCGAAAGATAATTCTCGATCGCCGGAATATGTTGTTCGGCGCGGCTGAGATGGGTCGTCAGCAGGGCTGGATTGCGCATTACTGCGTCGACATGGTCTTGCTTGAGATGTGCTGCAATCTTGGCGTGATAGGCGATGCGCTTGTTCCGCAAGAGGCTGTCATAGGCCGCCTGATGCAAGAGGGCATGCGCAAACCCCCATTTGGCGACATCAAGCTTTTTGAGCACACCTTTTCTGCAGGCCTCTTCCAGATGTACATCAAGGGGTGCGTGATCTGATGCGATGGCCTCAAGCGCGTCGAGGGAAAAGCTTTGTCCGATGACCGCTGCACACTGCAACACGGCTTTGGTCGGTCCTGTCGCATCAATCTGATCCGCCAACAGATCTTTCAACGACCCCGGAACATCTGCCGATACGTTGTCGTCGACAGCGTTCCGCTTGGACAAATGCTCGATGAACAAAGGGATCCCTGCGGATTGTGAAATCACAAAGGCCTTTTGGTCGGGCGAGGGTGGTGTATCTGCAACCGCATCAAGTAGATCAGCCGCCTCGGCGTCGGAGAATGGCGCGAGGGGGATCACTGTGATCCGCGACGTATCGAGGTGCTTGTCGATCTTGCTGTCGTCGCGGCTTGTCATCAGGATTTGATGATCATCAGTGCTTGCGTTTTCGAGAATATATCGCAGGACGCCAAAGCTGGCGTTGTCCAGCCAATGCAGGTCTTCAAAAACAAGCAGCCCCGCAGGCTGCGCCGCACAGATCGCTTGCCAGAGACTGTCTTCAATTAGCGCCTTGAGCGCGACATTGCTGCGATCAATCAAGAGGCTCTGGCCCTCTGGCAATCCCAAAACGAGCGCAAGCGCGCGTTGGGTCTCATGTGCCAAAGTCGGGAAAGCCGCCGCGATGTCTTCAAAATCTGGCAGGGTGCTGCCGGTTTGATTCAAGAGCCACTCCTCGAAAGGTTGATAGCTGCGGGGTGTTTTGACGCCATCGGCGGCAAAGGTTGTCGCGGCCGCGGCGTTTTGTGCAAGATGTCGTGCCAAGGCGGACTTGCCAATTCCGGCCTGCCCCAGCACCAGCACGGGATCGCTGCTCCGACTGATCTGCGTCAGAACGTCTTTGCGCCCGATAAAGGGCTGCGACGACGTGACCGTCTGCGTTTGGTTTGCAAGCGGGTGAAATAGGGATTGAGCTTCGGCAAAGCCTTTCAAGGTCTGGTTGCTGATCTCTTTGGTGGCGATGCTGCCGCGCAGCAGGGCCTTGGTGCTGGCCGAAATCAACACGGTGCCGGGTGTGGCCTTTTGCTGGATGCGCCGCGCAAGTGTGGTGACCATGCCGGTCGCCCGCGGCAGGTTTTCACGCCCTCTGTCGATGCGCACAGCGGCGTCACCTGTCGCGACCCCGATACGCAGCTGGATCGTGATGCCCTGGCTTGCGCCGGCGTTGATCTCATCTAGCGCGGTCATCGCGGCACTGACGGCCTTTGATGCCGCGAGTTCATCTGCGCGGGCGAGACCAAAAAGCGCGACAACCCCGTCCCCCAGATACTCGGTGACTTCGCCGCCCTGCGCCTCGACGATGCGGCGTGCCTGACCGTAGAATTCTTCGAGCCAATGTTCGAGATCTTCGGGGTCGGCTTTGCTGGCGATGCTGCTGAAGCCGACGATATCCATGAAAACAGCTGTAATCTGCCTGCGCTCACCTTGTGCGTGGCCAGATGTCTGTGATGTGGGAGCGCTGATCGCGTTATCTGTTCTCATGCGGTTGCCACTATATGCGTGTTTTTGCCGCTTCCAAGTGCCGAATGCATACGGACCCGCTTACAACCGCTGGGCGATCACCTTGGCCGCTCTGGAAAAAGGTTCTGCCAAGGTGGTGACATGAGCAGCGCGCGTGGATCGCTAAATGCCCCGCAGGGTGATCTTGCACCAGATGACCTGATTTCCAATGGTGTCGTGCTGAGCAAGGCCGCAGGACCAAGCGATTGCTGCACAACTGCGGAATGCCGCACATCTGTCGAGGCGTTCCTCGACACTAGTGGCGCGAGTTGACCGGACGCCGCTAACTTTGCGGATCAATGGCCAGAGATGATACTTACGACATCTCGACCAGCGCACCGCGTGACTGGATAACCTTTGATGCCAGCTGCGCGCCACTGCTGACGGCCTCGGAGAGTGGTTCACCACCGATGACCGATGCCAGAAAGCCTGCGTTGAAACTGTCACCGGCGGCTGTCGTGTCGACTACGGATTTCACGGTAGCAGGGTCATGCCACGCCATTTGGCCGCAGTCATAGGTGAACATCGCGTCCGCACCGTTCTTGACGATAACCGTCGGCGCGCCTGCGGTGGCATAGCGCATTGCGGTTGCTTCGGGATCGCCGTCTTCGAACCAGGTTGCTTCGTCTTCATGCGATGGCAGGACGATCGTGCTGATCGCAGCAGTCGCCATGATTTCATCGCGCATCTCTTGCGGATCGGACCAAAGCGCGGGTCGCAGATTGGGGTCGAAAACGATCTGACCGCCCTGCGCACGCAGCGCGACGAGGGCGTCCCGCAAGCGTGCGCGGTCTTCGGGCGGGAGGATCGCGAGGGTTATTCCAGAAAAATAGGCGTAATCGGCATCTTTGAGGACGGCTTCCAACACTGTCTTGTCCTGCGCCAGCGTGCGCGCAGCACTTTGTCCGCGCCAGTAGCTGAAACTGCGTTCACCGTTGTCCAGCTGAATGACGTAAAGACCGACACTGCGGTCATCGCGCTGCACGATATGGTCAACGCCAAGCCCTGCGGCGCGCAGGAAGGCCAGCATTTGTCGGGATGCAGAATCGCCCCCCAAGGCCGTAAAGTAATCCACCTGATGCTCCGCGCCGAGCAAGCCGCGCAGGTACCAAGCGGTGTTCATCGTATCGCCCGCAAATCCCATCTGGAACTGGCCGGTGATATCGGTGGGGGCCATTTCGATCATGCACTCACCGATGCAGACGGTGCGTGTCACGTGTCAGTTTCCTGAAAGAAGCTATGTTGCTGTTTCTTGACCTCGTCGATCAGGACGACAATGCGCGACAGGTGTTCTGTCATCGCGGCTTCGGCTGCATCCGCATTCCCCGCAGCGATGGCATCCAGAATCGCAATATGTTCCTGAAGCGCTAGTTGCTGGGATGTTGTGTTCAGTGACAACATGCGAATGCGATCCATATGCGCCTTGCTTTCATGGATCAGATCCCAAACGAAGCGGACACCGGCCAATTCACAGATGGCGATGTGGAATTCCTCGTCCAGCGCGTGAAACATGTCGCGGTCTTTTGCCGCGAAGGCGTCTTTTTGGCGGGCGATCAGACTATGCAAGGGGGCGAGGGCCTGGGCCGTTGCTGTCTCACATGCTTTGCGGCAGGTCTTGACCTCAAGTGCTGTACGGATGAATTGCGCGCGCAGCACAGCTTCTTCCGAGATCAGGCTGACGGTTGTGCCGCTTTGCGGGCGAATTTGCAGAAACCCCAGTTTGGCCAGCCGTTTGAAAGCTTCCCGAACGGGTTGACGCGAAACCCCCATCAACCTTGAGACTTCGGTTTCGGAAATCTTGGTTTGCGGGGGTAACTCCAGTGTCAGGATGCGTTGCTGGAGCGTGTCGAATACCTGATCTGCAACAGTGGGTTGTGGCTGCTGTCTGATCAAAGGCAAGGAAATGTCCATCGTCCCCGGTAGAATTGGACCGTTCATTGTCATGGCCGTCTCTCCATTCGGCAGGCTTTGTCCCAGTATCCTGCAGAAACTTCCAATATGCAACTAGGATATTAGTTGACAGGAATTTTGGCGCCAACTAGGATACTAGTTAACGACGGACCAAAAGCATGTCCGACGGCCGGGGGGATTGATGGCTTTACTTGACGAGAATCGTTTATTTCCGACGGATCCGGTGGTTCGTGGGCTGGCCCGTGAACTGTACGAAGGGGTCAAGGACCTGCCGATCATCAGTCCGCACGGCCATACCGATCCGCGCTGGTATGCCGAAAACGACGCGTTTCCTGACCCTGCTAAACTGTTTGTCACGCCTGATCATTATGTTTTCAGGATGCTGCATAGTCAGGGTATCGCCCTGGAAGACCTCGGTGTACCCCGCGTTGACGGCGGGCCGACGGAACAGGACCCGCGCAAAATCTGGTCGCTGTTTGCCAGCAACTATCATCTGTTCCGCGGTACACCGTCGCGCATCTGGATCGATCACGCGCTACAAGAGGTGTTCGGCGTGACAGAGCGCCTGTCGGCAGGGTCGGCGAACGCGATCTATGATCATATTGATGCCTGTCTGAAACAGGACGCATTTCGGCCGCGCGCCCTGTTTGAGAGATTCAACATCGAGGCGATCTCGACGACCGAGAGCGCCATTGATGATCTGAAGTGGCACAAGATGATCCGCGACAGCGGGTGGAGCGGCAACGTCGTGACGGCCTATCGTCCCGATTCCGTCATTGATCCGGAATTCGACGGGTTTGCGGACAACGTCGCAAAGATGGGGGACATGGCGGGTGAGGACGCAACCACCTGGGCGGGCTATCTGGCGGCACACCGCAATCGCCGCGCCTATTTCAAGCAGTTTGGCGCGACCTCTTCAGATCACGGTCATGCAAGCGCGCGCACCGAAGACCTGCCGCAGGATGAAGCGGCGCATTTGTTTGATCGGGCTTTGCGGGGCAAATGCAGCGCCGAAGAGGCCGACCGCTTTCGCGGTCACATGCTGACCGAAATGGCGCGTATGTCGCTGGACGACGGGTTGGTTCTACAAATCCATCCGGGCGCAGTCCGCAACCATGCAGCGGGCGTGATGGCGCGCTTTGGCCGCGACAAGGGATACGATATTCCCATGCGGACCGATTATGTCACAGCCCTCCGCCCGCTTCTGAATGCGGTTGGCGGAGAGGCCAGCTTGACCATCATTCTGTTCACGCTGGATGAGACATCCTATGCCCGCGAACTGGCCCCTTTGGCGGGTGTCTATCCCGCGCTGCGTCTGGGCCCGCCGTGGTGGTTTCATGACAGCTATGAGGGGATGATGCGGTTCCGTGAAATGGCGACGGAAACGGCCGGTTTTTACAACACAGTCGGGTTCAATGATGACACCCGCGCCTTTTGTTCAATTCCCGCGCGGCACGATGTGGCGCGCAGGGTTGATTGTTCGTTTCTTGCCACACTGGTCGCCACTGGCCGGTTGGGCAGGGATGAAGCGCCCGAGGTTGCGTATGACCTCAGCTACCGGCTTGCAAAACAGGCCTACAAGCTCTGACGAGCATTTTCTGGGAGGAAAAAATGACTTACACCAAGACACTCGCTGCGGCCTTGCTGGCCACTGTCGCGACCGTCTCTATCGCGTCCGCCTGCGAGACGACACTGCGGTCGTCCGACACGCATCCTGACGGGTATCCAACGGTTGCGGCGGTCGCGGAAATGGGGCGGCTTCTGGAGGAGCGTACCGGAGGCCGTTTGTGCATCGAAGTGTTCCACTCTGCCCAACTGGGTGAGGAAAAGGACACAATCGAACAAACACAGTTCGGCGTAATCGACATGAATCGTGTCTCGCTTGGGCCGTTCAACAACATTATCGAGGAAACGCAGATCCCGTCGCTGCCCTATATCTTCCGTTCGACCGCGCATATGCACACGGTCATGGACGGTCCTGTCGGCCAGCAGATCCTTGACGCGTTCACTGATCACGATCTGGTTGGTCTGGCCTTCTACGATGGCGGATCGCGCAGTTTCTACAATTCCGAGCGCCCGATCAGATCAATCGAAGATCTGGCGGGAATGAAGTTCCGAGTCATGCAGTCGGATATGTTTGTCGACATGGTTTCGGCGCTTGGGGCCAATGCCACACCGATGCCTTATGGTGAGGTCTATTCCTCGATCCAGACCGGCGTGATTGACGGGGCAGAGAACAACTGGCCGTCATATGACAGTTCAGGCCACTTCGAGGTGGCACCTTACTATACGCTCGACCAGCACCTGATCGTGCCCGAAGTCCTTGTCATGGCGAAATCTACCTTCGACGGGCTGAGCGCAGAGGATCAAGAGATCGTGCGGCAGGCTGCCAAGGACTCTGTCCCGGTCATGCGCGAGCTCTGGGCTGCGCGTGAAGCTGAATCCGAAGCACGCGTGCGTGCGGCGGGCGTCGAGATCATTGCTGATATCGACAAGACGCCGTTCATTGAGGCGATGGTGCCGGTCTACCAGAAGTATGTCACTTCGCCGGTGTTGCAGCAAATGGTCGCCGATATTCAGGCCACCCAATAATCGCACAATCGGCCCGCCGCTTTCACGTGGCGGGCCGGTTTTCACGGGGAACATCATGCAGCGGACAATGGAAAAAATAGCGGTCTGGACAGGGCATCTTGCCAGGCTTGCCTTGTGGGCCGCAGGCATCGGGCTTGTTCTGATGACCGTGCTGATCGCCGCGCAGGTGGTGTGGCGCTATGTCCTGAACGACAGCATTGTCTGGACCGAACCCGCCTCTGTTATGATCATGGGGTGGTTCATCTTTCTGGGTGCTGCCGTGGGTATCCGCGAAGGCTATCACCTGTCCTTTGACGTTCTCCTATATTTGCTCCCTTTGCGCGCCAAGCTGGTCCTGTTCTCGATTTCGGATATTGCTGTGACGGCTTTCGGGGCCGGAATGATCTGGTACGGATGGCAACTGGCTGCGCGCACAGCAGGTAATATGCTGCCAAGCTTGGGGATATCGGGTGCGTTCGATTTCGCGCCGATTGTCGCCGGTGGTGTTCTGATCGTTTTATTTTCTATCGAGCGCGTCTTCCGCCGTGCGGCGGGCCTGCCCACGGCGCGTTTCGGCGACGATCCGGGGCCTGCATAGCATGGAGCTGTATGTCCTCTTCGGGTCCTTCGTTGTCCTGCTGTTGATTGGCACGCCTGTTGCGTTCTGCCTCGGGATCTCCAGCTTTGCGACGATCGTCTATCTGGACCTGCCGCCCGTCGTGGTGTTCCAGCGGTTGAATTCCGGCGTATCAGTTTTTGCCCTGATGGCCATTCCGTTTTTCATCTATGCGGGCGATCTGATGGTCCGTGGTGATATCGCACGGCGCTTGGTGGCGCTTGCCAGCGGTTTTGTCGGGCATCTCCGCGGCGGTCTGGGGCAGGTCAATGTGCTTTCGTCCGTCATGTTCGGCGGCGTGTCGGGGTCTGCGGCCGCCGATGCCAGCGCGGTGGGCGGCCTGATGGTCCCCCAGATGAAAGAGCGCGGCTATGACGTGGATTACGCCGTCAATATCACGGTTGTGTCGTCGATTATCGCGCTACTGCTTCCCCCGTCACACAATATGATCATCTATTCGATTGCCGCAGGCGGGCGTATTTCCATTGCCGACCTGTTCACTGCGGGGATCATTCCGGGCTTCTTGCTGGCGCTTCTCTTGATGCTGACCGCATGGTGGGTTGCAAAGCGCAAGGATTACCCCGTCCAGCCCTTTCAGGGGTTTCGCATGATCGGCACGCTCTTTGTCTCGGCAGCACCGGGTCTGATCCTCGTGGCGATCATTTTTGGCGGGGTCCGTTCCGGTATCTTCACGGCTTCTGAATCGTCGAATATCGCGGTTGTCTACGCACTTTTGGTGACGTTCTTTGTCTATCGCAGTCTGAGCTGGCACGACTTCAAAGAGGCCACATTCGCCGCTGTCCGAACCACGGCAATGGTCCTTTTGGTGATCGGATGTGCCGCCTCTTTTGGCTGGCTGCTGGCCTATACCAAAGTGCCTGCTTCGATGGTCGCGCTGTTGCAGAACGTGTCGGACAATCCGATCGTGATCCTGCTGCTTTTGAACCTGATCCTGCTCATCCTTGGCACGTTCATGGATATGTCACCGCTGATCGTCATCACGACGCCGATCTTTCTGCCCGTTGCCACGGCCTTTGGCGTTGACCCGGTCCATTTCGGGGTGATCCTGATCCTCAACCTTGGCATCGGGCTGTGTACCCCGCCGGTGGGGGCCGTCCTCTTCGTGGGCTGCGCTGTTGGCCGGATTCCCGTCTGGGATGCGGTGCGCACAATCTGGCCCTTCTACGGGGCTGCGTTCTTTACCCTGATGCTTGTCACTTACATTCCCGCGCTGTCCCTGTGGCTGCCAGCGCTGTTCAGATGAGGCCCGCTATGTCCTATCCCGTCGTTCCAACCGACCCCGGCGTGACCCGCCAGATCCTTGCCGAGAACCCACAGCTTATGGTGGTGGCCTTTGAGTTCGACGCAGGTGCCGAAGGCAAACTGCACGCCCACCTCCATGTGCAGGCCACTTATGTTGAAAGCGGTTATTTTACCTTCACAGTTGACGGCACCGCGCATGAACTGGGCCCTGGCGACAGTCTTGTCATCCCATCAAATGCACGCCACGGTTGCATTTGCGCCAAGGCGGGCAAACTGATCGACACCTTCACACCCCGTCGCGACGATTTCCTCTAAACCAGAAAGATCAAGAATATGCTGAGAACTGAAACACGCCACGCCATTGATCCTGCCACGGCCAAAACGCTCGACACCGATCAATTACGCGACCATTTCCACGTGGCCGGTTTGTTCGCGGATGGCGAGATCAATCTGGTCTACAGCCACTATGATCGTCTGATCCTGGGTTCAGCGGTGCCAGCAGGCAAGGCACTGACACTGGACAAGGTCGAGGCGACGGGAACGGCCACCATTCTGGAACGCCGCGAAATGGGCGTGCTCAACATTGGAGACACCGGCACAGTCAGCGTCGGTGGTGAGGACTATGAACTTGAAACAGGCGAGGTCCTCTATATTGGGATGGGCGCTGGGCCGGTCACATTCGCCGGTGCGGGGCGGTTCTATGTGCTGTCCGCACCTGCGCATCAGACCTATCCGACAACCCTGATCAAACTTAAGGATGCCCGCCGCGTCGAGATGGGCGCGCGCGAGACCGCGAACGAGCGGGTGATCATTCAGTTCCTGCATCCCGAGGTCTGCAAATCCTGCCAATTGCTGATGGGCTATACGCAGTTCGCCGAAGGGTCGGTGTGGAACACCATGCCTGCGCATCTGCATGACCGCCGGATGGAGGCCTATCTTTATTTCCAGCTTCCCGAAAACCAGCGCGTTTTTCATCTGATGGGTGAACCCAGCCAGACCCGCCACATCGTGATGGCAAATGAGGAAGCGGTGATTTCGCCACCTTGGTCGATCCACGCAGGGGCCGGCACGTCGTCCTACACCTTCTGCTGGGCGATGGCGGGCGACAACGTCGATTTCACGGATATGGATATGGTCGCTATGGGGGATTTGCGGTGAGCAACCCCTTCGATCTGACAGGCCGCCGCGCGCTGGTCACGGGTGCCAACACCGGCATCGGGCAGGCGATTGCCCTTGGGCTGGCGCAGGCCGGTGCCGAAGTGATCTGCGCCGGGCGTCGCACCTGTGATGAAACCGTGGGCATGATCTCGGATGCGGGCGGCAAGGCGTCTTCTGTGCGGGTTGATTTCACTGATCCGATGGCGGGTCGGGGGCTCTTTGATGATCAGGCGATTGATATTCTGATCAACAACGCGGGTATCATCCGCCGCAACGACGCGGTCGACTTTACCGAAGAAGACTGGGACGCGGTGATGGACGTGAACCTCAAGGCGCTGTTCTTTACCACGCAGGCCTTTGCCAAGGCGGTCTTGGCGCGCGGCGGCGCCGGTCGCGTCGTCAACATCGCGTCGCTTCTGTCATTCCAGGGTGGTATCCGCGTGCCAAGCTATACCGCGTCGAAACACGGCGTGGCGGGGCTGACAAAGCTGCTGGCCAACGAATGGGCGGCCAAGGGGATCAACGTGAATGCCGTAGCCCCCGGATATATCGAAACCAACAACACCGAAGCACTGCGCGCCGATCCGGATCGCAACAAAGCGATCGTTGAGCGTATTCCGGCAGGCCGCTGGGGTGATGCCTCTGATATTGCAGGGGCTGCGGTCTATCTGTGTACGCCCGCAGCCGGCTATGTGCACGGTGCCGTTCTCAATGTTGATGGAGGCTGGCTTGCCCGCTGACGGTCAAACCCCAGCCGCCACGCGCCCCGCCACCGGGATCGTGCATCTCGGACTTGGTGCGTTCTTTCGCGGCTTTGGCTGTGTCTATGTTGCTGATGCCATGGCCGCGTCAGGGGGTGACTGGGGCATTGCCGGTGTGTCGCTCCGCAGCCCCGCGACCCGCGATGCGCTGCGCCTGCGCGATTGGCGCTATACGTCTGTGACGCTGGCACCCGAAGGCGAAGCGCCGCGTGATATCAGTGTTTTGAACGATGTGCTCGTCGCGCCGGAAGATCCCGAAGCGGTGCTTGCGATCATGGCCGATCCTGCCGTGCGGATTGTCACGCTGACCGTCACCGAAAAGGGCTATTGCCACAATCCGGCCACCGGAGAGTTGAACCTCGACCACCCGGATATCCAACATGATCTGACGCATGAGCTGCCCGTTTCCGCGCCGGGTTTTCTGGTGCGCGCGCTGGCACGACGCAAGGCGAATGGCACGGCGCCATTCACGGTGCTGACCTGCGATAACCTGCCAAAGAATGGCAAGCTGGTGCGCGGCATGGTCCTGCAACTGGCCAGCCGGATTGACCCCGCGCTGGCGGACTGGATTGCAGCCAAGGGCAAGTTTCCCTCCACGATGGTGGATCGGATCACCCCCGCGACGACCGACGCCGACATTGCGCGTATCGCGCTACTGACCGGCACACCCGACGCTGCCCCCGTGCTGCACGAGCCGTTTTCCCAATGGGCGGTTGAAGATGATTTCGTCGACGATGCCCGCCCCGCCTTGGAAGATGCAGGGGTCGAGATGGTTGTGGATGTGACCGCGCATGAGGACATGAAGCTGCGCATGCTGAACGGCACCCATTCCGCACTGGCCTATACCGGCTATCTTGTCGGGCACGAAACCATTGCCGATACAGTCGCGGATCGCGACTTTGCCCGTTACGCGCACGCCTTGTGGGATGAGATCATGCCCGCTGTCACAGCGCCCGAAGGCGTCAGTCTGACGGACTATGCCGATGCGTTGATGAGCCGCTATGCCAACCCTGCAATCCGCCACCGTACATGGCAAATCGCAATGGACGGGAGCCAGAAACTACCGCAGCGGATCCTTGGGACCGTAAGGGACAATCTTGATGCAGGCCGCAGCGTCGCGGGGCTTTGCACGGCGATTGCGGCATGGATGCGCTATGTCAGCGGGACCGATGAGGCAGGCAAATGCATTGATGTGCGCGATCCGCTTGCCGACCGCCTCTTTGCGCTTGCAGAGGCACAGAGCAGCCCCGCAGATATCGTCGCCGCCTTGCTTTCGGTCGAAGAGATATTCCCCGCTGATCTGGCCGCGCGTCTGCAAGAACCGGTGACACGCGCGGCGACAGTGATCTGGGACGAGGGCGTGCGCGCTGCGATCACGAGGGCCGTATCATGATCGAAAGCTGGCGCTGGTACGGTGAATTCGACAGCATCTCACTGGCAGAGGTGGCGCAGACGGGCGCACGCGGTATCGTTACCGCCCTGCACGACATCCCTTATGGCGCGGCCTGGCCACAAGAAGCCATCGCCGCACGTAAGCGCCAGATCGTGCAAGCGGGCTTTGACTGGGTCGTGGTCGAAAGCCTGCCAATCCATGAGTGCATCAAGAAAGGTGAGGGCGATCTGTCCGCCTTATTCGCAAACTACCGCCAGTCCATGGCCAACCTCGCAGCCGTAGGTGTGAAGACGATCTGCTACAACTTCATGCCGCTGCTGGATTGGACCCGCACCGATCTTGCCGCCCCCGTCACGGGTGGGGCCACTTGTTTGCGCTTCGATGCTGTCCGCATGGCTGCCTTTGAGATCCACATGCTGGGTCGTCAAGCGGCCGAGGCCGCCTATTCCGACGCCGTCCTTGCGCAGGCGGGGGCGTGGTTTCAGGTGGCGAGCGACGATGAGCGCAAGGGTCTTTTGTCGGCGATCATGGCAGGTCTGCCCGGGGCTTTTGACCGTTACGATATTGCTGGTCTGCGGGTTGCGCTTGCGGCCTACGACGGGATTGATCGTGCGGCTTTACGCGCCAACTACAAGAGGTTTCTGGACGAGGTTGTGCCCGCAGCCGAGGATTTGGGTATACGTCTTTGCGTGCATCCCGACGATCCGCCGCTCGACATTCTGGGCCTGCCGCGCATTGTCTCGGATGCCGACGATCTGGATTGGGTTTTGAAGGCTTATGACAGTCCTGCCAACGGGATTACGTTGTGTTCCGGCTCGCTTGGCGCAAACCCGAAAAATGATGTGCCCGCGATTGCGGCAAAGGTGGCCGACCGCATCCATTTTGCCCATCTGCGCAACGTGCGCAAAGACGCGGACGGATCGTTCGAGGAAGCCGCACATCTGGACGGTGACACCGATATGGTCGCCTTGATCCGCGTGTTGCTGGACGAAGAGACGCGCCGCCGCGATGCCGGCCGCGCGGATCACGCAATCCCGTTCCGGCCCGATCATGGCCACCATATGTTGTCGGACCTGACGCGCGATGTGATCCCGGGCTATCCGCTGATCGGTCGTTTGCGGGGGTTGGCGGAATTGCGTGGGGTGATAAGGGGGCTTGCGCATGCCTGAGCCGTTGATCCTGCACCCGAACGATACCGTCGCCGTTTTGACTGATCGCGCGCTTGTCGGTGCTGATCCTTTGGGTCTTGGCGCGCCTTTGCCAGCGGCGGTGGCATCAGGCCACAAGATCGCGCGGGTGGCGATGCCTGCGGGTGCGCCGGTCATCAAGTTCGGACAGTTTATCGGGCGAGCATCGGTGGCGATTGCCGCAGGCGAACACGTACACACGCACAATTGCGCCTTTGCCGATCGCGATCAGGATTATGCCATCGGTGCGGATCTGAAGGCAGCTTTAGCGGCTGTCCCCCAGATGGAGGCGCTGCGTTTCGCGGGATATGCCCGCGCGGACGGCCGCGTTGGCACGCGTAACTACATTGCACTGGTGGCCACCGTGAATTGCTCGGCCACTGTGATCCGCCGCGCCGCAACCGAGATCGAGGCAAGCGGACTGCTGGCAGATTATCACAATGTCGACGGAATCGTGGCGCTCGCGCATGGCTCCGGCTGCGGGATGGCGGACAGCGGACGCGGGTTCGACATCTTGAACCGTGTCTTGTGGGGCCATGCGACACACCCCAATGTCGGCGCGACAGTGTTCGTGGGTCTCGGTTGCGAGGTGATGCAAATTGCGCGGATGCAGGCGCAGTTCGGTGATGCGGGTACCGACCGCTTCCACGCGCTAACCATCCAGGACACCGGCGGCACACGTGCCACCATCGACGCAATCAAGGCGCATGTGACGCAGATATTGCCGGAGGTGAACGCAATCACCCGCAGCCAGCAACCGATGAGCGCGTTACGGGTTGCGCTGCAATGTGGAGGGTCAGACGGATTTTCCAGCATCACAGCGAACCCTGCGCTGGGCATTGCAGCCGATCTGATCGTCGCACAGGGTGGTACCGCGATCCTGTCCGAAACGCCCGAGATTTACGGCGCGGAACAGTTGTTGCTGCGCCGCGCAAGCAGCCGCGCGGTTGCTGACAAGCTGATTGCGCAGATCAGGTGGTGGGAAGACTATGCCGCGCATAATGGTGGTTCGATGGACAACAACCCCAGTCCGGGAAACAAGCAGGGCGGCATCACGACAATCCTTGAAAAATCGCTGGGGGCTGTGGCGAAGGCTGGTGCGACCCCGTTGATGGCGGTCTATGACTATGCCGAACAGGTTGCTGCGTCGGGCTTTGTTTTCATGGATACGCCCGGATATGACCCTGTGTCGGCGACCGGGCAGATCGCGGGCGGGGCCCAGATTGTTGTGTTTACCACCGGCCGCGGTTCGGCCTTTGGATCGAAACCCGCACCCACCATCAAACTTGCGACTTCGGACCGCCTGTTCAAACAGATGCCGGACGATATGGACCTGAACACCGGTGACATCATGTCCGACGGGATCAGTCTGGCGGAAAAGGGCCACCAGATATTCGATCTGATCCGCGCGACCGCTTCGGGCCAGACCACCAAGTCAGAGGCCTTGGGCCTTGGCGACAATGAATTCGTACCTTGGCAAATCGGAGCAGTGATGTGAGCGCAACCCCTGTTACCATAGCCTACATCGGTGGCGGCTCGCTGAACTGGGCGACCAAGCTGATGGCCGATCTGGCCCATGACACGACGCTGGCGGCACAGGTGCGGCTTTACGATATCGACCACGCGGCCGCGCAAAGAAATGCCAAAATCGGGATGCGTTTTGCCGATGTCTCCAAGGGAACGCCAGCGCGCTATGCGGCCGTGCCCTCAATGCAAGAGGCATTGAGCGGGGCTGACGTCGTTGTCGTATCAATCCTACCTGGCGCCTTCGATGATATGGCCTGCGACGTAGACATCCCCGCGCGCTACGGGATCAAGCAGGCCGTGGGTGATACCGTTGGGCCTGGCGGGTTTGTGCGGGCGCTGCGTGCCATTCCGATGATGATCTCGATTGCAGAAGCAATCCGCGCAAATGCGCCGCGCGCTTGGGTCTGCAATCTGACAAATCCCATGAGCGTGCTGACCGGTGCGATGTATCAGGCCTTTCCTGCGATCCGGTTGTGGGGCGAGTGCCACGAGGTGACGAAGCTGCGCCATCAGGTGGCGTGGATCGCGAACCAAGAGGCGGGCGCGGCGCGCTACAGCCACCGTGATGTTGAGGTCAACGTTCTGGGCATCAATCATTTTACCTTTGTCGATGCGATCGGCCTTGAAGGGCGCGATATGTTGCCCGCCTACCGCGCCTTCGCCGGTCAGCACGGCAACAGCGGCTGGTCCCCGCGCGAGATTGATCCGACGGACGAACATGATCTGTATTTCATGGACCGTAGCCGTGTGAAGTTCGACCTGTATCGCCGGTTTGGCATTCCCGCAGCCGCAGGCGACCGTCACCTGGCCGAGTTCATGCCGCAGGGCGAATACCTCGACGTGGCCGCAGATTGGGAATTCACGCTGACGCCGGTGTCTTACCGCATCCGTGACCGTGCAGAAAAACAAGCACGTGCCGATGCTTTGGCGGCGGGGCAGGGCGTGCCCTATGCCGACCGATCGGACGAGGCCCTTGTTGACCAGATCAAAGGATTGCTGGGTCTGGGCCAATTCGTCAGCAACGTGAACCTGCCCAACCGGGGGCAGATGGATGGTCTGCCGCTGGGCACGATTGTGGAAACCAATGCACTGTTCTCGTCTCTGGGTGTGACACCTTTGGTGGCGGGGCGGATGCCGGATGCTTTGCTGGCGATCACAGCGGATCATGCGGCGCGTCAATCTGCCTTGCTGCAGGCGGTTGCTGACGGGCGCTGGGACGATCTGTTTGATCTGTTCCGCACCGACCCGCTGGTGGTGCCACTCCCTGCGGAGACGGCGCGGCAAATGTTTGATGAAATGGTGCAGGCAACCGCGCATCATTTACCCCGTGATCTGTTGAAGGAGGCATCGTAATGGGTGGTGACAGCAAGTTTTTGGGGATGGCCTATGTTTCGCCTTACGTGATCGGGCTGTGCATCTTCACAGCGTTTCCGTTCTTGGCGTCGCTCTATCTGTCGTTCACCGATTACGATCTTTTGTCGACGCCGGAATGGGTTGGCCTTGATAACTACGAGCGTCTTTTCACCCGCGACCGGACGTTCAGCAAATCCCTGAGCGTGACACTGCTTTATGTGTTCATGACCGTCCCGCTCAAGCTGTGCTTTGCGCTGCTGGTGGCTGTGGTGCTGAACTACAAACTCAAAGCGATCGGGTTTTTCCGGACGGCCTACTATGTCCCGTCGGTTCTGGGGGGATCCATCGCGATTGCGGTCCTGTGGCGCTACATCTTTGCTGATGTAGGCCTTGTGAACATGGGGCTGACGGCCATCGGCATGGAGCCTGTCAACTGGTTTGGCGATCCGCAGAATGCCCTGTTCACCCTGACGCTTTTGCGCTGCTGGCAGTTCGGATCGGCGATGGTGATCTTTCTTGCCGCGCTGCAATCGGTGGACAGATCGCTCTATGAGGCCTCCAGCATCGACGGTGCAACCAAGTGGCAGCAATTCCGCTATATCACCGTACCGCTGATCACACCGGTCATCTTTTTCAACCTGATCATGCAGACAGTACAGGCGTTTCAGGAATTCAATGGCCCTTACATCATCACCAACGGTGGCCCGCTGAAATCCACCTATCTGTTGCCACTTTATATCTACGACAAGGCCTTCAAGAGCTTCGACATGGGCTATGCCTCGGCCATCGCTTGGGTCCTATTCGTGATCATCATGGTTTTGACCCTGATCGCCTTCTGGTCGTCGAAAAAGTGGGTCTATTACGCCGGCGACAAGAGGAGCTGAAACAATGGTATCCTTACCTGACCTAGAACCAATGCCCCTTGGCGAACGCACGCGTTCAGCGCAAGAGCTCAAGATCCAGCGCGCGCAGCGCCGCGGTGCCATCATCCGCTATGTGATCCTGACGTTGTTCGGCCTTTTGATGCTGTATCCTTTGATCTGGCTGGTGGGCGCATCCTTCAAAACAAACGAGGAAATCTTCAGCTCGGCGTCATTCTGGCCGGAAAATCCAACCGTGCAGGGGTATATCGACGGCTGGGAAACGTCGACGCCCTATACCTTCGGGCGGTTCTTTTTGAATTCGCTTTACATCGTGATCCCCAAGATGCTCGGCACGGCATTCTCGTCAGTGATCGTGGCCTACGGCTTTGCCCGATTTGAATTTCCCGGCAAGAAGATCCTGTTTGGCATTCTGATCGCGACGTTGCTGCTGCCCGATGTGGTTACGCGCATTCCGCAGTATCTGTTGTTCCGCGAGTTGGGCTGGCTTGACACCTATCTGCCGCTGTTCGTGCCGCAGTGGTTCGCGCTTGAGGCTTTTTTCGTCTTTATGCTGATCCAGTTCATGCGGTCGATCCCGCGTGACATGGAAGAGGCCGCGCGCGTTGACGGGGCCAACACCTTTCAGGTGCTTTGGTATGTCGTGATACCGATGCTGATGCCTGCCATCATTTCGGTCTGTCTGTTCCAGTTTATGTGGACCATGAACGACTTTCTCGGGCCGCTTATCTACATCTCTTCGGTCGAGAATTATCCCGTGTCTCTGGCGCTCAAGCTGAGCATCGACACGACCGAGGCGTTCAACTGGAACCAGATCCTTGCGATGACTGTGCTTGCACTGACGCCGTCACTGATCGTGTTCTTCATTGCCCAGAAATATTTCATCGAGGGCATCTCAACAGGGGGGGTCAAAGGCTGATGGCTGATCTTCAACTTACATCTGTCGAAAAGATCTATGGCGGCGGTTTCAAGGCCGTGCATGGTATTGACCTGCATGTTGCAGACGGCGAGTTCATGGTGCTGGTCGGCCCATCGGGATGTGCCAAATCCACAACGCTGCGGATGATTGCAGGGCTGGAGACGATCACGGGCGGTGAAATCCGCATTGGTGAAAATGTCGTCAATGATCTGGTGCCTGGCAAACGGGGTATCGCGATGGTGTTCCAGAACTATGCGCTTTACCCGCATATGAAGGTGCGACGGAACCTGTCGTTCGGACTCAAACTCAAACGTGAACCGTCAGCCAAAATTGAAAGCGCGACGAAAGAGGTCTCCGGTATCCTCGAGATTGAGGAGCTTCTGGACCGGTTGCCAAAGCAGTTGTCGGGCGGGCAGGCGCAGCGTGTCGCTGTCGGCCGTGCGCTCATCAAATCGCCCGAGGTGTTTTTGTTCGACGAACCTTTGTCGAACCTTGACGCCAAATTGCGTGCCTCGATGCGCATGCGCATTACCGACCTGCATAAGCGCCTCCGCGATGAAGGGCGCCCTGCGACCGTGGTTTATGTGACCCACGATCAGGTCGAGGCAATGACCATGGGCGACCGTATCTGCGTTATGAAAGATGGCCATATCATGCAGGTCGCCGATCCGGTGACCCTCTATGAGCGCCCCGCCAATGCCTTTGTTGCAGGGTTTATAGGGATGCCGGAAATGAACCTTGCGCCTGCGGTTCTGGCCAATGATGGCAAGCTGACGATCACACTTGCCGGTCAAACGATTGCGGTGCCCAAGGGGCTGGCTGAACGGCTCGAGCCGCATGAAGGGCCTGTGACCTTCGGCATCCGGCCGCAACACGTCGAGATCGTGGCTGCGGACACCGCCGATGCGTTCTCGGGGACGGTCCATAACATCGAGTTCATGGGACATGAAGTGAACCTGCATGTTCACGTGGGCGAGAGCAATTTCATTGCCGTTATACCGACCGATAAATTCGACACGGAAATCCAACGTGGTGACGCCGTCTGCCTACGACCTGACGGCGCACGTATTCATCTTTTCAACGCGGAAAGCGGTGCGAACATCTCACTTGCCGACCAAACCACTGTCATAGGGAGGAACACATGACATATTTCAAGACATTTATCGCAGCAGCACTTGCCACAACGACTGTGGCCGGTACGGCATATGCCGAGGAATTGCGGATGAGCTGGTGGGGGGGCGATAGCCGCCACGAGGCCACTCAGGCGGCACTTCAGGTTTGCGGTGAGGCGCTGGGCCATACGATCAAGCCCGAATTCACCGGTTGGTCCGGCCACTTCGAAAAGGTCGCCACTCAGCTGGCGGGCGGCACCGAGGCCGACATCATGCAGATCAACTGGCCATGGTTGCCGATTTTCTCGGAAAACGGTGACGGCTTTGCCGATCTGCGGGATTTTTCCGACACCATCGACCTGTCCCAGTGGTCTGACGAAGAGCTTGACGCGTCCAGCCGCAACGGTGCGTTGAACGGTCTGCCCGCGTCTGTTTCAGGCCGGATTTTCTTTTTCAACAAGACCACATTCGACAAGGCCGGTCTGGCGATCCCGACCACCTTTGAGGAACTGATGGCCGCAGGTCCTGTCTTTGCCGAAAAGCTGGGTGACAACTATTATCCTCTGGAAGGCATCGGACTCGATGCGTCTTTGCTGATCCAGATGATCGTGACCCAGCAGACTGGCCGCTCCTTTATCAATCCTGAAACCAACGCAGTTCAGTGGTCACAGGATGAATTGCAGGCCGGTATCGACATGTATCAGGCGATGGTCGACAACCACGTGATCAAGGGTTGGCCAGAGCGCGCTGCGCAAGGGAACATCGCACTGCATGAAAACGCTGACTGGACCTCTGGCCAGATCGCGGGCAGCTACCAGTGGGATACGACGTTCTTCAAGATCTCTGATCCGCTTGCTGAAGGACAAGAGCTTGTGCCTGCAGGGCTGTTGCGGGTCGCGGGTGCACAGAACGACGGGGTGTATCGCAAGCCCTCGATGGTGTTCTCGATTTCGGCCAATTCGCCGAACCAGCAGGCGGCTGCCGAAGTGCTCAACTGCTTGTTGACCCAACCCGAAGGGATTGCGGCAATGGGGTCGGCACGTGGCGTGCCATCATCGGATGTGGCCGCAGCGCAGCTTCTTGCGGATGGTGGTATTCAACAGATCCAGGTGGATGCGCAGAACATGGTGATGTCAGCCAATGCGCCAGCAATCAGCCCATTCAATGAAGACCCTGATGTGCGTGCCGGGATTGAAGACACGCTGGAGTTGTTTGCCTACGGTGAATTGGATAGCACAGAAGCCTCAGAAGAAATCCTGATGCTTGTGAATGAAGCGCTGGAAGACAAGTAAAAACAACTGCGGGCGCCGGTCTGGTCCGGCGTCCGCATCATGCCCCATGGCAGGAAGAAACCGAACGTGCTTAGCGCCCATTCAGTCACGCCTTACACGGTGACCATTCTTATCCACGCAGATACGGCGCGGTATCATCTGGAAAGGCCCGTCTCATGGCGCCTTGAAGGGACGGAACTGCGCGGCGTATCGGACATTGTTCCAGTATTTCTTGAAGGCCTCCTTCCAGACACGGTTTATACCTTCTGGGCAGGTGAGGAGAAATTGTTCTTTCGCACGGCGCCCTGTGCGGGTTTGATCGACGCGGCTGATTATGGCGTCTCACCCGATGCGGCAGACAACGCCTGCGCCTTTGCCGCGGCGGTAGCCGCCGTGCCAAAAGGTGGGACCTTGCGCCTGCCAGAAGGGCACATCGCCAGTGGCCCGGTATTTTTGAAATCAGACATGACCGTTTGGCTGCCGGAAGGCGCGAGGCTTGCCGCTATTGCCGACCGTGGTGGCTGGCCGATCCTGCCCGACCATGATGCTGACGGTCGCGTCGTCGGCACGTGGGAAGGGTTGCCCGCGGCAAGCTTTGCTTCGCTGGTGACAGCGATTGGATGCAAGAACCTGGCCATTACCGGGCGTGGGACGCTGGACGGTGGTGGCGATCGTGGCGATTGGTGGACTTGGCCCAAGGAAACCCGCGAAGGTGCCCGCCGCCCGCGCACGCTGTTTCTGGCCCATTGCACGGATATTCTCTTGTCCGGTATCACGGTGTGCAATTCCCCATCCTGGACTGTGCATCCCTACCGTTGCGACCGGCTCACTGCCACCGCCATGCAGATCACCAACCCTGCCGATAGCCCAAATACCGATGGATTTGATCCTGAAAGCTGTACGCAAGTGAAGGTGTGCGGGCTGCACATCAGCGTGGGGGACGATTGTATTGCGGTCAAAGCCGGTAAGCGTGGGACCGGAGAGGACACCCGCGTCGATCACATCGCCCCGACGCGGCATCTGACAATCGCCAACTGCCTGATGGAGGATGGCCACGGTGCGGTCGTCATGGGATCGGAGATGAGTGGTGATATCACGGATGTTGACATCACGCGGTGTGAATTCAAAGGCACAGACCGTGGCTTGCGGATCAAGACGCGGCGTGGGCGCGGTGGTCAGGTTGCCCGCATTGCGATGAATGATGTCGCGATGGACGGGGTCGGAACGGCCCTTGCCATCAATGCTTTCTACTATTGCGATGCGGACGGAAAATCCACGGAGGTCCAATCGCGCGATCCCGCGCCGGTTGATGACAGCACGCCGCTGATTGCCGACATTACTGTCACGAATGTCCAGTTGCGCGGTGTGCGCCACGCGGCGGGCGCATTCCTTGGTTTGCCCGAAGCGCCCCTGCGCGGGCTGCGCTTGACCGGCGTGACGGTGGGTTATGACGCCGACGCGGAGCCGGGCGAAACGCTTATGGCCTGTCATCTGCCCAGCGCCCGACACGCAGGATTGCTACACCGCTTCGCGCAGATCGAAACGGATGCCGCTTTGACAGATTTGCTTGAGGATATGACCGATGTTAGCTGAGTTTCTTGACGATTATGCGCGACGCTATCAACCCTACAAGGGGGGGAAGTGGTGCTATGAGGATGGATGCCTCTATCGCGCATTGGAGCTCTGGCACGTCGAGACCGGAGAGGCGCGCTGGCTTGATCATCTGCACCGGCTTGCAGATCCTCAGATCGGCCCTGAGGGGGACCTTTTGGGCTACGGGCTCTCTGATTACAACATCGACAACATCCTGCCTGGCCGCACGCTGCTGTATCTGTATGGGCTGACGGGCGAGGCGCGGTACAGGAAGGCCGCTGATTTGCTGGCGCGCCAGTTGCAGACACATCCCCGCACGCAAAGCGGCGTTTATTGGCACAAACACCGCTATCCATGGCAGATCTGGCTGGACGGGTTGTATATGGGTCAGCCGTTCCGGATTGCACATGCGCAGTTGAGCGGGGATGAAGCCGATGTCGCGGACAGCCTGGCGCAGCTTTCGACCGCGCTCGATACGCTTATTGATCCTGCAAGTGGCCTATATTGGCATGCCTATGATGAAGCCCGCGAGCAGCCGTGGGCAGACCCCGGAACCGGGTTCAACAAGGCGTTCTGGGCCCGCGCTATCGGCTGGCTGGCGATGGCATTGGTGGAAGTTGCGGATCTGGTGGGTGAGGATTTCGCCCCCTTGCGGGCGCGTACGGTCGCTCTTTTGGAGAAAATCGCGGCCTTGCGGGTTGCAGATGGCATCTGGCTTCAGGTCATCGACCGGCCCGATCTTGAAGGCAACTATCAGGAAACCTCGGCGTCGGCGATGTTCACCTATGCGCTGTTGCGCGGGGCGCGCTTGGGCCTGACCGACATCGCCGACGGTTTGGCCCCGATGGTCATGGATAAGGCGTTGCGCCCCAAAGCGGGCGGCGGGCACGAAATGGTCGAGATTTGCGAGGTCGCGGGTCTTGGTTGGTATGAAGACAGGTTCCGCGACGGCAGCCCGGAATACTACCTGACAGAGGCGCGCGTGAAGGACGACATCAAGGGCGTCGCTCCGTTGATGATGGCGGCGGCGCTGATGCAGCGCTGATGCGACCGCAGTTGACGGAAGACGCGGCGGACAGATTTCGCCGCGACAACGTCTTGCGTTACGTTGGAACGGCCGGGGCCGAGCGGGATGATCCGTGGTGCCCCGTGCCCCTTGATGCAGCGGGGCTGAGGCCGGACTATGTTGTTGGGCCGGGTGGCGGCTATGCATCTGTGCAAGAGGCGGTGAACCGTGCCCTGCAAGAGCAGCGTCATGGCCGCGTGGTGATCGGGGTGGCGGCAGGCGTCTATTGCGGACTTGTCTATGTGCCGCGTGCATCTTTCGCGGTGACCCTGATTGGCTTGGGGGCGTCTCCGTCCGATGTGGTTCTGGCCGAGAACATCGACGCTGAAATGCAGGGCCCCGAATATATCCGTCGCTTTGCTTCGCATTTTGCAAATGCGCCTGAGAATGTCGCAAAGCTCTATCGGCGCATCGCAGGTCTATCCCCGATCAGTACGGCTCATGCCTCTGTGCTGCGCGTCGAGAATGATGGCTTCCAGCTTTTGAATCTGACCGTACAGAATACCTACAACTGCGACCGCTCTCAGGGCGGCGATCTGGCTGTGAATGCCCTTGGGCAATTCCGTAATGGTCAACATCAGGCTGTGGCGCTGCTGGTGGCGGGGGCTGATCGTGTGCAGGTCCAGAATGTCGTTTTGAGCAGTTTTCAGGACACGCTGTATCTGCAATCCCCAACCAAGGGCGAAACGGTCCGCTCAAGCTTTGTCGACTGCGACATAGAGGGCGATGTCGATTTCATATTTGGCCAGTCGACGGCTTGGTTCGAGCGCTGCACCATCCGCACGCTGACCAGTCGCGCTGCGAAATCATGGGCCACCGCGCCGAGCACTGACTTACGCACCCCATACGGATTCGTATTCAATGCGTGTAACTTTACGCATGATGGCAAGGCCCAGCAGGGCCAGTGCTATCTTGGTCGGCAATGGTTTGAAGGGGTTCGCGCCACCCCGTTTGGCGCAGCGGATATTCCGGGTTACCGGGTCAATGTCGGGCCAGTCTCGTTCTTTGATCCGCCTGTCGGAACGATAAGTCGCGCAACACTCAATTCAGTTGGCAAATGTGTGATCCTCCGCTCTCTGATCGGGGACCACATCGACACGACAGCCCCGTGGGATGCATGGAGCGGCAATGAATGGAACCCCCGACATCGTCCGGCTCTTTATCGTGCATCAGATATGCTGAGCCCGCTCGCCGACTGGCTACGAGAACAGGGGCAGACCTATGAAGACATTTGCCCGGACATGCCTTTTCTGGCGGAATACCAGAACAGGACCGCCTGAGGCCGCACGTCCTTGCGCACCGCTTTCTGCAGTCGTTTGCGTCGTGTCTTATCCGTGCCTTTGGAAAGCTGCTGATCGGATGGAAAATGGTAGCGCCGCGTACTTGTCGTGGTCTTCTGCACCCAGCCCCTCTTCCATCAACTTTCCCGGCAGTGCGGATACTGTGATGGGTGGATCACCGGCCTTGATGTCGACCTGACCACGGAAACGCACCACAACATGCGCGGCCGTAGATCGGATATGGAATGCCTGAAGATGAGAGAGATTTCGGTCCTGCCCGTTCAGTTCCAGTTCGATGCGCCGGGGTTTGCGCGGTGAAGGCATCTCGAGCGTCAGGTTGAAGGCCCACACGCCGGGTCGAAGTTGTGTTGGCAGAGCGACTTGCTGTTCAAGTGCAGGAGTTGCATCGGGGGACGGCACCGCCTTCCAGGTAAGTGCCCTGAAAATCGGCGTGTCATGCGACGTGTCTCTGCCTGAAAACCGGATTCTCTCGACACCTTGCACGATACCTCTTGCGATCTTCTGTCCACGGTTCAGGGTATTGGTGTCCTTGGCCAGCAACATCGCGGATATCTGGGCCGCTTTGGAAAAGCGGCGCTGGCTGTATATATCGTCGAGAATGCTGTCGGGTATTTGTAGTCCCATTTCCTGCTGCAGATAGGACAAAGCGATGGCGGCGGGGCCAATAAGCCGTCTGGCCTTGATGATCTGTATGAACTTCGCCCAATCGACGCTTTCGCGGTCGAGAATACGCGCGGCGTCTACCAACCAGTCACTGTGGCTGTGGCCATCCCAGCCACCATGGCCAATCGCCATGGTCAATCGTTCTTCGACGCTCGGGATGTACATGGGCAGGCCATAGTAGCTGACCGGCTGGATGTCGTTGAGCAGCGCTTGGTCACAGGCGTCGCTTGAACTTGCCAGATGATAGGCCGAGCGATGCAGGTCGATATCACCAAAGCGACCCTTCTTGAAATTGCGGGCTCGGATGCTGGAAAGCCTTGCGCGCAGACCAAGCACGCTTTCACCACGGGTGCTTTGCCACCCGCCGGCGGCAAGTATTTCGAATGCTTTCTCAAAGTCGTCGGGATGAAAAAGAAGATCGAGATCGTAAGACGTTCGGCTTTTCTGTTCGTCCATGTCGAGCGCGACCCGGCATGCACCCTTGAGCAGGATGATCCTGAGGCCGGCATTCACCATCTCTTTCAACGCAGGGCGTGAAATCGCTATCGCCATCCGCGACCGTGTCCAGTTCAGACGTTGCAGACCGCAAAGCCGTGCATATTCGGGCATTTGCGCCAAACCATGCGCGAAACGCGTTGTGATCGCAGACAAGAGCCGATGTTCGGCGAATGTCGCATCATCCAGATCCGTCTCATTGAGCCAGTCTTTGATTGCAGCGAAGGCGGTTTCATCATTCAGGTGGATCGCCGCCGTGATCAGCTTGTGCCTGCTGCCATTGGGCCAGGCCCAGGATATATGCGGAAACCGGCGCGATGCGGACGAAGGTTGCGATGTCATTGATCCTGACTGCCCTTGATACGCTCTTGACGCCGCTGGATCGCCCGGTGCGCGACGGCAAGATATCCTGCGTCCTTGGTTGCATCACGGCCATAGGACAGGCTGCCGGGGATAATTCGCCGCATCACCAGGACATCATCTATGATCTTGAACGGGCAGCCAATTTCACGCGCCCTCGCAAGCCAGTCAACCATATCGCCGCGCCCTCCGGGCGGGTCGAAAATAGGGCCCACTTCCTCAAAAACCTTGCGCCTGAACACAAGGTCCGATCGTGTCAGGCCGGGACGCAGAGCACCAGACGTCATATCTGCCGTGCCGTGGTGAAACTGCCGGTGCTTTGCGAAGGCCAGCGTTCGGACGTCGCTTGCCTGTAGCAGGTCCAACTGTTGTTGCATCTTGCTGGGAAGCCAAAGATCGTCGGCGTCGATAGTGGCGACAATCTCGCTGGTTGTCGCACGGATGGCGCGTGTGCAGGCCCTGCCACAACCGGCGTTCGGCTGCGTCAGGACGGTGACGTCAGGCGATACCTCGCGTGCTATTTGGGCTGTGGCGTCTTCTGATCCATCGTCGACCACGATGATTTCGTTTGGCGGCACGGTCTGCGAAAGCACGGACTTTAGCGTCTCGGAAATTGTTTCGGCGGCATTATAGGCCGCGATGGCAACGCTATAGGTCATCAGTCATATCAACTCCGGTGGGAGCATAAGGTCGAACGTAGGCTTATGCAGTTTCCGCGTCGGATCCGCCTTGCGCCGCTGCAGGCTTTTCATGACGGCGCGCGCGAAGTACTTTCGCCCCAGATCGAAATCCTGTGTCATGCCGCCATCGTGCCGCAGGTAGTAATGACAGATCGTGGAGGTCTGGACGAAACCTGTGCCGGTTTCGAAAATACGCAGAAGATAATCTGTGTCTTCGGCCTGTATCAGGGTCTCGTCAAAGCGACCGATCCGCGTGATCAGACTGCGACGCATCAGGGCGCATGACAAATGAATGCCAGTGATTTCTTTCTGCGCGGCACCCTGCACAGGCCGCAGTGTAAGCGGGTCTATTTGCGTGGTCGCGACCATGTTTCCATAGGTCAGTGCGATGTCCGGCTGCGCTTGGAGAATTGGCATATCAGTGGCAAATCGATCGGCAGCGAGCGTATCATCGGAATCCAGAAAGGTCACAAACGCGGTTTCGTCGTGCAGGTTGTCGAGCCCGGTGTTCCGCGCTTTGGTTACGCCGCCATTATCCCGGCGCACAGCCCTGATCTCGGGATGACTGTCCGCCAGACTTTGGATCACATCCGGGGTCTGGTCTGTTGATCCGTCATCCACGATGAGAATATCCATATCCACGGCATTCCGCTCACGGATCAAGGACCTGATCGCAAGGACCAAGCTGTCGGGTCGGTTATAGACCGGGACGATCACCGTCGTCTTCATTTCAGATGCCTTCGATGAACTGGCGAATGGTGGAGGAAACCTCATCGGGATCACCGCCCAGATCAAGCCTGAAACAAGGCAAACGCCGTGATATTTCCGCAGCCGTTGCATAAAGCAGCGGGCGGTCTCCCGGGATTTGTGTGACGCCTGACGGGGCCAGCGCAAGAAAAGCCTCCTTGGCGGAAACCGGGTAAAGTCCGGTTTGCGCCTGTCCCGTTATGCGCGGGATAAGGAGTGCTTTCAGCGAAAGGCTGCTGGGAAGATCAGGCAGGCCAAGGTCATGGATGTAGAACTGGTATTTGTCCTGCCAGTTGGTCTTGGCCGGTATGGCTGGATGGTCGGTAAGGCCAACCCGCGCCAGCCCGTCCGCATCCTGTTTCAGCGTCTCGAAGAGAGGATAGGCACGCAGCGATGACGGTGTCACGAAGACGTAGTCGTCACCAACGGTGGTCAGCCCCGCCATAATCCCCGAAAGTACGGTGCCCGACTTGCCGGACCCGCCGGCGCCAGCCAGCAAGACGCCTTTGTCTGCGACACCAAGTGTGCCCGCATGGATCAGTGCCCCATCCCGCGAGGCAAGTTGCCATTGCAGAAAATTGCGCAATGGGGATCCAAGGTCCCATGGAGGATACTGGTCCGCCCTGTTCAGAATCTGAAGACCTGTCGCGGTTTGTTTATCGAAGACCTGCCAGTATGAAAGCGGGTGATAGTAGTGCATGCGGTACCGTGTCGGCGCGAGAAACGCCTCGACCTGCCGTTCTTCGAACTGCGCAGCGCGCCAGGCGATCGACGGACAATCGTTTTCACCCGCCACGCCGACAAAAATACGCGTCGATACGGCGGTGTCAGGGGTGTGTGACCAGATGGCCCGGTCCACTGCGTTCAGGTAGCCCTTTTGATCCGAGGAAACGGTGAATGTCTCGCCCGCCACGCCGTAGGTGCGGCTGTATCGTGCGCTGTCAAAGGCTGTCTCGGCCCTTGAAAACAGGCTTGCCAGATCTTCCAAAAGTGTTTGGGGGGTAAGGGACAGTCCCGACAATGATTGACCTGAAATCACTGGGCATCTGGTAATTTCGGCCATCCCGCGTTTTGGTCTACGTCGTGAATGGGGTCAGCGACGATCAGGTCAGAAAGATCGTCATAGGCTTCTATCGTTGGCGGGGTCAGAAGGGATATGGATGCCGTGGGTGCACCCTCACCGGCAAGGTCATCCCGGATAATGAGTTCGTGATCAAGAAGCTGCGTCACAAAACCAGACGCCATTTGCTTTGTGGTGTCATCAGCGCTCAAGCCGGCGGCATCCTGCCCCGCGATGATGGCAGACCACAGTGCCGCACCTGATGCGTTCAGACCAAAGTATTGACCCGAGCGCAGATTCAGAACGACAAGATCGCCACCAAAGCTCTCATGGACGATATCCGGACCTGCTATTTTATATCGTTCTGTCATATAGTTACTCCGTCATTTCTGCCGCGACATTTGTCTAGCGCTTGCGCTGGACGCGTACAACTTCTCGTGTCAGCCCGCCCAGAGCGCACGAACCTTTTGCAGAATCCGCTTCGCTTTGCGAGGCGGCTTGACCGGCTGACGGCAGTCGTCGATCAATTGTATCGCGGTCTTGGATTTTTCCATAAGTTCAAAATCGATCATATCCCTGAACGGCACATCGAGGTCTGCTTTCCATGCTCTGCGGTCAAGGCCTGCCTGCTGGACCTGCTTTCCACAGGAACCGACGCAGTGTGCGCATGACTTCAGTGGTCCGGGCGCGTTCAGAAAGCGCAGCAGATCTTCTTGAAGTGTTGGGCCGTCAGAGATCTTGAACCCCTCTTCCTCGAGCTGTCCGCCCGTGAAACCGGGGACGTAAATGGATTGCGGACAACGATAGAGACGACCCTGTCGCAGCGCATGACAGCCCCAAACATTGGCCATCTTGCAAGCGCTCCAGATGTCTTCGACCAAACTGGTGCTTTCCGCCTTTTGCGACGAAAACGTCATGCGAAAATTGGGGTAACGCGAAACGTTCACTTTCGTACCGAACCGCTTACCCTTGCGCCGCAGCTCTTCAATCTTTGCATCTGAGAGTTTCGAAATTTCGTAAAGCGAGATTTCGATCTCATCCAGATCAACCCACCCTTCGTCAGGAAGGCGATCCAAGAACATCCCGTTCGTAGTCAGTTGAACGACGTCGCCAATCCCCGAACGCTTTGCGATCTTGATCAAGTCTACGATATTTGGGTTCAGAAGCGGTTCGCCACCGATCAGCCGCAACTTTTTGCAGTGATAGACCTCAGCAAGCAGCCCCAGAGAGTGCTCGGTTTCTTCGACCGTTGCATTCCATTTTTTCATGATCGGTGAAGCGTGATTGCATTGGCGGCAGGTGATATTGCAATGGTCGGCAACGATCACCTCAAGGTTCATTGGCGGAATGATCTTGCCCGCGTCTATAAAAGACAGACGCCTCGGCTTTAAGTCGGTATCACTCACTGCATACGCCTTCTGTTGTTTGCCGGACCGCGACCTACGGGCGACGTCTGTCCGCTTTTCTCATATCTCCTGCGAGCGCAATCAAGCTTCTTCCGGCCACGCAATATTCAAAATCTTGGAGCCGTACAAACCGTGGTCGGTAAAATACAAATCCAGCATCACCTCACGGATCGCGTATTTGATTGACTTGCGGAGACCAAAAGTCCGCTTTTTCTTTGGATTGTCAATCACAAGGCCTGTGCAGCCAAGTCCGCCTTCGGGTCTTGCCAATGGCGGGGTGTCTTCTGCGCATTTTGTGCTTTCGAATCCGCCACGTTCGCGTGCCACAAAGGACGGTGTCTGGTGACTCATATTCGCCCAAATTTTGCCACCTCGCGGCATTAGGGAAATAACATGCGAATCCTAATTGCCGAAGACGAGCCTGTGCTCGCCAGCCAACTAAAGAAAACACTGGTGTCCGAGGGGCTCACCGTTGACGTAGCGATCGACGGGGCCGAAGCGCAGTATCTTGGTGAAACTGAACCCTATGATGTCATTATTCTGGACCTTGGCCTGCCCATTCGGGATGGTCTGACGGTGCTGAAAAACCTGCGCAGTGGTGGAAATGATACCGCGATTCTGATCCTGACGGCGCGCAACGACTGGACGGACCGTGTGGATGGTCTTGATGCGGGTGCGGATGATTATCTGACCAAGCCTTTCCACATGGCGGAACTTTCGGCGCGGGTGCGTGCCCTGATCCGCCGCAAGGCCGGAAAAGCGACGCCGGTTTTCTCAAAGGATGATGTGACCTTTGATACCCGTAACAATCAGGTTACGGTCCAAGGTGTGCCAGCCAATCTGACGTCACAGGAAATCGCGGTGCTGTCCTATCTCTTCCACAACTCGGGTCGGCTTGTGTCGCGGACAGAGCTGTCTGATCATATCTATCAGCATGAAGGTGACCGTGATTCCAACACGATCGCTGTCTTTGTGAACCGGTTGCGCAAGAAGCTGGGCAGTAACCTGATCGAGACTGTGCGCGGCAGGGGCTACGTTATCAAAGCAACCGCATGACATCGTTACGCGCCCGCGCAGTGACAGGCGGCATCCTTTGGGCGGTCGCGATCATCGTTTTGGGTTTGGCAGGCCTGTCGTCCTATATGACATCACAGGCCCAGGCCCGTTTTCTTGATGTGCTGGAAACACGCCATTCGCAGGCGGTCGTTGCGGTTACAAACAACAGCGACACCACCGATGGTCTGGACCGCGCGATCGGTGATCTGGTGTATCAGGTGCCGCTGTCGGGGCAGTATTGGCAGGTCGAGACCGAGGATGGTAAGATCTATGCCTCGCCTTCGTTGGTAGAGGCGCGTTTGCCCGCGGCCATCGGGCGCTCGGAAGTTGCCCAACGGCGTGAGTTTCTGGGCCCCAATAACGAATCCCTCTTGGGCATTGGCAGGTGGGTCCGCGTCCGTGATGGCTCGCTTTGGCATGTGCAGGTTGCCGCATCCTTGCAGAGCTTTGATGAAGAGCAGATGGACTTGCGACGCACGCTTTTGACGGCCTTTGCTTTTGTTGCCTTCATGGGCGTGTTGGGTGCGTTGGCGCAGGTTGCGGTGGTGTTGCGGCCACTCAACAAACTGCGACAGGATGTTTCGGGCAAGTGGGAACAGGACGGCGGGATGAAAGTCGCCGACTATCCGGTTGAGGTTGCGCCTTTGGTGAATGACATCAACACCCTGATGGAGCGCAACCGCGATATCATGCGCCGCTCACGCAGGCAGGCTGCAGACCTCGCCCATGCAATCAAAACCCCGTCGGCCATCATGCGCAACGAGTTGGACATGCTCATGATGAACGGCCACGATGTGCATGAAGCCGTGGATGCGTTGGATCGGCTGGATGCGCAGCTTAAACGATCCTTTGCGCGGATGCGCGCGGATGGCACTGACAGCACAATGGTTGTCGCAACGCCGCTGGATGTCGCCCTGGGCCGCATGCAGCGTGCGTTCAACGCGCTTGCACAAAACGAGGGCAAGACATTCACCGCGAGTTTTGATCCCGGCATGCGTGTGCGCATGGATCAAAGTGACTTTGAAGAAGTGATGGGCAACCTTCTGGACAATGCGCTGAAGTGGGCCGCCTCTGAGGTGCGGCTAAAAGCGGACCTGACGAAAGACGGCCAGATCATGATTACCATTGCGGATGACGGCCCTGGTATTCCCAAGGAAGAGATCGCGAAGGCCACCCAGAGCGGGCAGCGGCTTGATACATCCAAGCCCGGTACCGGTCTCGGGCTCGCGATTGCGCATGATCTTGTGCATGCCTATGGCGGAAAGATCCTGCTGTCCAAGGATGAAGCCCTCGGTGGGTTGGCCGTGCATCTGCGTTTGCCTGTCGCGGCCTCTAAGCGCCCCGATTAAAGAGTCCGCTCATCGCACGGCTGACAAGGCCGCTGACCGAGGGTTTCCTGGCGGCATGGAAAGGCAGCGGGCGGCAGACCTCGATCGCGGCAACGCCGACGCGCGCGGTCAGTGCGCCATTGATGACGCCTTCGCCAAAGCGCCGAGAGACCTTTGACAGAACCCCGCCGCCGGCAACCGAGCTGATCAGATCATCACCTACAGCGACGGCACCGGTTGCGACCAGATGGGTCAGTACGGTGCGCGTCAGCCGCCAGCTGCCTAAGGTTCCGGCGCGGCCGCCGTAGATTTCTGCGATCCGCCGGATCATGCGCAGGTTCGCGGTGAGGGCCGTAAACAGATCAGCCAAGGCGATGGGGACGATGGCAGTGACAGTTGCGACCTGCCTTGCGGCGGCCTCGACTTCGCGCTGGGCGCGGGCGTCAAGCGGGGCAAGCAGTGTGGTTTCAGCAAGGCCAAGCAGGCCGTCGGCATCAAGCACTTCGTCGCGGCGGGCCGTCAGTTCAGCGCGTCCCCAAGCGGTGTCGTCGCGGTTGCCATAAAGCTTTTCCAGTGAAGCGATGACGCCGCGCGCCTCTTTAAGGTCGTGAGACAGCAGGGCGGATTGTGCCTGATGCTGAATGCGGTCGAGTTTGCGCAAGCGCCCAAAGGCTGCCAGTTCGCGCAGGGCGATGATGGCAAGGACGGCGATGAGCAGAACGACAAGCGCGGTTGCGATGCCGCCCAGAATGGGCGAGCGCGCCAGAAGTGTGTTGATGTAATCCCATGCGGCCAGTGACACCACAAAGCCCGTCAGGGCGATTGTGACAGACCAGAACCAGCGCGCGAGGCGTGAGGGGCGGCGCGCCGCGATCGCCGCGACCTGTTGCATGGCGGCACCATGCGGCACATCGGGCACGGCAGGGGCCATGTCGGGCTGTGCGGCTTCAGTGCCTTCGAGGTCGATCAATACTGGGCCGCGGGTCATAGGCGGTCTCCGAACAAAAACTGCGCGGCTTTATCCAGACGGATATGGGGTGGCCCGTCGCCGGGTTTGCGGGTCAGGGGCGCGGGGGCAAAGTTCATGATACTGTAATCCGCGTCCAGCCATTTGTCGGACCCTTCCCTTGCCGGTGCAAGCAGATGGGCAGGATCGTCAGGAAGCTTGCCGGGATAGAAAGCGGCTTGCTTATTGGTGTCGCGCAGGCGGCCGCGCACCACGTCAAGCGGGCCGTCCTTGTGATCAACCGTTTCTTCCACGGTCGTGCGCAAGGCGGCAATCGACATCGCGGCGGTCTGTGCGCCTGCGAAATCGGCGCGGTCCTTGGCCTCGCGCAAGAGCGCTTGGGTAATCGCGGTCAGTTGCGGGTGCTGGCTGTGGTGCAGGTGGTCGGCTTTGGTGGCGGCGAAAAGGATTTTTTCGACGCGGCGGCCTTGGAAAATACGGGTCAGGAAGGCGTTGCGCCCGGGGCGGAAGGCCCCGAGGATGCGCGCCATGGCATTGCGCAGATCATCAAGTGCTGCGGGTCCTGCATGGATCGCGCCCAGCACATCGACCAGCACGATCTGGCGGTCGATTTTGGCGAAATGGTCCTGAAAGAACGGGCGCACGACATTGCGCTTGTAGCTTTCAAAGCGCCGTTCGAACTCGCGGCCCAATGACCCGCGCGGATAGCGCGCGTCGGGCAGGGGGGCGAAGGTCAGGACAGGCGATCCGGCAAGATCACCGGGAAGCAGGAAGCGACCGGGTGAGCAATCGGAAAAGCCTGCTTCGCGGGCCTCTTTGAGGTGGGCGGTAAAGCGTTCGGCCAGTACCTGCGCTTGGGGTTCATCCAGCGCGACAGTGGGGTCGACACCTGCCGCAAGAGCCGCGTAATGGTCACCGCCAGGCCGACCTTTGGCGCGGTCCAATGCAGCCGTCGACCATTCCGCATAGGTTTGATCAAGCAGGCCAAGATCAAGCAACCATTCACCGGGGTAGTCGACGATGTCGATATGCACGGTGCGCGGGCCGGAGAGGCCTGACAACAGCCCGCTGGGCTGCACACGCAGGGAAATCCGCAGTTCGCTGATCTGGCGGGTGCCTTGCGGCCAGCTTGGGTCGGGGGCGGTCAGTTGGGTTAGATAGGTCTCGTAGGCAAAGCGCGGGACGGTATCGTCAGGCTGAGGTTGCAGATAGGCGGTGCGGATGCTGCCCGACGCTGCGGCCTCTAGCTGGGGCATGCGGCCGCGGTCCATCAGATTGGCCACCAGTGAGGTGATGAATACCGTTTTGCCCGCGCGCGACAGGCCCGTGACGCCGAGGCGGATCACCGGATCGCTGAAAGGGGCGGTCAGCGTGTGGCCCACACCCTCGATGGTGCGTGTGATCTGATCTGCGATTGTTGCGATAACCAAAGTCGGCCCCTTCAGTGCTTTGTTTGAAGATAGGCACGCTGTGACGGGATGTGTAGGGATTGATTTTGGCTGTTGCTCCCCCTAATCCGGTCCAATGCCCCGTTATGCCCTTCTTGTTGAATATTCTGGCGCACCCTTCGCAGGGTGGCAGCGGCAGAATGATCAGCCATCCGTACAGGGCGCGATTGAAGCGGCTTTGGCCAAGCTGGAGCCCCGCGACCACACGATTGCCGCCGCTGGGCGCACCGACGCGGGGGTCCATGCCACAGGGCAGGTGGCGCATTGTGATCTGGAAAAGGATTGGGACCCGTTCCGCTTGTCAGAGGCGTTGAATTTCCACCTCAAGCCGGCGCCTGTCGCGATTGTGGCCTGTGCTCAGGTTGCCGATGATTGGCATGCGCGGTTTGATGCACTGGAACGGCGGTATCTCTTTCGCCTGATGTCGCGGCGTGCGCCGCTGACGTTTGAGGCGGGACAGATGTGGCGGGTCAACCATCCGCTGGATGCAGCAGCGATGCAGGCGGGGGCGGATCAATTGCTGGGCCAACATGATTTCACGACCTTCCGCTCCTCGATCTGTCAGGCGAAAAGTCCCGTGAAGACCCTGGATGAATTGCGGATCGAGGTGGTGCCGCATGATCATGGCACCGAATACCGGTTTCATGTGCGGGCGCGGTCTTTCCTGCACAATCAGGTCCGCAGCTTTGTCGGCACGCTTGAGCGCGTCGGTGCAGGCGCGTGGACACCGGACGATGTCGGTGTGGCTTTGGCGGCAAAAGACCGCGCAGCCTGTGGGCCTGTTTGCCCGCCGCAGGGGCTCTATCTGGCGGGGGTGACTTACCCGGAAGACCCGTTTGCATAAGGTGGGCGCTCCAGAAGCCGCTCGACGCGGATGGAAAACATCCTATCATCCGGTTGTGATTGGAAAGTCGGGGCCGACACCTGTAGGCCACCCAACACGAGTGGAAAGAAAAGCCGATCCGACGTTGGAGGCGCGGTAGAAACATGTTGAAACGTTCCTGTGCGATTGTGCTTTTTTGTGCCAGTTCCGCTTCTGCGCAAGACGTGCGGCTGGTGACGGATGCCGCCGAAACCGCATTGAACGACGCGTCTCTGCTGGTTGCACTGGAAGCAGGGTCAGCGCCGCAAGACTATATCGCCGCCGCCCGTGCAGACTACCGCCGCTTGCTGACGGCGCTTTATGCGTCGGGGTACTATGGTGGGACAATCTCAATCACTGTTGACGGGCGCGAGGCCGCGAATGTCGCGCCGCTGGATGCGCCTGCTGCAATCAATGAGGTGCTGATCACGGTTGATCCCGGTCGGAGGTTTACTTTTGGCGATGTGCGGATTGCCCCGCTTCCGCCTGCGACGACGCTGCTTGATGATCTTGGCCCACGTCGGACTGCGGAGTCGGCTGTGATCGGCGATGTGGTGCGGGGCGGAATCAACAGTTGGCGCGATCTGGGTTATGCCAAGGCGCGTGTCTCCGATCAGCGCGTCATTGCGCGCCATGCGGATGCGAAACTGGATGTCGATGTTGCCCTCGATACCGGGCCGCGTCTGCGGTTTGGGCCGCTTTCGGTGTCGGGCAACCGCAACGTGGATGATGATCGTGTTCGTGAAATAGCGGGTTTACCTGTAGGAGAGGTTTTCTCGCCGCAAGAAATGGCCGCCGCTGAACGCCGTTTGCGTCGGACCGGTAGTTTTGCAAGCGTCGCGCTTTCCGAAGCTGACCAGATTGCTGCGGACGACACGCTGCCGATCAATGCGCAAGTGTCCGAAGCCAACCCCCGCAGGATCGGTTTCGGAATCGAACTTTCGTCGATCGAAGGTGTCACGCTGTCCTCTTTCTGGCTGCACCGGAATCTGCTGGGTGGCGCGGAACGTATCCGCGTGGATGCAGAGGTGTCCGGCATCAGCGGTGAAACCGGCGGCATTGACTACAGTGTGGGCGGCACGTTCACGCGTCCTGCAACTTTTGGGCCTGACACCGACTATTATCTGAGCGGCGAAATTTCGCGGCAGGACGAACCGGAGTTCCTGCTTGACAAGATCAGCGTTGAAACTGGCTTTTCACGGATCCTGAGCGATGATCTGACTGTCCGCGCGGGTGTCGGACTATTGCGGGCACGTGAAGAAACCGCACTGGAAACCCGCGAATATACGTTGTTCACCCTGCCCTTGGACGCAACACTGGACCGCCGCGATGAGCCCTCGAATGCATCAAACGGCTACTATCTTGATGTGAGCACCACGCCGTTCATCAGCACCGACGGTGAAATCAGCGGTGCGCGGTTTTATAGTGATGCGCGGGGGTATGTGACCTTGGGCGAGCAAGAAAAGCTGACACTGGCCGGACGTGTACAACTGGGGAGCGTTCTGGGTGCTGACCTGACCGAAGCGCCCGCAGATTTTCTGTTCTACTCGGGCGGTGGTGGTACGGTTCGCGGACAGGCCTATCAATCATTGGGCGTTGAAACAGTAGAGGGCCTTGAGACCGTGACAACAGGGGGGGCATCCTTCCTCGGGACACAGCTTGAGGCGCGCTATGCGATCCGCGAGAACATCTCACTTGTCGGTTTCTATGACGTTGGTCAGGTGGGTGCTGCGGCCTCGCCTTTCGAAGATGCAGAATGGCATGCAGGTGCGGGGGTTGGTTTGCGATACAACACTGGCATCGGGCCGATCCGTCTTGATCTGGCGACACAGGCCAATGGCGATAATGCAGGCCAGGACTTGCAGGTTTACATCGGTATCGGACAAGCGTTTTGAAACGATTTTTGATCATAGGTGCGCTTTGCGCCGCCCCTTTTACCGCGTCAGCACAAGAAGATGACGACGAGGGCTATCTGGCGGGTTTGATCGAGGAAAACCTGTCCGGTGTTAGCCGTCAGGTGAACATTCAGGGGTTCGAGGGCGCGCTGAGTTCCGAGGCAACCATTGACGTGCTGACGATTGCCGATGCGGAAGGTGTCTGGCTGACGCTCGAAGACATCGTACTGAACTGGCGACGAACAGCACTGTTGCGGGGGGTCATTGATGTCAGCGAATTGAGCGCTGCGCGGATTATCGTATCACGCCCGCCCTTGTCGGAAAACACGGGCCCCGCGCCGGAGGCACAGCCGTTTTCCTTGCCGGAACTGCCGGTCAGCGTGTCCCTTGATCAGCTGCGTATCGACAGCGTCGAGCTGGGCGAGGCGTTTTTGGGCGAACCGATCACGGTGTCGCTGAACGGATCTGCGCAGCTGGCGGATGGCGAAGGGACTGTGGCGCTCAACGCCGAGCGCTTGGGCGATAAATCGGGTGTCTTCGAGATCAACGGCAGTTTTGTGAACGAGACCCGCCTGCTCGATCTGTTCCTGAACCTTGATGAGGGGCCCGATGGCATTGTAGCGCGGCTGATTGATTTGCCCGGCAGGCCCGCAGTCAAATTGGAAGTCGCGGGTGCAGCGCCGCTGGACGATTATGCGGCGACTTTGGCAATTGCGACGGATGGACAGGACCGCCTGACGGGTAACTTTGGCCTGTCCAGCGCAGGGGACGCGCGCCGCATTTCGCTGGATATTGGTGGTGATATCAGCCCGCTGTTTTTGCCCGAATACCAAGGGTTCTTTGGCAATGACGCCAGCCTGTCTGCGCAGGTCGTGCAGGCGGCAGACGGGCGCATTGATGTGCAGCAGCTTGCGCTGGATGCGGGCCGCGTGGCGTTGATTGGCGCGGTACAGATTGACAGTGCGGGTTGGCCCGCGGTGATTGATCTGAACGGGGGCATTACCGCTTTGGACAATGATCCCGTTTTGTTGCCGCTCAGTGGCCCACGTACCTTTGTGGATGGCATGGATTTGGCGATCAGCTATGACGCGGCGGTCGCAGACACGTGGCGCGCTGATATCAGCGTTGCGGGTCTGGAACGCCCCGGTCTTGGGATTGATACGCTGCGCCTGCAGGGCGGGGGTTTGTTACGCTCTGGCGAAGGGGCGCAACAGGGACTTTTCACAGCTGATCTTGCCTATGGCGCGACCGGCCTGCAACTGGATGATGCAGGTGCGGCGCAGGCCTTTGGAGACGAGATTGGCGGCGAATTCAACGCGTCGCGCGTTGAGGGCGCGCCGATAGAGATCACGCGGTTCACGCTGGGTGGTGCCGGGCTGGACGCGCAGGCGCAGGCGACGATCGAGGGCGCGGATGCCGGTTTCCGCACCAATGCCACAATGAATGTCGGTATCGCTGGGTTGGGGCGGTTTTCCACACTCGCGGGGCGCGATATCGGGGGAGCGGCCGAACTGGCCGTGCTGGCGAATATGACGCCGCTGGATGGTCTGTTCAATTTCGTGGTGTCCGGGGAAACCAGTGATCTGTCTGTAGATATTCCCGAGGCAGACCGCATTTTGGCCGGCACGGGGACCTTCGCGGCGACTGCGGTGCGGGATACCGAAGGCACGCGGCTTGAGGGTCTGCGGGTAAACACTGATGCGGCCAGCATCCGTGCCAGTGCGGCGTTGACCAGCGACGGGGCAGATGCACGGATCAATGCAAGCCTGCGCGATGTCGCCCTCGTTCTGCCAGCGCTGTCAGGACCCGCCGCCGTGGCGGGTGACGTGACACGGCGTGCGGATGGCAGGATCGAATTTGCCCTGAGCGGTACCGGCCCTGCGGCGACATTTGAAACCAGCGGAACCGTTAATCCCGCTGAAACAGGGCAGACGCTCAACGCAGCCCTCGCCGCCGAGATCAGCGATCTGACGCGCTATGCCGGTTTGGCTGGGCGGCCCTTGGCCGGTGCTTTGTCGGTTGAGGGCAATGGTGTGCTGCTTGCGGATGGGCAGAGGTTTGACGTGGATGTGCGCGGTGAAACACGCGATCTGGTGACGGGTGTCGCGCGCGTCGACCCTTTACTGAGCGGCGACGGCAGTTTTACAGCGGCACTTTCGCATGTGGGTGCCGGACGGTTCGGGATCGGTGATCTGCTGGTCCAGACGCCTGCAATGTCGCTGCGCGGTGATGCAGATGTGTCGCTGACGGGCGCGAACACGGCGGATCTTTCGTTCCGGATCGATGATGCCGCCTTGCTTGATCCCAGCCTGAGCGGGCCGGTGACCGTGGACCTGACTGCTGTGCCTGCGCCGATGGATGCAACCGATGTGACGCTGCGCGCTTCGGGGCCGGGGACAGATGTGGGGCTGACCGCAACAGTGGCATCCCCCGAAAATGCGCGCGAAGTCACCGGTGATCTGGACCTGCAGGTCGAGAGCCTTGGAGCTTTTGCCACGCTGATCGGTCAACCGTTGGCAGGCAGTGTTGATCTGACAGCATCAGGGAGCCTGCTGCCTGACCTGACCCGCTTTGATACCCAAGTGAACCTGCGCAGCGAAGACCTGCGTATTGGCAACCCGACTGCTGACGCGCTTTTGGCGGGAACAGGCCGCATTAACGCGACTGTGTCATTCGCGGATGAGGTTCTGGCGGTGCGGACATTAGAGGTGTCCACCCGTGAATTGTCGGTCGTGGGCGCGCTCAACGGGGCGGCCGGTTTCGGTCAGGGCCGGTTCAACGCCAGTTTGCGCGACGTGGGCATTCTGACAGATCAGATCAGCGGACCGATCCGTGCGCGCGGGTCAGCCTCTTTGGATGAAAACGGCACGTGGGGCATTGATGCAACGGGCACCGGCCCGGGCGGGTTGAATGCACAGATTGTGGGGGATGTGAGCCAGAATGGCACGCTCGCGATTGATGTCGATGGCAGCGCGCCTTTGGCCTTGGCAAATACAGCGATTGATCCGCGGCGTCTCAGCGGACTTGCGAATTTCGATCTGAGTGTGAACGGACCACCCGCCCTGTCGTCTTTGGCAGGGCAGATTACCTTCTCGGACGGGCGTTTGGCCGCACCGAACCTGGGTGAGGCGCTGACGGATATTGCGGGTGGTATCAGTATGGCGAATGGCAGTGCGCAGATTGATTTGCGGACCCGTGTCGAAAGTGGGGGCAGTATTTCGATTAGCGGACCTGTTGCGCTGACGGCGCCCAATCAGGCAGACATCACGGTCGCGTTGAACGATATGGTATTGCAGGACCCCGACCTTTATTCGTCACGTGTTGCGGGCGCGATTAACCTCACCGGTCCGCTAAGCGGTGGCGCACGGATTTCAGGGCGATTGCAGCTTGGCGAGACAAATGTGCAGGTGCCGTCGTCTTCAATCAGTTCACTGGGCGATTTGCCCGATGTCCGGCATGTCGATGCCTCTGCCGCAGTCCGGCGCACGTTGCAGCGGGCCGGAGTGGTCAACGGCAACGGTTCACAGAATGCCGGTACGGGCGGCAGTGGACCGGCGTTTCCGCTGGATATCGTCATCAATGCACCGTCGCGTATCTTTATTCGCGGCCGTGGCCTTGATGCAGAATTGGGCGGGAGCCTGACAATTGGTGGCACCAGCAATGATGTGATCCCTGTGGGCCGGTTCGAGCTGATCCGCGGGCGGATCGACATCTTGCAACAGCGCTTTGAACTGGATGAGGGGACGGCTACGCTTCAGGGCGATTTTGCCCCGTTCCTGCGCCTTGTGGCGACCACGGAAACAGATACCGGCACAGTGATCAGCATCGTTGTCGAGGGCCCCGCCGGTGCGCCCGAGGTCAGTTTCTTGTCGGTGCCGGAACTGCCGCAGGACGAGGTGTTATCGCAGCTGATTTTCGGACGTGATCTGGAAAGCATCAGCCCTTTGCAAGCTGTGCAACTTGCCTCGGCCATCAGTACTTTGGCAGGGCGCGGGGGTGGTGCGCTTGACAGTTTCCGCCAACGGGTCGGACTTGATGATTTTGATGTGACCACCGACGACGAAGGCAATGCCGCCGTGCGGGCGGGGGCCTATGTGTCGGAAAACGTCTATACCGATGTGACGGTCACAAGTACCGGTGAAACAGAGATCAACCTGAACCTTGATGTCACCTCGGAGGTGACGGCCAAAGGCAGCGTGAATCAGGCGGGTGATACCAGCATCGGGCTTTTTTACGAGCGTGATTACTAGCGTTGCTTCGCTAGGTGCCGACTGCCAGGACTTGTTCTGCTTCGTGGAACGGGCAAGCCACAAGGTGGTTGCCGCCGATGTCTTCAAGCATGGGTCGTGCGCCCGCGCAGGAGGGTTGTGCCTTGGGGCAGCGGGTGCGGAACACGCAGCCTGAGGGGGGTGACAGCGGTGATGGCAACTCGCCCTCAAGGACGGGGCGCGGGCGTGCGCGTTCGAGTACCGGATCGGGGATCGGGACCGAGGCGATCAGCGCCTGCGTATAAGGGTGTTCCGGCAACGTCGTGAGTTTGCGGCTCTCTGCCATTTCCATCACGCGGCCCAGATAGAGCACCAGCGTGCGGTCACTGATGTGTTTTACCACGCTCAGGTCGTGCGCAATGAAGATCATCGACAACCCCATGTCGCGCTGCAATTCCATCAGCAGGTTGATCACTTGCGCCTGCACCGACACATCGAGCGCCGAGACGGGTTCGTCGCAGATGATCAGTTTCGGTTTCAGGATCAGCGCACGGGCGATCCCGATCCGCTGACATTGGCCGCCCGAGAACTCATGGGGATAACGGTTGATCAGATTGGGCAGCAGGCCGACCCGTTCCATCAATGCACCGACACGTTTTTTGACCTCGGCGCGGGGGGTGTTCGGCTCATGGGTGATCAGTGGCTCAGCAATGATCTCGCCCACGGTCATCCGCGGGTTCAGCGCGGCAAGCGGGTCTTGAAAGATCATCTGCACATCGCGGCGGTGCACGCGGCGGTCGCGCGTATCCATGTTGGCAAGGTCCGCGCCTTCGAAGAAGATGTTCCCGCCAGAGGAGGGGATCGTGCCGACGATGGCGCGCGCGAGTGTGGATTTGCCCGAGCCGCTTTCGCCCACTATGCCAAGGCATTCCCCCGGTTTCAGCTCGAACGATACTTCGGAAACGGCGTGTAGTTTGCGCGGTGGTGTCCACGGCCATGCGCCGGGTTTTGCGACATCGAAAGTGACCGAGAGGTTACGGACTGACAGAAGGGGGTCCATTATGCGACCTCGCTTGCGGGAAGGTGACAGGCACGGCGACGGTTGCCGGTGGTTTCCATCGCGGGGCGCTGGTTGCTGCAGTGATCAAGGCTGACCACGCAGCGCGGCGAAAAGGGGCAGCCAGTGGGCAGGTTCGACATGTCCGGCGGTTCGCCGGCGATGGTCAGAAGGTCGCCATCATCGCGATCCAGACGCGGCACGGCCTTGAGCAGCCCGCTGGTATAGGGGTGGGCGGGGGTGGCGAAAATATCATCGGTGGTGCCTTCTTCCATGACCTGCCCGCCGTACATCACCAGCGTGCGGTCGCAAAAACCAGCGACGACACCAAGGTCATGGGTAATCAGGATCACAGCGGTGCCGAAATCCTGACGGATATCGCCCAGTAGCTGCATGATCTGTGCCTGCACGGTTACATCAAGCGCGGTCGTCGGTTCATCCGCGATCAAAAGGCGGGGTTGGCACAGAAGCGACATGGCGATCATGATCCGCTGGCGCATCCCGCCCGAAAATTCATGCGGGTACATGGTGATCCGTGCACGCGCATCCGGGATGCGCACGGCGTCAAGCATGTGCGCTGATTCCTGCACCGCCTGGGATTTGCCGATGCCTTTGTGCAGCATCAGCACCTCGGCCATCTGGTCGCTGACCTTGAGATAGGGGTTGAGCGAGGTCATGGGGTCTTGAAAGATCATCGCGATGTCCTTGCTGCGGATCGCGTTGAATTCGCGCTGCGACATTTGCAACAGGTCCTGACCGTCAAAGCGGGCCTTCCCCGTGGCGCGCCCGTTCTTGGCCAAAAGCCCCATCGTGGCAAAGGCGGTCTGGCTTTTGCCGGACCCGCTCTCGCCGACAATCGCAAGGGTTTCGCCCTTGTCGATATGGAAGCTGACGCCGTTCACTGCGTTCACATCGCCATCGGCCGTAGTGAAGGTGACTTTGAGGTCTTCGATTTCCAACAGGCTCATATCTAGCGGTCCTTGGGGTCAAGCGCGTCGCGCAGACCGTCGCCGACAAAGAAGAAGGCGAAGATGGTGATGATGAAAAAGAAAAGCGGGAAGGCGATCTGCCAGTAATAGCCGAACTGCATGGTGCGCGAGCCTTCGTTGATCAAAGCACCCAGCGAGGTGGCGGGTTCTTGAACGCCGAGGCCCAAGAAGCTGATAAAGCTTTCGAAAATGATCATATTGGGCACCAGCAACGTGGCGTAGACGATCACGATGCCCAGAAGGTTCGGTACGATATGGCGCAGGATAATCTTGCTGGGGCGCACGCCGGTGGCTACCGCCACTTCGACGAATTCCTTGTTCTTGATGGTGAGTGTCTGCCCCCGCGCGATCCGCGCCATATCAAGCCAGGAGATCAGCCCGATGCCAAGAAACAGCATAAAGATCGAGCGGCCGAAGATCACCAGCATCAGGATCAGCACGAACATGAACGGGATCGACATCAGCACATCGACGATCCGCATCATGATCCCGTCAATGCGTCCGCCATAGTAGCCTGCGGTTGCCCCATAAAGCGTGCCGACGATGACGGCGACCAAGGCCCCTACGACACCGACCATCAGTGAAATACCGGTTCCCTGCACGGTGCGTGCGAACAGGTCGCGCCCGTTGCTGTCGGTGCCGAAATAGTGCCCTGTCTCAAGGGACGGGACGCCAAGGTATGCGTTGCTGCCGATCAGGCTGAAGTTGACGAAATCACCCTCGTATTGCGCGACAAGCCCCCCGAAGAGCGCAAAGCCTGCCACGGCACATAGCATGATAAGCGAAATCACAGCGGCGCGGTTGCGCAAGAACCGTGTGCGCGCATCGGCCCAGAGTGACCGGCCTTTGACCTCGGCCAGTTGCATATTTTCGGCAATGCCTTCGACGGCTGCTCTGTTGGGTAACATCACACAGCCCCCTTAGTAGCGGATCTTGGGGTCGATCCACGCGTAGAGGACATCGACCAGAAGGTTGAACAGGATTGTCAGGGTGCCCACCAGAATGGTGATCCCCATGATAACAGAATAGTCACGGTTGAAAGCAGAGTTCACAAAGAACTGCCCAATGCCGCCGGTGGAAAAGAACACATCAATGATAACAGAACCGGTGATCATGCCGACGAAGGCTGGCCCGAGATAGGATAGCACCGGCAGCATTGTGGGCTTCATCGCGTGTTTCCAGATGACGCGGCGCATCGGCAGGCCTTTGGCGCGGGCGGTGCGGATGAAATTGGTGTTCAACACTTCGAGCATCGATGAGCGCGTGATCCGCGCAATCGAGGCCATGTAGGATGTTGAGAGTGCGATCACCGGCATGATCAGGAATTGCCACTGGCCACCGTTCCAGCCACCACCGGGCAACCATCCCAGCCAGAGTGTGAAGACGAGCAGCAAAAGCGGGGCCATCACGAAATTCGGCAGGACCTGCGCGCCGATGGACACACCAACGGCGAAATAATCAACCCATGAGTTTTGTTTGATTGCGGCGGCAACCCCCAGTGACACGCCCACTGTGACGGCCACGATAAAGGACCAGAACCCGTAGGTCAGCGTGACCGGGAAGCCTTGCGCGATCACGTCGTTCACGCTGCGGTCTTTGTATTGGAAAGAAGGCCCGAAATCGAATTGCGTGACCACGCTGACCACGTAATTGACGATCTGCCTCCAGAACGGCTGATCCAGCCCGTATTTTGCCTCGATATTGGCAAGCACCTCGGGGGGTAGCGGGCGTTCGGAATTGAACGGGCCACCGGGGGCTGCGTACATCAGGAGAAAGGACAGGACGACCAATATCAACAGGGTCGGCACGGCCACGGCAAGGCGGCGGAAGACGAAGCTCAGCATGTCAGGGGTCCTCACAGAATGGGAAAACCGCGCCCCGTAAGGGTGGGGCGCGGTCCATCACGTCAAGCGATTACTCGGAGATCTTGTAGAGATCTTTGGAGTACCATGTCTGTTCAAAGTTCTCGTAGGGCCAGCCTTCGAGGTTCTCCGCAAACATATCGACTGCGGCGTAGTGGTAGATTGGAATAATCGGCGTATCCTGCGCGATGAATTCCTCAACGCGGTCATAGTTGGCTTGCGGGTTCGCGGATGTCTTTGCCTCGGCCAGCAGCGCATCAACCTCGGGGTTCACGTATTTGCTGTCATTATAGCCCGATTCCGACTGCATCAGGTCAAGGAAGGTCGAGGCCTCGTTATAGTCTGCACACCAACCGCCGCGCGCGACCTCAAAATCACCGTTCGAGCGGGCTTCGAGGAAAGTCTGCCATTCCTGATTGGCTAACGTGGTGTCGACACCCAGTGTCTGCTTCCACATCTGGCTGATTGCGATTGCAACAGAACGGTGGGAATCGTTGGTATTATAGACCAGATCAATGCTGAGCGGATTGTCAGAACCATAGCCGGCCTCGGTCAAAAGCTCGACCGCCATCGCGTTCCGATCGGCCTGCGTCATTGTCGCCATCGGGATGTCGGGTGTCTCGAAGCCAGCGGTCGCCCAGTGTGTAAACGTGTACGCGGCCTTCTGACCACCGGCGAGCACGTTGTTTACGATGATGTCGCGGTCGATGGCGAGGCTCAGGGCTTTGCGTACGTTGGGGTCCTGAATTTCAGGCGATGCACCGTCGCGCAGGTTGAACATGTAATAGTAGGAACATGCCATTGGCACGGAAACGGCCTGGTCGGGATATTGCTCCGAAAGGCGCGGGAACTGGCCTGCGGGCACGTCGGTCATGTCCAGTTCACCAGCGAGATAGCGTGTCAGAGCGACGTTCTCATCGGGCACCACCAGTTTGACCACACGTTCGATGATGGTGTTGTCGTTGTCCCAATACATCGGGTTACGCTCGCGGACGAGACGCTCTTGCGGGACAAACTCGGTCAGGACATAGGCGCCGTTGGATACCATGTTTTCAGGCAGCACCCAGTCGTTGCCGAATTCTTCGACGGTCGCTTGGTGGACGGGGAACGTTGTGCCATGTGTCAGCATTTGCGGGAAATATGGCAAAGGCTGTGACAGGCGGACCTCGAGCGTGGTGTCGTCGATGGCTGTGACGCCAAGTGTGGATGGCTCCATGTCACCTGCAATGACGGCGGCACCGTTTTCGATCGACATCAGTTCGATGTACCAGCTGTAGGGCGATGCCAGCGCGGGCGACGCGGCGCGCTGCCATGCGTAGACGAAATCACCGGCCGTCACCGTGTCACCGTTGGACCACTTTGCATTGTCGCGCAGCGTGAATGTATAAATCAGACCGTCGTCGCTGACCTCGTGGCTCAGTGCGACGCCAGGCACCAGATTGCCTGCGGCATCCTGATTGTAGAGACCTTCAAAAAGGTCGCGCACCACAGCGGCGCCATCCACGTCTTCGACCAGACCCGGGTCAATCGACGGGCTTTCATCACCCACGCGGTAGGTAAACGTTTGATCCGAAGCCAGCGCCTCGCCGGTCACGGGGTGTGTGGCGTGCGCATCTGCAAAGACCATGCCGGAGGTCGCAATCAGCACCGCGGCTGTTGTTACGAAAAGTCTGGATTTTAGTGCCATCATTTTTCTCCCTGAAGTTGCATCTTGGCGACGCAATCGTTGAAGTGTGAGCGTATCAGCTACGCCTCTGGCACTATCTTTTGTCTCCAAGCAGGAAATGGCAAGGTTAATCGGCAGTTGACCCCGCGACACTGGGTTCTACTTGGGGGGAAACGATAAACGCGCACAATTGTGACTTGAGTCACCATCAATCAAGAAATTTTCTAAGGTGGTCCGATGATTGTCTCCATGGACATACGGGGTGCTTGTGTCGGCATCACCCAGCAGTTTATGCCCAAAGATGCCCTGTTGTTTGGAAAGGCCTCTTTATGAAGAAACTTGCACTTGCCGAACGTGATGCCTTGCCGGACGCGTTGCGCGTTCTTCTGGCGGAATACCCGCGTGACGGTTGGGAGATGGACCCGGGTTTTGACGGGCTGATCCGGTTCTGGCTGGACCGCCATTTGATGTTTCGCAAGCTGATGGGCGAGTTGCGCACCGGGACTGAGGCGCTTTTGGACCGCAAGATCGAGGCGGATCGTTTCGCGGGGCTGACTTCGCGCTATGGTGGTATGCTGGTGAACGGGTTGCACGAACATCACACCATCGAAGACACCTATTATTTCCCGAAACTGGTGAAGAAAGACGCGCGGATCGCGAAGGGTTTTGCCATTCTCGACAAGGACCACCACGATCTGGACGAATTTCTCGCCGATTTTGTGGGACGCGCGAATGAGGTGCTTGGCCTGACAGCAAACCGCGACAAGCTGCAGACCGCGGCGGGGCATTTCCAGAACGAATTGGCCAAGCTGGAAGGCCTGCTTGACCGCCATTTGATTGATGAGGAAGAGCTGATTGTGCCGGTGATCCTGCGCTATGGATCACGTGATCTTGGCTAGATTATCGCAAGCGGAAAGACGCGCTGTCGCCTGCGCCCTGATCGACCGTAAACCGCAACCTGTCATCGCCACGTGCTTCGACCAGTTGGCAATTATAAGGGATCGGATCGCCGCCCCAGCTTAGCTCGCGGCAGAAATAGCCGTCTTTCCACGTCCAGTTGCCGACGATGTCCCAGCCGATTGCTGAACCCGCGATGTTTCCGTCTGGCGAAACACTGAGGCTGACGCCGTAGAAGAAATTGCTGAGCTCACGGCCCTCAACGAGCGAAACAAAAGTCGCCTCGTCTTTGACCGGAACATAGCTGTCAGCGAGCGCTGGCGCAGCGGCGGTGGCGAGTACCAAAGCCAAAATCGCATGTTTCATCGGGTCCTCCGCATGTCGTCGAACACTTTTTGTACGTGGCACCGTGCGATTTGGTTCACTTTAGAATATGCCTAGACATACAACGCTATTCTCGGTGTCCAAGAAGCTAAGGCTGTCCAACGAACATCGGGAAGTAGGTATCCCCGCAGCGCTCGAATCTTCAGAGCCCATGATCGATATCCTTTGCGCATTGCAGGCGCACTTAAATGTAGTCTGACGACGTAAGCCTAAGGCCAAGGTCACGTTCCATTCAGACAAATGGTCACAGTTCATTAGTACAGAGTGGCGTTCGTTCGTTGACAAACATAATTCAAATGCGAGCGGGAGCTGTTGCAGAAACTGTCATGTCAACGCCTTCGCAGAGAGCTTCGTCTAGCTCTTGAAACGGGAGTGGAACAAGCGGAGGACGTGCCTTACATGTTACGCGTTAATACAGAACGTCGTCGGCTATATTGAGACGGTCTATAATCCGACAAGCAAGCATCCGAACAACAACATGCCCTCACCAATTGATTATGAACCGAGAGAGTCGAATCTGAACGAGGCAGGTATTTCGGAAACCAACGGCACCTCAATCAGTCGAAAATGACATTTGCAGAATAAGCTATTGTATTAAAGCCATGAAAGCCATTGTATTAAGTTGTGACAAGTACCATCCGATGGCTGACAACATGATTCAAAGCTACAATGATTTGTGGCCCAATCATCCATTCACTTTTCGTGTACCTTACCAAGTTCATCCTAGCCTCTTGGTTCAGCGGCACGGTGAACTTTTAGAGCCTATCAATACTCCACCAGACATAAAGGGCACGCTTCTGGCCCTTTTAGAAGATCTACCTGATAATGAATGGGTTTATTGGTGTATCGACGACAAATTCCCAATTGCTCTGGATATTTCAGTGGTTTCTGAAATTTTTGAGTATGTGAGAAAAATGAATAACGAAAACGTCCAAGGCGTTCTTTTTTGCAGGTGTCGGGGATTACTAAAAGATCAGAACTTGAGGATGGATACTATTGTCGATGGGCCAGCAGGCACTAAATTCGTCGAACGAAAAAACTACTGGCAGTTCTGGATTCATCAATTCATGCGTGTGTCTGTGCTCAGAAATTTATTCCTGTCTTTTCCGGACGAAAATTTTAAAGCCAAAGAAATGGACACTTTCATTAAGGGTACCTTCACTGGTATCAAGAAGTATAAACGTAAACAGAAAATGTACCTTACACTCCAAAACTACGCACAGTTCGGTGAGAGCACCCATCGCGGAATGCTTACTTCTCTTTGCAATCAAAGCATGTTGGATAAAGGTATCGAAAATTCAACGAACATGGATGTTTGCGAGTTTTCGCCGATTATGGGCGATATGGAAACGTAGCTACTCTGAGACACTAATGCTTTGACCTTGCGTAACAAATTTGTTCGTAAACACGAATTGGATTACCTAGGAATTCCCTCTATAACCGGTTTGCCCCGCTTAGCAGATGTTGACACGTCATGCTGCGAAGGTCGGCTGGCGCCGCCTTACCCCTCTTCTATTGCAGTTATCATGTCCACGCGGGTTGCGTGGCGGCCACCTTCGAAATCGGCATTCAGGAAGGCATCGACGATATCGAGGGAAAGGGCATCGCCGATCACGCGTGCCCCGAGCGAGAGCATGTTGGCATCGTTGTGCTGCCGGATCATGCGTGCGGAAAACGCATCGGAACACACCCCGCAGCGCACGCCTTTGACCTTGTTGGCGGCCATCATGATGCCTTGACCGGTACCGCACAGAATAATTCCCAGCGCGCAATCACCAGAGGCGACACGCCGCGCGGCGGCTTCGCCATGTTGCGGATAGGGCGTGCTTTCGGGGGTCGTGGGCCCGATATCGACGGCCTCGTATCCCAGCGCCGTGATGTGATCGGCGATGGTTTGGCGCATGCCGATAGCGGCGTGATCAGAGGAAAGCACAATGCGTTTGTTGGTCATGGAAAGGTTGCCTTTTGTTGTCGGTTAGATGCCCAGAACGTCCATCATATCGTATTCACCGGGCGCTTTATCCTGGCCCCAGAGTGCGGCTTTTAGCGCGCCGCGTGCGAAAATCGCGCGGTCTGTCGCAAGGTGGCGCAGCACGATCCGTTCGCCAGCGGCCGCAAAGAGCACGTCATGTTCGCCCACGATATCGCCGCCGCGTATGGCGCTAAAGCCGATGTCGCCACGTTTGCGTGCGCCGGTGATACCGTCGCGCCCGCTGTCACTGACATCTTTGAGGTCCACACCGCGTCCTTCAGCGGCGGCTTCCCCCAACATCAGGGCCGTGCCAGAGGGGGCGTCTACCTTTTGATTGTGGTGCGCTTCGATGATTTCGATATCAAAGTCTTCGTCGAGAGCGGCTGCGACCTTTTTGGTCAGTTGCACCAACAGGTTCACACCCAATGACATATTCCCCGCCCGTACGATGACCGCATGGCGCGCAGCGGCGTTGATGGCTTTGAGGTCGTCGTCGGACAGTCCTGTTGTGCCGATCACGTGCACCGCGCGCGCCTGTGCGGCCAGACCGGCAAAGCCGACGGTGGCGGCGGGGGCGGTAAAGTCGATGACGGCTTGCGCCTTGGCGAAGACTTCGACGGCATCGTCGGTGACCGCAACGCCGACTGGCTGACCGCCTGTGGCGGTGCCGATATCCTGACCGATCCAGTCATGTCCTGTCCGTTCCAACACGCCGACAAGGCGGCATTTGTCCGAGGCCAGCACGGTTTTGATGAGCATCTGGCCCATGCGGCCCGATGCGCCTGTGATCACGATGCCTGGTCTGTCTGTCATGGTCCGTTTCCTTTATCCGTGCCTTCTCTTAGCGGCGGATTGCCGTGGACGCAAAGGCTTGCTTGGCAATGACGCGATCAAGGATTACATGAAGGCCATGGCAAAGAATGCAAACAGAGACGGCAAGGCCCCCACCCAGCGTATGTTGCGCGTGGGCGAGGTGATCCGCCGCACCCTATCCGAGGTCCTGCAACGCGGTGACGTGCATGACGATGAACTGGCGCGCATGTCCATTACTGTGGGCGAGGTGCGCATGACATCCGATCTGCGGATTGCGACGGCTTTTGTGCTGCCCCTTGGCGGGCAGGGCAAGGAAGAGGCGCTTGAGGCCCTGCGCCGCAATCGGCACGAAATCCGCCACCTTGTTGTCAAAGGTGGCACGATGAAATTCGCGCCTGAACTGCGGTTCGAGATCGACGGCACGTTTGACCAGATCGACGCGACCCGCGCTTTGCTGGCCAAAGATCACGTGCGGCAGGATCTGGACGACTGATGCGCTGGCTCGCTGTGGCATTGCTCTTTTGGGCGCTGCCGGCAGCGGCGGTAAGTTGCGAGGACGTTGATTATCTGGGGAACAGCTATACGGTCTGCACCGTGGATGCGACCCAAGAGGATTTGCGTCTTTTCTACAAGGATGTGGACGGTGGCGTGATTGGGAGCTTTGGCGCGCTGGAGGATCTGCCGTCGGTGGGCAGCCTTGCTTTTGCGATGAATGCGGGGATGTACCACGATGACCGCTCTCCTGTGGGTCATTACGTCGAAGGCGGTATTGAGACGATGCGCGTGATCCCGAATGCGGGGCCGGGGAATTTTGGCCTGCTGCCCAACGGGGTTTTCTGCATCACGGATACTTCGGCACAAGTCTATGAAACGCTCGCCTATGTCGCAAATGCGCCCGCCTGTCGCGATGCCACCCAATCAGGGCCGATGCTGGTGATTGACGGTGCGCTGCATCCGCGGTTCCTGCCCGACAGTACATCACGGTTTGTGCGTAACGGTGTGGGCACAAGTACCGATGGGGCGACCGCGGTCTTTGCGATTTCCAACAATAGTGTCACGTTTCACGAGTTCGGGTCTTTCTTCAAAGACTATCTGGCTATGCCGAACGCCCTCTATTTTGACGGCAAGGTATCGCGGCTTTATTCGCGCGCCCAAGGGCGCAGTGATTTCGGGTTCCAGCTTGGGCCGATGGTTGGCGTTGTCGAGTAGGGTGGGTTGAAACCCACCTTACCTGCAGCACAGGTCGATTACGTATTGCAGGTTCGGGCTTTGTGGGAGAGCCTTCGCCTGATCCGCTGTAAACCAGCCTGCATCAAGAGCATCATCGGCCGCACATGGCGTGCCATGTTCATAGGTACAGACCACCACCGCCAGGAGGTAGTGGAACAGCACCACACCGTCCGCGTCGCGTGTGATGACATCGAGGTTGGTCAGGTAACCCTGTGCGGTCGCGACGACGCCGGTTTCCTCGGCCAGTTCACGCACAGCGGCGTCGCGCGCTGTTTCGCCCAGTTCCACATGGCCACCCGGAAACCCCCATGTATTGGCGTTGGGTTCCTTTTTGCGTTGCACCAAAAGGAACCGGCCTTCGTGCTGCACAACGGCAATGGCGCCAAGTTTCGGATGCGTCACAGGCTTGCGACTTTCGCGGCTATCGCACGCCCCAGCGTGATGTGGTCCTGTGCTTCGAAATGCAGCCCGTCAACAGGACTGGGCCTGATATGCATGCCCGCATCCAGAAACGGCAGCCCCCAGTGATCGGCCAGTTGTGCAATCGCAAAGGGCAGGTCGCGGGATTTCGTCTGCGCACCCAAGAGCCCGTCACGATATGTTCCTTGTTCGAGTACGACCGCCGGGGCGATCAGCAGAATGTCAAAGCCGTTATGTCGCGTCTGGTATGGCTCGGAGCGGGCGATACCAACCAGCCCTGCGAGCCCCGCGACTACCTGATCCACGCTTGCGCCGTGATGAGTTTTAAGGTCATTCGTACCCAGCATGATGGTCAACAGATCAATCGGTCCCTGGCTTTCCAATGCGATCCGCAGCCCCAGCTGCCCATCCATATGCGCGCCCATCACAGGGTCTGCGCGGCTGGTCGTGCGTCCGGGCAGGCCGTCTTCGATCAGCGCCCAGCCTTCCCCGAGCTCGGAGAGCATCACCGTGGGCCATCGGGTCTCGGGCCCGAAGCGCCGGTTCTCACCCCGCGCATGCGCCGGAGGCGTGCCGTAGGTGTTGCTATCGCCGAACGTAAGGATGGTTTTTGTCATATCGCCAAGCTAAGCGCAGTGCTTGGTTTGGTAAAGCGGCATTGCCCCTTGGACTTATGGCGCCGAGCGCACATATAGGGGCTAACAGAAAGTTGAAGGAGACAGGCCATGCTGGAATTGGACGCAAATGCAAATGCAGGTGCCCCCGCTGATCTGATCAAGGACGGAACCGACGCAAGCTTTGCCAAGGACGTGATCGAAGCATCGCAGACCGTGCCGGTGATTGTGGACTTCTGGGCGCCATGGTGCGGCCCGTGCAAGACGCTGGGCCCCGCGATTGAAGCGGCGGTGACCAATGCCAAAGGGCGGGTCAAGCTTGTGAAAATCGACGTGGACGCGCATCAGGCCTATGCGGGCCAGTTGCAAGTGCAGTCGATCCCGACGGTTTATGCCTTCTATCAGGGCCGTCCTGTTGACGGGTTTCAAGGCGCTTTGCCGCCCTCCGAGATCAACGCCTTTGTCGACAAGATCGCAGCGCTTGCCGGTGATCCCGAGGCAGAGGGCCTGAGTGCGGCCATCGAGGCCGCAGAGCAGATGTTGGCGGAAGGTGCGGCAACCGATGCAGCCGAGACCTTTGCCGCGATCCTGCAGGAAGAGCCGAACAATGCGCCTGCTTACGCAGGTCTAGTGCGCGCCTATCTGGCGATGGAAGACGTTGATCAGGCCGAGGCGATCCTGAATGGCGCACCTGCCGAAATCTCTACCGATCCGCTGCTAGAAGCCGTTCATGCGCAGATCATGCTGGCGCGCGAGGCTGCGAATGCAGGGCCTGTGGCGGAATTGCAGGCGGCGGTTGAGGCGGAACCCGACAACCATCAGGCACGTTTCGATCTGGCAACGGCGCTGCATGCCAGCGGTCAGGTGGAAGAGGCCGTGAATACGCTGCTGGAACTGTTTCGCCGTGACCGGGAATGGAATGACGGTGCGGCCAAGGCCCAGCTGTTCAAGATTTTCGATGCGCATGATGCCAAAGATCCGATTGTACTGAACGGGCGGCGAAAACTTTCTTCGATGATATTTGCCTGACCACGGCTTCGGCCTAGATTGATGGTCATGACATCATCATATGATCTGCCTGACACAATTCCCGTCTTTCCGCTGCCGGGGGCATTGCTTTTGCCGCGCGCGCGTCTGCCGTTGCATTTGTTTGAACCCCGTTATCTTGCCATGCTGGATGATGTGCTGAAAACGCCATCGCGCTTGATAGGGATGGTGCAGCCGTATGATGCGCCCGGCAAAGGCGGGAAGCTGCATAGCATTGGCTGCGCTGGCCGTGTGATGGCGTTCTCCGAGACCGAGGACGGTCGCTATATGATTACCCTCGCAGGCATGTCGCGATTCCGGATTACGCAGGAAGTCGAAGGGTTCACGCCCTACCGCCGCTGCAACGTCAGCTGGCAGGGATTTGACCGCGATCTTGGGCCGGTTGAGCGCGACGACAGTTTCGACCGTGAGGCCTTTATGGAGGCGTTGGGCCGTTATCTTGTGGATCAGGGCCTATCGACCGATTGGGAAAGTCTGGGAGAGGCGGAAGACGAGTTGTTGATCAATTCACTTTCAATGCTTTGTCCCTTTGCACCCGAGGACAAACAAGCCCTGCTTGAGGCACCGTCCTTGACCACACGGCGCGAAACGCTCATGACGTTGATCGAATTCGCACTGCGTGGCGGATCAGGTGAAGAGGTGATGCAATGAGTGGGACAGCATTCGACCCCAAAATGCTCGAGGCGCTGGTATGCCCGTTGACACAAGGGACGCTGCGCTATGACGCGGACAAGCAGGAGCTTGTTAGCGAGGCTGGCAAGGTCGCATTCCCGATCCGCAACGGGATACCTGTCATGCTGGTGGATGAGGCGCGTCCGCTAGAGACGTAGCGGACTGTCCGCTGCCGCAGGTAGCGGGGCGGGTGTGAAGCAAAAAGCTGGTAAAATCGAGTTGCCCAGTGTTCGCGTGGTCGCGTCGTACACGTTAATGCAAAACAGAAAATCAGTTAGCTGCGTTGTGCCGCTGCATGCTTTTCCGCGCATTCTTGCCGCGGGACATGTACCCATAGAAGACCAGCAACAAAACCGATCATTCCGCCGACGATATACGCCAGAATTGCCAGAAAAATGCCAGCACCCGAGAGCAATGCAACAGTCGCTGCAACCATCCCTAAGGCTATTCCCAGTATGATATACAAGATGAACATCAACGGCTCTTTTCTGCTTGGCGGTATTCTCGCGCTGCTATCCCACCAACCTAGGCTGGCTTAGTGTCAAAACTTTGTTCCAATTCTGACGAGCTTGCAGGGCAAATACTAATATTTCATTAACTTCGTGTTGCCCAGCTTCTAAGCACGCTTTGGTTCTTGCGAAGATATAGGATGCAGATTGATCTTGCCAAGCGCACTGCCTCTGCTGTCCTGGAAAGGGCAGAAATCAGCCGATAAGGGTGTTATGGCTGGAAGGAAAATTGCCGATCAAGCGCCAAGAAGACTGACGTGCTGTCAGTCGCCACACCTGCATCTTCGCGGAAATCAAAGCTTGCACCGACGTTGACCTGCCAAAACGCGTTGATGCTGTAACCATAGCTTGCCGAAAGGCTACCAGTGGCAAGGACATCGCCTCCGTCAGGATCGCTTGTTTGGCCAAAATCAAAACCAACCTGCATGCTACTGACGGGGCTGAGTTCCTGAAGATAATTGGCGCTGAACGTCGTTGTGGCGCGGTCGTCACCCGGGGCAAGGCTGTGGTCTGCACTGAGGGTAATCTCGGCAGCGGGCAGCGGATAGCTGAAGGCAATTCCCCCGGTCAGGCGTATATCACCAAATTCATCTTCAACGGCGCCTAGTTCGCCCCGCAGGCTGCCATTGGGCAATGCATAATCACGGGCGACTGTGGCAGCCCAGAAGGTCTCATCCTCTTCATCACGCGACATGCTGATACCTGTTGTCAGTGCCCCGAGCGGGCGCGCAAAGGTCAGTGCGCCGGACAGCGTTGTGGTGTCTGTCGCTGGTTCGCCGGTGTCTTCCGACTGTGTATAGGACAGCCCGATATTGCTTGTGACGACTTCATTGATGTTCAGGCGCATTCCAAGTGCAATCGTGCTGGTGTCATTGTCCAACAGTGCGGCGCTTGCATCTTCGTAGCGGAGTCTTGTCTGACTGCCGCTCAGGCTGTAGCCCACCGGGGCGGTATCGCCCCATGTCAGCGCAACCGAAACCGTTGTTTGATTGCGGAAGCCGGTCCCGGTCAGATCATCAAAATCATCCGGCAGGACGATCACACCATCATCATTGATAAAGTCTGTGGCGTCGCGCAGGAACGCAATATCTTCGCGCCGTCCCTCGAGGGCGAAATCGAAAGAGGCATCAGCGCTGTTTCGGTTGTAGGCCAAACGCGCCACGATACCCTCATCTGCGAATTCATCTTCGGTCAAGCTGAATGCAGTGTCCAAATCGAACGACAGGCGTTGTTCGCGTGTTTCCGTCACCACCCCAAAGCTGAGGTCGGTCACGCTCTCGAACCCGTCTTCGGCCTCTGTCGTTTCAAGGTCACGGTCGGTTGAACCGACAAAGGTCTGACCCAAGCCAAATGTGAAGAACACACCGCCGGGTTCGGCCTCTTGCGCGGACGCCGCAAGAGGACAAAGGCAGGTCAAGAAAGCAAGGCTGACTACAGGTTTCATATTTATCCGCCCCCAAGCGGAAGCTAGGGGTCTGGGTTCTTACTCGAACAGTTTGCGTTGCGGAATGACGATGACGTCACCATCGCGCATCCGGACGGCACCGTTTTCGCTGCTGCCATCAAGGATGCTGTTGTAGTTGATCGTGTAGACGTCACTGCCGCGGCGCAACTGGATGCGTTTGACCGCAGCAAAGTTTGTAAAGCCGCCGAACTGGGCGATCGCCTGCATCAGGTTTGTGCCCGGCTCAATCTCGATCCGGCCAACAGTCGCACCTTCACCGACAACAAAGATACCGATTGTCCGCGGCTCACGTTCGGGTGCGAGCCCTTCAATGCCCACAAAAACGTTTGGAGGGCTGACAAAACTTGCGGCCAAACGGCTGGTCAAAGCGGATTGGATTTGTGCTGTCGTAAGCCCGCTTGCGCGAACGTTCCCCGTGCCGGGCAGTGCGATACGTCCGTCAGGTGCCACCAGCACCACGCGGTTCAAACTGGCATCTTCGGCCACTTCAATACGCAGGGTATCACCGGGCTGTACCCTGTATTCCTGCGCAAGTGTGATCGTGGAAAATAGCATCAGGGTCAGAAGCGACCCAAGAAGGGTAACAATACGGGACATAACGCGGCCTCTTTTTACAGTACAATGACGCGGGCAACACACTCCCGCTCTTGGAAAAGGTTAACCTATGCAGGTCAATTCCCCAACGTAAAAACACCGGAAAACATCGTAAAACGGCGATTTTTGCGCTATTGACCGAATTCGTTCAGTTTTGTGCGGGCAATATCGAACTGGGGAAGGGACTGATCACCAGCAAGCATTAATGCGCGCCGCAAATGGGTTGTCGCGTTTTCGGTTTGTCCCAGATCTGCGTAGACCATGCCAAGATGGTATTGGACTAGCGGATCATCGGGCAAACCGGCTGCGGCCGGTGCAAGATGGGTCAGGGCCTCTTCCGGATTGCCCTGACGATAAGCAATCCAGCCATAGGTGTCCTGAAACGCCGGTACCTCAAGATCACGCAAGCGTTTCGCGATCGCGGCAGCCCGGGCGAGGCTGGCGTCGTCTTTCTTATGGGTTGCGATCAAGGATGCAAGATTATTGGCGATGACCACCGCATCCGAGTTTGCCGCATACATCTCTTCATAGATCGCGATGGCGGCATCAATGTCTCCACGTTCCTCATACCGCGTGGCGCTGAGCCAGCGCAGATTGAGCGAGTTTGGAAGCGCATCAAGACCAGCCTCGAGCACAGCATCTGCTTTCGCGGGTTGGTCTGTCGCGACAAGAAGGTTGTAGAGACGCAGGAACGGGGCCTCGGATTGCGGCGAGGCGGCGATTATCCGGCGGAATGCCGCTTCGGAGGTTTCGAAATCGCTGTCCATCGCGAATAAGCTGGCGCTTAGCATTTGTAGTCTGTCGTCTTCGGGAAAACGGGTCAAAGCCTCATTGAGTGTGCTGCGTGCTGAGGCAAGGTTGCCGGCGAGAAGATGGATCTGCACCAGTTGTGTGACGGCTTCAACATCCCCGTTCCCCTGCTCTATCTCGGCTTGGAGAAAGGCAAGGCTGTCTTCAATTCTGTTCTGGCCGAGCAAAAGCGCGGCTTGCAGCGATGTCGCGGCTTTCTGCGCTGCTGCAGTTTGAATGGCCCTTAGCGTCGTGGCAATGCTTTGCGCTTCGATCCAGGCACCTTCGCCAAGCAGGATACCGGCCAGACTCGTCATCACGGCAACGTTGTTCGGATTTGCGGCGCGTGCATCCGTCAGGACCGAACGCGCGGCGGCTGTCCGTCCGTCTTCAAGCAGGAAGTTGGCATAGCGGATCGCCTCATCCGGCGCGCTATTTGTGACATCGACCGCCAAAGCAAGTCGTTCGCCGGCAAGGGCGCGATTGCCCTCACGCTGGTGGGCCTGCGCCATCAATGTCAGTGTTTCCGCGTCGCGCGGTTGCTGGCTCAGGGCCTGACGCAAAGCGAGGACCGCTTCACCGGCGCGATCATCCGCAATGAGCCATGTGGCATGCAGCTTCAGCGCATCGACGTTCGTTTCATCTTCCGAAAGGATCATGTCCACCTGCGCGCGGGCGGCGGCCTCATCACCTGTCGCGATAAGTAGGCGGGCGTAAGTATTGCGGATCTGCCGCGTCTGGTCCGAGGGCGCAGCATCTGAAAGCACAGCCTCAAAGGTCGCGATGGCCGCGTCCCTGTCGCCTGCTTCAAAACCGAGCGCTGCAGCGAGTGTGATATAGACATCTGCGTTCGGAGTACCCGCATTGGCAGCGGCGAGGCGGTCAAGCTCTTGCCGTGCAACATCTGGGCCTTGTGTGTTCTGCAAGAACCGGACGACAGCGATATGGCCGTCAATCCGGGCGGTATCCACACCCGCGAGTTCACGCAGGTACCCTTCCGCGCCTGCCAGATCGTCCTGCACAAAGTACCAACCAATGAGGGCTTGCTTCAGATTGGGATCATCGGGAAACAGCGCCACCATCCGCCTGAGCTGCTGGCCAATATTCGGCATGTCATCGATCTGCGTCAAAACCTGCAGGCGGGCTGTATGATAGGCATAGCTCTCGGGGTCACGTGCGAGCGCATGGTCAATTTCCGGCAAGGCGTCGCTTGGTGTGTCACTGCGCATCAGGTTGTCGATCACGACACGTCGCGCAACCTCATCGTCTGGGCTTGCATCCAACAGCGCCCGCGCGCGGGTTGCGGCCTGTGCAAGCGCTGTGGTGTCATTGATTTGCGTCGCGTCGCGGTAGGCAAGTGCCACAGCAACTGCCTGCGCGGCCGCGTTATCCGGTGCAAGAGCGATAGCGGCCTGACCATGACGACGCGCCTCGTTCCAGTTGCTGATATCAATGGCCGTTCTGGCCAGTATGATGCGGACGTCTGCGGTATCGGGGTATTGTTCGATCAGCCGCAGGTACTGGCTATAAGCTGCGCCGATATCCCCTTGTTCAAGGCGTATTTCGGCCAGCTTGCGCCGCGCGTCTTCATGGAACCCGTCATGTTGAAAGACATTCAGGAACTGGATCGCCGCGCGGTCCATGTCTCCGGCCTCAAGCAGCTCAAGCCCGGACTGGTAAAACGCGTCAGCCTTTTCTTCGTTTGTTTTGCAGGCTGAAAGCGCAGCCATACTTAGGCAAATCAGACAAACGCGCAGAAAATGTGGCATGAGTTACCTAGTGTACCGGCCTCACGTAAAGACCTTGGATTAATATCCGGTCCCTTTTACCACAACACGAACGGTCGCCAACAACAGCTTCACGTCATTCGCAAAGGACATATTGGCGATATAGGCGGTGTCAAAGCGCGCACGGTCCGCAAAAGTACATTCGTTGCGCTCGGATACCTGCCAGCTGCCGGTAATGCCCGGGCGTTGGGAGTAATAAGCAAGGCCAGGATAGAGTGTCTGTTGCTCAGGCAGCATCGGACGCGGGCCGACAAGGCTCATGTCGCCGATCAGGACGTTCCACAGCTGGGGCAGTTCATCAATCGAGCTTTTGCGCAAGAGCGCCCCGATTTTCGTAATCCGTGGATCGCGCTTGAGTTTCTGTGTCAGTGTCCATTCTGCAGCGGCTTCAGGGCTCTTTGACAGGTGATCTTGCAGTTTGGAGTCTGCGTTCACCACCATCGTGCGCAATTTCCAGATACGATAGAAGCGGCCATTCCTCCCTACGCGATCCTGCCGATAGAAGGCGGGGCCCCCATCCCGCTTTACCACCAGCGCGAGCACACCAATAAGTGGTAGGATAAAAGGAATTGATGCGACGACGCACAACACATCAAAGATGCGCTTCAGCCCAAGCTCATAAGGCCCCTTGATCGGAAGCGACGGTCCGATCAGTCTTGAATTCGTATGTTTTCTCGCGTCAGAATAATCTGTCGACATGTAATTGCTCACTCGTTAACCAAATTTACTCGCCAGAAATAACAACAAATTCTGCAGCACCGGATGACCGAAAAAAACTAGTCGCCCTGCGGTGCACTGGCAAAAGTTAATATATCATTAAACAATGATCACGTGAACCGGTCCTTTAGATTTCGAAGGTAAAAAAGAACGTTTTTCGCCATAGTTGGCGGTAGTGTGTTCACAATCTAACCAGTGGTTTTATAAAAGCATCATCATTGTTTCGACATGCGAACCAATGAGTCTATAGAATCGCCTTACCTTAGGGCAGTTTGCCAAAGTTTGAGGGTTCTGGTGGTCTGAAAACCGCTTTTCCTTTAGACATCATCGAGTGCCGAATCGTGTTTGTTTCGGATGTAGTTGGAACGAGAGTGACTGTGTTTCGGGGTCTGAATGAACCAAGCCATCAGTATCTACCTTAACCATTTCGGGTTGAGCGAACGCCCTTTTAGCTTGGTGCCGGACCCTGACTTTATCTATTGGTCACCTGCGCATGAGCGGGCCTATGCGATGTTCGAGTTCGGTCTTGTGACCCGTGCGCCGATCACGCTGATAACGGGCGAGGTTGGTGCCGGTAAGACCACGCTTTTGCATCACTTGCTGAAGTCGATCGATGACGAGCTTGTGGTTGGTCTGATCTCAAACGCACATGGCACGCGGGACGAGCTATTGCGCTGGGTTCTGCAATCGCTTGATCAGCCGGTGCCACCAGGGGCTGACTATGTCACGCTCTTCGGCCAGTTTGAGGAATTCCTGATTGCGACTTATGCCAAAGGTCATCGCGTTGCCCTGATTTTTGACGAGGCGCAAAACCTCAACCGCGAGTCACTTGAAGAATTGCGGATGTTCACGAATATCAACGCCAACAAGGATGAGTTGTTGCAGCTTGTCCTGGTTGGCCAACCCGAGTTGCGCGAAAATGTCCGCCATCCCAATCTGACGCAATTCGCGCAGCGGGTCGCCTCAAGCTTCCATCTGCCCACACTCGACGCCGAGACCGTCGCGGAATACATTCATCACCGCCTGAAAGTTGCCGGCGCCAAGGACGAGATCTTTAGCCCCGGCGCATGCAAGCGAATCTATACCGAGACCCGTGGCGTGCCGCGACTGATTAACCAACTCTGTGACTTTTCGCTACTTTATGCGTATACAGACGACAAACATAAGGTGAACGAAACTATCGTGAAACAAGTGCTTAACGATGGTGTCTTTTTCGGCGGTGGGGTGTCCGCGAGTTAGCAGTTTCTTGAGCCCGACCTCGCATGTGAATGGTAAACGATGGATCTTAAATTTTATCTGGCAGTCTTTTGGAGGCGCTTTCCATATGTCCTGATCCTGCTGGCCCTTGGGACAGCAGCAGGGCTGACGGTGGCGCTGACCCAGAAACCGATTTACGTGGCCGAAGCCCGTTTGGTTGTTGAATCCCAGCAGATCCCAGATGAACTTGCCGCATCTACCGTGCGCACTGATGCCGCCGAACAGTTGCAAATTATCCAGCAGCGTATTTTCACGCGGGATAACCTGCTCGACATGGCCAACCGCCTTGGGGTTTACACCGAAACCGATGCCACCGAAGACCGTTTGCGTCCTGATGAAAAAGTGGAGGACATGAGCGCGCGGATCAACGTTGACCTTGGCGGTCGGTCGGCAGCGATTATCGTAAGGGTCAGCTTCGACGATCCGCTGCCAGATCGCGCGGCTGCGGTGGTCAACGAAATCGTCACTTTGATTCTGCAAGAGAACATCGAGATGCGCACGACGGTCTCGGGACAAACGCTGGACTTCTTCGCGCAAGAGACAGAGCAGCTGGAGCAGGAACTGTCCCAGATGCGCGGCCAAATTCTTGCGTTCCAAGAGGCCAATCTGGAAGCGTTGCCGGATAGCCTCGAGTTTCGCAGGTCACAGCAAGCAGCAGCGGCGGAGCGCATTCTGGAGCTTGATCGTGAACGGATACAATTGCGTGAACGTCGCGACCGCCTCGTGCAACTTTTTGAACAGACCGGAGAAGTCGGCCTGCTTGGCGTCGCTGCGCGCACCCCTGAGGAGGCGGAACTACAGGATTTGCTGGATGAATTGACGCGTGCCTCGGCACTGCTTTCGCCTGACAATCCACGCATCGGAATTTTGCAGGCACAGGTCGCTGCATTGGAAAGAATTGTCGCCGCCCAACAGGCCGCTGCGAGTAACGGAACACTTGATACCGAAGGCGCGCCATTGACCCCGTTTGCTTTGCAGCTAGCAGATCTTGAGGGCCAGATCGCCTTTATTGACGAGCAAAAGGCACTTATTGAGCAGAATCTGGATGAGCTGTCGGCGTCTATCGCTGCGACACCCGGAAATGCGCTTACGCTGGCAACGCTTGAGCGGAACTTTGAGAACCTGCGGACACAATATGACCGCGCCGTACAAAACCGTGCGATTGCAGAAGTGGGCGATACAATCGAGGCTTTGTCCAAAGGGCAGCGCATCACAGTTATTGAACAAGCTATTCCGCCAACAAGCCCGACACGACCAAACAGACGTTTGATAGCGGCGACGGGCGTTGCAGCAGGTCTTGGGATGGGGTTTGGATTAATTGTCTTGCTCGAGCTTTTGAACACTGCCGTGCGACGCCCAGCTGATATTGTGGATGGTTTGAAAATCACGCCCTTCATGACGATGCCATACATCCGGACCCGCGGTCAGATTTGGCGGCGGCGGCTTCTTGTCCTTGCGGCTTTGGCTGTGGTCTTTTTGGGTGTTCCTGCGGCGGTTTGGTACATTGACGAGAATATCCAGCCGCTGCAGCCGATCTTTGACGAAATGCTGCGCCGCGTCGGTTTGGAATAAGGGTAGGGCGAGACGATATGGACAAGATACAAGCCGCAATCGCCAAAGCACGCGCTGCCCGCGAGGAAATCACCGGCAACGCGAAGACGAGCCAACGGCAATCCTATATCGCCAGCAGGCGCCGGGCCCTTAACAAAGAGCATGATGTCGCTATGGCTGACCGTGCCGCAATCTGGCAACCGCTTGCCACTTTTGCGCCACCGGCCAAGCAAATGGCAAAACATCGCGTCGTGACGTTCGAGACAGGGCCGCAATCGGATCAGGGTGTCATGGCTTTTGACAAGCTGCGTACCAAGGTGTTGCAGGAGATGCGGATCAATGGATGGCGCCGCCTTGCGATTACGTCACCCAGCGCAGACTGCGGGAAAACGACAGTCTCGATGAACCTTGCCTTTTCGCTGGCAAAACAGCCCGAGATATTCACTGTTGTCGCTGAAATGGACATGCGGCGTCCGTCGATGGCGTCTATCTTTGGCCTGTCCGGCGAGACCGGTTTTTCGACTGTCCTGGGTGGCCAGGCCGCGTTTTCCGACATCGCGAAACGCCCGCGGCCCAACTTGGCCTTTGGTCTGAATTACACACGCACGCGCAATCCTGCGGAGCTTTTGCAGAGTTCAACGGTGGGTCGCGCTTTGGCCGATATCGAAGAGCAGTTCGCACCGGACCTGACAATCTTTGATATGCCGCCGATGTTAAGCAGCGATGACACGATGGCCTTTATGGGTCAGGTCGATTGCGTGCTTTTGATCGCTGCCGCCGAGTCCACCTCGATCGGTGAAATCGACGTCTGTGAGCGTGATCTGGCATCGCAGACAAATGTAATGGGTGTTTTGCTTAACAAGTGCCGCTATTTGGACAAAGAGTCCGGCAGTGCCGGTGCCTATTACTAATCCAGTCGCTTTGGATCAGAACAACAAAAAAGCCGGCAGAGAGCCGGCTTTTTCTTTTCGAATTGTATGCGTGTACCTAGGCAGCGACGGTTTTGCGCCGGCGCAGCACCAATGCGCCACCAAGTGCCGACAGCAAGAGCAAGCTGCCTGCGGGCAGTGGGACCGCAGCCACATCAATGCGCACCACGATATCGTCAAAGTCGCGGTCACCGCGTGCGATATCGTCAAAAAGCACATAGAAGGCATTCGCACTGATCGCCACAAAGCCCATTGCATAATGGCGCGTTGCCTCATCGGCGACGCCATCGTTGTTGAACAAACCCGTCGCCCAAGTCGGGGCGTAGGTTCCGAATGCAAAGTCGAGGAAACCGCTCACGGCCTGCGTGACGGTCACGGTTGCATTTGTCGCGGTGTAAGTGGGGCCGCGGTTATCAAATACTTCTGTCCCCATGACAGCAGCATAGTTGCTGTTGCCGGCTTCGGCGCCAAGGTAAGTGTATGTGATTTGCGCCATACCACTCACAATATCGAGGAAAAGACCGTTTGATGCGTTCTTGCGCGACCCATCAATCATGTCGATTGTTGTGTTATTCAAAGAGCCCAAAACGTCGTTGTTCGTGACAACATGCGTCTGGCCTGTACCGTGCAGGCTCAGCGTTGCCGCACTTGCCGCCGTTGCTGTGAGTGCAACTGCTGTAATAACGCCTGCGAAAAATTTCTTGAACATTTGATCCACCATTAACCGTCAAAAACTGCGACGATACTAATTAACTTATCGTTAACACTATAGCGCCTCCTGGGTGGGCGGGTGCAAGGAGAAAGTAGTGAAATATGGCAATTTCGCCCATCTTTGCGTGCGGCTAGCATTTGGGAAGGTACTTTTTTACAACAATTAGTGTTTGGAGTGCGCATTGTGGCGCAAGGCGAAACAAATATGCTGAAGCCCCTGACATTTTCAAAAGCGCACTCTGAGTCGCAATGCCAGATCCGAACTGCGCCCAATCATGCCGTTATTGTGCTGGGCTGTGCTCTCTTTGCGCGTCTTGATGTGTTGCGGCGGCTAGGCGTCCAATCCCGGTACAAATCGCGGTAATATGTCAACTGTTTCACGGAACATGTCTTGCAGGCGGGCTTCTGCGTCTGCCTCGGTTTCGCCCGACATGATCGGGGTTGTCAGGCGCACCAACGCACCGTCCGTCCGGCCGATGGTGATGCTGTCCCACAGTAAATACATCTTCGCAGCAAAGTCCCACGCGGTGTGCCGTCCGTGTTGTTCAAACCAGTAATAGACCAGCATCCGCGTTTGGTCTCTTTGAATGACAGCGCGGTTGAGGTTGTAGGGCGCGGCAAGGCCCATTTGTGGCGCGATATCTATGCGGTCCAGTTTTGCGATCTCCCAACCGGCGCCGGGCAAGCATATCTCGGGCGAATGGATTCCGCCTTGGGTTTGATCGTCATACCACGCGATGAAGAGTTGCACAGGCGCGGTCCGGGCGCTGTGGGTGAAATGGACTGACAGGTAATCATCCGCCGCTAAATTCTCGGCGACATCGGGCGCAAGCACTTCCGGGATATCGCCGTCCCATGCGCCCAAACGCGCGGGGAAGACGGTAAAGGGTTCACGATCAACGGTGGTCGTTGCGGTTTGTGGTCGTATCTCCCATGCAATGGCCCCCGCGCCAAGCAAGAGGGCCGAGAAGATCAGGGCGCGTGAAGGCGCGATGAAGCGAATACGGGCAACCTGTGAGGCCCAGCCGGAGGTATCGAGGTCGAGCGCGTCAACAAGGCCCAGTCGTGAGCCCGAAAAGCGCAACATGACCCACGCAAGTAAGAAAAGCAGGACCACGCAGATCATGAAAATGATCCAGCCTTCGAAGAAATGTGTGAAGCCTTCAAGGTAGTCGAGGCCAACATAGTTCACCAGCCACCCCGCAAACGCGATCCGGACCGAATTCATCACGATCGTGATCGGGACTGCCGCGAGCAGCAGGACCGCCTTGTGCCAGACCGACCCTTTGAACAGCACCGCAAAGACATAGGAAAATGACATGATAGGGAACAGGTAGCGCAGCCCAGAGCAGGCCTCGGCGACGTGGAGCTTATAGACCCCCAGATCAATGATGTTGCCTTCCAGAAAGACGGGAACACTTAGCAATTGCAGCATCCAGACGCCCAACTCGGACGAGAACACCTGAAGCGAGGTCGAAATTTTGTAATAGATGACGCCCGGTAGCGGCAGCATATAGACCAGATGCAGCACAGGTGGCCAGAATTGCTTGCCCTGCTGCCACCCCCATGAAATCAGCAAAAGCGCACCAACCCAAAGAATGATCGCATAGGTAACGACTTCGTTGATCTGGCTTAGCTTGCCAAGTGCGCCAAGCGTCATTGCTACGAGCATGAGTGCAATACCCGGCCCACGGTCTGTGACCGGCGCAAGGTTGACAGGCACATCTTTTAGCTGCCGCAGAAAAAGCAAGAGCGACAAGACCGGGATCAGTGGACCGTGGCTATACTCGGGAAGTTCCCATGCAGCCAGCAAGGCATTGAACCCCTCATGAAAGAACACCAGCCCGGCAATGAGGAAGAGAACCAGCCAGAACATGCCTGTCGTCAAAAAACCAGTTGGGACGGAAGACAGATTTTGTTCTTGGGTCAAGGCCATCTGGAATCACTCGTAAACTGGAATCACTCGTAAAGTCGTATGCGTCTGCTGCTATCACATTCCTAGAGCAGTTAGATCGTGGCATAGATGATAATTATGCCATTTTTTGGGGCAACCCTTGCTGAATTGTGAGAGTACTTATGCATGATTGACGGCTTCATGCCTTCTTTCTCGCGCAGCTCTAGAACGCTAGGCTTGTAGTTTGGGCGGCTCAGGGTAAAGGAAACCGATGGGTTTGAATGGTCTTCTTGCGTGTATTTCTGCTGATTGGTCTCCGACGATCGGTGATCCGACACTGACAGGTTGGGTGACCGCAGTTGCATATCTGGCGGCAAGTTGTCTTTCTGCGATCGTGGCATACCACCATTCGGGCAAACTGCGTCTCTTCTGGTTGGGGCTTTTCGTCGTACTTTTGTTGTTGGCTGTGAACAAGCAGCTCGATTTGCAGTCCGCCCTCACGGCTGCTGGACGCTGTGCCGCTAAGGCGCAAGGATGGTACGAGAACCGTCGCTCTGTCCAGATTGCGTTTATTCTGGCGATTCTCGTGATCTGCGGGGTTGTCGCAGCAGGCCTGCTTTGGGTGATGCGGCGTGAAGTTTCCCTTGTCTGGCCCGCGCTTATCGGGATTGTCAGTTTGCTGGCATTCATTGCAATCCGCGCTGCGGGCTTTCACCACTTTGACCAGTTCATCGGTTTTGAAGTTGGCGGGGCCCGGATGAATACTTTCCTTGAATTGGGCGGCATTTCAATGATTGCTGTAAATGCATTCAGTCTCCTGTGGTTCAAGCGGGAAACTGAACGATAATGCCCCGGCTGCTTTTGTAGGAATGGAGAACCCATGACGAACCCAAGTCCCATCGGTTATCTGGTCCCAGAGTTTCCCAGCCAGACACATGCTTTTTTCTGGCGCGAACTGACCGCGATCGAAGCGGCGGGTGTTGGTGTTCATATATTTTCGACGCGCAGACCAAAGCGGGGCAGTTGTCCGCATGCATTTGCAGAAACTGCTATTTCACGCACCACCTATCTTTTCCCGCCAAACTGGGGCCGCGTTCTAGTTTTCTTGGCGCGCAAACCTGTGGCTGTTGGCAAGGCGCTGAAGTACATTGGGGGTCTGAAGGAAACCCCACCGCACCGTCGTGCGATGCTGACGGCGCTCATCGGATCTGCCGCTGAACTCGTCATCGCTTGTCGTGCAGCGGGGATTGAGCATGTTCATATCCATTCATGCGCCAATGCTGCGCATCTGGGTGCCTTGGCCAATATTCTGGGCGGTTTGCGCTATAGCTTGACCCTGCATGGTGATTTGCAGGTTTACGGGTCTGATCATCATGCCAAGATGGCGAATGCCAGCTTTGTCAGCTCTGTGACTGTGCCGCTGCAGACCACCCTGAAAGAAAAAGTTAACCCCGATGGGCACTATCCTGTGATCTGGATGGGCGTTGATACGGGCCGCTTTGTACCAAACACCACAAAAAGACGCAGCCTGCAGGATGGTAGATTTACCGCGGTAAGTGTCGCGCGTCTGAATTTTACGAAAGGGCACCATTTCTTTCTTCAGGCAATGGCGAAACTGCGTGATGAGGGGTTGCACATACACTACCTGATTGCTGGTGAAGGATCCCAAAGAGAGGTAATTGAGGCCGAGATTGTCAGGCTCGGATTGACTGAACACGTTGAAATGCTGGGCTCTGTTGGCGAGGATCAGGTTCTGGAGCTTTTGCAATCGGCAGATATGCTTGCCCTGACGTCGGTGTTTCACGGAGAGGCAGCGCCAGTTGCAGTCATGGAAGCAATGTCATGTGCCTTGCCGCCTGTCTGTTCCATTATTGGCGGGACAGCGGACATGATCGAAGACGGTGTTGACGGGTATCTGGTGCCACAAGAAGATGTAAGTGCTATCGCCGATGCGACACGGAAGCTCGTTTTGGATCCGGTTTTGCGCGACGCGATGGGCGCGCGTGCGCGGCAAACTGCGCTGAGACTCTTTGATCACAATACAAATGCGATGGCGCTTTATAATGAGATCGTTGCGGCGGGGTCTCGTTAGGGTGTGTCACGCGCTCGTGTGACGCTGGCGCGACTGCGCTATCAACCTGATGGGTTCTGATCCTTGAGTGCAAGAAAGACGTATCGGCATTCGAGGGGGAATGACCGTCGTTTTGCGAAACTTGGCAAAGCCCATAAGTGTGATATGAACTTTCAAACGAATTGCGACCTATCATCACAAGAGAGGTGCACCAGATATGGCAGCTTTCGCTCTCGTGTCTTGGCTATTTATCGCCATGATCTTTTTTGCGCAGAGAGCGATTGTTCCCGCGTTATTGATAGCGACAGTATTTCCTTACCTGTTTTTGCCGGAAGCCTTTGCAATCGAGCTTCCCGGATTGCCGGATCTGAGCAAGACGTCCGCGATCTCAGCGGGTCTTATCGCTGGTCTGCTTTTGTTTGGGGCCCGAAGCCGCAGCGCGGTTCAGTTGCCGGTTCTTAAAGTCGAAGGGCGCAAATTTCGGTTTGTCTTGTTTTCGCTGCTTGGTGCAGTTGTGATCGGGATTGTACTGACAGTCCTTAATAACGCTGAATGGCTTGTCTATGGGCGGGTTGTACTGCCGGCCATGAGACCTTGGGATGCGATTGGGCGGCTGTTTGATCTCATTATCCTTGCGACGCCGTTCTTCTTGGCGCGCAAGTATCTCGCCACACCTGAAACGCATCGTGCCCTGTGTAAGGCTTTGGTCCTGTCAGCTTTGGTTTACTCTCTCTTGATGTTGGTTGAGTTCCGATTGAGCCCGCAATTGCACAATTGGGTATACGGCTACCATCAGCATTCATTCTTGCAGCATATCCGCGATGGCTATCGCCCCATGGTGTTCTTGGAACATGGTCTCTGGGTTGGCTTCTTCATCTTTTCGGCAGTGATGGCCGCGGCAGCGCTTTGGAAGGCAGAAAAGAAGTCGAAATGGCTCTGGGCTCTGGCGTGGATCTTTATCATTTTGATGTTCAGCGAGAACCTAGGCGCTTTTGCCATCGGGGTGATGTGCCTTGCTGTATTTTTTGTTGCCAACAGAAAGATGCAGATTTTGTTCGTCAGCCTTCTTGCACTGGCGGTTGTGACTTATCCCGCGCTCAGGCAGGCCCAGGTCATTCCTCTTGATCGCATGATTTTAGCCGCTGGGAGCATTTCGGAGGATCGCGCCGGGTCGTTGATTTTTCGCATCAATAATGAAGATCGCCTGCTCGAACGTGTGGCGCAAAAGCCGCTTACAGGCTGGGGGAGCTGGGGGCGCGACCGGATATATGATGATACCGGATCGAATATCGTGGTCACCGACGGGCTTTGGATCATCATGCTTGGTGGATGGGGGTGGATTGGCTATATCGGCTTCTTTGGTCTGCTGGCCGCACCCTTGTTGTTCATGTCTGCGACGGCACGCCGAAAGGAGATGCCTCCTGAAACGATAGCATTGGCGTTGATTTGTGCGGGCAATCTCATTTACCTGATTCCAAACGCTACGTTGACGCCCATTGGGTTGTTGTGCTTCGGGGCACTGGCGGGGTTCGCTGAATTCGACCAGTTGAAGCAGACGGCCGATGCTGTGGATGAACCCCTTCAAACAAGCCGCTCAGCTTACGGATATACGCGGTTCCCGCAAAAGCAGACGCTGGGTCAAACGACAGCAGATCTTCAAAGCTGATGGGTATGCGCCCGTTGATCAGGGAAATCGCTTCAATTGCGCCATGATTCTGGAGTAATGTGATACGGGATTATCAAAGGTTTTACGGCCAGCAATCCGATCCGTGATCAGCTGCGTCGGAAATGGGTTCGTTTTAGAGTAGGAAGTGTTATGTCGCTTAGATTAAAGCCGTCTTTCATCACAAGCATCGTTATGGCGCTCATGGTTACGTTGGCTGCGATGGCGCAAGCGCAGGAAAGACCTCTTACACAGCGCGTTATCCAGTCAGGCCATAGTCTTACGGACGGGGTCCTGCCGCCGCTTGCAACACTTGTGAAGTTGGCGGGAAATCCGTCTGTCGTGATGGATAAATCGACTATCCCCGGTAGCCCGATGGAAATACGTTGGCGCGAGGCGCCAGGCTTTGATGCGCCTGACGCGCGCCATGATATTGCAGACTATGATACGCTCGTTTTGACCGAGCGCGCCTCTTTATCGAATACAATGCCTTATCACAATTCACTCGAGCAATCGCTGCTTTGGTTCGAAAATGCATGGACCAATGGCAATGGTGGGAATGGCGCAGAAACCATCCTTTACGCCACTTGGGTTGATATCGAGAGCGGCCCCGATTTCGACAACCCGCATAAGGACTCGGAAGGTAATATTCCCTTCCGCCAAAGACTGGACCTGGAAATGGCGCGCTGGGAAGAAATGCGCACCTACGTCAACGAAAACCGCCCCGAAGGTTCGCCTGAAATGCGTATGATCCCGGGGCCTTTGTTGATGGCCGCAATCTATGATGACATTGCTGCGGGTACTGCGCCCGGGTTGACAGATATTTCTGATCTCTTCGCGGACACAATTCACCTGAACGACTTGGGGGACTATTTTATCGCGCTGGCGCATTTTGCGGTGATCTATGGCCGTGACCCACGAGGTTTGCAAAACCTCGATGGTGTGACGCCGGAACAGGCACGATATATGCAGGATCTTGTGTGGAAAGTTCTGTCCGAGTGAGGCGTACTGCAGCTTGTCAAAGGGTCATCCTTGCTCACTGTCATTATCCCCAGTCACAATGAAGAAAACCACATCCCCGGGTGTCTGGATGCGGTGATCGCGCAGCGTGATCTGCCGCCCAACCATGGCGTTCAGGTGATCGTCGCAGCGAACGGGTGCAGTGATCGGACCGTTACGCTTGCGCGGCAAAAAGAACCTGCACTGAAGGCTGTAGGTTTTGATCTTGTCGTGCTGGATATTGCGCGGGGCAACAAGATGAACGCCTTGAACGAGGCCGAGGTTGTGGCCTCCTATGGCAACCGGATTTTCCTTGATGCCGACGTGATTATCGGGCGCAGAATGCTTGCCGAAATGGCAGAGATTTTGTCCAATGATGCACCCGTCTACGCCAGTGGGACCGTCCGCATCCAGCGCGCGCAAAGCCTGATCACACGGGCCTATGCCAAGGTCTGGACGCAGATGCCTTTCGTGCGGGACGGTGTGCCGGGCATCGGGCTTTATGCGGTAAACGCCAAGGGCCGTGCGCGGTGGGGCGCTTTTCCTGCGATTATTGCCGATGACCGTTTTGTGCGGCTTCAATTTGCCCCGCAGGAACGGCGCAAGACCCGCGAGACCCATGATTGGCCACTTCCGGAAGGGTTTGGCAATTTGGTCAACGTCCGCCACCGATGGCGTGAGGGCAACCTTGAACTTGCCGAAAAATACCCCGCATTGTTGGCCAACGACAGCGAGATCAACGCATCGGGAAGCAACATTCCTCTGCTGCTCCGTACGCCGTTTTCGTCAGCCGTCTTTGTCCTGGTTTATGTGGTGAGCACAATCCGGGCGAAACGCAGTCTCGGGGATGGCAGGGATGTCTGGCGCCGTGGCAGGAACTGAAAGGCTGTTGGGCGACAAGGAGGGAAAGGTAAACCTTCTTGTGACATCAAGAAAACTGACATAATTTGAACTATTATTGCTAGTATTTGTATTGCTTCTGTTCATGAGGCTGTTTGGTAGTTGTGTTGCCCCCATCACGAGATGATATCAATTTCGCCGAAACCGACATCGCCATTGTCGGCATGGCTGCGCATTTACCGGGGGCAGATACGGTTGCGGCCTATTGGGAAAACCTCAGGAACGGGATCGAATCGATCCGCCATTACAGCAAAGAAGAATTGCTGGCGGCGGGCGAGGCCGCGCATCGCCTGAACCGGCCTGATTACGTGCCAGCTGCGGCCCCGCTGGCGGGCTATCAGGACTTTGACACAGAATTTTTTGGCCTCTCCGCCAAAGAAGCCGCCATCATGGACCCGCAGCACCGCCGTTTTCTTGAGGTCGCATGGGAGGCGATGGAAAACGCGGGCCATATGCCGGAAAACGCGAAAGGCCCGATTGGTGTTTTTGCCGGCTGCGGTATGGGCAGCTATTTCTATTTCAACATCTGCTCGAACCCCAAACTGGTCGACAACGTGGGCATGTTCCTGCTGCGCCACACCGGCAACGACAAGGATTTCCTGTCCACGCGCCTGAGCCATATTTTTGACCTCAAGGGTCCGAGTGTGAACGTGCAGACCGCCTGTTCCACCTCTTTGGTGGCCACCCATTATGCCACGCAGGCATTGCTGTCGGGTGAATGTGACATGGCGCTGGCGGGCGGGGTCACGATTGAGCTGCCACAGGACCGTGGGTACATCTACAAAGAGGGTGAGGTGCTGTCGCCTGACGGCCATTGCCACGCTTTTGACCATCGCGCCCAAGGCACGGTTTTCGGGTCAGGTGCCGGCGTTGTTGTTCTGCGCCGTCTGAAGGATGCGATTGCCGATGGCGATCATATCTGGGCAGTGATCAAGGGATCGGCGATCAACAACGATGGCGCAGCCAAGGCCGGTTATCTTGCGCCGTCAGTAGACGGCCAGGCCGAGGCGATTGCCGAAGCGCAGATGATTGCCGAAACGCCTGCGGACACCATCGACTATATCGAATGCCACGGCACCGGCACCTATCTGGGCGACCCGATTGAGGTGGCCGCACTGACGCAGGCGTTTCAGGAAACCACGGACGAGGTGGGGTTCTGCCGGATCGGGTCGGTCAAGACCAACATCGGGCATCTGGATACAGCGGCGGGCGTGGCCAGTCTGATCAAGACCTCGCTCGCGCTGCATCACAAACAGATCCCTGCTTCTCTGGGCTATGAAAAGCCAAATCCTGCGATTGATTTCGAAACCTCGCCTTTTCGGGTGAACGATACGCTGACCGATTGGGTCAGCCATAAAGGGCCAAGGCGCGCCGGTGTGAATTCACTGGGGGTTGGGGGGACCAACGCCCATGTCGTGTTGCAGGAAGCGCCAGAGCTGCCGCCATCAGATGCGTCGGATTGGCCGTTTCAAATCCTGACAGTCTCGGGGCGCAACAAGGCTGCCCTTGATGCCAACTGTGCCGCTTTGGCCGCACACCTGCGCGCAAACCCTGACCAGCCTCTCGCCGATGTCGCGTGGACCCTGCAAAAGGGCCGTCGCGCCTTTGAGCGCCGCCGCGTGATCGTGGCCGAGACCCATGAAGACGCCGCAGCCCGGCTTGAAGCAAACGACCCCCGCCGCGCGTTCAGTCATACGGTCGTGGGTGAAGACCCCGATTATGTCTTCATGTTCCCCGGTGGTGGCGCACAATACGCCGGCATGGCGCGGGACCTCTACGAGACCGAGCCTGTCTTTGCGGAATGGATGGATCAGGGTCTGGCCATCCTGCAACCCAAGCTGGATTACGACATCCGCGCGCTTTGGCTGCCCGAACCAGGGCAGGAAGCCGCCGCTGATGCGAAGCTGACGCAGCCGTCCGTGCAATTGCCGCTGATCATGATCGTGGAATATGCGCTGGCGCAACTCTGGATGAGCTGGGGTGTGCAGCCTGCCGCCCTGACAGGTCATTCGATGGGTGAGAACATCGCCGCCTGTGTCGCCGGTGTCATGTCTTTCGAGGACTGCATCGGACTGGTTCATTTGCGTGGCAAGCTCTTTGATACCGTCCCTGCGGGGGGCATGCTGTCGATTGCGCTGCCTGCGGATCAGCTGGAACCGTTTCTGGGCGATGAACTGGATTTGGGCGCTGTGAACGCCCCGCAACTGAGTGTCGCAACAGGCGCGCAATCCGCGCTGGATGATCTTGAAGCGCGGCTGAAGGCCAAGGATATCGACTGCCAGCGCATTCCGATTGATATCGCCGCACATTCGCGGATGCTTGACCCGATCCTGAAGGATTTCGGCGATTATCTGCGGTCGATTGAGCTACACGCCCCGAAAATTCCGTTCACATCTAACCGAACAGGCCAACTGATCACTGACGCACAGGCGCAGGACCCCGAATATTGGGTCGGCCATTTGCGCGGTACGGTCCGCTTTGCCGATTGCCTGACCACGTTGGCGGAAAAAGACGACCGCGTCTTTATCGAAGTCGGTCCCGGCAAGGCGATGTCATCGCTCGCGGGCCAGCACGGGAAAGTCACTGCGAACCAGGTGATTTCCAGCCTGCGTCACCCTAACGACAATATTGCCGATGATGCGTATTTCATGGCGATGCTGGGCCGTGTCTGGGCCGTGGGCGGCACCTTTGACTGGGGCCAGATCTGGGGCGAAGCGCGGCGTTTGCGTGTGCCGCTGCCGACTTACGCGTTCCAGCACGCCGCCTATTTTATCGAACCCGGCACAGTGACGGCAGATCAGGCCAGCGAATGGCTGACCCGCAACACACCGCCCGATGAATGGGGTTATCGGCCTGCATGGCTGCCGCGTTATGCGGCATGCGATGTGGATGTGACCGGTGATCTGTCCGAAGCGGACAAGCAGACTTGGTTGGTCTTTGCTGATGATGCGGGACTGACCGCCGCCGCCGCAGACCGGTTGCGCGACGCGGGGCATGATGTGATCACGGTGCGGCCTGGTGATACCTTCGCGCGGGATGGTGAGGGGGGATATTTCCTTGCGCCTGAGCGTGGGCGTGAAGGCTATGATCTGCTGATAGCAGACCTCAACACCCGCGATTTGATCCCGACCCGTATTTTGCATGGCTGGATGATTACGGCGGATGAGAGTTTCCGCCCCGGTTCAAGCTTTTTCCACCGCGTGCAGGAACAGGGGTTCTATAGCCTGTTCTTCCTTGCCCAAGCGATTGGGGGCGAAGACCTGCCGGGCGACATCCACATGACTGTGCTCTCCAACGGCGCCGCCCAGCACAAGGGCGAGGCCCTGCCGCACCCCGAAAAAGCCACGCTTGCAGGGCCTGCACGTGTCATCCCGCGTGAATTTCCGCATCTGACGGTTGCGACGCTTGATCTTGAACTGCCCCAGCCTGAGACGCGCAAGAAGCGCCGGCTGGCCAAGGCCGATAGCGACCGTTTGGTGGGCCATATCCTTGAGGATGCGCTGGCCGATCCGGGCAATGGCACCGCATTGGTGCGCGGGGGGAAGCGGTTTGCGCTCACCTATAAACCTGCAGCGCTGATGGAATTGCCTGATGATGGCCCCTTGCCTGTGTTGGAAGACAAAGGTGTCTATCTGATCACCGGTGGTTTTGGTGGCATCGGCCTGACGCTGGCCGAGGCGCTGATCAAACGCTGCGGCGCGCGGATTGCGCTGTTGTCGCGCAGTGGTTTGCCGCCGCGTGAGGCGTGGGAGACGACGCTGAAGAATACTCCGCCGACCGCATCACTGGCGCGGCGCATCAGGGCGGTGCAGGCGCTTGAGGCGCTGGGCGGTGAGATCCTCTCGGTCGCCGCAGATGTCAGCAATGTGGAAGATATCCGCTACGCCCGCGCAACGGTTGAGGCCGCTTTCGGGCCGATCAACGGGGTGATCCATGCCGCGGGCCATATTGATGACGCGCCGATCATGGCCAAGGATGTGACTAGCATCGAAGACGTCTTCGCCCCCAAAATCCACGGCACCCAAGTGCTGGACGAGGTCTTTCCCGACGGCGATCTGGATTGGCTGGTGTTGTTCGCCTCAAGCTCGACTGCGACCGCCCCAATCGGGCAGGTCGATTATGTGGCGGCGAACGAATACCTGAATGCCTATGCCAAATCGCGCAGCGGCGGTACGACGGTGGTGCGTGCGATCAACTGGGGTATCTGGGCCGATGTGGGCATGGCGGCCGATGCGATGGAAGAACGCACAGGCGCCGCCGCCCCCGCCGAAGTGACCGATGTCAGCGCACCAATGCTGGATCACGCGACGTTTGACCGTGCGGGCGCGCGTGTCTTTACCGCGACATACACCGTGGCCGACCGCTGGTTTCTAGATGAGCACCGCACCAAGGCGGGTGATGCGCTTGTCCCCGGGACCGGCTATCTGGAAATGGCGGCAGAGGCGCTTCAAAGCATGGGTGAAACGGCGGCCTTTGAAATCCGTGATCTTTATTTCCTGCGCCCCTTTGCCGTTGGCGATACGGGATCGGTGGACCTGCGCCTGACCTTGCCGCGCAGTGATGCGGGCTATGAGTTTTTGGTGGAAAGCGGCACAGACGGGGCCTTTACCCAGAACGCACAGGCCAGTTTGCAGATATTACCAATGGGTGCGCCCGCGCCGCTAGATATTGCCGCCATCGCCGCGCGCTGTGCGGCACCGATTGAGGCGGGTGATCTGGGCTGGATTGCGTCACCGCAAGAGGCGCATCTGAAATTCGGGCCGCGCTGGCGCGTCCTGCAATCCACCGCCCTTGGCGATGGTGAAGGGCTTGCCACGCTGGCGCTGCCGCAGGCCGCGGCGGGTGATGCCGATACGGGGTACCTGCTGCATCCCGGCATGATGGATCTGGCCACGGGCTGGGCCATGAAGCTGATCAAAGGGTACACCGCGCAGCACCTTTGGGTGCCGGTGTCCTATCGGTCGGTCAAGGTCTATGCCCCGCTGCCCGCACAGGTGGTCAGCTGGGTGCGCAACGCGCGCGACAACACATCAGACAGCGACATCGCCAGTTTTGATGTCACGCTGGCCGCACCGGATGGGACGGTCTGTGTGGATATCACCGGATTTACGATCCGCCAGATGGCTGAGATGACGGGGTTTGGCGCGCAGGAGCCAGCCCCTGCAACGGTAGGGCAGGATGATATCGCGCGCCCCTTGTCGCCTGCCGAAGAACGGCTGCGCCATAACCTGTCGCAAGGCATCCGTGCCGAAGAAGGGGCGGACCTCTTCTTGCGCGCGCTCATCAGCCCGCATCAACAGGTGATCCTGTCGTCGCTTGATCTGGAGGCGCTGATTGCGCAGGCGGGCCAGAGCGATGAAGATGATGCCGAAGACGGGCAGAAATTCTCGCGCCCGCAACTGGATAGCGATTTTGTGGAACCCGAAGGCCCGATCGAAGAGCGGCTGGCGGGGTTCTGGCAGGACCTGCTGGGCGTCGATCAGATCGGCGCTGAGGACAGTTTCTTTGATCTGGGCGGGCACTCCTTGATTGCGGTCCGGCTCTTTGCGCAAATCCGCAAGGCGTTTGCCGTCGATTTCCCGATTTCGGTGCTGTTCGAGGCCCCGACAATCCGCAAATGCGCGGCCCTGATTGCCGCGCGTGGCGTTGCCGTCGAAGGCGAGGATGCACCGACCGGCGCCCCCAAAGCGCCCACCCGCCGTTTCACCCATCTGGTGCCAATGCATCAGGGCGAAGGCGGGCGCAAACCGCCCTTCTTCCTTGTGGCGGGCATGTTCGGCAACGTGCTGAACCTGCGCCATCTGGCGCATCTGATTGGCAACGACCGTCCGTTCTATGGTTTGCAGGCTCGCGGCCTTTTGGGCGATGAAGATCCCCACCGCACGATTGAGGCCGCCGCCGCTGATTACATTGCCGAGATGCGGCAGGTCCAGCCGCACGGCCCCTATTATCTGGGTGGCTTTTCCGGTGGCGGCATTACGGCCTATGAGATTGCCCATCAACTGCGCGCGCAAGGTGAAGAGGTTGCCGCACTTGTGTTGCTGGATACGCCTTTGCCGGTCCGCCCGACCATGGATCGCGGTGATCGATTGCGCACGAAATTGCAGGACATTCAGCGCGGTGGTCCGATGTATCTGGTGGACTGGTTCAAGTCGCGGATCGCATGGGAGATCGCCAAACGAAAGGGCCGCGAAGAAACCGCTGAGGAAGGCCAGCAATTTCACAATCTGGCGATTCAGGATGCGTTTCTGGAAAGTGTTGGTGCCTATCATGTCAAACCTTGGGATGGGACGATGGCTCTGTTCCGCCCGCCTTTGGTGCCGAAATGGACCGTTGGCGATCGCCTGATCAGTTCCGAGCGCACCTATCTTTATCCCGACAATGACTGGACCCAATTTGTACCGGGCTTGGATGTTTTCGAGGTGCCCGGTGACCATGACAGTATGGTCCTGGAACCTAATGTGCGCGTTCTGGCCGCCCGTATCCGCCGCTATTTGGAACGACCGGTGGGTGCTGCGACCCAATATAAGGAAGCTGCTGAATAGATGGCTGATCCGCGCATCCTGACAATCGTGCTGAACTACAAGACAGCACAGATGACGCTGGAAGCGGCAGACGCCGCGCGGGTGGCGATGCAGGGTTTACCGGGCGAGATTGTGATCGTCGACAACGACAGTCAGGACGGATCGTTTGAGACGATGGCGGCGCATGTCGTCTCTGCGGGCTGGGACAGGACCCGCGTGATCCAGTCAGGCCGCAACGGCGGCTTTGGCGCAGGGAATAATGTGGGTATTCGCGCGGGGCTGTCGGATGGCGGCAGGCCGGATTACGTCTATATCCTGAACTCGGACGCCTTTCCCAAACCCGATGCGATCCGCGTGCTTTATGACCATTTGAATACGATCCCGAGCACCGGTTTCGCCGGAAGCTTTATCGCCGGTGAAGACGGTGTGCAGCACACGACGACCTTCCGCTTCCCCTCAATCTGGAGCGAATTGGAAGGGTCCATCAATTTCGGCCCTATCAGCAAGGTGCTGAAATCCTATCGGGTGCCCAGAGAGTTGATGGAGACAGCCCCTGTCGATTGGCTGGCCGGTGCCAGCATGATGATCCGGCAGGACGTGCTGGATGAAGTCGGGTTGTTTGACGAGACATTCTTTTTGTATTTCGAGGAAACAGATCTGTGCCGCCGTGTGCAAAAAGCGGGGTATCAGGGTATGTTTCTTGCAGATAGCGTGGTCACACATCTGGGGTCTGTTTCAACGGGCATGAAGGAATGGCGGCGCGTGCCGGATTACTGGTTCGATTCGCGCTGGTATTACTTCGCCAAGAACCATGGGCGCGCTTATGCTGCCTGTGCCACGATCCTGCATTTGACAGGCGGCAGCCTGCACTGGCTACGCTGCAAACTGACCAGCAAACGCCATGGCGCGGCCCCGCATTTCCTGCGGACCATGGCTGCGCATGACTTTGCAGCAATGTTCAAACCTACGCGCGGGCGGCCTGTTCTGGCACGAACGCAAACCGGAGGAGAGTGACATGTCCACATTTCGCGCGGTTATCATCGGCAATGAATCCCTTGCCATGCAATGTGGCGAGATGCTGCGCGATGCGGGCCACACCCTTGCCGCAGTTGTGACGCGTAACGCGGATGTGGCGCAGTGGGCCAAGGATGCGGGCCTGCCGGTTGTGTCCTCTGACGATGATCTGTTGGAGGCCCTGTCGGGCCTGTCTTTTGACTGGCTTTTGTCTATCGCCAACCTTGATATGATCCCCGATGCCGTGCTGGCCCTACCTACGCGCGGGGCTGCAAATTTCCATGACGGCCCTTTGCCGCGCTATGCGGGCCTGAATGCGCCGGTTTGGGCGCTCTTGGCAGGTGAGGCCGAATACGGCATCAGCTGGCACTTGATCGAAGGTGGTGTGGATGAAGGCGGACTGCTGGCGCAGAGCTTTTTTGACGTAGCCCCTGATGAAAACGTCCTGACGCTGAACGCGAAATGCTATGCCGCCGCCATCGACAGTTTCGAGACTGTGATTGACAAGCTTGCCAGCGATGCCCCCGTCGTCACTGCGCAAGACCTGACGCAGCGGACCTATTTTGCCAAAAATGACAGACCGCCCAACGCCGCACGTCTGGATTTCACCCAAACTGCGCGCAAGATTATGACACTCGTGCATGCGCTGGACCACGGCGACTATTGGAACCCGCTGACCTGTCCCAAGATCGCGACGGATGCAGGTGTGTTCCTTGTGGCGAAAGCGGCTGCTGAAAAAACCGCGTCTGATGCGGCCCCCGGTACGGTGATTGCGGTGGGTGATGACAGTCTCACCATTGCAACGGCCACCGCGCCGGTCACCTTGCGGGGGTTGCGTGACGCGGTGGGGCGCGCTGTCGCTGTCGCAGATATTGTACGTGCCGGCGATGTGCTTCCAAAGCTTGTTTCCGAAGAAGCTGAGGCGCTGACCGCAGCGCTCAAAGCCACACTGAAACACGAGGGGACATGGCGCAAAGCGCTTGCGGCGATGACCCCTGCCAACTTGCCGCTGATCGACATGGGGGCGGGTGAAGGCGAGATTATCAGCCTGCCGTTGACGGGTAATGCCGATGATTTGGCCCGTGCGCTTGGGGCGTTGGGGGCCGCGTTGTCCGATGATCCTGTCACGCTGGCGCTGGGCGTAGCTCATGAACATCCCGGGTATCTGAATGACTGGGTGCCCGTAGGCGCGGACGATGATTTTGATGCCGCCGCCGCCCATGGCCCATTTGCCGCTGATCTTTGCGCCCGTATTCCCGGTGGCGTGGCGATGCCTGCCTTGGGCCTGTCCAAAGAGGGCCACATCAAAGGGACTGCCCTGACGGTGGCGGGGAACACGCTCTACGCCGATACGGGCAAGATGAGCGCGCAGGCCGCGCAATTGATGGCCGCGCGCCTTGATCATATGGCTGCACAGATCGCCAAGGACGGGACCCCCACGATCCTGTCCGAGGCAGAGCGCCAGACCCTTCTTTATGACTGGAACGCGACCGCCACGGACTACCCTGCCGACCAGTGTATCCATCAGGCATTTGAAGCGCAGGTCGCCCGCACCCCGGATGCCGAGGCGCTGGCCTTTGAGGGCGAAAGCCTGACCTATGCGGAACTGAACGCCCGCGCCAATGCGTTAGCCAATGTGCTGCGCGCCAAAGGCGTTGGCCCTGACGCGATTGTCGGCCTGCACCTGCGGCGATCCTCGGCGCTTTTGATCGGGGCCTTGGCGATCATGAAGGCAGGCGGTGCCTATCTGCCGATGGACCCTGCCTATCCCGCCGACCGGACCGCGCATTTTATTGCAGACAGCGGCACCAAAGTGATCGTCACCGACAGCGCGCTTGCCGCCGATTTGCCGCCCTCCGCCGCCGAAACCGTGCTGGTTGATGCATTGCCCGCAGGCACCGAGACGGGTAATCCAGATAGCGGCGTCACAGGCGCGCATCTGGCCTATATGATCTATACCTCAGGCTCGACCGGGAAACCTAAAGGCGTGATGGTCGAACACCGCAATGTCGCGAATTTCTTTACCGGCATGGACGACCGCATTGCGCATAACCCGCCCGGTGTGTGGATGGCGGTAACATCGCTGTCGTTTGATATTTCGGTGCTCGAACTGTTCTGGACCCTCGCGCGGGGCTTCAAGCTGGTGGTCTCTGGCGATGAAAACCGTGCGCTTGTCGCAGGTGAAGGCAGCGCGCCGGGTGTGGGTATGGATTTCAGCCTGTTTTACTGGGGCAATGATGACGGGATCGGACGCGACAAGTACAGGTCGCTTCTGGAAGGCGCGCAGTTCGCCGACAAGAACGGGTTTTGCGCTGTCTGGACGCCTGAGCGGCATTTCCACGCCTTTGGCGGCCCTTATCCCAATCCTTCTGTGACAGGTGCGGCCGTTGCCGCCGTGACCCAGAATCTCGCAGTGCGTGCGGGGTCTTGCGTGGCACCTCTGCATCATACTGCACGGATTGCCGAAGAATGGGCGGTGATTGATAACCTGACAAACGGGCGGACGGGGCTTGCCATTGCCTCTGGCTGGCAGCCCGATGATTTTGTGCTGCGGCCTGAAAACACGCCGCCCAAGAACAAGCCCGCGATGTTCGATGCGATCCGCGATTTGCGCAAACTCTGGGTTGGTGAAACGGTGGAATTCCCGCGCGCGAATGGCGAGATGCACGGTGTCGTCACGCAGCCGCGCCCTGTTTCAAAGAAACTGAACGTGTGGGTCACGACCGCTGGCAACCCCGAGACGTGGAAAGGGGCCGGCACCAATGGCTGTAACGTGCTGACCCACCTGCTGGGCCAAAGCGTGGATGAAGTCGCCGAAAAGATCGTGATCTATCATGATGCCTTGCGCGCGGCAGGCCATAATCCGGATGACTTCACCGTCACCCTGATGCTGCACAGCTTCCTGTCCGATACCCGTGACCATGCCCGCGAAATCGCCCGCGAGCCGATGAAGGACTATCTGCGCGCCGCTGCTGGCCTGATCAAGCAATACGCCTGGGCGTTTCCTGCGTTCAAGAAACCCAAGGGCGTCGAAAACCCGATGCAGATTGATCTTGGCTCGCTCGACGAAGACGAGATGGACGGGATTCTGGAATTCGCCTTTGAGCGCTATTTCAACGACAGCGGGCTTTTCGGCACGGTCGAGGATGCCATTGAGCGCGTGAAAGAGGTCAAGGCCATTGGCGTCACCGAGGTTGCTTGCCTGATTGATTACGGCATTGACGTGGATCTTGTATTGGAGGGGCTGAAGCCGCTGGCAAAGGTCGTGGCCGCCAGCAATCAAGAGGTGACACAGGGCGACTATTCTATCGCCGCCCAGATCGCCCGCCATAAAGTCACGCATCTGCAATGCACGCCCTCGATGGCGCAAATGCTGACCATGAACGATGAGGCGCGCGCGGCCCTTTCGGGGATCAAACATATGATGGTCGGGGGCGAGGCTTTGCCGGGCGCGTTGGCGGATGAGTTGCGCAGGGTTACCGGCGGGCATGTCGAAAACATGTACGGCCCGACGGAAACGACGATCTGGTCAACCACCCAAACCGCTGAAGCGGGCCAGGGTGCTGTGCCCATCGGCACGCCCATCGCGAATACGCAGGTTTACGTACTGGATGACGACATGCAGCCGGTGCCTGTTGGCGTTCCGGGCGAGCTTTATATCGGCGGCGCAGGTGTGACGCGGGGCTATTTCCAGCGCGATGAACTGACTGCCGAACGCTTCCTGCCCAACCCCTTTGCTGATGGGCGGATGTATCGCACGGGTGATCTGGCACGCTGGCGGCCTGATGGGCGGCTGGATTTTCTGGGGCGCGCTGATTTTCAGGTCAAACTGCGCGGGTACCGGGTGGAACTGGGCGAAATCGAAAGCATCATCGACCGGCATCAGACGGTCCAGCAATCTGTTGTCGTCGCGCGCGAAGACACGCCCGGGGTGGTCCAGCTGGTTGGCTATCTGTTGGCCGATGGCAAGGTGGACGAGGCCGCATTGCGCAAAGAGATGCTGCAATCCCTGCCGGACTATATGGTGCCGCGCCATTTTGTGACGTTGGATGCCTTTCCTTTGACGCCCAACAAGAAGATCGACCGCAAAGCGCTGCCGGCACCCGCCCTTGGGCAGGCCCCCGCTGCACCCGCGCCGGTCGTTGCACCCACGGCACCGGCAGCCCCTGTTGATCTGGGGTCAGAGGCCGAGATCAGCGACAGGATCGCAGCGATCTGGTCTGCGACGCTTGGTGTTCAGCAAATCGGCGCGAAAGACAGTTTCTTTGATCTTGGCGGGCATTCCCTGCTGGCCGTGCAGGTCCACCGCGAAATTCGCGCGTCGATGGGTGTGCAGAAACTGTCGATTACAGATATTTTCCGCGCGCCCACCTTGGGCGCATTGGCAAGGATTGTTGCGCAAAAGGCCGGTGCACAGCCCGCACCGGCGCAACCCGCCCCTGAAACGCCTCTGCCAGCGGCAGCACCTGCAACAGCGCAAGCCACAGGCAACAACCTGCAAGACGCGATGGCCCGCCGCCGCGAAATGCGTGAGCGCAGGCGTAATCGCTGATGGAAGGGGTCAGGGCGGCTTTGCGGCAGATGCTTGGCCCCCATGCCGGGATCGGTGTGACCGATCCGGCCCAAGACACCGCGCTTTGGGATGAAGAGGCCGCCGCAGTCGCCCGCGCAATCCCGAAACGGCGCACCGAATTTGCTGCGGGGCGCTGTGCCGCGCGCGCTGCAATGGCCGAGATTGGGTTTGCGCCCACCGCGATCCTTCAGGGACGTGACCGTGCCCCGATCTGGCCTGCAGGGCTTGCGGGATCGATCGCACATTGCGACACCTGCTGCGTATCTATTGTTGCTTTGCAAGAACACTATGCCGCGCTTGGCGTCGATGTCGAACCGGCAACGCCGCTTGCCGATGATCTGATCGCGGTCATCTGCACCCCGGCAGAACGCGCATGGCTTGCGGGTGAAACTGATCCGGGCCTTGCCGCGAAGATGATTTTCAGTGCGAAAGAGGCCGTCTATAAGGCGCAATATCCGCTGACAGGTAAGGTCATCGGGTTTGACGCGGTGACGCTTGAAATGATCGACTGTGCCTATCGTGTTGCGGGTAATCCCACCCTTGCAAACATGAAAGGTGCGATCTTGATCGAAGACGGCCTGATCCTATCTGTTGCCTATGTTTAAACGTATCGTGTTACGCGTTATTGCTCCCGCCCTCGCTGTCATGGCCGCACTTGGCCTCTATGCGCGCGATCCCGCGCCGCTGGACAAAGACACCTTCGAAGCGCTTTACGCAGAACCTGCCCCAAAACCTGACGGCCCACGGCAGGTCTTTCATATCGGTCATAGTCTCGTGGGGCGGGATATGCCTGCGATGCTTGCCCAACTGGCAGGTGAAGGGCACGACTATGCAAGCCAGTTGGGATGGGGTGCGACGCTGAAATCTCATTGGGAACCGGATGTTGCGATCAACGGGTTCGCCGAGGAAAACGCGCACGAAAAATACCGGGACGCGCATGAAGCGATGGAGTCCGGCGATTATAATGCGCTCGTGCTGACCGAGATGGTCGAGATCAAGGATGCGATCAGGTATTTTGACAGCCCAACCTATGTTTATCGCTGGACCGACAAGGCCCAATCCCGCGGTCTGCCAGTCTATCTCTATGAGACATGGCACCAATTGGATGACGCGAGCGGTTGGCTGTCACGTCTTGATCAGGATCTGGGTCTATATTGGGAAGATGCCATTCTGCGCCCGGCACTTGCACGGGCCGAGATCCCACGACCGGTTTACATCATCCCAGGTGGTCAGGTCATGGCGGCCTTCGCGCGCGCTTTGGAAGCACAGGGACCGGTGGGGCCTTTGGCAAGCCATGAAGATCTGTTCAGCGATGATATCCACTTCAACGACTACGGCGCCTATCTGATGGCGCTGACGCATTATGCGGTGCTTTATCAGCAAAGCCCTGTCGGGCTGCCGCACCAGCTTTCGCGTGCAGATGGCACACCTGCGGATGATCCGGGCGCAGAGGCCGCGCGTCTGATGCAAAACGTCGTTTGGGATGTCGTGACATCCCTGCCTCGTACGGGGGTGCGATCCTAGCCGCCGGTCTTGGGGCTGTCAGACTGATCAGAACCCAAACAAATTGGCATTTGTGATTGCGCCACGAACAAGCGTCTCGCGATCTGCGGCTGGAATCCAGCCCAGCTCGTTCTTGGATTTGGAAATATCAAATGGGGTAAAATGTGCGCGTGACTTCCAGTCTTTGAGCGAAGCACGCGACAACCCTTTGCGGCGCAACAAGGTGACCTTCATGGCATGTTTCACCAGATCAGCCACAAACAGCGCGTGGAGTGAACTGGTTGAGACAGCCAATTGCGCCCCCATCTGATCATGGATCGCGCTAAAATAATCGCGGGCTGACATAAGCGGTTCACCCACAAGATTATATGAACGGCCTTCAATCCCTTCCTTTTCCATCATGCGGATCAGGCCGTCCGTCAGATCATCGATCAAGACGAATGGCAGGATATTCCGGCCGTGCCCCCAGATGCGGACAGCGCCGGCACCGTGCCAACGCCCGATCCCCCAGTGTTGTAGGGGGCCGCCTTCGCCAACAACGATCCCGGGGCGCGCGATCACCAGCGGCAGGCCTTGTTCTGCATGCATTTGCAACAGGCGCTTTTCACATTCAGCCTTGGACCGTGCATAAATGTTGCGGTCGTTCATATCATTGCGAAAGCCGGTGTCTTCGGAGATCTTCCTGCGCGGGTCCGACATGTCGTATGATGCGATTGTGCCTGTATAGATCAGGCGGCGCACACCGGCTGTCATCGCGGCCTTTGCCACCCCGACACTGACATCAACATCGTTGGCTAGCGCATCTTCCCAAGTTTTGTCGGTAGATTTGGCTAGATTATAGACGGTGTCGATACCCTCCATCGCCTGCGTCAGGCCGTCTGTATCCCGCATTGACACCGCCACCGTTTCAACGCGGTTGGCGATATCGGCAAATGGGCCGGTCCTGCCGCGGCTCAGCACGCGCACATCGTACCCCCGTTTGACCAGATCACGGGTCAGCGCGCGTCCGATGAACCCCGTGCCACCAATGACCATCACCGTCGGTTTTGGGGTGCCCTTTGGCCGCGCAGGCACTGTTTGTGCTGGCATCATGGCCAATGCATCATCAATGCTTGTCATCACAACCTGCGCTGTTTTCATGTCAAATCTGGGATCGAGGGGCTTTTGATTGCGCAAGCTGTCGTAGAAGGCTCCGATCGCGCCAGCAAAGCTGAGTCCATATGGGGATTTTCGGTTCAGGGAGATCAACTGCCGTCCGAAGTTCACACCACCTTCGCGCAGATGCTGCCATCCCTGAGAAAGTTGTTTGCGCAATGGATTGAGAACCAGATCGGCGTTGTTTTCGCGGCGGACCACCAGTGTATCTGCGGCGTAATCAAACCGGGCCTGCGCGGTGGAACCCCTGAGTGTGACGCTGCGATCATCGACTGTTTCAACCAGCGAAATATTGAAGGTCACATCTACATCACCGGCGCGTGCCAGAATGCGCCATCCCTGATGCCGCGTTTCGCCGCCCGGCAGGGCGATCGGCTTGCTCAATGCCAGATGACATACTTCAACCTTGCCGAAAAGATCGGTCGCAAAGGCAAAAAGATGCGGCCCCAGTTCCAGCAAAAGGTTGCGCGGTTCCCGCAAGAGCCAAAGCCCGAATGGGCCCGACCGTAATGGCGGCAGTGGAAAACACCAATTGATCTCGGCCATGGAGATACGGCCAAGATTACCGCCCTGCGCCGCTTTTTTTAGGCGTTCATAGCTGGGCATCCCAAGAAAATTGTGTCCCGCAGCCATCAGCCGGTCTGCTTTTTGGCCCGCAGTGACCATTGCTGCCGTCTCTTTCGCAGAAACACCGACAGGTTTTTCAATAAAGCAATGCAGGCCCGCCGCGGCTGATTTCTCGGCCAGAGCGCGGTGGCTATCCGGAGGTGTCAGAATATGAACGGCATCAAGGTTTTCCTGCGCAACCATTGCATCGAAATCTGTGTAAGGCTTTGCGCCAAAGCTACTGCCCAAAGCATCGGCAGCACTAGCAGACATGTCGCAGACTGCGACGAGATCGACATCTGTCAGTGACTTGATGGTATCGGCATGCCAGGTGGCGATGTAACCCGCGCCAACGATCCCGACCCGCAAGGGTGCTTTTGCCATTTGGTCCTCACTTATACTCGATAATCGCCATGTCCGTGTGGCGCATGACACGCCAGTGATAGGTTAGCAGCCCAATCAGATTTGGAAACTTGGACAAACTCAGAAATACAGAGTGATGGACTGCCTTTCGCGGCGCAAGCCCGCTTGCCATCAGGCTGCGCGCCGTCCGGAGATAGGAAACCACATACAGCCCCAGCACCGGCAAGAGAAACCAGGCGGAGACACTCATCGCGACCACTGCCAACAAAGGCAAAATCGCCCCATAGACCCAAACCCTCTGACGGGCGCGCAGGAAATGTTCGGGGTGCAATGCGCCCACTTGCGCAAATCCATGCCCTGCGCGTACCGCACGCTGCCACCACTGTCCAAAGCGCATCATATCCGCGTCATGCAGCGTCATGCGCACTGGCAAACGATGCACGCGCCAATGCGCCTTGCGCACACGGATGCAAAACTCGTCGTCTTCTGCTGCAATGACATGCGGGTTGAAACCACTCACTTTTTCGAAGACAGACGCGCGCACCATCATATCGCCTCCGCAGGCGTCGATATCGCCCGCTGGCCTGTGCCACTCAACATCGGCAAGCGCGTTATAGACGCTGGCATCCGGATGGATTTCCGACCGCCATCCCGTGACGATCCCTATTTCCTCGTGCTGCATCAATGCCTCTGCACCAGCATCAATCCAATCCGGCTCAACCATGCAGTCCCCGTCGATGAACTGGACAAATTCCGGCACGGGATCGAGGGCTGCAAACCCTGCGTTGCGCGCCCTTGCAGCGGTGAAAGGGACGCTGAGGTCCAGCTCGACCACCTGCGCGCCCGCATCACGTGCAGCCTGCAGGCTGTTGTCGGTCGAGCCGCTATCCACATAGACAATGCGCGAGACGACACCTTGCAGCGACGCAAGACTGGCAATCAGACGCGCGCCCTCGTTGCGCCCGATGACCACCACGGCAATGTCGGGCGCTGCGGTCATGTGTCGGTCATTCCCGCGGGAAATAATGCACGCAGGCGTGCCGCATTCAGTGTTTGATCGTGCGCATCCGCAACGCGCGCGCGCCCTGCTTTGCCCAGTGCTGCAAGTGTCGCCGTTTCCGCCGAGAGGGCTTGTGCCACAGCGTCCTGCAGGGCGGGCACATCGCCTTCAGGAACGATCCAGCCGACCTCTGCATCGACGAGTTCCGGAATTCCGGTGATCTGCGTGGTCACAACCGCGCGGCCCATTGCGAGGCTTTCCATCAAAACGATCGGCAGGCCTTCGGCGAAACTGGGCAAGGCAAAGATGCGCGCGCCCTGAATGGCGGCGCGGACTTCATCACCGGTGCCCCAACCCGCCAGTGTCACGTGGTTCTCGAGGCCTAATTCGGCAACGCGCTTTTCGATCGAGGCGCGGTCTTCGCCATCGCCGATAAAGACAAGTTCAAGGGTCGGAAAGTCTTTGACCAGTGGCGCTACCGCTTCCACCAAAAGCGCCTGCGCCTTGGCCGGACACAGGCGGCCGACACAGACGATCCGCGCGTTTTCCGGTGGCGGGGTCAGTTCGAATTCGTCGAGATCAATCCCGCAGCGCACAACATGCACTTTGTCCGCACCGGTCCCGCCCGTCGCTGTCAGGATCACATCGCGCGCGTAATCGGTGATCGCGGCGACAAAGGCGGCATGTGCCACTTTCATCGGCAGGCCATTGGCAGCTGGATCGTCGAATTCATCTGGACCATGGGCCGTGAAACTGTAGCTGGGGCCGCCCATCCGGCGCGACAGCAAGGCCACCGCCGCCGAATTGGTCGAGAAATGCGCATGCACGTGATGGATATTTTTCGCTTTGGCGGTCTGCTTGAAAAACACGGCTTCGACGAGATAGGCCACGTTCCGGAGCCCCGTGCTGCCTGGCCGTGTGGCGAGATGTAGCATTGTCTTTGCCGCGCGGACAAAACCGATCGGGTTGGTAACGATCTCGGACACGGTGCGCCCCGCCAGCGCCAAGGCGCCCTGTTTGAGGATGTAGGTCGTCTTGCCAACCTCGTCGCGGTCACGCGGATCGACGGGTACTTCGGCCCAGTCGCGGATCGCAAAGCGGGCAACTGGCACGCCAGCCGCCTCATGCGCCTGAATTTCGCGGCGCACAAAGGTGGTCGACGTGATGGGGTAGGTGTTCATCAGATAGGCAAGGCCCATGTCAGAGCAGTCCGCGCAGATAGGCACCATACTCGGTCTTGGCATAGCGATCTGCCAGCGCGATCAGTTCCGCATCAGTGATCCAGCCAGCGCCATAGGCAATTTCTTCGGGGCATCCGGTTTGCATCCCTTGCCGGCTTTGCAGGGTGCGTACGAAATTGGCGGCGTCCAGCAGGCTGCCATGGGTGCCGGTATCAAGCCACGCATAGCCGCGCCCCATGGTCTCGACCTTGAGCGCACCCTCGGTCAGATAACTTTCCAGCAAGCTCACGATTTCCAGCTCGCCACGTGCGCTGGGCTTGATGGCGCGTGCGCGGTCGGGGGCGGTGCCATCGAGGAAATACAGCCCTGTCACCGCGTAGTTGGAAGGCGGCACATCCGGCTTTTCGATAATCCGTGTCACACGCCCGTTGTCGTCCATACCGACCACGCCATAGCGCTGGGGATCAGCCACGCGGTAGCCAAAGACGGTGCCACCTTCCGTCTGCGCGTCTGCGCTAGAGAGCAGTTCCGGCAGGCCGTGTCCGAAGAAAATGTTATCCCCCAGCACCATGGCCGAGGGCGCGCCATCCAGAAAGTCCTCGGCGATCAGATAGGCCTGTGCCAGACCATCGGGGTTTTCCTGCACCAGCCATGTGATCTGCAGGCCCCACTGCGCGCCGTCGCCCAGCAGGTTCTGGAATTGCGCCTGATCCTGCGGGGTCGTGATGATCCCAATCTCGCGGATGCCGGTCAGCATCAGCACCGACAGCGGGTAATAGATCATCGGCTTGTCATAGATCGGCATAAGCTGTTTCGACAGCCCTTGGGTGATCGGCCAAAGCCGCGAACCGGTGCCGCCTGCGAGGATTAGTCCTTTACGTGTACTCATACAATTGTCCTACGCGATGAGGTCCGTTGCGTCAGCATCTTTGCCAGTGCGCTGCGCCAATCGGGGCGCGCGATGCCAAAGGCGGCTTCGGTGCCGGTGCAATCAAGCCGTGAATTGGCGGGGCGTGTGGCGGGGGTCGGATAGTCTGCGGTTGTGATATCGGTGACGGTTACGTCGCGGTCTGCGATGTCAAAGATTGCGCGCGCGAAATCGGCCCATGACACATCGGGTGCGCCGCTGAAATGATAGATGCCGCTAGCCTCCTGCCCTGCGGCCAAGGTCTTGGCTATGGTCAAGCAGGCAGCGGCGATGGCATCAGCGGGTGTCGGGCCGCCGATCTGGTCGGCCACAACGGTGAGCGCATCGCGCGTCTCGGAGAGCCGCAGCATCGTGGTGACGAAATTTTTGCCGTTCGCGTCAAAGACCCATGCCGTGCGCAGGATCGCGAAGGTGCCGCCGGCGTGCGTCACACCTTTCTCGCCCGCCAGTTTGGTCCGCCCGTATGCGCCAAGCGGGCCGGTCGGGTCTGTGGGCTTCCACGCAGCACCTGCGCTGCCGTCAAAGACATAGTCGGTCGAGATGTGCACGAAAGGGATATTCTTGGCGGCACAGGCCTGCGCCATTGCGGTGGGGGCGTCGGCGTTGACGATCCGGGCTGTCGCTTCGTCGGTTTCGGCGGCATCGACGGCGGTATAGGCGGCGGCGTTAATGACAGCATCGGCGTCACTGGCGGCGATGATCGCGGCACAGGCGGCGGGGTTGGTCAGATCGGCAGCATCGCGCCCGAGTGCGGTGATCTCGACCTCCGCAGCAGGGCCAGCGGCGATGAGCGCGCGGGCGACTTGGCCTGTTCTGCCGAAAACCAATATCTTCATGCTTTGCCCAATCGCGCGCCGACACCGTCGCGGTCCAGAAGCGGCTGCCACCAGTCAGGGTTATCAAGATACCATGCGACGGTTTGGGCGAGGCCTTCTTCCAGCGTGACCGAGGGCCGCCAGCCCAGTTCCGTGCTGATGCGTGTGGGGTCGATCGCGTAGCGCAGGTCATGGCCCGGGCGGTCGGCGACATAGGTGATCAGATCGGCATGCGGGGCAGCATCAGGGCGGTGCTGATCGAGCAGGGCGCAAATCATCATCACCAGATCAATATTCCGCGCCTCGTTTTCGCCGCCAATGTTGTAGCTGCGGCCCAACTGCCCGCGTGTCAGGACAGTCAGCAGGGCATCCGCGTGATCTTCGACATAAAGCCAGTCACGCACGTTTTCGCCTTTGCCATACACGGGGATCGGTTTGCCATGCAGGGCGTTCAGGATCACGACAGGAATCAGTTTCTCGGGGAAATGGTAGGGGCCATAGTTGTTGGAACAGTTCGTCAGCACCACAGGCAGGCCATAGGTTTCCGCCCATGCACGCACCAGATGGTCACTGGCGGCCTTGGAGGCGGAATAGGGGCTGCGCGGGTCATAGGGCGTGTCTTCGGTGAACTGCCCCTCGGCACCAAGCGAGCCGTAAACCTCATCCGTAGAGATGTGGTGAAAGCGGAATGTGTCGGGTTTGCCTTGTGCGTCCCAATAGCTGCGCGCAGCCTCAAGCAGGGTATAAGTGCCGGTTATGTTGGTCTGGATAAATGTGCCTGGCCCGTCGATTGAACGGTCTACATGGGATTCCGCGGCAAGATGCATGATCGCATCAGGCGCGTGCTGGGCCAAAATACGGTCGACCGCGGCACGGTCACAGATATCGGCCTGTTCGAACGCATAAAGTGGGTTGTCCGCGACACTGGCGACATTGGCCAGACAAGCGGCATAGGTCAGCGCATCCAGATTGACGACGCTATGCCCCTCTGCCACCGCCTGCCGCACGACGGCTGACCCGATAAAACCTGCGCCACCGGTGACAAGAATTTTCATGTCGCATCCCTATAGGTGAAGGGTGATGTCAAACCGGCAAAGCTGGGCGCCGCTGCATCTTTGTCGGAAAGCACGGCGTCTTGCACATCTATCCCCCAATCAATCGCCAGATCGGGATCGTCAAAGCGGACAGACCCTTCTGTAGCGGGCGCATAGGCCGCCGAGCACTTATAGGCGACCATGCAATCGGCTGTGCGGGTGACAAAGCCGTGCAGGAAGCCTTCGGGAATGAACAACTGATTGCCTTTCTCGGCGGACAATTCGCACCCGACCCACTGGCCATAAGTGGGAGAACCCTTGCGGATATCGACAGCGACATCCCAGATGACGCCCTGCAGCACGCGGACAAGTTTCGCCTGCGCAGAGGGTGGCGCCTGAAAATGCAAGCCACGCACAGTGCCGATGTCCCGACTATAGGACTGGTTGTCCTGCACAAACTGCGTGGTGATCCCGTGCTGGGCCAGCGTGTCTGCGTTATAGGTTTCGCTAAAATGGCCGCGGCTGTCTGCAAAACGGCGCGGGGTAAGTTCGATGACGGCAGGGAGGCCTGTCAGGGTGATGATCATCAAATTTTCCACGCATACGCATTAGATACTCGGTTCAACCTTTTCTATAAGGTTTCATTGATCAAAAATCTATCGCCGGTTTAAGGTGATGATAGGGATGGAAAGCCGTTGATTGCTTTTCCTGCTCACAATTACTGATGTGTATAAGGCCGAAAACACGCTACAGAACTGGTAGAGCCCGTGAGGAGTGGACACCATGACGCGGAACATGACGCCCTTTAACAAGCCGTCCTTGGTCGGGGATGAAATAGCCAATATGCGCGATGCCATCGTGCGTGGCCAACTCTCGGGGGATGGTCATTATACGAAGGTTTGTAACGCGATCATTGCCCAAATGACTGGATCCAGAGCGGCGTTGTTGACGAATTCCTGCACCGCAGCGCTAGAGATGGCGGCAATCCTGTGTGATCTTCATCCGGGAGACGAGGTGATTATGCCGTCCTTCACTTTTGTGTCGACGGCCAATGCAGTCGTATTGCGAGGAGCTATCCCCGTCTTTGTTGATATTGACCCTCGTACGCTCAATATTGATCCTGAAAAAACAGCGGCTGCTGTTACGCAGCGCACAAGAGCAATAATAGCGGTGCATTATGCGGGCTTTCCTGCTGACATGGATGCATTGTCTCAGATCGCAAACGACCATGGTCTCGTGTTGATCGAGGATGCAGCCCAAGCCTTTGGATCAACCTACAAAGGGCGTCCGGCTGGCAGCCTTGGGGATATGGCGGCGTTCAGCTTTCATGAAACGAAGAATATTCTGTCCGGTGAAGGTGGGGTACTGACGTTAATGCGCCCGGATTTGCTGGAACGCGCCGAGGTGATCCGAGAGAAGGGAACGAACCGTTCGCAGTTTTCGCGTGGTCAAGTGGACAAGTATACATGGGTCGATATTGGCTCTTCCTTTTTGCCCGGAGAGTTGGTCGCATCCTTCCTTTATGGCCAGTTGCAACAGGCTGATAAGATTTTGGCGCGCCGGCTTTCCTTTTTTGACCAATATAACGACGCTTTCGCGGATCTTGCCGGATCTGGGCGTGTTACCCGCCCTGTCGTGCCGTCAGATACGACCGGCAATGGTCATATGTACTATCTGATGCTCAGAAACCGTGCGGACCGCGATGCCTTTATCACGCACATGCAGAAAGAAGGCGTGAACACACCTTTCCACTATGTTCCGCTTCATTCAGCGCCTGCTGGACTGAAATACGCACGCTTTGAAGGAAAGAGCCTGCCTGTGACAGATGATGTTTCAGCGCGCCTTGTCCGATTGCCGATGTTTTTTGAACTGGGCGAAGACATTTCCAAGGTCATCACAAGCGCAAGAAGCTATCTGTGTTGAAGGCGGGCAGGGAGAGCAGTTCGTCAGGGTCATTGCTCGCGGGCACGGGGATCAACAAAGCGGCATGCGCTGCGCAGCAAACCAGCTGTTGGGCCAGTATCCTTTACGAAAGGTGTCGTTCAGGTCACCGGCGTGCAACTTACTGACAAATAATGAATTTTCGTCTCTTGCGTAGGTTGTGGGTCTTAATATCACGGCATGAGCAATAGTTTTGTCGCATTTCCAGAAGTATTGTTGTGTGCAGCATAGTCCGCTATTACTGGAACCTACTGCGGAAAATTTGGCCGTAAGAAACCTCTATCTCAAGGAATGAGGCGTTAGCTTATGACAATTGCGCCAAAGGTATTGAAGCACATGCTTGTCAGGCAGTGCTGCGATTGATGACCAGATCACTATTCTCTCGGATCAGGGACAAGATCAGCGGAGTCTTCGTCACGACCTACGCCAAGGCATTGGTCGCGTTTCGGACGAAACATGTCTCTGGGAACAAACAGATCACCGTCGGAGCAGATGACGTTGTCTTGGTGAGTTTGGTGAAAGATGCAGAGTACTACCTTGAAAAGCTGATTGATCACCATCGTGCTCTTGGGGTGAAGCATATTCTTCTGATAGATAATGGCTCGACCGATAGGACCAGAGAGCTGTTCGTTGACGCGGATGATGTAAGTGTCTTTCTGAATACTTTGCCGGTCAAAAGATTTGAGTGCTTGTTGCGCTCTCGGATTGCGAGGCGTTTTGTGAAGGGTGGTTGGTTCTTGTTTGTCGATAGTGACGAATTAATCTCGTTCGGAAGGGGGCAGGGGCGGCACATCTCTCAGTTTGCCGCATACTGCAACATGCACAATTATGATGCGGTGATCGGTCAATGCCTCGATCTGTTTTCGCCATTCGCAATAGAAACGACAGCTGACTGGTCATACGCGGAAAGCGTGCACCGTTTTGATCAATATAGCTTGGAAGACATTTCGTATTATGACTACTTTGAGGCGGAAAACATAGATTTCTCGTGGTTTTTGAAAGGCAATGTGATCTCAAATCACGACATAAAGTTCATGTTTGGAGGCATTCGTAACGAAGTCTTTGGGGAAAACTGTTGCCTGACCACACATAGAATGGTCCGAAACACGGGCGGGATTGATCTCTACTCCCACGCGCATTGCTCGGGCAATGTCCACTGTGCGGATTTTGCCTTCTTGATCCAACACTACAAGTTCTGCGGCAACCTTCTGGAGCGTGATCTTGAGATTCAACGAAACATGGCCTGGGATCATGGCGAAAACGCAAAGCGGATATCGCGATTACAGAGTGAAGCCGGTTTTGTTATATCGGGGCGACATCAACAGCTTTTCGTTGATACAGAAGACTTGATTTCAAAGGGGTTTTTGGTGTGTTCCGATCGCTACCTGCAGCAGTTTCCCAAAATCGAATGAGTTATTTTTTGTCGCATTTTCTGAGACAGTGCATCAGGGGTGAAGGCCGGCTGATCCCAACTCTGACAAGTGACAGGCTATGTTGAGAAATCTTGTGAGCGGAGCTGGCGTTGGTGCCCGGCTCATCCGCAGTTCAGGTTGGATCACCGCAGGTCACTTCGCATCTCAGTTCATTCGGATGGGGTCAAATCTTATCCTGACCCGACTGTTGTTTCCCGAAGCCTTTGGCGTGATGGCATTGATCACCGTGTTTCTGGTAGGATTGACGATGCTGTCTGACATAGGCGTGTCGCTTTCAATCCAGCAAAGCCCAAGAGGTGATGATCCGGATTTCGTTGATACAGCATGGACCATCCAGATTATCCGCGGTGTCGTGCTCTGGATTGCATGTTGCTTTTTGGGCATCTTCGCCGCTTGGATTTATGACAACGAACAACTCAGGGCAATGTTGCCCGTTGCGGGCCTGTCATTGCTGGTTGCCGGTTTCAACCCAACGCGGATTGATGCCGCAAGTCGGCATTTGACCCTTAGGCGTGTTACGCTTCTTGATTTTGTCTCTCAGGTCATCAGCGTTGGTATGCTTTTGATACTCGCATGGCAGATGAAGACTGTATGGTCGCTGATCATCGGCGGTGTGCTTGGCGCCTTGGTACGGCTTTTCATCATGAATATGTTCCTGCCGGGGCCGCGCAACAAGTTGCGTTGGAGTCCCGATGCTGCTTCCGAACTGATCAAGTTCGGAAAATGGATCTTCCTGAGTACTTTATGTGGCTTTCTTCTGACGCAGGGCGACAAAGCCATTCTTGGGAAATACCTGTCTTTGACGACACTTGGTATCTACAACATTGGCTATTTCATGGCCAGTTTTCCGCAGGCTTTGTCTGCGCGCATCATGGGGCAAGTCATGATCCCGATGCATAGAGAGCGACCACCCGACGCATCCGCAAGCAATTATGCCAAGGTCCGCCAAGCGCGATTTGCAATGACGGGCTTCATCTTCGCTATGCAGTTTGCCTTAGCCTTCTTGGGCGTTTGGATTGTGGAGCTGCTGTATGATCCGCGGTTCCATGCGGCAGGAATTATCGTTGTCGCCATTGCGTGCATGAATGTGCCGTATCTCATTGGTATGACATATGACTTTTCAGCTTTGGGCAACGGTGATTCACGCGGCGTCTTTTATCTTCTCCTGATCAAGGCCACGGTGCAAACCATTCTATTCATCGCCGGAATGGAGTATTATGGACTTGCAGGGGCGGTGATCGGTGTATGGTTATCGCAGATCATCGTTCACCCTCTGGTTGCCAGACTCGCCTATAAACATGGCGCTTGGGATCCTTGGCATGATCTTCTGTACGGCGTTGTCGGGCTGAGCCTCACTGTTGCTGTGCTGTGGTTTCATTGGGACAGTCTCTCGGTATTGCAGGTTTTCGCGTCTGCCCAATAGCCGCGCCAGCGGTCTCGCAGCTCTGGCTTCATCCATACTTGTTGGTCTATCGCCCCTTCTGTGAAAAGATGGAAATCATGTCTAATTCCAACAGGCCGTTCTTGACTCAGAGCCCACTGCAACAGGTTCAACGAACGATCTGCCCATACATTCGCGAGCGCAGCGTCGGTATTGCGTAGTGCAAGACCCGAAATATAGGCCGTATAGGCCGCGCCGTACTCAGGCCCTGCGCGCCGCTGAAGCCTTTTGATACGCGCGGCAATACGAGACGAAAGTGTGCCTTTCAAATCTTTGCGCAGAGGCTCTAGTTGCATCGCGACGTCCTTAATCCCGGCCCCTTCCAGAACGCCCGGAAACATGCAGTTCATCTGATGCTGGTAAAATATCCGGGGACCATCCCAATAATGCTCAACGTTGTCTTCACAAGTCGTAATCTCGGTATGATGGGAAAGCACGATTGACGTCGCGAGTTGTTCGGCTGTGAACATGTCGCTGAGTTCGACGATGCGTTGCATAACAGAGATCGCGTCTGCGATATGGCCAGCATCCTGCGGGTCTATACCTACGACGCCGCTGTTATACATTTTTGTCGCAGGTGAAAACTTGTAGCCGCAAAGGTCGCCTCCACTGTTTGCCACTGCAGTCTCCCATTGATCCCACGCGGGGCTATCGATCAAGGGACCTTCACACCTGTTCATCAGGGTGCGACCGGGACCTACACTCTCGAAGAGGCGGGCGAGGTCTGTGTGAAATATGGTGTCGGTATCCATTTGTATTGTTGGGGCGCCAAAAACATCAAGCGCATGCGCAAGGATGTGAGGCTTCACCGCATGATTATATTTTCCGCCCAGCTGCCATTCATAAAGCATCTTCGGCGTCATCAGGAGGTGTTCGACAGGGAGGTCGGGCCGCATGTTGGCCTCATCGGCCGCCAATACAATTTGTATGTCCGCATGACGATCCTTCAAGAACCGGAACGCGGAGAGAATGCTGTAAGTGAGCTCCAAATGATAGGCGCGTCGATTGCCATACATTTGGAAAAGCAAAACCTTCAATGAACTTCCTCTCTTTGCCCCGACCACAAGCAAGGCTGAATATCGTCAAAATATATAATTTTGAAATGCTAGCATAATTGCGCAATGAGTGACTACTACGACAAGATAGCTGTTGCGCCTTCGCCAATGATCGGTTCCGCGGGTTCGCTTTAAACGCTCTCCTCTGGTTTGAATTGTGGCGTATCAATAGCCCAACGTGTTGCGCCGATACCGGCGTTAGGGTTACATGCGGCGTTGTGCGGTCATGCTGTAGAAACGTAGATGGTTTATGTTCTTCACGTAGAGCGCTGTAGCAGGACCGTGTTATATGAGAACTCTGCTTTTTTTCTTGTACGGATCGGTGGGGCGCGAGTACCATCTCGAGCTGAGTTACAGTGTCCTTTCAGCACAACAATTCTTGCGGCAAGATCCAGCTGATATAAGAGTGGTATTTGCTTCTGATCGCAGAAATATGCGGTCGGATCTCCCTGCCGAGCAGCTTCTGATCGAAGACCAAGTGATCCACGACTGGCAATTGGGAGGAACGTTTGCCCACGCGGCCAAGCAACATGTGCTAGCCTACGCGCTTGATCTGTTTGATACACCCATCGTCATGGTGGATGCTGATACAATATTTCGGGCACACCCTAAGTACCTTTTCGACCGCGTGGGGCCCGGCCGCGCGCTCTTGAACGAAAGAGAGCACTCTCTCGTCGACAGCTCTGCGTGGCGACAGTGGGAAGCATTGATACAGGACAGCGGCGGTGCTTTAGCGGGATACGAAATTGCGCCTTCGACGTTGATGTACAACACAGGTGTTGTCGGTCTGGATCCATCCGATGCGCACTACATGGCAGATGCAATCGCGATGATGCGGGAAATCGTACGCCTGTGCGATATGTTCACTGCAGAACAACTCGCAACTTCCATTGTCCTTACGCAACACACTGACGTTGCTACTTGCGAAGACTTAATCGAACATTATTGGGGTGGTCCACGCGCCTACTACCACTATCAGATAGCCAAATTGTTTCCCGAGGTGATGGTCGGCGAACCAATTAAGGGCGTGGAAGGGGACTTGCCACGCTTGCAAAAGATGCCACCAATCAAGCGCGTCAACAGTCTGCTCGCAAGGTTGAAACGTTTCCAGTTTGGTGGCGATAAGGAATATCAATTTGCATATGTGGCATACCGCAGCGCGCTTTCCTGCCGGCATAACGATCCTGCGCTTGCAAATGTCTGGGCGACGATGGCGCTGAATATACTTTTGTGGGGTGCGAAGAACCGGCTGCCAAAGGCCGAGACGGCATTTAAGGATTTCAGACCAGAGAAGCTTAAGGCGCAACAGTGGATGGGACCGCAATTGCAGCAGCGTTGGCAGGAGTACTGGAAGCAGCGCGCTTGATCATGCATTGCGGATCAGACGGCCGATGGTGGCCCGCTTTGCTTGCAAAAGCGCGATCTGTTCGAAGTGAGCAACGATCAATGAATTGCTCCAATCTGCCGCGCACTGTAGCCTTGAAATCAAATATAGTGATTAAGGTAACTAATGACACGTCCACTGCGCATTCTTGTTCTGGCCGAGCACTGTAATCCCGAGTGGCCTTCGTTGCCGATTGTTGGCTACAAATATGCGCGTGCACTCAGCAAAGTTGCAGAAATCACCGTCGTCACCCATGTGCGGAACCGTCAAAACATTGAGAAAGCGAAAGAGCTTTCTGATCGCGTTCGGTACATCGACAATGAATGGCTCGCAGCGCCGATGTATCGCCTTGAGCGTATTCTGCGCGGTGGAGATGAGGTTGCATGGTCAACGAGCCAGATTATGTCCTATTTGCCTTATCTTGCTTTTGAACGTCAGGCCTACACTGGTTTTCGTTCTGCGTTGAGCAACAATGAATTCGACATTGTGCATCGTGTCACACCCATGTCCCCGGCCATGCCCAGCTATCTATCCGGCCGTACGAACACGCCATTCGTTATCGGTCCGCTGAATGGCAACCTTGACTGGCCTGCGGCCTTTTCCGGAGAGCAGAAACGCGAACGTGAGGGTTTGCGCAAGCTGCGCGGTCTTTACCGCTATCTGCCTTTTGCGCGTTCGACCTACAAGAATGCGGCCTGTGTTATGGCGGGCTTTCAACATACGATAGATGATCTAAGATCGACGAACCCGGCAAAGATTGTACCATTCCCCGAAATCGGTTTTGACCCCGGTGTTTTTCATGCCAATGGCCGAACGGCCCCTTTCTCCGGTTCCGGCCCGAAACGATTCTTATTTGCGGGCCGACTGGTGCCCTATAAAGTACCAGAGGCGGTCGTGCGCGCTTTTGCGACGTCTGAGGTTCTGAAAGAACATACGCTGCATATTGTCGGAGATGGACCCGAGCACGCGCGACTGGCGCAAATCGTTTCTGCTGCAGGTGCCGAGGAGCGGGTGATCTTTGAAGGGCGCAAGACTCAAGCTGAGGTCGCTGATTTCATGCGTCAGTGCGATGCGTTTGTCTTCCCATCAATCCGAGAACTGGGGGCAGGGGTGGTGATTGAGGCCATGGCCTCTGGCATGGTCTGTCTTGTAACCAATTACGGGGCGCCGGGTGATCTTGCGTCAAATGGCAGGGGCGTTGCCATTGGCTTGCAGCCGATGGAGGGTTTGGTCAATGATTATAGGAAAGCAATGGAAAGATGCATTGCTGATCCCGAACCACATGCCACGATGGCACAAAAGGGTCATGACTATGCGCACAGCTACTATGACTGGGATGCGAAGGCTCGGTATACACTCCGCGTTTATGAAGCAATCCTTGGTGGCCGTGACCTGAGCAGCTTTACGGAGTATCGATAGCTTGGCTGCGCCTATGTTGGTCTATTGTCTGCCTTTGTGCCGCAACGCGCCATCAGCGCGGACCAAAACAACTGTGGCAGCACCGCGATGCACCGCGCGTATCGCAGGCCCAACCGCCTAGGGTTAGTCATAAGCCGCCACACCCATTCGGCCGCAATGAGACGAATGAATTTCGGCGCGCGCTTTTGCGTCCCCGCAATGAAATCCAGTCCGGCGCCGATGGACACAAACCCGACCGTGTCAATTTTTGAAACTGCATGCGCTGCGAAGAGTTCTTGCTTGGGCGCGCCGAGTGCGAGGAAGCACAACCCGATGTCGGCATTAGCGAGCTGTGTAATATAGCTATCTGCGAGGCTGCCTGACGGATCAAAACCCATCGGGGGGGACACGCACAAAGCAACGTCAAGACCGGCATGGCGGGCCATCAACGCGCGGGCTGCTGCTGTCAGCGTTTCCTCTGTGCTGCCCAAAAGCGCCACACGCACTTTCGTGGTGGCCGCCAGATCGCAAAGCGGTGCAATCAGGTCTGCCCCCGGCAACAGGTCGACGGGGGCGCCCGCAATACGCGACATCCAGACGATCGGGTTGCCATCTGCCGTGACATGGCTGTGTGCAAGATATGCTGTCCGAAACGCGGGGTCATCGCGCAATTTCACGACATGATCGAGGTTCAGCGTGGCGAGGGCAAAACCTTGCCTCCTTTCAAAACGGGTTTTCAGATCGGAAAGCAGGCTGTCCAAAGACGGCACTGTGACTGCAACTTTTCTCGGGGCCTCGTCCGTTAGCGCGCTTGAATTTGGCAACCACTCTACTTGCATTTGATCTTCACCATCGCCGTTCAGCGCAACACCTACCCCAGATCAGCGCATCAGTCGCGGTAAATCACCCGTCAGGCCCGCCGCTTCGCGGATAAAGGTGCGCCGCAATCCCGGGGCAGCGTTGACCAGACCCATGCCGATATCGCGCGCGGCGCGGAGCAGTGGGTTGTCATTGGAAAAGAGCCGGTTGAACGTGTCGGTTGCCAAAGCGAGTGTCGCGGTATCGAATCGCCGCCATGTCTGATACCGCGCCAGCGTTTGCGCACCGCCGATGTCTTCCCCGCGTGCGCGCGCGCTTTCCAGCACCTCGGCCAAGGCCGCCACATCACGCAGACCGGCGTTCAGGCCCTGTCCTGCAATCGGATGCACACCGTGGGCAGCATCGCCGATCAGCGCGGTGCGCTCTGCGATGAAACTGTTGGCAAGCGTCAGGCCCAAAGGATAGCTGAAGCGTGCGCCAGTCAGGCTGATCTGCCCCAGAAAGCTGCCAAAGGCAGGGCGCAGGGCGTCGAGGAAATCTTCATCGTTCATCGCCATCAGTGCCTGCGCGCGCGCATCGCTTTCGCTCCATACAATCGAACTGCGGTCCTTGGTCAGGGGGAGGATCGCCAAAGGGCCTGCGGGCATAAAGAACTGATGCGCGATACCGCCGTGGGGGTGTTCGTGCTTTACGGCGCAAACGACCGCCGTTTGCCCGTAACCCCAGCCCGTGCGCTTGATCCCGGCGCGCTCGGCGGTGCCGCTCTTGCGCCCGTCGGAGCCGATAAGCACCTTGCCGCTGATCTGCGTGCCGGAGGCCAGTGTGACCTGCGCCCCGCCGGCATCAACCGATTGGGCGACAACGGTTTCGCCCGACAGATGTGTAATCCGGTCGTCTTTTACCATGGCATCCAGAAACGCGCGGCGCAGGTGGCGGTCCTCGACCATAAAGCCCATCGGCCCTTCTTCGATCTCGGCATGGTCAAAATGCATCATCCAAGGGGACGGCCCTTCGCCGGCACGCCCGTCGGTCACCTTGATCTCCAGCATCGGTTGGGCGTTGTCGGCAATGTGCGGCCAGATGCCGATGCCGCCCAAAAGCCGTTTGGATGCCAACGCAAGTGCATAGCTGCGCCCGTCAAAACCGACCCGTTTACGGGTATCGAGGGGGAGGCTGTCGATAATCGTGACGGTAAATCCTGCCTGCGCTGTTGCCAGTGCCAGGGCCGGCCCGTTGAGCCCGCCGCCCACAATGATGAGATCTGTTTTCATACCGTGCAATATGCGTGTCAGGACGGGATTGTCCATGCGCTGCTTGGCCGCTACCGTGGCCGCGAACAGGAGAATGATATGCAAGACTGGCGATGGATGACAGCGGCGGATCTGGGCCGTGCGATTGGTGCGGGCACGATTGATCCGGTCGCCTTGGCCGAGGTCTATCTGGACGCGATTGATGCGCACGAGCACCGCGACCGCATCTACGCCCGTGTGACGCATGATCGCGCCCGCGCCGAGGCTCAGGCGGCATCGGACCGCGCGCGGGCAGGGATGCGCCGGAGTGCGCTGGACGGTGTGCCGGTGTCCTGGAAAGATCTGTTTGATACCGCAGGTGTGGCGACCGAGGCGGGAACGGCACTGATGGAAGGCCGCGTGCCGGACACGGATGCCGAAGTCTTGCAAAACGCCACGGCTGCGGGGCTGGTCTGCCTTGGCAAGACGCATATGTCCGAGATCGCGTTCTCCGGCCTTGGGCTGAACCCGATCACCGCAACACCGCCTTGCGTGAATGACCCCGATGCCGTGCCGGGGGGGTCTTCGTCAGGGGCTGCAGCCTCGGTTGCATTTGGACTGGCTGCCGCCGGTATCGGCTCTGATACAGGGGGGTCGGTCCGCATTCCTTCGGCGTGGAATGATCTGGTGGGGCTCAAGACGACCCACGCCCGCCTGTCGCTTGAGGGTGTCGTGCCGCTGTGTCTGACCTTTGATACCGTTGGTCCGCTGTGCCGGTCGGTTGAGGATGCGGGGCTTTTGCTTGCTGCGCTAGAGGGCAGCCGCGTCGTTGATCTTGCAGGGAGCAGCCTTGAGGGGGTCCGTCTGATGGTACTGGACACAATCGCGCCCGACGATGTGCGCGACGCCCCGCGGGCGGCGTTCCTAAGTGCCGTGGAACGCCTTCAGGCCGCCGGTGCGCGTGTTGAGCACCGTGCCTTTGCACCCTTGATGGAAGCCTTTGACGTCGCAGGCCCGCTCTACGGTGCGGATAGTTACGGGTGGTGGCGCCCGCTCGTCGAAGCGCACCCCGAGAAGATGTTCCCCCAAATCCTTGAGCGGGTGCGCGGGGGCAAGGCTGTCAGCGGTGCCGATTATTGCGCGGGCTGGAACCTTGTGCGCGAGATCCGCAAGAAATACTATGCTGCCACAGCCGGATTTGATGCCGTGATCATGCCGACTGCACCCAACCTGCCACCCAATGCCGCGCGGCTGCTGTCGGATGCTGAGTATTACAAGACCGAGAACCTGCTGGCTCTGCGCAACACCCGGATCGCGAATTTGATGGATGTGTGCTCCGTGACGCTGCCCACCGGCGTGCCGTCCTGCGGGATCATGTTCAACGGACAAAACGGGACCGAGGCGGCGCTGTTGCGGCTGGCGGCGGCGGCAGAGCGGGCTTTGGGGTAGCTAAAGGGTTGTCGCATTCTTCCCCCTAACTGACCGAAAAGCCACAAATTCCGCGCAGACTGATCCCTTCTTCTGGACAGAACGCCCACTGCCGCGTTAGTTTGGAAAAAAGCGGGGCGAAATGATCCCGTAAATTGAGGCAGTTATGGTATTTCCTGAGCGGTTTTCGGACCTTCCGGCAGCGACGTGGCCACGCTTGCGTGCTCTTTTAGACGTGCCGACACAGGCGTCCGAGACGATCAACATGACGATCGGCGAACCACGCCATGCGTTCCCCGGTTTTGTGGGCGATATCATTGCGGACAATCTGGCAGGTTTCGGTAAGTATCCCGATAACTATGGCACACCCGCTTTGCTGGACGCGATCGGCGGTTTTCTCAAGCGGCGTTATGATCTGGATATGCCGCATCACCAAATTCTGACGCTGAACGGCACCCGCGAGGGGCTGTATAACGCCGCCATGGCGCTTTGCCGCGAAGAGAAGAACGGCGCACCAGTGATCCTGACGCCAAACCCGTTTTATCAGGTCTATGCGGTGGCGGCTCTGTCTGTGGGTGCCGAGGCAGTCTATGTCCCTGCGGTCAAAGAGACAGGCCATTTGCCTGATTTCCACGCGTTGCCTGCCGATGTTCTGGACCGCACGGCGATTGCCTATATCTGCTCGCCCGCCAACCCCCAAGGCGCAGTTGCAGATGAGGCTTATTGGCGCAGTCTGATTACGCTTGCCGAAAAGCATGATTTCATCATTTTCGCTGATGAGTGCTATTCCGAAATATACCGCGACACACCGCCCCCCGGTGCCTTGCAGGTTGCAACGCAGATGGGGGCCGATCCCGAACGCGTTGTGATCTTTCACTCGCTGTCCAAGCGCTCGAACCTGCCGGGGCTGCGGTCCGGTTTTTGCGCGGGTGGGCCAAAGTCGATGGAGCGTGTGCGCTTACTGCGTGCCTTTGCCGGTGCGCCGCTGCCCGAGCCGTTGCAGGCGGTTGCAGCTGCCGCATGGAACGATGAGGCGCATGTGATCGAGAACCGCGCCCTCTATCACCGCAAGTACGAGATCGCGGATGATATTCTGGGCCATGTTGACGGCTACCAGTCTCCGCAGGCGGGCTTCTTTTTGTGGTTGCCGACCGAGGATGGTGAAACATCCGCCGTCAAGCTGTGGCAGGAAACCGGCGTGCGTGTGCTGCCCGGCGCATATCTGAGCAGAGAGATAAACGGGGACAACCCCGGCAAGACATACATTCGGGTCGCCATGGTGGCCCCAACACAAGAAATGCAGCGCGGTCTGACCCTGATCCGCGACTGTCTATATGGTTGAGGAACAAGAGTAATGGCATCTTACCAATCCCGGCGGCGCGATCCGCTTTTGGACAGCACCACGCAGGCCGCGATCGAGAAACGCAGCAAAGAGCTCTTGGGCATTGGCCTGATCTGTATCGGTCTGCTGATTGCGGTGATGGTGGGCAGCTATTCTCCGGATGATCCCAGCTGGATTTCCGCAACAGATGCGCCTGTGCAAAACTGGTTGGGCCATTTTGGTGCGTCGGTCGCTGCCCCGCTGATGATGGTGATCGGTCTGGGCATTTGGGTCATGCCTGTGATCTTGCTGACATGGGGGTTGCGCTTTGTTCTGCATCACGGCCAAGAACGCGCCATCGGCCGTGTGATCTTTGCACCGGTTGCGATTGTGCTGGCGTCTGTCCATGCGGCGACCCTGACGCCGGGTGTGGATTGGCCTGCAAACTTTGGTCTGGGCGGGCTGTTTGGCGATACCGTCCTTGGTGTTATTCTGACGATCGTGCCCTTTGGTGCGATCTTCGGGGTGAAGCTCTTGTCCTTCCTGACCGGTGTGGCGCTGCTGGCGCTCATGGCGTTTGTGCTTGGATTTACGCGCCCTGAACTGAAAACTGGCGGGCGTTTTGCCTTTCTGGGCACAGTGATGCTTTATGCGATGGCGCTGCGTGTCCTTGGCAAAGGGGCCGCACTTTCCGCGCAGGCCGCACAAGGCATGACCGCGACCGTACAAGCACGCCGCGAACAAATGCATGAAATCCGCGCGGCCCGCGCGCAGGAGCCTGCCGTCGACGATCCCTTCTCGGTGCCGCCACTGGCCGACGATGCGCGCGCGCGCGCCGCAGCCGTTGTGCGTGCGAACCCCGTCATGCCCACATCTCAGCCACCTGTGACGGTCCCAAAAATGCCACCGGCACCACCGCTTGCTGCTCCGGCCCGTGCCACCGCGCCAGAGCCGCAGGGTGGTTTCCTGTCTGGTCTGTTGAAACGCAATGACCCGATGCCGGAACCTGAATTGGTGACGCGGGAACCTGTCGCGCACGGTGTGCCGGCCGCGGGCGGCGCAGACCGTGTGAGTGCGCGGATCGCGGATGCGATCAAGAACCGCGCCACACCGCCATCCCCGACGGGTGTCCGGATCGAGCCTTCGCTGACCGCAGGGCGCGGACCGAAGCCGCTGGTCTTCGCGCCACAAGAAGAGCCGGCGCTGGAAAGTGTCGACGACGCAGTGCTGGAAAGCGCCGACGAGACGGTGATGGACCGTGCGAATGAGATGGAATGCATGGCGGCACCGCATATGCCAATCCCCGAGGTGCGGGTGCCTACACCGCCCGCGCCAGAGCCGCGCAGCGTTGTTCAGCATCCGCCCAAGCGCCCGCCGCAACCCTCGCGTCAGGCACAGGCCGAAGCACAACCTGCACTGAAGTTTGACGATAAATATGCGAGCTATGAGCATCCGCCGCTGGGTCTGTTGATGAACCCGATCGAAATCCAGCGCCATCATCTGAGCGATGAGGCACTGGAGGAAAACGCCCGCATGCTGGAAAGCGTGCTGGATGATTATGGCGTGAAGGGCGAAATCGTCTCGGTACGCCCCGGTCCTGTTGTGACCATGTATGAACTTGAGCCTGCGCCGGGTTTGAAAGCGTCGCGCGTCATTGGTCTGTCCGATGATATTGCGCGCTCCATGTCGGCGCTCTCGGCGCGTGTTTCCACCGTGCCAGGCCGGTCGGTGATCGGCATCGAACTGCCGAACGAGAACCGCGAAAAGGTGGTTCTACGTGAAATTCTGTCGCACCGTGACTTTGGTGATGGCAACCAGAAACTGCCACTCGCGCTGGGCAAGGATATCGGCGGTGAGCCGATTATCGCGAACCTTGCCAAGATGCCTCACCTGTTGATCGCGGGTACCACGGGTTCGGGTAAATCGGTGGCGATCAACACGATGATCCTGTCGCTCTTGTACAAGCTGACACCCGAAGAATGCCGGATGATCATGATTGACCCCAAGATGCTGGAGCTTTCCGTCTATGACGGCATCCCCCATCTGCTGTCGCCTGTTGTGACTGATCCCAAAAAGGCGGTTGTCGCGCTCAAATGGGTCGTGGGCGAGATGGAAGAGCGTTATCGCAAAATGTCCAAGATGGGCGTGCGCAACATTGATGGTTTCAATGGCCGCGTGAAGGACGCGCTGGCCAAGGGCGAAATGTTCAGCCGCACCGTGCAGACAGGTTTTGACGATGAAACCGGCGATCCGATTTTCGAGACCGAGGAATTCCAGCCCGAGGTCTTGCCCTATATCGTCGTGATCGTGGACGAGATGGCCGATCTGATGATGGTCGCCGGTAAAGAGATCGAGGCCTGCATCCAGCGTCTTGCGCAGATGGCGCGCGCCTCGGGCATTCACCTGATTATGGCGACACAGCGTCCGTCGGTCGATGTGATCACCGGGACGATCAAAGCCAACTTCCCGACGCGCATCTCGTTTCAGGTGACCTCGAAAATCGACAGCCGCACGATTTTAGGTGAAATGGGTGCCGAGCAGCTCTTGGGCATGGGTGACATGCTTTATATGGCGGGCGGGTCCAAGATCACCCGCGTGCATGGCCCCTTCGTGAGCGATGAAGAAGTCGAAGAGATCGTGAACCACCTCAAAGGCTTTGGCCCGCCTGAGTATATGTCTGGTGTGGTCGAGGGACCATCTGACGATCAGGAAAGCAGCATCGATCTGGTGCTGGGTCTGGGCGACGGATCGGATAGCGAAAATGCGCTCTATGACACCGCCGTGGCGATTGTGATCAAGGACCGCAAATGCTCGACCTCTTATATCCAGCGCAAACTGGCAATCGGCTATAACAAGGCCGCGCGTCTGGTCGAACAGATGGAAGACGAAGGTGTTGTCAGTGCGGCCAACCACGTCGGCAAACGCGAGATTCTGGTACCGGAACAGCACTGATCAAAAAAACCAAGGTGAGGGAGGTCCCCGCCTTGGCCCGCGCGGATCAGGCTGCTGGTGCCGGCACTCTCGTCATAGAGATACTCCGCAATCCGGTTGCCATCCGTGTCGTGGATAGAATGGATCGTCTGCCCCGCCTGCGTCAGCCGTCGGATCACCTGCTGGCCGAGGGCGTTGTATTCATACTCCGCCTGTATCACCCCGTTGATCGTAAAGGCTCTTTGCTCAAGAGTGCCCCTGAAGTGAAGCTAGACAACTTCTGGCGCAAACCAACCAAGTTTCCCAAACATGTCGGATATTGAGACGCTTTCATTGATCGCATTACGCACTAAGTCCAAAGACACTATGTCGTCATTGTTCCACCACCAATTCTTCTTGCTTGCAAGATGCCTCAAAATTATCTCTCCTATTTCATGTTTGTCTAGATTACCTATGAGTTTGAATGAAAAGGAGTAATTAGAGTCTTTTCCTAAAAATGTTCGCGACCAAAAACTAGCGTTTCTTTCCTCAGCAGACTGCAAAAGAAACTCATCACCGTGCGTGCCAAAAATCCGCCAGCCAGTGGAACCGTATTTTTCAAAACAGTATCCTATTCTTTCCGAGAGCTCCGAATCTGTCGAGACGTCCGTAACAAGAAAGTCAGGGCAAACAACAGCTATTGGTAGTTTCGGTATGTTCATTTCCGCAATCACTCTCTTTTTGCATCTAAGCATAATCTGAAGCCGCTAGACTACTGTTGATCCCAGACTTGCAAAGTCTAGCTTCTACAGCCACATCCGTCATCTGCCATCTCGACAGCAAATCCGGTAGCTGCGGAGGCTTCTGCACCCATCAGCCATCTAGGAGTCCCATGCCACCATCTCCCAAACCGGCCAAACGGACGGGTACCCCTTCGAAGAAATTGATTGTGCAGCTTATTGTGATTCAAACGAGTCATTGGAGTAAGGTTCCACCATCCATTCCTCCAACCAGGGGGATGACCTTTCAATGCGCGTACAATCGCGTGATGTGATATATTTCCACTCGACACGCCGGAGGACGACTTGAAAGCTGAGGTAACCTCGCTCCATTTCATGGCGCGTGCTCCCCGAAGCCCGTGTCGAGCCCAACCACCTCCGAATGCACCTAAGGCTCCGCCCAAGCCGACTTCGGCCCAGTTGACACAGTTAATGTCGCCGCCATTGCGCCACAATTGTAGCGCTAGATCGAGACCTGCACCAAGCGCAATTCCGGCAAGAATAGGTATAAATTCCCCTGTCGGATCCACATACCGCCCCGGGTTCTGCAGCGCATAGCCATACACACTCGCCCCATCCACGGGCCCCAGCGGGTCGGCCTGCATGTACCGCCCCGTGGTCGGATCATAATCCCGTATCCAGTTCTGGTGCAGCCCGGTCTTGGACTGGAACCATTAGTCAGTGGGGGCGCTGTTCCTGTGTGTGACCCAGATCAATGCGTGTGTCATTTAGCGTGGCTAGACTGGGGTCAGCATGAAAAGGAAACACACCATGTACAAGAATATCCTTGTTCCCGTCTCATTCGAAGCCGACCGCAATGCCAAAGGCGCGATGGAAATCGCTACGGCCCTGTGCGGCGAGGGCGGTGCAATCACCTGTCTGCACGTGATCGAGCAGCTTCCGCAATATGCGATGCAGTACCTTCCTCCGGGCCATTTGGAGGGAGCGAAGGCCGAGATGGTCGAGACCCTCAAATCCTTGGTGGCGGATGTCGACAACGCGACCGCAGTTGTTGTGGATGGGCATGCCTCCCGCACCATCCTGGATTTTGCCGAAAAGAACGCTGTTGATCTGATCATCGTCGCCAGCCATCAGCCGGGCATGCAGGACTATCTGCTGGGGTCCACTGCGGCCAAAGTGGTGCGCCATGCCAAATGTGCGGTGCACGTCCTACGATAACGCTGGTCAGGTGTCATACGCGCTGATACGCCAACACCATGCCGATGGTATCAGACAATATTCGCGGCGCGCTTCTGATGATAGGGGCGATGTGCGCCTTTACGCTTAACGATGCTTTTATGAAGTCGTTGGCGGATGAAATTCCGTTGTTTCAGGCCATCTTCATCCGCGGTCTCGGGGCGATCGTATTCCTTGTCTTTATGTGCAAGCTGCTGGGGCAGCTGCGCTTTACATTCCCCGCGCGGGATTGGGGGCTCGTGATCCTGCGGACCATGGGCGAGATCGGCGGCACCTATTTTTTTCTGACCGCGTTGTTCAACATGCCCATCGCGAATGTCAGCGCGATCTTGCAAGTCCTACCGCTCTCGGTTGCTTTGGCGGCGGCGCTTTTCCTGCGCGAGCCTTTGGGTTGGCGCAGGCTTTCGGCTATTATCGTCGGTTTTTGCGGTGTTCTTTTGATTATCCAGCCGGGTGGCGCGGATTTCAGTGCATATAGCCTTTATGCGCTCGGGGCGGTGGCCTGTGTCACATTGCGTGATATCGCGGTGCGCAGGATGTCGCGTAGCGTGCCGTCTGTCTTTGTCGCCCTTGTCGCAGCGGTCGGTGTGACGGGGCTTGGCGGGGTTGGTTCGCTGTTCGTGGAATGGCAGCCCTTCACCGCGCTTTCTGGGTTGCAGCTAGTGGGCGCGACAGGGTTTCTGATCTTCGGATACATCGCCTCGGTCAGCGCTATGCGTTTCGGGGACATCGCGTTTGTGGCACCGTTTCGGTACACCAGCCTTCTGGTGGCGCTCGTCCTCGGGGTGCTTGTGTTCGGCGAATGGCCTAATGCGCTTGCGCTGACGGGCGGTGTCATTGTTGTCGCGACGGGGCTTTTTACGCTTTATCGGGAAACCAAGCTGCGGATCCGGACCCGGATGGTTCCGGACCGGATCAGATAGATAGCCCTAGTTCGCGGTGCCGAAGAACACGCCGTTCACGTCCATGTTGAAATCGCCTGTCGCAAAGCCCGTTGCAGACCCAAAGACGGCGTCGCCTTCATTGAAATCATCGCGCACAGTTCCGTCGAGTGTCAGCACCATCTGGCTGTCGACCGCGAAACCGTCGTTATCAACACCCGAGATCTGACCGGATGCAAAGGCATCGAGGTCACCACGTGTTTCGGTGCCGGTTATGCCAAGGCTGCCGCCGAACCGTTGGTTCGGGGTGCCGTCTGGATCAATCAGGTTGATATTGGTGACGCTGCCAGAAATATCGTTGTCGCCGAAATCGACCAGCATTGTCATATCGCCCAGAATACTGCCCTGCGCGTCCCCCGTAACATCAGCCCCGACGTGCCCACGGTATGTGACACCGCCAGAGGGCAGGTCCGACAGTGGAGTGAACGGCAGATCAGCGACGCGCTCTGCCTCGAACATCGCGTTGTCGACATCGCGCGACGAAACGGTTGGGGCATTGGGCGCTGCGGTGGTGGTGGCGCAGGCGGCAAGGGTAGCAAGTGCCATAAGGCTGACTGTAAACCGCATCATGTGGGTCTCCTACAAAGGGTGTTTGCATTGGATGGCACGACGGGCGCGCCTTGGCGCATGACCTGAGGCCAGTGTGATCTGCTAAGCAATAAAGCCTGCATGATATGGGATAACAGAGGTGGAATTGCAGGCATGCGACGCAGAAGTCGCGTCGCTGTCATGGCGCTGTTGACAGGCCAAGAGACTCCCCCTATACGCCGCTCATCCGGGCTGGGGGCAATCCCTCGTCGTCCCGATATCATACCACGTAGTGGCCAAGAACCGAGCGTTTTTATAGCTTTGTTCCTCTGGAGCTCACCGCACCGAACCTCCGGTAAGGGTTCGACTGCGGAATTTTTGTGCTTTCCGAACTGGAAGCATATTTTTTGAAACCCGCGTTTGCCGGACGCAAAATGTGAATAGATGGGAACATCAAACGATGCCAACGATTCAGCAGCTGATCCGCAAGCCGCGCCAGCCAAAAGTCACACGATCCAAATCTCAGCACATGGAAGGCTGCCCGCAGAAGCGCGGCGTCTGCACACGTGTTTATACAACGACACCAAAGAAGCCGAACTCGGCGATGCGTAAGGTTGCCAAAGTGCGCCTGACAAACGGCTTTGAGGTCATCTCTTACATCCCAGGTGAAAGCCACAACCTTCAGGAACACTCTGTGGTTCTGATCCGCGGCGGCCGTGTAAAAGACCTTCCAGGTGTGCGTTACCACATTCTGCGCGGTGTGCTTGATACACAAGGTGTCAAAGACCGTAAGCAGCGTCGTTCGAAGTACGGCGCGAAGCGTCCTAAGTAAGTTATGACGCAGTCCCGGACTTGATCCGGGACCTCCACGTCAACCGCCAAGAGGTCCCGGATCAAGTCCGGGACTGCGTAGAGAAACAAGAGAGAGACCGACACATGTCACGTCGTCACGCCGCTGAAAAACGCGAAGTTCTGCCAGACGCAAAGTTTGGTGATATCGTTCTGACCAAGTTCATGAACAACCTGATGGTTGACGGTAAGAAATCCGTCGCCGAACGTATCGTCTATAACGCTTTTGACCGCGTTGAAGACAAGCTGAAGAAATCCCCTGTGGAAGTCTTCCACGAGAGCCTTGATAACATCAAGCCAGCCGTCGAAGTGCGTTCGCGCCGCGTTGGTGGTGCGACATATCAGGTGCCTGTTGAAGTGCGCCCCGAGCGCCGCGAAGCGCTTGCGATCCGCTGGCTGATCGCAGCTGCGAAAAAGCGCAACGAAAACACCATGGAAGAGCGCCTTGCTGGCGAGCTGATGGATGCGGTCAACGGCCGCGGCACAGCCGTGAAGAAGCGTGAAGACACCCACAAAATGGCCGACGCGAACAAAGCGTTCAGCCACTACCGCTGGTAAGAGGAAAGCACCACAATGGCACGCGATTACCCCCTCGAACTTTACCGTAACTTCGGGATCATGGCGCACATCGATGCAGGTAAAACCACCTGTTCCGAGCGCATCCTGTATTACACCGGTAAATCACACAACATCGGCGAAGTGCACGATGGTGCCGCCACCATGGACTGGATGGAGCAAGAGCAGGAACGTGGCATCACGATCACCTCTGCTGCGACAACCACGTTCTGGGAGCGCACAGAAAACGGCGTTGAGCCTGACAGCCCAAAGCACCGCCTGAACATCATCGACACACCCGGCCACGTTGACTTCACCATCGAAGTCGAGCGTTCTTTGGCTGTGCTTGACGGTGCGGTTTGTGTTCTTGACGCCAACGCAGGTGTTGAGCCGCAGACAGAAACCGTTTGGCGTCAGGCTGACCGCTACAAAGTTCCGCGTATGGTTTTCGTCAACAAGATGGACAAGATCGGCGCCGACTTCTTCAACTGCGTGCGCATGATCGAAGACCGTACCGGTGCAAAAGCTGTCCCAGTCGGTATCCCAATCGGTGCCGAGACCGAGCTCGAAGGCCTGATCGACCTTGTCACCATGGAAGAGTGGTTGTGGCAGGGTGAAGATCTGGGTGCATCCTGGATCAAAGCGCCAATCCGCGACAGCCTGAAAGACATGGCTGACGAGTGGCGTGGTAAGATGATCGAAGCCGCCGTCGAAATGGACGACGACGCGATGATGGAATACCTCGAAGGCAACGAGCCTGACGTTCCAACGCTGCGCAAGCTGCTCCGCAAGGGCACGCTGGCGATGGCATTCGTGCCTGTACTGGGTGGTTCTGCATTCAAGAACAAAGGTGTTCAGCCTCTGCTGAACGCGGTTGTCGACTATCTGCCAAGCCCGATGGACGTCGTTGACTACATGGGCTTCAAGCCCGGCGACGAGACAGAGACACGCAACATCCCACGTCGTGCGGATGACAACATGGCGTTCTCCGGTCTGGCGTTCAAAATCATGAACGACCCGTTTGTCGGCTCTTTGACGTTTACACGGATCTACTCCGGTAAGCTGATGAAGGGTGACACCATGCTCAACTCTACCAAGGGTAACAAAGAGCGTGTTGGCCGTATGATGATGATGCACTCCAACAACCGCGAAGAGATCAGCGAAGCTTGGGCCGGTGACATCATCGCGCTGGGTGGTCTGAAGAACACAACAACCGGTGACACACTGTGTGATGCAGCCGATCCTGTTGTTCTCGAAACAATGACCTTCCCCGATCCGGTGATCGAGATCGCGGTCGAGCCGAAAACAAAGGCCGACCAGGAAAAGATGGGTATCGCTCTGGCGCGTCTTGCAGCAGAAGATCCATCCTTCCGTGTCGAAACCGATCTGGAATCCGGTCAGACCATCATGAAGGGCATGGGCGAATTGCACCTCGACATTCTTGTCGACCGCATGAAGCGCGAATTCAAAGTCGAAGCGAACATCGGTGCGCCACAAGTGGCCTACCGTGAGACCATCGGCCACGAAGTCGAGCACACCTATACCCACAAGAAGCAGTCTGGTGGTTCCGGTCAGTACGCTGAAGTGAAGATGATCATCTCGCCGACAGTTCCGGGCGAGGGGTATTCGTTTGAAAGCCGCATCGTTGGTGGTGCTGTGCCGAAGGAATACATCCCCGGTGTTGAAAAAGGCATCCTGTCTGTCATGGATAACGGCCCGTTGGCCGGCTTCCCTGTGATCGACTTCAAGGTGGCTTTGATCGACGGTAAGTTCCACGATGTTGACTCCTCGATCATGGCGTTCGAAATCGCGGCCCGTATGTGTATGCGTGAAGGCATGCGCAAAGCTGGTGCGAAACTGCTCGAACCAATCATGAAGGTCGAGGTGGTCACACCCGAGGAATATACCGGCGGGATCATCGGTGACCTGACATCACGCCGCGGCATGGTGCAGGGTCAGGACACACGCGGCAACGCGATTGTCATCGACGCGATGGTGCCTCTGGCGAATATGTTCGGCTACATCAACACACTGCGTTCCATGTCTTCGGGCCGCGCGCAGTTTACGATGCAGTTTGACCACTACGATCCAGTGCCAAGCAACATCTCGGAAGAGATCCAGGCAAAATACGCTTAATCGGGATGGCGGGGTGAACCCCGCCCTACCCACCACCCTGTAGGGCGGGGCCTGCCCCGCCGCCCAAACCTAAATTTGAAGGAGCCACACCATGGCAAAGGCAAAGTTTGAACGTAATAAGCCGCACGTAAACATTGGCACAATCGGCCACGTTGACCACGGCAAGACCACCCTGACCGCTGCGAT